>JAJYBI010000007.1 GCA_021779095.1 Deltaproteobacteria bacterium
AAGCCGCAGGGCGATGCGCGGTTTCCGGTCCGGCGGATTGGCGGCCATCGCCTGGGCGGCGTTCTTGAGCAGGTTCAGGAGCACCTGCTCGATCTCCACCGCCACCACCGGCACCGGCGGCAGGGACGGCTCGAACTCCCGCACGATCCCGATGCTGCGGAAGTCGAACCTTTTTTTCAGGTCGTAGTCGTTGGCGGCCAGCTCCACCGCCTGGTCCATCAGTTCGGGGAGCTGGACGGTCTGGACGACCGGGCTGCTCTGCCGGCTGAACTGGAGCATGTTGGTGACGATCCTGGTCGCCCGGGTCGTGGCAATGCGGATGCTCTCGATGAACCGGTCGATCTGGCGGGTGGTGTAGTACCGCCGCAGACGCTCCAGGTCGATGCCGAGCTGTGCGGCCGCCTCCCGGTTACCGGGGAGGTCCTCCCGCAGGCGGCGTTCGATGTTCTGGGCCGCCTGGCTGATGATGCCGAGGGGGTTGTTGATCTCGTGGGCCATGCCGGCGGCGAGCCCCCCCACCGACATCATCTTCTCCGTCTGGATCATCAGCTCCTGCATGCGGGTCTCTTCGGTCACATCCTCGATCCGGACCACCGCCTCCTCTCTGCCGCCGGTGATCAGCGGGTAGAGCATCAGGTCGTACACGCGCCGTTCGCCGTCCTTCAGGAGGGTCAGCCTGTTCAGCGATACCGGCAGCCGGGCCGTGATCTGCGCCCGCAGCGACTCGATGCCGGGGAAGAAATCGGGGAGCAGTGCGTCGATCTGCCTGCCGATCGCCTGGTCCGTCGCGACCCCCGTGCGGTGCGCGGCGACCCGGTTCCACTGGGTGACGGTCCCGTTGCGGTCCATCCCCACGAGGATCGCGGGCATGGAGTCGATGATGCTGGCCAGGTGGTCCCTGATCCGCTGCAGCTCTTCCTCCGCCCGCTTCCGTTCCGAGATGTCGTGGACCACCGAGAGGATGCATCTTTCGCCGCCGAACACGACGGTCCGGGCGGAGTCGATGCAGGTGATGACGGTGCCGTCCCTGCGCCGGAGCCTAACCTCGAATTCGTCGACCTGGCCGGTAGTCGCCAGACGGACGATGAACCTCTGCCGATCGGCCTGGTCCCCCCAGATGGAGAGTTCGGACGTGGTCCGGCCGAGCGATTCGTCACGGGTGTAGCCGAGCAGTCGGGTGTATGCCTCGTTCACCTCGAGGATCTTGCCGTCGGCGACCCGGGTGACGGCCATCAGGTCCGGGGAGGCGTGGAAGGCGGCGGAAAACTTCGCTTCGGACTGGCGCAGTTCCGTTATCGCCTGCAGCCTCTCGGTCCGGGCGCGCAGGACACTGATCCCGAACGCCAGGTTGCCGGCCAGCTCTTCCAGAAGCCGAACCTCGTCCGGAGTGAACGCATCCGGGAATGCGGAGTAGATGCAGAGAACACCGAAGCTGGCACCGCTTTCGTCCTTGAGCGGCAGGGCGATGCAGGAGCGGAAACCGCGCTCCAGGGCGCTGTCGCGCCACGGTTCCGCCAGAGGGTCGATGGTGAAATCCTGGATGGCTGAGCTCGTTCCGGTCCGGATGGCGATGCCGCTGGGGCCGCGCCCCCGTTCCGTGTCGGACCAGGTGAGCCCGGCCAGGGCGAGGTACCCCTCCTCGCCCCCGGCCCAGGCGACGGGACGGGTGGCCCGCTGTTCGTCGTTTTCGGTAAAACCCACCCAGGCCATGCGGTAGCCGGCCTCGTCGCAGACGATGCGGCAGATGTTGTCGAGCAGGGTCTTTTCGTCCACCGCCCGCAAAAGGAGCTGGTTGCAGTTGCTGATGGCCCGCAGCTCCCGATTGAGGCCGCGCATCGCCTGCTCGGCGCGCTTCAGTTCGGTGATGTCGTGGAAGGTCGTAACCACCGCGTACGGCGCGGTCTCCCCGTCGGCGACAAGCGGCTGGGAGTTGATGGAGACCCAGACCAGACTGCCGTCCGGCCGGTGGATTCCCACGATGACATCGTATTGCGGCTTCCCCGTGCGCAGGGTGACCATGGCCGGCTGCTCTTCGGCGGGAAACGGACTGCCGTCCTCATGGATCGCGCTCCACGGCCGATCTTCCGGCAGCTGTTCCAGCATCTGTGCGGCCGTCCGTCCCACGATCCGTTCGGCCGCGGGGTTGACCGCGGTGATCTTGCCGCCGGCCGCCTGGAACACGACCCCACCCGCCGTGGCCATGAAGAGCGAACGGTACATCGTCTCGCTTTCGTGCAGCAGTCTCTGTTCGTTTATCAACTGCTGCTCCGCGGCGTAGAGCCGCCGGGAGGCATAGTTCAGCGACTCGCACAGCTCCTCCATCTCGATGGACCGGTGCTCGACGGCGATCTGTTCCCCCTTGTGCTCATCGAGCCGCCGGGCGAACGACGAGAGCGCGCCGATTGCCCGTACCATGGGGCGCAGGGCGATGAGGATCAGGACGGCGCTCAGGATCACCCAGACGAGCGAGAGGAGGAGGCTGTGCACCCAGGTAGCGTGCTGTGCCTCGTGAATGGCGGACAGGTCGTAGGCGACCCGTACCCACCCCAGCAGATCGCCCGCCTCGACCGGCTGCCAGACGATCATGAGACCGTCGGTAACGGTGACGGTCGCCGCGCGGAGACGTGGCGGAGTAATGCGGTCGACCACCTGATTGGCTCGGGGAGGTCGGCCCTGCTCGTGTACGATCTCCCCGAGGAGCATGCCGTCGGGACCGCTCACCTGGATCGTGCGGATGTCGGGGAGTTCCGCCGTCTTGAGGAGGTATGCCTCCAGTTCCGCGTAGTCCTCCAGCACGAGGTAGCGGGCGCAGTCCGTCGCAACGTTCGCGGTCAGGACCGCGGTGCTGGCGCGCATGGATGCGATGAGCCGGTCCGATTCGAGCCGGGCGGTTATCCAGCCGGAGAGCGCCCCGGTGACGAGCAGCATGGACGAGACGAGGAGCAGCAGGCGGGTCTTGAGGTGGAAGGCGCCACGGGACATGCTACTCCTCCCAGTGCGTGAAGTTGAGGATCTCTATCTCCTGCAGGGGACGGTAGTCCCGGTCGTGGTCCGCTGCGACCGGTGCCGCCATCCTGACGGCGGCAAGCCTTCTGCCGTCCACCGTTCCCGCCGTTCCGAGCACTACATCCGTCACCGCTTCCCGCACCTGCTGCGGCACGCGGGGATGGGCGCTTAACGTGTGGTGGGCGATCGGCGGGGATACGGCGATTGCACGCGGTCGATGGTGCCGGCGGCCGCTCCCCCGGGGTTACAAAAGCCGGAATTCCAGCAGGGTGAGGTCGTCGTCCAGCCGTATGGCGTTGGAGTGGGCCAGGAGCGCCTCTTCCAGCGACCGCATTTCGATGCCGGCACGGGGATAGCCAAGGCTTTGCAGGATGCCGACAAGCCCGTCCGCTCCCAGCATGCGGCCGTCGGCGCTGTCGATCTCGATGGCGCCGTCGGTGAACATCAGCAGGGAGTCGCCCGCCTCGTACCGGAATTCCCCTTCATCGTATGCGGCACTGTCGATCATGCCGAACGGCAGTCCCGTCGCCGCGAACTGTCCGGCCTGGCCGTCGGGGCGGAACCGGACGATCGGCGGGCCGCCGGCCGAGGCGAAACGGATGGTCCGCGCGGCCACATCCAGTACGCCGCAGAGCGCCGTTGCGAATGATTCATCCCTGACGATCCGGCAGAGTTCCCGGTTCAGGGAGCGGGCAAACCGTGCCGGCTGGTCCAGTTCGTGGCAGTACCGGCACCAGAGCGAACTCAGGTGCATGGTGTGGAGGGCGGCGGCGACGCCGTGACCCATGACGTCGGCCAGGAAGAAGGCGTACCGGTCGGCGTCGAGCCGGCGGATGGCGAAATAGTCGCCGCCGATCATGTCGTGCGGGCGGTAAAAGGGGTTGAACCTGATCCGGTCATCGACCGGTTGATCGTGTTCCATGGAAAGGGACTGGATGCGCTCGGCCCGTTCCAGGTTCGCGTAGGCCTCCGAGAAGTCGTGGAACGTCTCCACGCCGCCGATCACCTCACCGTTGCCGTCGTGGAGCGGTGCAACCGAAACGGTCATCGGGATGCGCTGTCCCGTTCTGGTCCGTCCGAAGACGATGACCGGAGAGGCGCTCGCCTGGCCGGTGACCATGCAGCGGTACAGGGGGCAGAACTCTTCGCCGCAGAGGTGGCGGCCGTCCTTGTCCACATGCTGGAGGATATCGTCCATGCACCGGCGTCCGAGTATCTCCTCCGCACTCCAGCCGGTAATCCGTTCCGCCGCCTTGCTCCAGTAGGTGATCCGGCGTTCCAGGTTGCAGACGTAGAGCCCGTCGTTCAGGGAATCCAGGATGGTCCCCGTGAGCGGGTGTGACTTCAGTGCACGGTCGGCCATGGTGCACCTCCTTTCGGAAAGCGTACGTGTCACCCATTGTCTCGTCAAGTGCGCGGAAAGCGAAAAAAGGTCGGAATCGGACCGTCCGGTACCGCGTCGGCACCCGCTGGCTGACGGTCCGTTCCGTATCCCCTCCTTGCCGGGTGTATGCGCATCGCCTCCGTCGGTGGTTCAATAATGCCCTTGCCATCTCATTAAGACGTTCGATATTATATCCGCTAACCTACTGAAAAGGACCCGCTCCCATCGTCAGTCTCAAGTCAAAACTCTCCATCGCCATGGCGGTTCTCGTCGCGCTGTTCCTGTCGCTCGTACTGTTTTCCGGCCTTTCGTTCTTCGAACACCAGCTGAAGGGGTCCATATCCCGCCAGCAGCAGCTGCTGGTCACGGCGATGGCCGGCGAGCTCGACGGAAAGATCGCCTCGTTCCACGACCGGGTCATCAACCTGGCGGGGATGGTGACGCCGGAGATGCTTGCCGATCGGCAGGGTGCCCGGCAGTTCCTGGCGTCGCATGACGATTCCCGTCTCGTATTCGACGACGGTTTCTTCATCATGCTCCCGTCGGGCCGCCTCCTTGCCGGAGCCCTGGGACGACCGGACGAGACCTTCAGTGACTCCGCCTGCAGCGACGCCATCCGCACGACCTTTACGAAGGGGAGGCCGGTCATCTCCGAGCCGTGCTTCTCTACCCGGCACCGGGACAACCCGGTCTGCATGTTCACCGCGCCCGTTCGCGACGGTAAGGGGCGGGTCGTGGCGGTCCTCGGTGGGAGCGTCGATCTGATGCGGTCGAACGTGTTCGGCGCCCTGGCCGATACGCGGATCGGCAGGACCGGCTACTTTACCCTGTACAACGCCCAGGGAAAGCTTCTCATCTCGCCCCGCCGGAGCAAGGGGAGCGCTGCCGACGGCACTGTCACCGACCTGCTTGCTCCCCGGTCGTCGACCGGCTTCATCGGGTCGATGGAGACCGTCACGCCCCGCGGAATTCCGATGGTCGTCTCCTGCGGCCGCCTGCAGTCCACCGGCTGGGTGCTTGCGGCCAATTACCCCCGGTCCGAGGCGTATGCCTCCCTGACCCGCGCCTGGCGGACAGTTCTTCTGGCGTTCCCGGTGATCCTTGTCCTGTTCGTCGCCGCCGCCTGGTACATCATGTCGGTCCTGACCCGGCCGCTCGTCGCCTTCACCGAACATGTGCGGGGGGTATCCGACGGCCCCGGCGGCGTCTGCCGCCCGATCGACATCGTGTCGAACGACGAGATCGGGGCGCTCGCCGCCGCCTTCAACCAGATGCTCGACCGGCTGGACGGGAAAAGCCGGACGGTGCGCGAACAGGTCCACTTCCTCCAGGAGCTGATCGATGCGCTTCCCAATCCGATGTTCTTCAAGGATGCGGCGGGGATCTACCAGGGGTGCAATGCGGCGTTCGAGCGGTATATCGGCATGGGCCGGGAGGAGATCGCCGGCAAGGGGGTGTATGATCTGGCCCCCCGGGAGCTGGCCGATGTGTACTACCGGGCCGATCGGGAGCTGTTCGAGCGCGGTGGCGTGCAGAGCTACGAGGCGACGACCCGCTACGCCGACGGGACCCTCCGGGATGTCCTGTTCTACAAGGCGACCTACAGTGCGGCGGACGGTACGCCGGGAGGGCTGGTGGGGACGTTTTTCGACATCACCGACCGGAAGCGGGCCGAGGCGGAACTGGCCCATCAGAAGGAGTTCTCCGAGACCCTCGTCCAGAATACGACCATTCCCACCTTCGTGCTGGATACGAACCACCGGGTGCTCATCTGGAACCGGGCGTGCGAGAAATTGACCGGCGTGCCGGCGTCGGAGATGGTGGGGACGGCGGATACCTGGCGTGCGTTCTACCCGGTGAATCGCCCCTGTCTGGCCGATATCGTCATCGATGGCGATGCTGCCGCGCTGGACAGGTACTACCGCCTCTCCGGCACCTCCGAACTGGTTCCCGACGGCGTCTGTTCGGAGGGGTGGTTTTCCCGGCAGGCGGGAAGGGACCGGTACCTGCTGATCACTGCGGCACCGATCCGCAACGGTGGCGGCGAGCTGATCGGGGCGATCCAGACGCTGGAGGATATCACCGACCGCAAGCGGACCGAGGAACAGCTGCGCAAGCTCTCCCAGGCGGTGGAGCAGAGCCCGGCGACGGTGGTCATCACCGACGTGATGGGGAACATCGAGTACGTCAACCGGAAGTTCACCCAGACGACCGGGTATTCCCCGGACGAAGTGCTGGGGCAGAACCCCCGCATCCTCAAGGGGGGCGACAAGCCGCAGGCATACTACCGCAAGATGTGGGAGACGCTCCGCTCCGGCTACGAATGGCACGGCGAGTTCCTCAACCGGAAGAAGAACGGCGAGCTGTTCTGGGAGAACGCGCTCATCGCCCCGATGAAAAACGCCGCCGGGGCGATCACCCACTATATCGCCTCCAAGGAGGAGATCTCCGAGCGCAAGCAGTCGCAGGAGGAGATGAAGGGCACGCTCTCCCTGCTGAACGCCGCCCTGGAGTCCACGGCCGACGGCATCCTCGTGCGGAACCTGTCCGGCGAGACGGTCATCTTCAACCGGCGGTTCACGGAGATGTGGCGGTTTACCGACTCCGTGCTCGCCAGCCGGGACGACAAGCAGATGCGGGTGTCGGTCCTCGACCAGCTGAAGGATCCGGCACGCTTCATCGAATTGACCGAAAAGGCATACCTGAAACCCGACGACGAGACCCGCGACATCCTGGAGTTCCGGGACGGCAGGGTGTTCGAACGGGTATCGCGTCCGCAGGTCGTGGAGAACGAGATCGTCGGCAGGGTGATCAGCTATCGCGACATTACCGAACACTGCATACTTGAACAGCAGCTCCGCCAGGCCCAGAAGATGGAGGCGATCGGCACGCTGTCCGGCGGCATCGCCCACGATTTCAACAACATCCTGACGGCGATCATCGGATACGCCAACCTGATACAGATGAAACTGGAGACGTCGGACCCGCTGCAGCACTTCTTGAGCCAGCTCATCGCCGCCGCGGACCGCGCCTCGAGCCTGACGAAGAGCCTCCTCGCCTACAGCAGGAAGCAGCCGATCCACCCGGTGCCGGTCGATGTCAACGGTATCGTGAAGAAGGTGGACCGGCTCCTGTCGCGGCTCATCGGCGAGGATATCGACCTGGTGACCGCGCTTGCCGGCGGTGCAATGACCGTTCTCGCCGACGGCGTCCAGATCGAGCAGATCCTGATGAATCTCGCCACCAACGCGCGGGACGCGCTCCTGGAGGGGGGGCGGCTCACCATCGAGACGGAGATGGTATCGCTGGACGACGAATTCATCAGGCGTCACGGGTACGGTACGGTGGGGCGTTATGCGTTGATCTCCGTCTCCGATACCGGTTGCGGCATGGACCGGGAGACGGTGGAGCGGATCTTCGAGCCGTTCTTTACCACAAAGGAGGTGGGGAAGGGGACCGGTCTGGGCCTCTCCATCGTGTACGGGATCGTGACGCAGCACAACGGATTTGTGGATGTTACCAGCGAGCCGGGCGTCGGCACGACGTTCCACATCTACCTCCCGCTCATCGAGCAGAAACCGGCGGAGCCGCCGGTGGCGGCCGCCGCCGCGCCGCAGGTCCGGGGGAGCGAGACCATCCTCGTCGTCGAGGACAACCGCGACGTCAGGACTCTCGTCGGCCGCATCCTCACCGAATACGGCTACCGGGTCATCGAGGCGGTGGACGGGGCGGACGGGGTGGCGAGGTTCCGGCAGCACCGGGACGAGGTGGACCTCCTGATCCTCGACGTCATCATGCCGAAGAAGAACGGCCGGCAGGTGTACGACGAGATCAGGCAGCTGCGCAGCGGGGTGAAGGTCATCTTCACCAGCGGCTACACCGCCGAGATCATCGACAGCCGCGGGGTGCAGGACGAGGGACTCCATTTCCTCCAGAAGCCGCTGGTGCCGTACCAGCTCCTGGCGAAGATCAGGCAGGTCATCGATGGGCAGGTGTGATACGTGAATTCCGCTCACGGTAAAAGCGGCGGCGCGTGCAGGTGACTGTGTTTGCCGGCAATGCCGGCCGTGGTGCGTGCAGGCGTGTGCAGGCACGGAACGGACGGATGGGTGCCGTGACGAGGGAGGGGTGGGAGACCGCCCCTCTTTTTTTGACTGCATTCACTGCGTAGCGGTCAACCGATCTCTTTATTCGGAACCTGAGTCTTGACGCACGTGCCGGGAGCAGTTATACAGTGATTCATTAAGGAGCGGCTTCCGTGGCAATTCCCGGAGTGACACGTTCCGATACTTCGGGTCAATATTCCGGGATTACTGAAGATGTGCATGGATGGCGCGATGAGTGATGCAGGGGATGCACTATGACGGCGGAGCGCAGATATGAATTTTCCTGGGACCTTATCGGGGATATCCAGGGGGGACGACCCCACCTCGGGACCGCCGCGCGGCTCGAGGTGTACCGTCTCATGCAGTTCTGCTTCCGGGACGTCGTCGAGCAGGAGTACGGGACGGAGGCGGCCGATACCCTCTTCTACAGGGCGGGATTCCTTGCCGGCCGGCATTTCTACCGGAACCTGGTGGGGGAGCCGGCCGATTTCGGCGAGTTCCTGGGGGTGGTACAGTCGCTCCTCCGGGAGCTGCAGATCGGCATACTCCGCATCGAGGAGGCCGATCTGGAGGCCGGCCGGATCGTTCTGACCGTGGCGGAGGATCTTGACTGTTCCGGCCTGCCGGTAGACGGCCACGAGATCTGTTCCTACGATGAAGGGTTCATCGCGGCCCTGTTCGAGGGGTACACCGGCAGGAAGTTCCAGGTGAGGGAAGTCGACTGCTGGTGTACCGGCGACCGCGTCTGCCGGTTCGTTGCCCAGGCCGAAGCGGAGTAATGACCATGGATGAGCGGGTCAGGGGGATACTGGCGGAGTTCGCTGCCGGGCGGATACCCCGGGACATCCCGGATGGGTGCGAGTACGAGGAAGAACTGCGCGCCATGCACGACCATTTCGGGGCGGTGCTCCGGCTGGCCGTGAACATCTCCAACGGCGATCTGTCGGCGCCGATCCCCGTTTCCGGCGGGCCGCTGGTGGGGAGCCTCAAGGCGCTGCACGCGAGCCTGCGTCACCTGACCTGGCAGGCCAAGCAGATCGCCCAGGGGGACCTGGGGCAGCGGGTCGACTTCATGGGGGAGTTCTCCGATGCGTTCAACACCATGGTGGAGAGCCTGGCGCGCGCCCGGCAGGAGCTTTTGTACATGAGCACCCACGATGCGCTTACCGGCCTGCAGAACCGGGGCTGTTTCGACGCGGAACTGGAGCGGCTCGGCAACGGTCGCCGTTTTCCGGTGAGCATCATCGTCGCCGATGTGGACGGCCTCAAGGTGGTGAACGACACGCAGGGTCACGGTGTCGGCGATGCGGTGATCTGCAGGGCCGCCTCCGCCCTCCGTCACGCGATCCGCGGCGACGATGTGGTGGCGAGGATCGGCGGTGACGAATATGCCGTCATCCTGCAGGAGGCCGGTGAGGATATCGCCGCCGCCGCAGTGGAGCGGATTCTCAAGTGTCTGGATGACCTGAATGCGGAGGGGGGGGCTGTCGTATCGCTCTCCCTCGGCCACGCCACGGCGAACGACGGCGGCGAGCTGCTGGAGGCGGTGAGACTGGCCGACGAGAACATGTACCGCCACAAGGCCCGGACCCGCTAGGCCGTTGTGTCTCACCCCCCTGTCGGAACCGTTCCCCCATTCAATTGGAATTGTCCTGACCTGACTGCTCGGTCTTCCCGTTCCGGTTTCCGCCGGTGCCGCATCGGCAGGTGGTTTTTTATTCAATCTGTGATATGGTAGGCGGTGGCCGTACCGGAACTGTGGGCGGTACGGCGAAACCCGATCAAATAAAAGAAGGAGAAGAAACATGGAACAACCCTGGGCTGGACAGAGAGAGCAGGCACTTGTTATCCAGAACGACGTCGTGCGTCGCGTGTACGGCTGGATGGCCACCGGCCTGATGCTGACGGCTATCGTATCGCTGTTCGTCATATCGTCGCCCGAGCTGCTGCGGTTCATATTCGGCAACCGGATGGTGTTTTTCGGGCTGGTGATCGGCGAACTGGGGATGGTGGTGGCGCTTTCCGCGGCCATCAACCGGCTGAGCGGCGCCACGGCGATCCTCATGTTCCTCGTCTACGCCGCCCTGAACGGTGCCACCATGGCCTCCATCTTCCTCGTCTATACCGGTGCGTCCATCTCCTCGACATTCTTCGTTACCGCCGGGACGTTCGGCGCCATGACCGTCTACGGCCGCGTTACCCAGCGCGACCTGACATCGTGGGGCAGCTTCCTGTTCATGGGGCTCGTGGGGATCATCATCGCCTCGGTCGTGAACATCTTCCTCAAGAGCCCTGCGGTGTCGTGGGTGGTCTCCTGCTGCGGCGTCCTCGTGTTCGTGGGGCTCACCGCCTACGATACCCAGAAGATCAAGATGCTTGCCCGGATGCAGTTCGCCGATCGCGACGGCGAGTCCCGGGCGGCGGTGCTGGGGGCGCTGACCCTCTATCTGGATTTCATCAACCTCTTCCTCATGCTGCTGCGGCTGTTCGGCCAGCGCCGGGACTAGGCAATGGCCAGGGGGTTCGACGCACACCGGGAACGGCTCGACCGGATCCAGTCCTTCGGGAAGTCGCTGGCCAAACGCGCGACGTTTCGCTGCGAATGGTGCGAGGGTAAGGACGACCTGCGGCCGTGGGACAGCCGTCCCGACCGCGAACCGGAGGAAGACACCCTGGCGCTTCTCTGCAGCCGCTGCCGGGAGCTGGCGGCCGGCAAGTCCGCCGACGAGCGGGAGCTGCGCTCCATCCGCAATGCCCTCTGGAGCCCGGTCCCGGCCGTAGCGGAAGGGGCGGCGCGCGTGCTCGTGCTGCACCGTGTGCTGTGGGCGCGGGAGGCCATCGAGGAAAGTCTCATCGACGAGGCCGTGAAAGAGGAACTGCTGTCGTAGAATACCGGGCTTGAGGCCCGCGTACAGACCACTACCTAGTCTTCAAGGAGAATTTCATGCTGATCAGACCTGTTTCTGTTGCCGCTGCTGCCGCGGCGTTGCTGTTATCCGTTGCCCCGCTCCATGCCGAAGACGCGGCACCTGCGAAGGCTACCGCCCCGGCAGTCACTGCACCGGCGACCGCTGTACCGGTAAAGCTCGGAGTCGTCGATATCCGTAAGATCGGTTCCGAAAGCGTCTCGGGCAAGAAGATCCTCGCCGGCCTGAAGGTCAAGTTCGACAAACTGCGCAAGGAGCTGGAAGCGAAGGCGAAGAGGCTCGAGAAGCAGAAGGGGGAGCTGGACCAAAAGGCGCGTGAGATGACGAAGGCGCAGCGGGATGCCAAGGTCAAGGAGCTGGAGAAGGGGGTGAACGCCTACCGCGAACAGATGGCGAAGTCGGAAAAGGCGATGCGCGACAGCGAACAGGCCAGTACCAAGAAATTCCTGGATGAGATCGCCGCGGTGGTGAAGAAATACGGTAAGACCCACGGGTACGCGCTGATCAGCGCCACGGAAGGGGTTATCTACAGCGGCAAGGATCGTGAGCCGGTAGACCTGACCGCCGAGATCATGAAAGAGGTGGATGCCGCACACCGCAACTGACGGGAGGTGGGTTATGAGACGTACGGTTGTCGTTCTCGCCCTGATTGCGGCGACCGCATCAGTCTGCCACGCCGGTTTCTGGGGCGATCTGCTGGACACGGTGCGCAAGCCCGCCGCCTCCGGTGAGACGGCCGACGACACGACGGTCGTCCGCGGCCTCAAGGAGGCGCTCTCCATCGGCACCGATCGGGCGGTGAAGAGTCTGTCCCGTCCGGACGGTTTCAACGGCAACGGTGCGGTCCGGATCCTCCTGCCGGAAAAGATCCGCGGTGCCGCCGAATTCCTCGGCCGGATCGGTTTCCAGCGTCAGGTGGACGCATTCGTGGTGAGTATGAACCGGGCGGCGGAGCAGGCGGCGCCGATGGCGGCAACGTTCTTCGTCGACGCCCTGAAGGAGATGACCTTCGAGGACGCCAAGGGTATTCTTTACGGCGGCGATACTGCTGCCACGGCCTATTTCGAGAAAAAGACCCGGTCCCGGATTTTCGACGCGTTCCGGCCGGTGGTGGCGGCGCGGATGGACGAGGTGGGAGTGGCCCGGGCCTACAAGGAAATGGCGGGGAAGGCCGCCGTCGTGCCGTTCGTGAATGCCGACGACCTCGACCTTGACCGGTACATCACGAACAAGGCGCTGGACGGGCTGTTCACCATGGTGGGGCAGGAAGAGAAGCGAATTCGCACCGACCCGGCGGCGCGGGTGACGGAACTGCTGCAGACGGTGTTCGGCCCGGGGGCGGCAAGGTAGCCGGTCAGAACTGGGACCGGAGCCACTTCTCCCACTCCTGGTTCCGGTTCCGGTTGATGAATTCCCCCAGCGGACGGTCGATCGTGCAGATGTGGGTGATGAGCCAGCTCTCCAGAGAGTGGCAGGCGAGTTTCACGTTCTGCGCCGTCGGACCGCTCGTTGCAATCCGCTCGTGGAGTTCCGCCAGGGTCCGGAGGAAGTGCCGGTGCTCGGCGGCGTGCATCTCGTAGTGGGGGTATGCGAACCGGCGCTGCAGGCTCTCTTCCGCGGCGAAGTGGCGTTTCGTGTAGTCGTCGAGGAACGCAAGGGTCGCCAGCAGCTCCTTCTCCCCCCTGCCGTTCTCCTCTCCCTCCAGCAGGGCGTTCAGTCTTGCGAACAGCTCCTGGTGCTGGCCGTCGATCTCCTCGACCCCGATGGCGTACCCCTTCTTCCATTCGACTTTCATTTTTTCCCCCCTTTGATGCCTGTGCTTTCTCTACACGATACCATGTCGTTCCGGGATTGCCAGCGGGCATGGTGGGCAGGGTCCGGAAAGCATTGACACGGCAGTGCCGGACGAGGTATTTAAACACGGTTACCGACTTACCGTTCATGAAAGGGGCAGATGCAGATGATCACGATCGATTTTCAGAAGATGGGGGGGCTGATCCCCGCTATCATCCAGGACCATGAAAGCGGTGAGGTGCTCATGGTGGCGTTCATGGACGAGAAGACCCTGAACCTGACGCTTGAGAGCGGCAAGACCTGGTTTTTCAGCCGGACCCGCAACAAGTACTGGATGAAGGGTGAGGAGTCGGGGAATACCCAGGAGGTGATGGAGGTGCTCACCGATTGCGATGCCGATTCCGTGGTCATCAAGGTGAAGCAGAACGGTCCCGCCGCCTGTCATACGGGGAACCGGAGCTGTTTCTACGTGAAGTGGGAGGACGGCCAGTGGGTGGAGCATTCGAACCCGCTGTTCGATCCGAGCCAGGTCTATAAAAAATCTTAAAATCCGCCACAGAGACACGGAGAGAAACATAACCTCTGGAGGTTGCGGTCTTTCTCCGAGTCTCTGTGTCTCTGTGGCCAATTATCGAGAGGTCATCATGTCAAACCTGCTGAAATTCGGCATCCCCAAGGGGAGCCTGGAAAATGCCACGGTGGAGCTGTTCAAGAAGGCGGGGTGGAACATCACCCTGTCGTCACGCAGCTACTTTCCCACCATCGACGACGCCGAGATGAACTGCAAGCTGATCCGTCCCCAGGAGATGGGGCGGTACGTGGAGCGGGGCACCATCGACGTGGGAATCGCCGGCCGCGACTGGGTCCGGGAGAACGAGTCGGATGTCGTCGAGGTCTGCGACATGGTCTACTCCAAGGTCTCCCGCCGGCCCGCCCGCTGGGTGCTCGTGGTGGGACAGGATTCCACGGTACAGAGGCCGGAGGACCTGCACGGCGCCACTATCTCCACGGAGCTCGTGGGGTTCACGAAAAGGTACTTCGCCGAGCGGAACATCCCGGTGACGGTGGAGTTCTCCTGGGGGGCGACGGAGGCGAAGGTGGTGGACGGGCTGTGCGACGCCATCGTCGAGGTCACCGAGACCGGTTCCACCATCCGGGCGAACGGCCTGCGGATCGTCTGCGACCTGATGGAGTCGGTTCCGGTCATGATCGCCAACAAGGCCGCCTGGGAGGACCCCTGGAAGCGTGAGAAGATCATGCAGATCGCCACGCTCCTGAAGTCCACCCTCGCCGCCGAGGGGATGGTGGGGCTCAAGATGAACGCCCCGGCCGACCGGGTGGAGGCGATTACCCGGGTGCTCCCGAGCCAGAAGGCCCCGACGGTCTCCCACCTGTACAGTTCGGACTGGGTTTCCATCGAGAGTGTCCTCCACGAGAAGGACGTGCGGCAGATCGTCCCCGAGCTGATGAAGCTGGGGGCGGAAGGGATCATCGAGTACCAGCTCAGCAAGATCATTTAGTCCCGAAGGATAGGGCTCCCGGACGCGGGGGCCCTTTTTCGTCGACGCATCCGAAGGATTTTCCATGGACCGACACCACATGCTCCTCCGTCTCGCCGGCCGGGCGCTCCGGTACCGCTGGCTGAAGGCCACCGGCAGACCGGGCCGTCCCGAGGCGCTCAGCATCGAGGTGACTACCCGCTGCATCGCCCGCTGCGTCATGTGCAACATCTGGCGGCTGCCATCCGACCGGCCGGAGCTGGATGCCCGTCAGTGGCTGGAGCTTCTCTCCTCGCCGGTCCTGTCCGGGTTGAAGGAACTGGATGTCACCGGAGGGGAGCCGTTCCTGCGGGACGACCTGGTGGAACTGCTTCATGGGGTGGGGGAGCTGAAGCGGACCGCCCTTCCGCGGTTGCGTTCCATAGCCATCACCACCAACGGCATCCTCACGGACAAGGTCCTGCGCGGCGTGGGGGAGATCGTCGGGCCGCTGGAGGAGGCGGGGATCGCCCTCGTTTTCGCCTGCGGGATGGACGCGGTGGGGGCGGTGCACGACCGTATCCGGAACGTCCCCGGCGGCTGGGAGCGGCTGAACGCGACCATCCAGGGGCTGAACCGGCTGCGGGAAAAGCATCCGAGCCTGGTCCCCGGCATCAAGACCACCGTCACCCGTTACAACATCGACGAACTGGACGCGGTCTGCCGCTACGCGGACGAGCAGCGGCTCTTCACCATCATCTCCCCCTACATCGTCACCGCCAACCGCTACGACAACCTGGCCCTGGACGACAGCCTGGCCCTGTCGGCGGCGGAGCTGGAGAAGCTCAAGGCGTTCTACCGTTCCGACCGGTTCCGCTGGAGCTACTTCCGTGACGAGCTCTTGCGGTATCTGGAGACGGGGCGGATGGACAAGCCCTGCTCCGCCGGGTTCAACTACTTCTTCGTCCGGAGCAGCGGCGAGCTGTTTCCCTGTCCCCTCATCAAGGCACCGCTGGGTAATGTCCGTGAAACCCCGCTAGAGGAGTTGATCCGATCTGCCGTTGCCAGCCGGTTTCGCCGTGGTGTCGGCGACTACCCGGAATGTGCCGTCTGCACCGAGCCGGGGCTGGAGCGGTACGCACTCCCCTTCGAGGGGTACCACTACCTGCGGCTCTGTGCGGGGATGGACCGGGAGAGCTTCCGGATGCTGCACGACCACCTGGGGCTGGAGAAGTATTTTCCCTGACCTGTCCGTTCGCGATTCTTCCCCTGTGCATCCCGCCCGGTATCCACGACACCAGACCGTCCGTGATATACTGAAAAAGAAGGATCAGGTTTTTCACGCACCTTCGAAGAAAGGAGGGGTGGTCATGATCCGCAGGATACTGATGGTGATTGTGGTGCTGCTGGCGCTGACGTCCCTGTCCGGCTGTGTCTACTACGGCGATCCCTACGATTATCCGTACGGCTCTTCTCCCTATTACGGCAGTTACTATCCGTACAATGGATACCCGTATTATGACTACGGGCCGTACCCGGGCGGCTGGCCGTATGTTTCAGGCAGTGTCTGGTTTGGAGGCCATGAGGGAGGATTCCGGGGTGGTCACTTCGACGGAAGACACTTCGAGGGTGGCGGTCACTTCGAAGGTGGCCATGAAGGTGGCCATGAAGGTGGCCATGAAGGTGGCCATGAAGGTGGCCATGACCGGTAGGACAGCGGGCGCAGAAAGGGGCCGGCAGAGCGATCCGCCGGCCCCTTCGCGTGCGGGGCTGTGCGTTACCGTTTGTAGCCGATCCGGCGCAGCAGTTCCCGCCGCTCCTGCCGGTCAGCATCCGTTTCCACACCCCTGGGTGGGCGTCCGTCGATGACGCCGACGACCCCCCACCCCTGCAGGGTGGAGGCGACGACCACCTGGAGCGGGTTGGCGGTGGCGCAGAAGATCCGGCAGACCTCGGGACAGTTCTTCACCTGGTTGAGGATGTTGATGGGGTAGGCGTTTTTCAGCAGGATGCAGAAGAGGTGTCCGGCGCCGATCGCCTGCAGCACGGTGACACACCCCGTGATCAGTTCGTCGTCATTCCCCTCTGTCCGGATGAGGCAGGGGCCGGAGGCCTCGGTGAAGGCGACCCCGAAGCGTGCCCCCGGTACCGTGGTGACGATGATTTCGTACAGGTCCTCGGCGCTCTTGATGAAATGGGTCTGGCCGAGGATGATGTTGGCCCCTTCGGGATACTCGATGGGAATGGCATGCATTTCCAGGTTCATGATCCCCTCCCTGACGGTATGTTCATGCCGCTGCAGTTTGCCCCCTGTCCGTATACCACCCAGTATAGCCGATTTCCGCGCATTGGCAGGCGGAATGTCCGATGCGGGGTGCCGGCCGCGGTGTCCGGCATGCCGACGGTAATACGCTCGATGCGCATATTCACTGGCGTGCATCGCCTGTAGTCCGGAAACATACACCCTGCACAAACGCAACGTGCCCATGCAAAAGCGCTCCGACCGGTGCGGTAGACGGCATTGCCTCAGCAGACGGTGTATATCCGTACTATACGTTTCATCCGGATAGATGCGTGGTTGTTTCGGTCGGATTCATTTGTGATGAAGGGATTGTTAAACTAAAACAACAGGTTGTGTGCGAGGTGCGGATGGGTGCGGTTCATGGCACGGCCGATGCTCTATCCAAAGGCAAAGGGCTAACAAGGCGGGTCGTTCCCGCCGTCATGCTATTGACCGGGATGATCAAGGGGCTCACTACCACGAAAGGAGAAAAGGCTGCTTCGGAAAACTGAATCTCATCTTGCCTGTTTCTAACGCGGCTGAACACACTACGGTAGACGAGGAGGACGTCATGAAAGCACTGGCAACCATTATCGGCATCATCACGCCCGCCACGGCGTTCGCCGCTTCGGCGGAGCGGACCGACAACAGCGGTATCTTTGTCTGGCTATTCCTCGGTTTCTGTGCCCTGATCATCGTTGCCCAGGCACTCCCCGCCATTCTGATGCTGCTGGGGGTGACGAAGGGGCTCCGGGCGCGGACCGAAGCACGGGAAACCGTGAAGTCCTGACGGAAAGATCAGGCGGTGCGGGCGGAGTGGGCGTCCGCACCAGGGGCGGAGGCGGGTCATGGGCAGGTTCGACGAGCGGTTCTACACCCGGTGGCACGTGGTCACCTCCATTGCCACGCTCATCTTCGCCCTCTGTCTCGCGGCGATCGGCTGTTTCCCTTCCCTTGTCCCCGGTATCCACCGGCTCATCGTCGACGACCGGATCACCGTCGCGGTACCGTACCTTCTCTTTATCGCCCTCGGCAGTTCACTCTTCTCCATCTGGTATTTCGTCGCCTGCCGAAAGAAGAGGTGACCCGTTTCCCGGCGGAGTCGATTCCCGTGGAGAAAGGGATGGCTGCTTACCCCGCGATTCCCTTTCCTACGGAAAACGCCGTGCCCAGGAGCGGAGTGATGCCGTGATACCCTTTGTGGGCGGGATCGTAGGCGAGCGGCCTGATCCGCATGATGTCGGGAAGTCCGTCGTCATCCAGCACGTTACGATCCGCCTTCACGTCGAGGATCTCACCGATGAACTGGTGATGGACGCCGAGTTCCACCACCTGCAGCAGGCGGCATTCAAGTACCACCGGGAATTCCGCGGCAAAAGGTGCGTCCACCAGTTCGCTCCTGACGGCGGTCAGCCCCGTTGCGGCGAACTTGTCCACATCCCGACCCGAGACCATGCCGGCGTAATCCGCCTCCGCCATCCGCTCCTCGCAGGCGATCCCCACCGTGAAGGCGTTGCGTGCCACGATGTTCCCGTAGGTATGACGCGACGCCCGCAGGGAGACGGCCACGCACGGGGGCTGGGAACAGCAGATTCCCCCCCATGCGGCGTTCATCAGGTTCGGCCTGTCGTTCTCGTCGTACGATCCGACCATCAGGACGGGAGTCGGAAACATGAGCGGCTTAGCGCCGAGGGATTGTTTCAGGTCAGTTCCATTCATGGGTAATCCTTTCGTAGCTCGTGCTCCCATCGTGATGCCGATTCACAGCACCTCGACAATCGTGTATTCAGTGATGCCTGCACCCGTTTCCACTTCGACCGCGTCGTTCACGGACCTGCCGATCAGTTCCCTCCCCAGGGGGGAGGCGGAGGTGATCACCATGATCTCGCGGCCGTCGAAACCGATCTTCAGCCCCCCTTCCGCGGGGCCGATGAATACCGTCTTCGTCGCACCGTCGCCGTCCTCCAGGGTTACCTGCGCACCCAGTCGGATAGTGCCGCCGCAGTTCCGGACATCAAGCTGCCGGTACAGCTCCAGGGACCGGCGGAGCTCCTGGGCACGGTTTGCCTGCCCCTGGGCCACGTATGACGCTTCGAGGGCCAGGGTGTCGTACTTGTTGTCCGGGATGTTTTCCTCGTGGGTTGCCGCCTCGTGGGCAGTGCGTGCTGCACCGAACAGCACATCCAGGTCGTGGGTGAGCCGGGCGATGATCTGCTGCAGCAGTACGGCCTTGTCCATGGGGCTCCTTTCGCTGGTTTCGTGGTTCTCGTCGGTCAGTCGACAGGTCGGGTGAAACGTTTGACAATGAACATGCGAGGTGTCTGAACGAGAAGGGCCCCTGATCTCTCAGGGGCCCTTTGTACGTCATTTGCTGGTACCGAAGGCCGGACTCTAAACCAAAAATCCGGTAACCTTTTGAAATAACGTCCTTTAGTGCCCAGAAAATCCCGCCACCGAATGGCCGTTTTCGTGGTCTGACTGTACCACTTACTGTACCGAATTTCAACCTGATATTACCCGACCGCAAGAGGGGATTCCCCATCCCCGCCCCATCCCACCATTCCCGCATCCTCGCGTTTTATCCTCCGTCTGACAGGGGATAATACACTCACCCCGCGCCGTATGCTCACCACCACATCCATAGCATGCAATTATATGAATACTACGAATTTAACTGACAAGGCGCGGTCCCTGCCATCTTCCGCAGCTCATCCAGGCGCGACCGATCTTGGGAGTTCAGGCACACCTCCCTTCCTTGTGACGACCATATAACCACCACGCCGAATTATTTCGGCACCCCTTAATAATATTAGTCTGACCAAATGTATATAAAGGGGTAGAGGGATGGAGTTGACTACATGCAGCAGGAAAAATACATATGGCACCCGCGACACAGCAGGAATACGGCATACATGCCCTATCGGTAACGTTGAAAAATATCCCCTACAGCGTCTACTACGAGGATCAGAAGTCAGTCACCCGAATACTACCCGGCGAGTTCCGGCAAGTTGTTGACCTCCTCGGTCTTGATTCCGGCGAGTTCCGCCCTTGCACCTCCACAAGAGGAGCTACCGCCAGACGGTACAGGTCCGCTCAGACGTGGCGCGGCTTGATTAACGTGTACTTTGATGGGTACACCAGCACCAACAGGGACACCGTGTGCGTGGAGATTAAGGGAGCTGCCTTTGAGGACGTGCAACTAGATTGGAGTGAGGACGACATACGCAGCATCTGTAAGGCCATCGCCGCACGGTACGACTACAGCCCTACGGAGTTTCACACCTATGTTGACGACCGGATTTGTACGCTCGACTTCGGCTTCTTGATCCGTCTGACCACTGACCACGCATACCGCGGGCATTGCAAATCAGAAATCCACAATGGACGTGCTGCAGGAGACGCCCGCAGCATCGCTTTCGGTGCCAGACCTCGCCGGATATCAATTTATGAGTCTGGCAGGCACCGGTACTCCGGCGATTCCGCCGAATTACGGGGGCAGGATGACGAGTTCTTGGATTACGTCCGCGTGGAAGCTCAACTATCCGACAAGGTTGCGGGAGAAGCCTTGAGCCGATTTATGGCCGGCGAAAATCCCGGCAGTATTGCGTTGTCCTATGTCTCAGACGCTGTGCAGTTCCTTGTTCCCGGTTCCGACACGAACAAGGCGCGGTGGAAAGTGCAGGCTTGGTGGAGTCAGTTCACCCAGACCGCAGGAGAGATACCGCCGCGAGCAAAGCGGAAGCCTGCGACCCTTGAAGGATCGTTTGACTACATCGTCCGCAAAGTCAACGCTCTTTGCGTTCAGCACACGGATGCTGCCGTGCTTCCCTACCTTCGCCAACTCCTGGAGGAGGTCGAAACCCGCGCCACCCTCGATACATTCTAGTCCTCTTACAGTAGGGGGTACCAATACACCGCCTCAATAATATCGGCTACTTATCAATTCACACAAACTACAACTAACCCACCGCCCGCAGGGCGGGTAATGGCCCTCGCAGGGCCGTTACCACGAAAGGTACACAATGCTCGACAATCATCCCACCATCACCCGCATCAAGGAAATCACTCACGCATACAGCGACCGCCCCGAAATCGAAAAAGACATCAAGGAGGCCGTCTCCTTGGCCCTCGGCATGATAGAGGAGCTGATTGCGATAGCCGAAACCCGCGCCCGTCGTGCCCCGCGGGAGGTGCACCAGTGACCACCACCCGCGAAGAAGCAAAGGCCTTTATCGGCGACGACATCACCCGCAAGTGGGCCGGGCAGGACACCGCCGGCCTCCCCCGAACCAAAACCAAACACCTCACTGTCCGCAAGGACGTAACCTGCACCGAGATCAAGTCTTTCGTAGAAATCGACGGCACCCCTATCGACGAGGACGAGCTGGACGAGATCAAAGAGGTCCTGACTCTCACGGCTTGTGTCTTGGACCTCGTGCGCTGCACCTACTGCCTGTAACACCGGCCTCTTCCCGGTGTGTTACCCCGTCGCCGGTCGGGTAATACCGGCATCCATGGCATGGGGCCGGGATTGATCCTCCCGGCCCCAACCTCACCAAAAACAAGGAGCATCACGTGATAAGCCACATCCTCAACCGATCAGCCGATCAGGTCACGGCCTCTCCCGAACCTGTCCCCCAGCTCGACCCGACCCCGCAACCCGAACCCGCCCCGCCGGTCGAATACCGGACGTTCAGCGGGCACACCTTCCACCCCGCTCCTGTAGCGCCCCTGACGGTCTACGCGGAGGGGGACATGGACTGCATCGACCCCGGCATGCAAACGAAGGACACCGCCGGCAACCGCTACCTCATCTGCGAAATGAGGCATGTTCACGGCCGCCTCTGGCGGATTGTCCTGCTCCCCCTGGAGCCCGCCCATGCATAACCATACCGTCCGTTATGAGGTCCACACTACCTACGGGGTCACTTTTACCGGCACCATCGTGGTGCCTGCTACTTCGATGCAGGCCGCAGTTGATCGTGTCAACTATGACCTCACTATCCGCAGTTATGGTGACTGGGATTATGCCCACGTTGAACACTTTACTGTCGAACCGACCGAAGAGGAACAAGTATGAAATACATGATCTATTACCGCGTGACCACCATCCACAACCGCTCCACCAGCGGGGCCGTAGCAGTAGAGGCCGCGGACCCCAACTCCGCCTGCAGCAAGGTCGCATCCATGGCGCGCGCCGGCAAGCTCAACGGCCTACTGCCGGGAACCGTCGAAGATGTTACGGTCCAGTGCCTAGGACCGGCCTGAACCGTCGCCAACCATCCCACACACCAACCCCAGGAGCCGCCCCATAAAGGCGGCTCTTGCCGTTCCAGGAGATCACATGCCCCTGCACCGCATCACATACACAGCTCACACCCCCACCGGCCAGCCCGTCGCAGGCAACGTCAGACTCCCCGCGGCCACAGCCACCGTTGCAACCAAGATCGCGGAGAGTTGGCTTCGGCTCCGCGGTCTCAGCCGGTACGAGATCGCAGTGCACAGGTAAGGGGTATCCGTTCGACAGTTACCCTACGTCTGACCTCCTGACAGCCTCCCTGGCCGTCGATCACACGCCGGTCCATACCTACCCATCCCCTGCAATGTACACAAAGGATTCTCGCATGACAGAGCACCGATACAGAGCCCCATCCCATATCCCCGTCCCCAGGACCGAAACCGGTGCAGTCTGCCCGTTCTGCGGTTCCTCGAAATACTGCCGGACCGGCTGTCCGGATTGTGGCGTTATACTGCCCAGCCAACGCAGCTTCAAGGCGGTGCCCGCATATCGCAAGCGCCGCGCCTACAATCCGCAGACCTGCGGTATTGATGCAGTGCCCACCGACGACCCGGCGGACGAGCTGGAGGAGTACAGCGCCGAACTTGCCGAACTGCTCGGAGATCAGGAACACGAAGATGCCACCGAAGAGGGGGACAACCTGCTCCCCGATCAGCAGGAACTGGACGACCTCCCTCCCTGGTCGTGAACTATGCAGATCAACATAGCAATGCAGAAATACATAATAAAAACAGGGCTTTACACGCTGTAGTGATTATGGTAGTATCACCAAAATTCTTTCATGGAGGTGTTGCAATGGACTGTCAGAAGTGCGAGAACTACCTGGAGAACCTGCCAGCCGGTGCTCTGGAGGGGCTGTCCCCAGTCCAGGCGTTGAACGCCCTCGCCGGGCTGTGCGTCGGTTGTGACCAGTGCCCGGCGCCACAGGCGTAACAGTATCAGCAGCGGAAAACGAAAAGGCCGGTATCCCTCACGGGGTACCGGCCTTTTTCATTCTCGCTATTTGTTAGGCATCAGAGGGGATGCATCATCATGGTGGTGGGAACATGGAGGGGTGCAACATAGGGGCATAAGGGAGGGGATAGGCTACAGGCTAATCTTATATAACACCTATACCTGTTCGTTCCGAACGACGGTCGATTATACCATGGGAATCGAAATCTGTCAACCGAAATCTGTGAAAACCTTCATGTGTGCCTCACCTTACGTGCTGATTTCTGCTTGGTACGCCGGTCAATCGTTTTCCGCTGTGAGTTGTACCAAGTACGCCAATGCGTTTTCTCCGCGTCGTCGGTTTCCTTCCGGGAAGTGCACCCAGGACACTTCTCATTCGCCCAGTCACGAAGCAGCTTCAACGCCTGTGACCGATCCCCGCTGGCCTGTTGCAGGAAGTAATCGGCGTCAACTCCATCAGAGATCAACCGTCCAGGTTCCGCTGCATCGATCAGCCGTTGAAGAAGGGCACCATTCGTTAACCGGTAACGGTACCGAAGCTCGGTAAACTGGCGCTTTACCTCTGCCGACACGATCATGTCCAGCCGCACATTCTCCGAATTCTCCCGGTATTTCCGTACCCGCTCGCTGCCACTCAGTGCCATATCACCCCCTGGAAAACGTTAACCGGTAACGTATATCATGAACGTTACCGGTTAACAAGTGCGAGTAATGAAACGGGCCGGGAGGTCGTCACGGCCTTAGAAGTCTACTGCGTGGCGTGCTATTCGCGGACGGCGTAGGTGTCGGGTCTGTTCCGGTAAGTGTCAGAATGGGCGAATGCTTCTCCAATACCAACCAACCGTCTTGCCGAGGGTTCCGTTAGTCTAGTGCTGATGTTGTAAAATGGGTATTTGCCTACGACCTGAGGGTGTAGATATGCAGCTATTTCTACATCACTTTGTGAAACGTATCTACCACACCAGCGCTCAATAATATGTTTGAGCGGGTGCGCCGCTTTCGTTTTCGTTTTCGTCTTTTTCTGTGCGTCCAACCATTCGTAGGCCATTCTGATGCAGTCGTTGTGCTCGTGATGGGCATCTCTGAGAACTACTTCCATCTTGGCCTTGGCAATCTGTTCATCGGTCAACATACGAACTCCTTTCAATTGTTAGACGCTATGAGGGGGAAACAGTGTAGCGGGGAATTCTGGCATTGATGGCGATATTTTATTCTTCAGTAAATTCTGAGTCAATACCGCTCCCCCTGAATTTAATATTAATGCTGATGACTGTATGCTTTAAGTACACTCTTGGCGTACAGTATATCTGACACTTTTCCCGCAGAAAAAACGTAATGATTTCAAGGGTGATATTTCTGGTTGACAAACTCCCTAGCATGTCTTAGACTTCAATCGTACACTTTCGGCAGGGAGGGAGTCATGGGAAGGCATATCGGATACATCAGAGTAAGTTCAGTTGACCAGAATACAAACCGACAGCTTGTCGACGTATCACTTGATCTTGTGTACGAAGACAAGGTTTCCGGCAAGGATCGGGTTCGACCTGAGTTGACGAACATGATTAAGGCCGTGACACACGGCGACACGGTACACGTTCACAGCATGGACCGTCTTGCACGCAACGTCGTGGACCTCCTGGACCTCGTAAAAGAGATCAACGGCAAGGGCGCTTCGGTGGCCTTCCACAAGGAGGGCCGAACCTTTGTTGCTGGTAAAGAGGATTCCGAATCGCGGCTTATGCTGACGATACTTGGTGCCGTAGCTGAGTTCGAACGCGCCATCCTCAAGGAGCGCCAACGGGAAGGTATCGCGGTCGCGAAGGCTAAAGGCGTGTATTCGAAACATGGGCGCAAGCAGGAGGTAACGCCGGAGAAGGTTCAGGAGATCAGGGACCGCGTAGCAGCCGGAGAGAAAAAGGCCAGCATTGCCCGGTCGCTGAAAATCTCCCGTGATACGCTGTACAGGCACCTGAACGAATAACCACCACGCGGTGAAAAACTCTCCGCCACCCGCCATCCGCCGCCGATCACCTGTCCACCCTGACCGGGGGAGGGGTGGCGGCGGGGTCGAAATGAGATCGAGACCCCCGCCGCGCCTACCCCATCCCAGACCCGCGATAAGGAAATTTCCGACCTATATAATGCCCTGAACCTGTACCCAAAGGTCCCGTTTTCGGGCCTTTGGGCAAACCCGCCATTTCGGCGGGTTTGCGCTCATTTCCTGCTTTCCGCCAAGGGTATCAATTGAAATGATACCCTTTTCGTCAGGGTCCGCCTTCCGCTCGTCCGCCGGCAGCTTCGACTTCATTGATGAGCCGGTACACGTCACGTTCGGGGATGACCTTCATCAACTGAGTGCCCCCGGCGGAAGGGGTGGGCATTTCACCCACCCCTTTGCAATGCAGCTTGATCGCCTTCGCCGGATTCTTATACCCCAAATGTCTGCACCGTCATCGCCGGATTCTTATACCCCAAATGTCTGCACCGTCATCGCCGGTTCAGTAGTTCCAGGTCAACATCATAGTTGAGCTTGCGCAGGAAATCATACTGCTTTTGGAACGGGTACAGTTTGGCGTAAGTCCCGCGGGTGATACCGCCTCTTGCTGTCATCAGATCAAGCTCGTTTTTATCCATGTGGCCGACGAGCGATTTCAACAGGTCCAGGTTCGTAAAGGACAGGTTGACGTGTTGAACGAACCAGTCAATCATCGTGTGCCGTGTGCTGTGGAAGCTGTGTTTCGGGTTCTTCGTGAACTTCGGTTCGGGCGTCCTGTTGTACCACTTGGTAAGGGAGTTCTGCCACTTCCCCTGATACATTTTCAGGTTACTGAAAAGCCGATCCTGTCCGGCTTCTCTCTGTTGCTCCACGAATATGGTGAACCCGATCTTTTTCAGGGTAGGGTGCACCGGGCAAGTCCGGCTTTTCTCGTTCTTCGTCGTTTGGTTAAGCTCTGGCCGGTGCCGGATGTTGAATATCAGTACACCGTCAACCGTTTCGATGTCGTCAACCCGTAGCTGGCAGGCTTCGTTTGCCCGCATCCCGCTGTACAAGCAAATCAGAGGTACCCAGAATTTTTCAGGCTCCACCCGTATCCTGATTTTACTCAGCTCCCGGAACATCCCTTCAATCTCAGCCTTGCCGTACGGGTCTCGCTTCTCGTGCTCTTCCCGATTGTCCTCAAGCTGCTTTTTAGCGAAGGGGTTACGCTTTACTACCCACCTTTCATCGTTGTCTAGGGCAAACTTGAACATACTGCTAAGGAGTTCCAATCGGAAGTTGATGCTCTTCACGCTGAGCGGTTTCTTCTTCCGGTTCTGCATTGCTTCGATCAGTGTTGAGGCGTCGGGGTCGTCATACTGCGACAACTCACGGTCCCCCAGGATTGCCACCGCCTCGTTGTACTCGTCACGGTTCTTGGCAAGGGTGCCCTCCCGCCATTTCTTACGAGTGACTTTCTCTTGGTGGTACTCTCTCCACAAATCAGACAGTTTTGGGCGCGGCTTGGCCGCTTCGATCCTGGCCGCAATACGCTGTTGATGCTGAGTATCCGTTTTCCCCTGCACCCGCTCGGCTTCATAGCGATAGGCGTCTATCTGAGCCTTGATTACGGCAACACACAGGTCGTGGAACTCCTGCGGTGCTGGCTTATCCCATGACTCGCTTTCCTCAAACTCCGCGGGTGCGACTTCTTCGGCGTCAATTTCACGCTGGAAAAGTCGGGGTATCTCTCTGCCGGGTTCATTGAACCAGTCGGCGGGAGGCAGTTCAACGTCAAGCCCTTTCTTTGCTGCAATCATTCTTGCCAGTAGGCGGGTACCGCGGCTGAAAAATTCGGTGGAAAGTTCTTGTTCAAGTTTTTCGATCTTGGCGGCGTACCACGATGCAGCGGCGGCAACGTCGCCGGGTGTGCGCGGGGTCTTGAGACTGGCGTCGATGATATCTATATCAGAGGGGAGGGCGGTGCAGCTTTCGGACATCAACCAGCTGATAGCGTCCAGTCGGTCTTTCTTGTGGGTAACCATCCGCCCGGTGAATTCTTCGATCAGTTCCGCCGCCAGTATCTCCAGCTCTCTGTCGGTCATAACGCCCGCCCTCGCTCTCAGAAAGAATTGCTCAGCCTTTGCGGTCAACAGGCTTGCCTGTGTCTTCGCCTCCTGCCGGTTGTCGGTCCGTAGGCTCTTCTTTAGTTCCCGGCGTCCGATCAGTTTTCGCAGGTCCAGCGGTACCCACACACGACAATAGAAATGGCTCCCGCGCCGCAGTAGTCGGAATGACAAAACCCCCTCCTGACTGTACCAATTACTGTACCAGTCGGTTAGGGGGTCTCTGGAGCGTCAAATTTACCTGCGATAAATCAACAGGTTGTAAGGATGTTTGGTACCGAAGGCCGGACTCGAACCGGCATGCCCTTGCGGACGGCAGATTTTGAGTCTGCTGCGTCTACCAATTTCGCCACTTCGGCATTGGAAGCCGGATTATAGCCAATGACCCGCGGAGCGTCAAGGTCAATTTCCGCCTGCCGTTTCGTGGCGCTTGGTGCAAAAGCTGTTGTTAACGGGGTGATTACGATGTATTATTGCTGCGCCGTTACCGGTAATCCCCGCTGTTGAGAACTCCATGACGGACACATTCGATCAGGCAGATACTCCTTCATTCAAGGCCAAGGAACGGCTGGACCGGCTCGTGTTCGAGAGGGGGCTTGCCCGTTCCCGCGAGCACGCCCGCGCCCTGATCATGGCCGGGTCGGTGCTGGTGGCCGACCGCCCGGTGGACAAGCCGGGCACGACGGTGCCGGCGGAGGCGGAAATCCGGCTGAGGGGCGATGTCTCACCCTTCGTGAGCAGGGGAGGGCAGAAGCTGGAGAAGGCACTGGAGGCGTTTGCCCTGGACGTGGCCGGCCTGACGGTCATAGACGTGGGGGCGTCCACCGGCGGGTTCACCGATTGTCTGCTGCAGAGGGGGGCGGTCCGGGTGTTCGCCGTGGACGTGGGGTACGGCCAGTTGGCCTGGAAGCTGCGCCAGGACGAGCGGGTGGTGAATCTGGAGAAGACCAATATCCGGTATCTGCAGCCGGAGTCGCTTGCCGCGGTGCCCGATATGGCGGTGATCGATGCGTCGTTCATCTCCCTGGACAAGGTGCTCCCGGCGACCATCAGTCTGATCCGGCCCGGTGGTACGATAGTTGCTCTCATAAAGCCGCAGTTCGAGGTCGGCCGCGGCCAGGTGGGGAAGGGTGGGGTAGTGCGCGATCCCGACCTGCACCGGCAGGTGATCGACAACATCCGGGAACTCGCGGAAACGCTGCATCTCACGGTGCACGGCGTCGTGGAATCGCCGATCCTTGGTCCCAAGGGGAACCGGGAATTCCTCATATGCCTGGAAAAATCCGCCGGAACGGAGCCGGCCTGAGCGAGGTGTCAATGGAAGACTGTCTGTTCTGCAGGATCATCGAGGGAAAGCTGCCGGCCAAGGTCGTGATGGAGAACGAGCATCTGGTGGTGATCGAGGATATCGCCCCCGTAGCGCCGCTGCACCTTTTGATCATACCGCGTAAGCATGTCGTCAATGCCCTCGATCTGGGACCCGGCGACGGGGAGATGCTAGCCGCAGTGTACCGGGCGGCGGCGGAGATCGCCCGCGCGAAGGGGATCGCGGAGGAAGGATTCAGGATCGTCAACAACAACAATGCCGGCGCCGGCCAGTCGGTATTTCATATCCATTTCCATCTGCTGGCCGGCAGGAAACTCACCTGGCCTCCTGGTTAGAAGGGGCTGTGGTGACGCGATTGCCGAATCCGTGACGGAAAGGGAGGGTGGGTTATGTGGAAGTGGTTGAGTCTGACGCTGGTTCTTGTGGTCATGCCGGTCTGGGTTTTCGCCGAAACCTTTACCTGGGTGGACAGCCAGGGGACAATGCATTTTTCCGATGACCTTTCATCGGTCCCGAAGCAGTACCGTAAGAAGGTGAGGCGGTTGCAGGATGAAGACGTTACGCCGGAGGCCGAACCGGCACCAGCAGGGGATGGGGCGCCCGCAACATCTCCCGCCGCGTCGGCGACGGCACCGGCTCCGGCGAAGAAAGAACCTCAGCAGGGTAAGAAAGAGGCTCTGTACGGCGGTAAAACCGCAGATGCATGGCGGCAGGATATCGTCTATGCGCGAACCGAACTGACTTCCGCGCGCAACCAGCTTGCCGACACGAAGGCGCGTCTGAACGATACCAGCAAGATGTCCCGGTCGGAGTATCTCGGGATTAATCAGCAAATAAAGTCGTTTGAAGCGAGTATCAAGGGGATGGAGGAAAGATGCCAGGCCCTCCTTTCGTCCGCCGGGAGAGCAGGGGTTCCCGAGAGTGTTTTACGGTAGGATACACTGCTCGGCACAGATGAAAAAAGCCCGGTACGAAGTACCGGGCTTTTCTGCTACAGCTGGTGTCGACCGTCATCCTTTTTTCATCTCCGCCGGTGGCGGGGGTCAGGGTGTCGTGCAATCCGCTCGGTAGTGACCGGATCGTGCGGTGGTTCCTGAATCCTGCCCCTTTTTCATGCGGTTGTTACGCGCTTGACGGATGTTTGCAACCTGTGATCGGGTCGTGGCAGTCGGCACCAGTAAAACTGCTCCAGAGTACCGTATGGTCTTGAGAGTATCTGACCTTTTGTCCAGTATCCGCCCAGAAAGCGCTTCAGGCTCCCCCCCTTCAGGAGGGTCTGCTCACCGCGCGACATCCGGCCGGCTTCGTATCGTTAATAGTCAGGCTCCCCAACGAACGCTTACCTGTAGCCCAGAGCAATTTTTCAAAGATCATTCTTTGATTTTATTCTAGCTCGGCTATGGTATCTGTCAATGGTAAAAATGCATTAATCTATAATTTCCTGCGGGGACACAACTGGTGCGGTTGTTGACGGGATAGGTTCCGAAGCCGCATGTCGGTCAGGTGAACGCCAGGCGGTTCATCCGCATTGCGCGCCGATTGACAGTCGGTGTATAAGTTGATAAGTTTCAGCGATAAACTCTGCGAAGGAGCAGTCATGCAGTTTCCCCATATCAATCCGGTTTTTCTCAAGCTCGGTCCCCTGGAATTGCGCTGGTACGGTCTCATGTATATCATCGGCTTTGCCGTTGCCTATTTCATCATCCAGGCAGGTGCTCGACGCAGCGACCTGCCGTTGACACGGGACGATGTCGCGGATCTGGTGTTTACCGTGGCAATCGGTATCATTCTGGGGGGGAGAACAGGGTACATCCTGTTCTACAACCTGTCCTACTACATGATGCATCCGCTCAAACTGTTTGCCGTTTGGGAAGGGGGAATGTCTTTCCACGGTGGACTGACCGGCGGAATACTGGCTGGCTGGTATTATGTGAGGAAGAAAAAACTCGATTTCTGGGCGGTGGCGGATGTCTGTTTTCTCGCTGCACCGGTTGGACTCGGTCTGGGACGCATCGGTAATTTCATCAACGGTGAACTGTACGGCAGAATTACGAACGTCCCCTGGGGGATTGTGTTTCCCGGCGGTGGGCCTCTCCCGCGCCATCCCTCCCAGCTTTACGAGGCGTTTCTGGAAGGGCCAGTCCTGTTTCTGATTCTCTGGATGCTGCATCGCCGATCCCTGCCGTCGGGAGTCGTATTCTGGTCGTTTATCGGACTCTACGGACTGTTCCGTATCATCGTCGAGTTCTTCCGGCAGCCGGACGTGCAGATCGGATACCTGTTCGGCATATTCTCCATGGGGCAACTACTGAGCCTGCCCATGTTACTGCTCGGCGTGGCGATGGTGGTGCGCCTGTGCACAAAACGCCGCTGAGCGGTCTCAGGTGAGTTTCTTGACCATCATCAGTATGTTTCCTTTACATCCCTTCATATAGCAGACCGTATCCATGAGCGACCTGATGAGGAAGATCCCCCGTCCCCGGTCTTCGAGCCCTTCGAAGCTGGGGGGGGGGACATCGTTGATGTCGAATCCCTGGCCGAAATCCTTCACCTTGATAACGATCTCTTCTTCAGTGATGTTGATGACGATATGCACCATGGTATCAGGTTCATCGGATCTGCCGTGCTTGATGGCGTTCGTCATTGCCTCGGTGAGGACCAGGTTGATGTGATAGGCGAGCGTTTCCCGGTCGCCCTTGAACCTGTCGAGCTCTTTGGCTATGTCTTCGCCGATCTTGCCGATGAGGCTCAGATACCTGGTCTTGTTCGGGACCTTGATATCCACCTCGAGCGCACTGTTGTCCATACTCACCTCACGATCTAGAATGATTCCTGCGCTTCTTCGGTGGACGGATAGATCTCGAACACCCGGTGAAGTCTCGTCAGTTCGAACATCGATTTGACCTGGGGCTGCAGTGACGAGAGCTTCAGGTTCCCCTGCTGGGATATGGCGTTCTTGAAGCCGGATACGAGCGCCCCCAGCCCCGAACTGTCGATGAAACGGACTTCCTTGAGGTCGACGAGGACGTTCTTGTTTCCTTCCGTGAAGAGCCTCAGCATCTCCGCCTTGAGGTCTCCCGAATTATGGGCGTCCAGCCGTTCTTCCTTCACATGCAGGGTCAATACGTTGTTCCTGTTTTCCGTGGCGAGATTCATCATGAACTCCTTTTGATGGAATTGTATCGGTACGCACGGTGGTTCCGTGAGCCCGCAGTCAGACATCTGTATCACATAGTAGCACGACTTGGTGGCTACACCTTCCTCATTATGACCAGCGACACGTCGTCCTGGAACGAGTTGGCGCCGGAAAACCGCATCACCTCATCCAGGATGGTGTTGATGACCTGCTCGGGATCGGATTCCTGGAGCTTCTCGAGCGCCATACAGAGCCGTCCCGTACCGTAGAGCTCGCCGGATGCGTTTTCCGCCTCGACAATTCCGTCTGTGAACAGCAGCAACATATCACCCGTCTCCAGCCGGACCTCCCTTTCCTCGAACGTGATGTTCTGCTTGACGCCGAGGATAAGCCCCTCCGCGTCGAGCTCACTGCATCCGCCTGCCGATTTCCGGTGCAAAAGCGGCGGGTTGTGGCCGGCACTCGCGTAGGAGACGACCCCCGTTTCGGCGTTGTACTTCAGGTAGAACATGGTGATGAACAGCTCCGCCCGGCTCAGGTCGTGATACAAAAGTTCGTTGAGGGTTCCGAGGATCGTGCTGCTGCTCTTTGCGGGATGGGGCTGGGCCCTGAGGGCGGTGCGCGTTTCGGCCATGATCAGTGCCGCACCGACGCTGTGGCCGGAGACGTCGGCGATGATGGCCTCCAGGTCATTCTCGTCGCGGGAGAAGAAGTCGTAGTAGTCTCCCCCCACGTGGGCCGCCGTCACGCACCGGCACGCGATCCGCATGCCGGCGATGGTCGGGGGGCGCTCCGGCAGGAGCGACAGCTGGATCTGCGTGGCCAGTTCCATATCGCGGGTGACCAGCGCGTTTTCCAGCTGGGCGGCCTCCTTCTGCTGACGTTCCATCTCTCGTGCCTCCTGTTCCGCCTCGATCTTGACGACCTGTGCGAGCTGGCCGGCAAGGCTGGACAGGAGTTTAAGGAACGGCTCGGTAAAGAGCCCGATGATGGAACGGGAGAATACGGAGAGGATTCCCAGCGGCTGTTCCCCCTGGCTGGCGATGGGGATATGGGCAAAGGACCTGATCCCTTCCGCCTCCATGATTTCCCGGGATCGAGGTTTCGTGATGTATTTCGTGTCGTTGATGAACTGGGGACGGTTGGAAAGGTATGCCTCGCCGATGTAGGTGTCGATTTCCGGCTGCCAGTCTTTCTCCGCGATGGAGCTCCCCGAAATCCCCCGGTAGGCCTGGACGGTGAGGACCCCGTGCCGGTCGGTGAGACGGATGATGGTCAGGTCGAACTTGAATTCCTGCTGAATGAGGGCCAGCAGGTCGTCCATAATGATCTGCAGGTCCACGGACCGGTTCATGATCTCCGAGGCCCGCAGCCGTACGTAGAGCGCTTCCCGGCTTTCGGCGAGGGACGACCGGACGGTGCTGAAGATATCGTAGACCGATTCCATCTTCGATCCCAGGTCCGACAGATAGCTCTCGACGATTGCACCGGCCGCAGCTGCCCCCACGGAACCGGCGAGGGTCTTTTCGATGAACCGCTTGAGCTTGGGGAGCTCGAATTCAGAGACGCCTCCCTTGTCGTCGATCTCCCGGTTTCCCATGTAATCGCTGATGGCCGCGAACGCCTGGGGCTCGCCGATGAACTTCGACATGAGGTTGGTAAACTGCACGATGGTGATCGGTTTCGAGAGCCGCTTGGTCTCCCAGGCGTCGCCGGAGTCGGTCGTTTCGAACACGTCGACGAACTTCTTGACCTGTTCCTTCTCCTTTTCACTCTGGCCGAGGATGATGGAACAGATCAGGTATCCGCCGATGTTACAGAACAGGCTCCAGAAAAGCGCATGACTCCAGATGTCCAGGCCGGCGAGGCCGAACAGTTCCGTCGGCTTCAGGAATGCGATGCCGAACGGTCCCTTGTCCAGGAGACTCGAGTGCCACCAGCCCGATTTGACGAAGGAGGGGATGAGCAGGGTGTAGAACCAGAGGAGAAACCCGAGGAGGATTCCCGTGATGGCGCCGGGCTTGTTACCGCGTCGCCAGTACAGCCCACCGAGGAGGGCGGGGCCGAACTGGGCCGCAGCGGTAAACGAGATGAGCCCCATGTTCACCAGCATGTAGGTCGTTCCCACCGCCTGATCGTAGAAATAACCGAGAAAGATGACGAGGAAGATACCGAACCGCTTGAGGTTGATCAGCAGGACGGGAAACCAGGAGCGGGGCTTGAGTTTTACGATGACCGGCATGAACAGGTGGTTCAGGAACATGGTGGCGACGGCGACCGATTCCACCATCACCATCCCCGCCGACGCGGAGAAGCCCCCCAGAAAGGTGATGAGCGCAAGCCAGCGATGTCCCGCGGAGAGGGGGAGGGTGAGGACGAAATAGTCGGCCCCGGCCGTGCCGCCCGTGGTCAGGATGCCGCCGAGTGCGATCGGCATGACGAACAGATTGATCAGGAACAGGTAGGCGGGGAAGCGCCACATGGCGTCCCGGATATGCTCCTCGTCGGAGTTCTCGATCACCATGATGTGGAACTGCCGGGGGAGCAGCATGATCGCTCCGGTGGAGAGGAAGAGCGAGGTGAAGACCTTCGTGAAAGAGGTCTCTCCCGGACCTCCGAAGGTGGTCAGGTGGTACAGGATGGTGGGGTTGGTGTCCAGCATCCGCGTGAAGATGTCGCTGATCCCGCCGAACATGACGTAGGTGACGAAGATCCCGACGCAGAGGAACGTTGCGAGCTTGACGACCGTCTCCACCACTACGGCGGCAACGAGACCTTCGTGACGTTCGCTTGAAACGAGTTGCCGGGCGCCGAAGATGACGCTGAAGATGGAGAGAAACAGGGCGGCAAAAAAGCCGGGCTGGATGAAGGGGTAGTGACTGATGGCGCTGAACTCCAGCAACGGCCCGTGCTGACCGGTGATGATGCCGAAGGTGGTGGAGATCGCCTTCAGCTGCAGGGCGATGTACGGCATGATGCCGAGGATGGAGATGATGGTGATCAGGGCGCCGAGCCATTGGGACTTGCCGTAGCGGGAGCTGATGAAGTCGGCGATGGAGGTGATGTTGTTTTCCTTGGAGATCCGCACGATCTTGCGCAGCAGGTACCACCAGGAAAAGGCGATGAGCGACGGGCCCAGATAGGTGAAGAGGTATTCGATGCCGCTGGTTGCAGCGATGCCGACGCTGCCGTAGAAGGTCCACGATGTGGCGTAGACGGCGATGGAAAGGGAGTATGCAGTGGGATTGGCGATGATGCTCCGGCCGGTCCGTTTCTGCCGGTAGGCGTAATAGGCGACCGCAAACAAAAGCGTGATGTAGAGGAGGGTCACGCCTATGACGAGTCCGGTGGGAAGAGTCAACGATGCCTGCCTTCGACCTTCTTCCGGTCAGCCGCACTGCTGGCCAGCCTGAACAGGTAGATGATGACGATGGAGACGAGCCATCCGATATTGAAATACAGGTACAGCACGGGGATGCCCCCGATCGTCGCCTCCTTGTTGAACACATCGATGAACGGGTAGTTCATCATGATGATCCCCAGGACGAAGAAGATGAGCCATGACTCTTTCAAGCGGAGGCGTTCGAGGATGAAGGTCGTGATGGTCTGCCACATCAGATAAGCTCCAGGCGGTCGAGTATCTCCCGTATGGCATCCGCCGTCGGACCGGTGGTGTCGAGCGCAATCACCGTGCCTTCCCCCGGCGAGACCGGGACGAACGTCTTGCGCTGCTCCTGATAGATCTCCCACCGGCCGTCGGACACCTCGCTTTCGTCCGCATATCGGCGGTCCAGGCGTTCCCGGGCGACCGGCTCCGGCACCGTCGTCTGCAGGATGACGAACTGGGCCCGGCAACTTTCGGCCAGCCGCCGGCAGGCGGCGCGTTGCGTCGCGTCGAGGAACGTCGCGTCGAGGATCACGCTTCGTCCTGCCGCCAATGCCGCCTCGCCGCGGTCGAGGAGCGTGGCATACACCGATGCCGTGATACCGGGTGCGTATATCCCTTCGTGATACGGGGAGTCGTGACGTTCCCCGGGGGCGATGCCGGAAAGCTCCTTGCGGGTGTCGTCGGAGCTGAACCGCTTTATGCCGAGATCGAAGGCGAGTTCGCGGGCCAGACTGCTTTTGCCGCTGCCGGTGAGCCCGCAGGTAATGAACAGGGTGGGTGCAAGGCGTCGCGAGAGTACATACCGCCGTGCCAGCCGGAAATAGCGCCTTGCTCGACCGGCGGCCAGCTCCTTTTCCGTGTCGGGGATGTCGGGATCGTTCAGCCGGAAGCTCTCCACCTTGCCGCGCACCATGGCGCGGTACACCTTGTAGAATTCCAGGAGGGGGGCGATGCCGTCGTCCTCGGTGACGGCTACATATTCGTCGAGAAACGGCTTCAGGAACCGGTCCGCCCCCTCGTATTCCAGGTCCATGAGCAGGAAGGCGATGTCTGCCGCAGTATCGGAATAACGGAAGCGGTTGTTGAATTCGATACAGTCGAAAATCCAGATCCGGTCGGCCAGGCTGATGTTTTCCAGGTGGATGTCGCCGTCGCAGTCGCGGATGCGCCCTTCGCGTACCCGGGACTCGAACAGTGCCGCATGCTCCGCCAGGAACCGCGCGGTCCATTCCTGCAGCAGCGCGTAGGTCGTCCGGTCGATGGTTGACGGTATGAACACCGCCGTCTGCAGGAAATTCTCGTTACAGTTCCGGGCGATGGCCTCCACGCTGCCGTAACTGCTGATGACGTCGCTCTGTTCCGCCGCCAGGTGAAACTCGGCAATGACGCGGGCGATGACGCGGATATCGTCGTCCGTGACCTTCCCCTGCCGAAGCAGCCGGTCGAGCATCCGGTCCGACGGCAGCCGTTTCATCTTGACGGCATAGTCGACGACCTTGCCGGTGCCGTGGAACGATGCACCGCTCCCCGATGCGCGCACCTCAACGACTCCCAGGTACATGCCGGGGCAGAGCCTGCGGTTGAGGCGTACCTCCTCGGTGCAGTAGAACCGGCGCCGGTCGAGGGTCGAGAAGTTGAGGAAGCCGAAGTCCACCGCCTTCTTGACCTTGTAGACGTATGCGTCGGTCATGAAGAGAAGGGAGACGTGGGTCTGGACCAGATGCACCGAACCGGTCCGTTCCGGATAAGCGGCCGTTTTGAGCAGTGATGCGACTGCCAGACGATCCATAGTCACCTCTTCATGAGCCGCTGTTACGGTTACAAACGTACCATAACGGTGCTGCTCTGCAAGCGGCGGTCCGGCCAATTATAATCATTTGACGGTCCCGGGGAAGTATGGTAACTTTTTACCGGTTATGGCTGCTGTCGATCCGGTCCCGTAATGGCCGGATGGCGTATATGCCCCACGCTGCCGGCGATCTCCGCCGGCACATTTATTTTTGAGTGATTGAACATGACGCGACGTCCATCCGCCGTTCTTCTTCTCGTTTCCCTGTTGCTCATGACGGGCTGCGCCACGACCGGTCCCGACGTGCCGCAGCCCGCCGTCGTTGCGCCCTCCCCGGCGCTGATCAATTCCCGGGCGCTGTACATATTTTCCCTTGCGCGTCTCAAAACGCTGGAGGAGAAATACGACGAGGCGCTGATCCTGCTCCGTGCCGCGCTGGAAGCCGATCCCGGTTCCGCCTATCTCCATAACGCCATTGCCGCGAACTACCTGAAGATGAACCGTCCGCAGGAAGCGCTTGCGGCCTGCGAGGAGGCGCTCAAGGACGATCCGAACTTCCGGGAGGCCCACGTTCTGGCGGGAACCATCCTGGCTTCCCAGAAGCACGACAGGGAGGCGCTCGACCATTTCAGGAAGGCGATCGAACTCGACCCTTCCAAGGAAGACGCCTACCTGATGTTCACCCTGTCGGCGGTGAAACTGTACGAGTACGAGGACGCGGTCAAGACCCTGAAGCAGCTGATCAAGAACAGGCCCGACTCCGCGCTCGGTTACTATTACCTGGGCAAGACGTACGAACAGATGAAGCTGAACAAGGAAGCGATCGGCTATTTCAAGAAGGCGGTGGAGCTGAAGCCGGATTTCGACCAGGGGTATATCGACTTGGGGGTTGCACAGGAGAGCCAGGGGCTGTACGACGATGCCATCAAGACGTTTCGCGGTCTGCTGGACAACGGTCAGTTCAACCCCAGCCTCGCCCAGCACCTCGTGCGACTCTACATCCAGCAGCAGCGCCTCGACGATGCGCTGGATCTCCTGAAGGAGTTGCAGGATCAGGGGTACGGCGGCGTCGAGAGCCGACGGAAGATCGGTCTGCTCTACCTGGAACTCGGCAGGTACGACGAAGCGATCCGGGAGTTCACCGACCTCCTCAAGGGTATTCCGGACGATGCGCAGGTGCTGTACTACCTCGGTTCCACCTACGAAGAGATGGAGAACCCGGACAAGGCCATCGAGTACTACGAAAAGATCCCCGATTCGGCGCCGACCTACGTCGATGCCCGTGGTCACATCGCCTATCTCTACGGTGACAAGGGGGAGATGGACAAGGGGGTTGCCGTACTGCGCGAGGCGATCGCCGCGCAACCGGACAAGCTTGAGCTGTACTTCTATCTGGCGGGGCTGTACGATTCCAACAATCGCGCCGCCGAAGGGCTTGCCGTCCTGCGGGGTGTCGAGAGCCGTTTTCCCGACAACCCGGCGCTTTTGTTCCGGATCGGGGTGTTCTGCGACAAGGTGGGCAAACGGAGCGAATCCATCGCCGTGATGAAGCGGGTGCTCGCCATCACCCCGGACGACCCGCAGGTGCTCAACTTTCTCGGCTATACCTATGCGGAGATGGGGACCAATCTGGACGAGGCGCTCAAATACCTGAGGAAGGCGGTAGCGCTCAGGCCCGACGACGGCGCGATTATGGACAGCCTCGGCTGGGTCTACTACAAGCTGAAACGGTACGACGATGCGGTGGCGGCGCTGGAGAAATCCCACGCTCTGATCAACGACGACACCACGATCATGGACCATCTGGCCGACGCCCTTGCCGCCCGGCACGACTATAAGCGTGCGCTCTCCCTGTACCGCCAGATCCTGAAGCTGGAGCCGGACCGAAAGGATATCGCCGAGAAGATCCGGAAGATCAAGGCGGAGACCGCCGAATAATGCCGGGCCGGTGGTTCGCAGCGCTGCTTTTCTGCTGTATCCTCGCCGGCTGCAACGGCGACAAGCCGCAGGAACGGCGTATCTCCCGCAGCTCCGGCCCCCCCGCCTACGGCGACGCCATCGTCGTCGGTTCCATCGGCGAACCGTCCACCCTCATCCCGCTTCTTGCCACCGACTCCGCCTCCTTCGATATCGCCGGCCTCGTCTACAACGGCCTCGTCCGGTACGACAAGAACCTGAAGCTGGAGGGTGACCTGGCACGTTCCTGGGACGTCTCTCCCGACGGTCTCACCATCACCTTCCACCTGCGCCGCGGGGTGAAATGGCAGGACGGGGTGGAGTTCACCTCCCGGGACGTGCTGTACACCTACCGGGTCACCATCGACCCCAAGACCCCCACCGCCTATTCGGGGGACTTCAAGCAGGTGAAGACGGCGGAGGCGCCCGATCCCTACACCTTCCGCGTCACCTACGCCAGGCCGTTCGCCCCGGCCCTCGCCTCGTGGGGCAACGCCATTCTTCCCGCGCACCTCCTTGAGGGTAAGGACATCACGAAATCCGACCTGTCCCGTCACCCCGTCGGCACCGGGCCGTACCGGTTCAAGGAGTGGGTCCCGGGGCAGAAGCTCGTCCTGGAGTCCTATCACGACTACTACGAGGGGCGCCCCTATATCGACCGCTACGTCTACCGGATCATCCCGGACAGCTCCACCATGTACATGGAGCTGAAGGCCGGCAGCCTGGACAGGATGGGGCTCACCCCGGTGCAGTACGCCCGTCAGACGACAAGCCGGGAGTTCCTGGACCGGTTCAACAAGTTCCGCTATCCCGCCTCCGGCTACACCTTTCTCGGCTACAACCTGCGCAACCCGCTCTTCAGCGACCGGCGGGTCCGGCAGGCGTTGACCTCCGCCATCGACAAGAAGGAGATCGTCCAGGGGGTGCTCCTGGGGATGGGGCAGGTGGCCCGCGGGCCGTACAAGCCCGGCACCTGGGCCTACGACCCGCATATCCACGACTTCGACTACGACCCGGCGCGGGCGGTCCGGTTGCTGGCCGAGGCGGGGTGGCAGAGGAACGGCGACGGCATCATGGAGAAGAACGGCCGGCCGTTTCAGTTCACCATCCTCACCAACCAGGGGAACGACCAGCGGCTGCGGACCGCCCAGATCATCCAGTGGCGGCTGAAGCAGATCGGCATCGACGTGAAGATCCGGGTGGTGGAGTGGGCCTCGTTCCTGAAGAACTTCGTCGACACCGGCAACTTCGAGGCGCTCGTCCTGGGGTGGACCATCTCCCCGGACCCGGATCTGTACGACGTCTGGGATTCCAGCAAGACCGGGCCGAAGGAGCTCAACTTCGTCGGCTTCAAGAACAGCGAGGTGGACCGGCTCATCGCGGAGGGGAGGACCACCTTCGACCAGGGGAAGCGCCGCCGCTGCTACTGGCGGATCCAGGAGATCCTGGCGAAGGAGCAGCCCTACACCTTCCTGTATGTGCCCGACGAGCTGCCGGTGGTGAGCGCCCGGTTCCACGGCATCAGGCCGGCGCCGGCGGGGATCGACTACAACTTCATCCGCTGGTACGTGCCGAAGGAGGGCCAGCTCTACCAATGATCACCTACCTCCTGAAACGACTGGTCATGCTCGTGCCGCTCCTCGTGGGGATTTCACTGGTCACCTTCACGGTGATCCATCTCGCCCCCGGCGAGCCGGTGGAGATGCAGACCTCCCTGAACCCCAAGATCTCCGCCGCGGCGCGCGAGCGGATGCGGGAGTTCTACGGCCTCGACAAGCCGCTGTACGTGCAGTACCTCTCCTGGCTGAAGCGGATGGCGAAGCTCGACTTCGGCCGCTCTTTCGCCCCGGACGGACGGCCGGTCATCGAGAAGATCCGGGAGCGGATCCCGGTGACCCTCTCCCTCAATGTCATCTCCCTGGTCCTGGAGATGGGGCTGGCGATCCCCATCGGCGTCCTGGCGGCGGTGAGGCGCAACAGCCGCCTCGATCGCGCCATCACCGTCTTCGTCTTTCTCGGGTTCGCCGTCCCCACCTTCTGGCTGGCGCTCTTGCTCATGTACCTGTTCGGCGTGCAGCTCGGCTGGCTGCCGGTCTCCGGCCTTCACTCCCTGGGGAGCGACAGGCTCGGCCTCTTGGCCTGGAGCTGGGACCTGGCGAAGCACCTGCTCCTGCCGGTCTCCATCGCCACCTTCGGCAGCCTGGCGGGGATGTCCCGCTACATGCGCGCCACCATGCTGGAGGTGCTGAACCAGGACTACATCACCACCGCCCGCGCCAAGGGGCTGTCCGAACGGGTCGTCATCTGGCGCCACGCCTTCCGCAACGCCCTCCTGCCGCTCATCACCCTCCTCGGGTTCTCCCTGCCGGGGCTCATCGGCGGCAGTGTCATCTTCGAGACCATCTTCGCCATCCCCGGCATGGGGCAGCTGTTCTACCAGGGGGTGATGGGGCGCGACTACCCGCTCGTCATGGGGATACTCGTCATCGGTGCCGGCCTGACCCTGATCGGCAACCTGCTGGCGGACGTGGGGTACGCCCTGGCCGACCCCCGCATCCGCCACGGGCGGGGCTGACGGAGGCTGCCTATGCTGAAGGATTCCTATTTCCACGAGGTCTTCTGGAAACAGTTCCGGCGCAACCGGCTCGCCCTGGCCGCCTGCGGGATCATCGTCTTTCTGTTTCTGCTGTCGCTCTTTGCGCCGTTCGTCACCCCCTGCAAACCGGACGCCCTCGACCTCTACCATGTGCTGATGCCGCCGTCGGCGGCCCACTGGTTCGGCACCGACGAGCTGGGGCGCGACGTCTTCACCCGGGTGGTGTACGGGGCGCGCATCTCCCTCAAGGTCGGCTTCGTGGCGGTGGGGATCTCCATCGCCGTCGGCACCCTGGTGGGGCTCCTGGCCGGCTATTACGGCGGCGTGGTGGACAGCCTGCTGATGCGGTTCGTGGACATCATGCTCTGCTTTCCCACCTTCTTCCTGATCCTGGCGGTGATCACCATCCTGGAGCCGTCCATCTGGAACATCATGGCTGTCATCGGCCTCACCAGCTGGATGGGGGTGGCGCGGCTCGTGCGGGCCGAGGTGCTCTCCCTCAGGGAGCGGGACTTCGTGCTGGCGGCCCGGGCGCTGGGGGCGTCCGACGCCCGGATCATCTTCCGCCATATCCTTCCCAACGCCCTGTCGCCGGTGCTGGTGTCGGCCAGCCTGGGGGTGGCGGGGGCGATCCTCACCGAGTCGGCCCTGTCGTTCCTCGGCATCGGGGTACAGCCACCCACCCCCAGCTGGGGGAACATCCTCACCTCGGGAAAGGACTACATCGAGTTCGCCTGGTGGCTCTCCCTCTATCCGGGGCTGGCGATCCTGGTGACCGTGCTGGCCTACAACCTGGTGGGGGAGGGGATCAGGGACGCCCTCGATCCGCGTATCAGGGAATGAGTTCTAAACCTGCCACAGAGACACAGAGAAAACCCAAGAGCTTTATTTCACAAGGATAATCAGGATATTCAGGATAAACCCAAAACAGAAAATCATGGTGAAAGCCTTTCGTAAGTTTTTTATCCTGAATATCCCTGTTGCTTTGTCTTTTTGATTCTCTCTGTGTCTCCGTGTCTCTGTGGCGGATTTTTCATCTAGGAGGTTAGTCTGTGGGACAGACTGATACATGCGATACACTTGACATCGCCGCCCTCACGGCGCGGGACTTTGCCCTGGGAAGCCTCGACGATGACCTCAAGGTGGACCGGCTCTGCAAGGCGCTTCTGATGCGGTTCTACGAGGAACTCCTCGCCGGCGGCACCGATCCGGAGGCGGCGACAGCGCTTGCCGGCGGGGCCGACTACTTCCTGCGGGACTTCGTCATCGACCGGCTGCAGGCCAACCCGTTGGGGGAGGAGCCGGGGCTCGTGCGCCGGTTCGCCGCCACCTGGTACATCGTCTCCACCATGGAGCCGGACGCCGGGGAGCTCGGCCGCTTCCTGGACGGTGTCGCCGCCTTCTACCGGTTCCTGCACCGGCACGGGCGCGTCTCCGCGCCGTACCTGGCCGCCCTGGAGGCGGAGTGCGCCGACCGCGCCTACTACGCCGGGAGGATCGAGGCGTTTTGGGCCATCTCCGGCGACGGCTACACGGCGTGGGAACGGAAGTGCCCGCTCGCCGCGTCAGTGGAGAAGGGGGGTGCGGCCCATGGCTGAGGCGCTGGAGTCGATCGCCGCGCGGCTGGAGCGGCTCCTCGACCGGGCGGAGCGGCTGCTGCCCGGCGTGCCTGCGCCGCTGACGGAGGATGAGTGCCGCGCGTTTACCGCGTTCCGCTGGGAGGGGACGGGGGGCGGCCGGCTCGTGCCGATCCGTCATCCCCACCACGTGGAGCTGGACGATCTCGTAGGGATCGACGACGTCAAGGACGAGCTGGTGCGCAACACCCGGCAGTTCGTGGGCGGCCTGTCCGCCAACAACGTGCTTCTGTGGGGGGAGCGGGGAAACGGCAAGTCGTCCTGCGTGAAGGGGCTTCTGCCGCGGTTCGCCGGCCGGGGCTTAAGGCTCGTGGAGGTGCAGCGGTGGGACCTTCTGGGGCTGCCGGCCATTGCCGCCATGCTGCGTGAGCTGCCGTACCGGTTCATCCTCTTCTGCGACGACCTCTCCTTCGGCGAGGGGGAGACGGCGTACCGGGGGCTGAAGACGATCCTGGAGGGGGGGATCGAGGCGCGGCCGGAGAACGTGCTCCTCTACGCCACCTCCAACCGCCGGCACCTCATGCCGGAACCGATGACCGACAACGTGGGGGGCGGGGAGATCCATCCGGAGGAGGCGGTGTCGGAGAAGCTCTCCCTCTCCGACCGGTTCGGGCTCTCCCTCGGTTTTTTCTCGGTGGACCAGGACGAGTACCTGGCCATCGTCACGCACTACGCACAGCGGCTTGACCTGCCGATCGCCCCGGACGACCTGCGCCGGGAGGCGCTCCTCTGGTCCCGGTACAGCGGCCGGCGCTCCGGCCGGGCGGCGCGGCAGTTCATCGACGACCTGGCGGGACGGCTCGGCCGGTGCGCCGGCACGGAATAAGGAGGGATGCGGATGACTGCGACCGGAAACGTAACGAACCCGCCGAGGGGGTTCGGCATCTTCACCTCGCTCTGCCTCGTCCTCGGCGTAGTGGGGCTTCTCGGGAACGGGCTCTTCCTGTTCCTGAACCTGAGCCACGGCATGTCGCTGAGGGTGGAGGAAGGGCTTGTCCTCTTCGGCCTCCTGGCGCTGCACTTGACCCGTTCCGCGGGGTATCTGGCGGGGTGGGCGATGATACGCAATAAGATGAGCTGGGCGCGTCCGCTTGTCGTCGCCTGTGCCGCCACGTCGCTCCTGGAGCTGGCGTACAACACGACCACAGCGGCCACGAAGGGGACCATCAACCTCTCTCCCGAGACGGCGCTCTATTTCCTGCTGCCGCTTCTCTTGGAGGGGAGCGTCTTCTGGTACTTCGCCCGCCGTCCGGTGGGGGCGTATCTGGCGGGTCGGCGGGGATGAGCGGCCGGCCCGTGAAGCCGCTGAAGATCAGGTCGGCGCGGCGCGTCTCCCGAAAGGCAGACGCCTGCTGTGCCCCCGCCGCCGATGCGCCCCCCTGCTGCGGCCCGAGCGTGCAGGCGAAAAGCCCACCTCTGGACGAACGGGTCCCCGGCTTTCTCCGCTGGCGGGAGACCGCCGCCGGGCGGGTGGCGGAGATCGCCACCTCTCTTACGTTCGCCGACCGGGCTGGCGCCTGGAAGGCCCGCTGGGGGATCGGCCGGATGACCTACATCGTGCCGGCGGGGCTGTACGTTGTCGGCGAGCCGGACCGGGACGCACCGGTGGTCGTCACCGCCAACTACAAGATGAGCTACGACCTGGTGCGGCAGGCGCTGGCGGGACGGGACGTCTGGCTCCTGGTGCTGGAGACCTACGGGGTCAACGTCTGGTGCGCGGCGGGGAAGGGGACCTTCGGTACCGGCGAGCTGGTGCGGAGGATCGAAAAGACCCGGCTGGCGGAACTGGTCGCGCACCGGCGGCTGGTCCTACCGCTCCTGGGCGCGGCGGGGGTGCGTGCCGTGGAGGTGAGAGAGCGCACCGGGTTCGACGTCCGGTTCGCCACGGTGCGGTGCGCCGATCTGCCGCAGTATCTCGACAACGACATGACCGCCACGGCAGAGATGCGCCGGCTCACCTTCACGACCCGGGAACGGCTCGTGCTGATCCCGGTGGAGCTCGTATCGGCGGCGAAGGTCATGGTCCCGGTGGCGCTGCTCCTCGGGCTCATTGGCGGGCTTTCCGGCGGCTGGCATCTCGCGACGGTGCTGCTCCCCGCCGTCGCCTGCACCGGCGCCGTCATCGCCGGCACCTCCGCCGTGCCGCTTCTGCTCCCCTGGCTGCCGACCCGCAGCTTCGCCGTCAAGGGGGCGTTCTGCGGCCTTCTCTGGGCGGCGCTCCTGCGGTTGGCTGTCGGCGGGACCTGGAGCCTGCCGGGGACGCTCCTCTCGTTTCTGGCGCTGCCGGCCATCGCCGCCTACCACGGCCTCAACTTCACCGGGAGCACGCCGTACACCTCCCGGTCCGGGGTGAAGAAGGAGATGCGGTACGCGCTGCCGGTCGCGGCCGGCGCCCTGGCCGTCGGCATCGCCGGCTGGCTGGCCGGTACGGTATTCGCGGGATAGGACGGCACGATGGAAGGGTTCGCATATCTGAAAAACGTGGCGACGCTGGCACTGGACCGGGGAACCTGCGTCGGCTGCGGCCGGTGCGCGGAGGTCTGTCCCCACCAGGTGTTCGAGGTGGCCGACCGCAAGGCGGCGATCGTGGACCTCGACGCCTGCATGGAGTGCGGCGCCTGCGCCCTCAACTGCCCGGTCCGGGCGCTCCGGGTGGAGGCGGGGGTGGGGTGCGCGTCGGGGATGATCAACGAGTGGCTCGCCTCCGTCGGTCTGAGGAAGAAGGGTGCCGGCGGCTGCTGCTGAACATGATGTCGGCGACGGGCTGCACGTAAATTTGAGGAGCAGCCAGAAGGCAGTGGTTGAGAGGATCGTGTTGTGAGTTTCGTGCCTGCGCTGGCCCGGCCGACGTAGCCAAGGCTACTATGGCGGAGTAGGCAGCGCTACGGCGCGCAGGCGTGTCTTTCTTGGACCCAAGAAATATGCTGATTCACGCATGTACGGGGTTGACTAAACGACGCTTTCGGGAGTATGAAAAATCCTCATAGAATTACCGTGATGGTTTTCGGAAGGGATGGATGGTTTCACCGGGGAGAACAGGTCGGGCGTGGTGAGAGCCGCCGTGGTCAGCATTGGAAGCTGATCGGGCGGCTTTTTCGTTTTGAGGTGATGGGGGCAAATCACCATATGCAAAGCCCTGCGACTTCCGACTGCCGGTTCGGATGGCGGTTGCCGATGTCGCCGATGATACCCGAGTGGCTTGGCACAGGATTCTGTTCACGCACCGAAGTGTTTGGAAATTACTTCTTTTTTGAAGTCGCCCGAATGGTACTTTTGGGTTTCTCAACCGGTGCAGGTTCGGCGGGCTTTACGAAGGAGGATGCCTCGGCCGGCTCCAGGGACATGAAATGGGAAGCCGCGATCTTCCGCTCCTTCCCGTCGCTGAATTGAATCGTCGCCTTGGTGGCCGTTACCTCCATCACCTTGCCGACGCCCCATTCCTGTGCACCCGTGTGACTCACAACACTGCCCGTTTTAATAGCCATTGGTTTCCTCGCTTTCCAGATTCGAAGGGGTTGTAGGTGCTGCGATTGAACTCATAGTCTCAACGTGAGAATGAACATGATTCCTGTCACGCAAGCTTACTGACGACAATGTGTTTGAAATTGTACAACAAAAACTCTTCCAAAGCATCACCTAATTACGTTATGCATGCTCATTGCCGGTGGATAATATTCATTAAATCAACGTATTGCGCTGTATTTGTTGAATTGTTTTGTAAATACGATTTCAGGATTTTAGGTAATTTGTTTGCCGAACTGCCGAAATAATATTTATTTGATCTCATGCAATTTATTAGTTTGACATTGTTTCGATAAAGCTGTTACGGTAACTCACGTTCGGATATGTCATCCGGACAAACTAACACGCAGGATCAGGGAGAAAGCACGAACATGGTAAACGGTACGGTAAAATGGTTCAACGACAGCAAGGGTTTTGGTTTTATTGAGCAGGAAAACGGCGAAGATGTCTTCTGCCATTTCTCGGCGATTGCCGGCGACGGGTTCAAATCCCTTGCTGAAGGCGATAGCGTGACGTTCGAAATCACCACCGGGCCGAAGGGCCTGCAGGCGGCTAACGTAAGAATGATCTGACCACATTCACCGGTTGACGAAAAAGCCCCGGAGAAATCCGGGGCTTTTTTTGTGGCAATAAGCAGAATACAGGAGTACGTAAATGATCAAATCGACAAATCATATGGAGATATCCGAGAAGGCGCGACGCATGGCACAACGCAACCGCATCACCTGGATCGTCTGGGAGAAGGATGGCGTCTCCTATGCGGACCAGGAGACCGCCGTATCGCTGACCATCGCCATGACCGCAAGCAAGGATGGAAAGTTCTACGGCCTGGAGGGAGCGAGCGGTAACGGGTTCATCATCCGCCTGGAGACCGCACGGCAAATGCTGCGCAACTGCACCCCAGCTCTCTGATTTCGAAAGGATCTCACCCATGGCGAAACCCAACTTCAAATTTCAGAAACGGCAGAAGGAACTGGAACGGAAAAAAAAGAACGAGGAAAAACAGCAGCGCAAGCTGGCCAGGCAGAGCACCGAACCGGAAGAGACGACCGATCAGGCCCCGGATGACGAAGAGCCTACCGAGGAGGCGCCCTGAGCGTCACACCTCGGTCACTGGAGCGCACAACCTTCGTCCGTTTGCGGGATTCAATCCCCATTCCCGTCGGGCAATTGGGGGACATGTATAACGTAGTTGACTTGTTGACTAACTCACCGTACGCACCAGAATATCCGGAGGAATGGGGGCTTATCTGCAGACGATCCGCAGCGCATCGGCGAGGTACGATGCGGCGGAAACCGGCACTGGCAGGTCCGTCAGTCGGTAGCGGTGCATCAGAAGATAAAAGTGTCAAGTCCCAACTCTATACAGAATTTGAGATTGCAGGTGGTTGCGACTTGACCCCTAATGCCCTCTGTCAAGTGCAATATCCAACCTTATTAGAACCAATCTTCAGCTGCTCTGTTCCTCCCCCTTCAAGGGGGAGGTCAGGAGGGGGATGGGGCGGGTGAACTGTTTATTTTATCCCCATCCCCACCCCAACCCTCCCCTTGAAGGGGAGGGAGATTTCCTACAGCGGAAGATCAGTGCTAATCAGAATACCCAAAGAAAGGATGCATAGTGATACAAGCATCTTGCCCCCTTTTACGTTCTGCGTGTCTTTCGTGGACCCCGGGCCAGGTTACGAAAAATTGCCGCTTCGCGCATGAACGGGTTGACTAAACGTCGCTTTCGGGAGTATAAGAAAACCTCATGTAATTTACTTGTGGTCAAAGCTTCCGGAGGGGATGGATGGTTTCACCGGGGAGAACAGGCCGGGATTGTTGAGAGCCGCCGTGGTTAGCATTGGGAGCTGATCGGGCGGCTTTTTTGTTTTGGGTGATGAGTGCAAATCACCATATGCAAAGCCTGACCCGGAGATTCCTCCTCACAATGGACCAGCAACGGCAAAGCCAAGGGGAAAGGAAACACGAAAAACGGCAACAAGTACCTTTGCTGGGCCTTTTCCGAGGCGGCCGAACTGGCTCGCCGCTACGACGACAAAGCCCGAGCCTACTACAACCGCAAGTTGAGAAAGAGCAACTTCATGATCGCCCATGCCGCACTGGCGCACAAACTGGCACGGGCCGCGTATTACATCATCAGGGATCAGGTGCCCTTCATGCCGGAAAAGACCTTCACCTAGGAACTGGCCGGGGCGGTGAACCAGTTGTGGGGTTGGCAGAACCACGAGGCCTGATTGGCAGCCGCTCCGCCCAGTATTTATAACAGTTATCGCCGTCTTTACTGCCCACGCCGTGAGCCACCAAGGGGCTGGCTAACAACCACGAGTCCTGAAACAACCACATGGACACGGCCTGGTACCGAAGGTTTTCTGGTCCGCGAACCGCGGAAGGGGCTGTTGATCTTCCATCACTTCCACAACTGCCTTGATCCTGATGGGTGACTGGTGCAGCAAAGGCTGACATCGATAAAGAGAGAAATATCGGCAATGGTAAGGATGTCGGTGACTGATCACGGCAAGGCTTGAAAACCATTTTTTCTTGCTCTGGGAACGTTTTTGCTCTTGACGGACAGCCTTTTAATGGGTGACCCAGAGATTCGCGGGCCAGGTTACGAAAAATTGCCGCTTCGCGCATGAACGGGTTGACTAAACGTCGCCTTCGGGAGTATAAGAAAACCTCATGTAATTTACTTGTGGTCAAAGCTTCCGGAGGGGATGGATGGTTTCACCGGAAAGAACAGGTCGGGATTGTTGAGAGCCGCCTTGGTCAGCATTGGGAGCTGATCGGGCGGCTTTTTCATTTTGAGGTGATGAGGGTAAATCACCATATGCAAAGCCTGACCCGGAGATTCCTTCGGAGATTCCTTCTGTCGATTAATCGTGAAAGGAGAGCCTTGTGAACAAGATCAATGTGGGAATATGCGTATTGCTGATATGCTGTGTTACGGGCTGTGCAAACGTGGTTACAGTGAAAGAAACCTATATGAGCAACGGGAAGAAGGGGTATGTAATCGACTGCTCCGGCGATTCAGATTACCATCTCATCATGCATAACCCCACAGAAGCAGACTGTTACTTGAAGGCTGGGGAGACCTGCGGAAGCAAGGGTTACGAGATACTGGAGCGTGATGGTGAAATGGGAGCCTTATCAATGGCGGTAGCATCGGCTACAAAGTCTCAGGGAGTTGCCGGTGCATTCGGGATAACAAAGCACTTCCGCAGTATGGTCATTCAGTGTAAAGAGTAACAGGGGAACCAGTGGGTCAGGTTAACCTTTCTGCTATTTGAAGGAATACTCCCCATATTCCCTGCGCCGTCCGCTACTCCTCCTTCCGCGGCGGGGAACCAACAGTGTCAGGCTAACCTTTCTGCCATTTGGAGGGGAATTCGGGATACTTCCAATACTTCCTGCACCGTCCGCTACTCCTCCTCCCGCGGCGGCCGGAGCGGAATCACTTTCGCCGGCCCTTCCTTCAGGAACCGGGCATGCCTCTCCAGCCAGTCATAGAAGCGCGCCACCCCTTCCGCTTCGGCCTCGGCAAGCTCGCCGGTCCAGTCCGCGCAGAGATCGGCAATCATGAGATCGTCGACCTCCCCGATCCAGGGCTGGTACAGGACTTCCCCTTCGCCGGCATCGGTATCCGCCTTCAGCAGCAGGTACCTGTTCTCCCCGGCAATCGCGGCGAACGCCTCATCGTCGATGCCGGCCGCCTCCGATACGTGTACGGCGTCCACAGCGTATTCGCCGGGATCGAAGCGCCCGCGCCACGCATCCGCGACAATCTCTTCCGCCCCGGCAAGGGCCGCGGCAACCGCCCCGTGCGCATCCCCCGCCTCCACTTCCACGTCCGCATACTCGAAGAGCGGCCGCACCAGCCTGACCCTGAACCGCGTTTTCTCCATCGGCGTCCCCTCCCCATGCCGCATCGCTCGGGCTAAAATCCTTCCCCGACACTTCCCAGCTCGCTGAAAGGCACCACCTCCACCCGCTCCGCCAGCGGATACCGCCTCTCTCCCGGATAGACCACCAGCAGCCGGTCAAGCCGCAGGTCCTCCAGGGCAGTCCGCATGGAAGGGGTCAGCCGCGGGGCGTCGGCCCGCTTGACCTCGACGCCGAGACGCCGGCCGTCCTTGAAGAGGAGCAGGTCCAGCTCCGCGCCCGCATGAGTGGCCCAGAAATAGACCTCATCCGGCTGGAGCGTACCGATGATCTCTTCGATGACATACCCCTCCCACGACGCGCCGCACTTCGGATGGGAATAAAGCTCCGGCAGGGTACGGATACCGAGCAGCTGGTGCAGCAGTCCGCTGTCGCGGATATAGATCTTGGGTGCTTTTACCTGCCGCTTGCCGAGATTCTCATGCCACGGCCGAAGCTGCCGGACCATATACACCCCTTCGAGCAGGTCCAGATACCGCCGCACCGAGGTCTCGCCGATCCCCAGCGACCGGGCCGGTTCCGCCGCATTCCAGACCTGACCGTGGTAATGGGCGAGCATGGTCCAGAACCGGAGCAGGGTGGGCGCTGGCGTGCCGATGCCGAACGAGGGGATGTCGCGTTCCAGAAAGGTCTGGATGAAACTCTTGCGCCAGGCGACGCTGTTGGCGTCGTTCGACGCCAGAAACGACAGTGGGAATCCCCCCCTGAACCAGAGGGTCTCGTGTGCCGCCATCCCCACGTCCGCAACCGTGAAGCCACCGATGGTGACGGTTTCCATGCGGCCGGCCAGCGATTCCGAGGACTGGCGGAGGAGTTCCGGAGCGGCGCTACCCAGGATGAGAAACCGGGCCGGCAGAGGGGTCCGGTCGGCAAGTACGCGCAGGACGGGGAACAGCTCCGGCCGGCGCTGCACTTCGTCGATCACCACGAGACCGTTCAGGGTGCCGAGGGATGTCATCGGTTCGTCGAGGCGAGCGAGGCTCAGGGGGTCTTCAAGATCGAAGTATGCGGCGGAATCGGGAGGGACGAACTGGCGGGCAAGGGTGGTCTTGCCGCACTGTCGGGGACCGAGCAGCGCCACGATGCGGCTGCGTTCAAGCGCCGTAACGATGGTATCGTGTGTACCGTGCCGGGTAATCATGGGGCTATATTACCTTGAAATTGCACCGCGTCAAGGAGGAATTTCAAGGTGAACATCGGGTGGCCGGGACGATCAGTGCTGAATCTCGAACTGCCGCCTCAAGGAAGGCCGGGTTTGCCGGTTTTGACGGCGCCCAGCCCGTTCCCCTTTTTCGTATGGGTTTTTCTATGTTTATCTCTATGAGAGAGGGAGGCTCATCTGCATACCGTCTTGAGCGCATCTGCAAGGTACGATGCGGCGGGGACCGGGAGCGGCTGGTCCGTCGGGTGGTAGCGGTTCACCACCATGCCGTCCCGATCGTAGATGACGATGGCGCGGTAGCGGTAGCTGCCGTCGGCACAGTCGAACTCCAGCGTGTCCACGGCATACGCACGCTCCCCCGGGACGCGGAAGGTGCGGCGGATCTGCGCGACGCGGGTTGTCGACGACGGCCGCTGCACCGGTCCCAGTTCACAGACGACCCGGCCGTCGTCGTGGAGGGGGCGCCAGACGGGTGCCGCGGCGGCCGGTTGCGGGACATTTCCGGCGAGCAGGGTCAGGGTGATGATCAGCGCATGGATAGGCATAGTGAAGTGAAAGGGGCGGTTCGAATGAACCGCCCCTTTTGTTGTCCGCCGATCAGGTCAGTGCTTGCCCGGGGCCAGCTTGACCCCGCGCCGCTCCCAGGTGATGTAGGCCTCCAGGGCGATCATCTTGGGATCGTCGGCGGCCAGCACCTTCCCCTGTTCCGGGTTCTGGATACACCAGTTGATCATGTCCCGCAATCCCACCACCTTCCCCAGCTGTTTCTGGAACTTGGGGTAGGTCTCCGGGTGGGTGTCGGAAGCGTTGGGGTGGCACATGTCGCAGGATACCGAGTTTCCCCCCAGTGCGCCGCTGTGGAACCACTTCTCTCCCTCCTTCACCATATACCGGTAGGCATCGTCCCATTTCTTCAGGTCTTCCCTGGTGTACTCGTCGGACCGGACCGGCGTCTGCCAGCATGCCAGCAGCGCCACTACCAAAGCTCCAATGAAAACGTTCCGCATGGTTTCCTCCTGGTTCGTCGGCTCAGTAACGGGTCTGAGGCGGGATGCGATCCTTGGGGTCCTGGTACTTCGTATCCGACGGGTGCGCCATCCTGGCATCCTTCTCTACGGTCCGGGGAGTGTTCTCCCAGAGGCCGTAATGATGGGCGAACCCGTTCCGGCCGGCGATGTCGATATGCCCCCAGCCGGTGCCGTCCCGCTCCTTGAACGGGTCGGCGCGGTTCATGAACACGGTGATGTCCGGTATCTTGTTCGGTTTCTGGGAATAACTCACCGGATAGGGCCAGGGCCAGGCGGTGGACATGAAGGCGTTGAAGGAGATGTGGCCGATCTGGTTGTACAGCACCTGGTGCACATGGCCGTGGAACACGGTGACCTGCCTGAACGGCTTCAACAGCGCCTGGACCTTCTCCGCGTCGTCGGTCCAGAAGTTCCACGGCTTGAAGACCTTGTAGAGCGGCGAGTGGGACAGGACCACCAGCGGCGTGTCCTTCGATATCTTCGCCAGGTCGTTCTTCAACCAGGCGCGCTGCGCGTCCTTTACCATGAATGGCGAACCGTGCGGGTTGTCGAGCCTCGCCATCTGGTGCATCCGCTCCTCGGCGGTCGGCCATTTTTCGTGGGTCCAGTAGTCGTCGGTGAGGATGCTGTTCAGGACGACGAAATGCACCCCCTTGTGGTCGAAGCTGTAGTGGTCGGGGCCGAAGTTCTTCCGCCAGTACTCCCCCAGGTCCAGGTAGTAGTCGTGCTCCCCCATGACCCATTTCACCGGGGTGGTCAGCTCCTTCATGATCTCCCGCCCGTGGTCGATCTCCTCCTTTTTCCCCAGCTGGGCCAGGTCGCCGCCGAAGACGACGAAGTCCGGCTGCGGATCGAGGAAGTTCACCTCGAACACCGCCTTGCGCAGCCCCTTGTCGAAGTTCTGGACGAATTCCGTCCCCTTGATGTGGGTCAGGTGGGCGTCGGAGATGTAGGCGAAGGTGAACTTCTGGTCGGGGGCCTTTCCCCAGACGATCTCCACCAGCCCCATGGGGAGGGCCGCCGCCGCACCCAGCAGCCCGGCTCCTTTCAGGAACGTCCTACGATCGATACCGTTACGCATGGCTCACTCCTTTGTCGGGGGTATGGTTGTCGCGGCAAACCGGGGGCTGGTCAACGCCTTCATGAATTCCACCAGGTCGGCCTTGTCCTGCTGACTGAGATTAAGCTGTCTGATACCGCTGTCCAGGAACGGATTGGGCTCGCCCCCCCTGTCGTAGAGGTCCACCACCTCCTCCAGGGTCTTGATGCTGCCGTCGTGCATGTAGGGCGGGGTGACCGCGATGTTGCGCAGGGTGGGGGTCTTGAAGGCGCCGATGTCCGACGGGGTGAGGGTGACGGCGAACCGTCCCAGCTCCGAGGCGTCACGATCGGTGAGGACGCTCTTGTCGATATCCTTCCCCGCCCGTTTCGCCGTGCGGAAGGCGCTGACGATCGGCATGATCCGGTCGCCGATCCGCTTGAACCCCACCCCCACGTTGTGGAACTTGTTGTCGGTGAAGATGGCGCTCGTCTGGCCGATGGTGTGGCAGTCCTGGCAGCGCCCCCGCACCCGGAAGATCTCCAGGCCGCGGATCGCCGATGCGGACATGGCGCTTTTGTCGCCGCCGTACAGGTAGCGGTCGAAGGGGGAATCGCCGGCGACGACCGTCCGCTCGAAGCTGGCGATCGCCTTCACCACCTGGTCGATGGTGATCGACTTCGGTTCCACGCCGAAGACCTTCCTGAACGCGGCGGGGTAGGAGGGGTCGGAGCGGATGGTGGCGAGGATCGGCTCGTGGGTCGCGAGGCCGTGTTCGATGGGGTTCACGAACGGGTCCTTCGCCTGGGCCTCAAGGGAGGGGCGCCGGCCGTCCCAGAACTGGGTCGTGAAGAACGCGGCGTTGATCACAGTCGGCGCGTTGCGGGTACCTTTCTGCTTGCGGATACCCTCCGCCACCGGCAGCCGGTCGGTGAACGCCTTTGCCGGGTCGTGGCAGTGGGAGCAGCTGATGGTGCCGTCGCCGCTGAACCGCTTGTCCTCGAAGAGGCGCTTGCCGAGGGCGATCTTGTCGGGGGTCTGGGGATTGTCGGCGGGGACGGGTACATCGGGGAGGCCGAGGAGCGCGGGTTCCGCTCCATAGACCACAGTGCAGCAGGTGAAGAGTGTTGCCGCCAGCAGGGTTCGTAGCATCCGCATCGGGTCACCTCCTATCGGGCTGTTGAAAAAGTATAGACAGTGGAATCCGGCTGTCAAACGGCATACCTGCGCGAGAATGCACGGGAATTTTCGTTGACAGCGAAGACCGGCTCTACTAGCATGCCGGTGGACCGGGAGGTCACGTCGCGCGGCACGGGAGGGGGCATGGAGATGGATCGGGAACTGCAGGAGCAGCTGAAACGGGTGTTGACGACGCTGGAGTCGCTCATGCCCCGGCCGGTGGTACCCATCGACTGGGCGGCGTCTCACGCGGCCAGCTGGCGGCGGCACTCCTTCGCCGGGTACCTGGAGCCGGTGCCGGAGGTGGAGGGGATCCACCTGGACGATCTGTTGGGGATCGAGCAGCAGAAAGCGGTCGTGGAGGAGAATACCCGCCAGTTCCTGGCCGGGCTCCCCGCCAACAACATCCTCCTCTGGGGGACGCGCGGTACCGGCAAGTCGTCGCTGGTCCGGGCGCTGCTCCACGCCTATGCCCCCGAGGGGTTACGGGTGGTGCAGGTGGACAAGGACGACCTGATCCACCTCCCCGACATCGTGGACCAGATCAAGAGGCAGCCGTACCGGTATATCATCTTTTCCGACGACGTCTCCTTCGAGGTGGGGGAGTCGAGCTACAAGATGCTGAAAAGCGCCCTGGACGGCTCGGTGTACGCCACCCCCGCCAACACCCTCATCTACATCACCTCCAACCGGCGGCACCTCCTTCCCGAATACGAGACCGACAACCGCGGCGCCATGCTGGTGAACAACGAGATTCACCACGGCGAATCGGTGGAGGAGAAGATCTCCCTCTCCGGCCGGTTCGGCCTCTGGGTCTCTTTTCACCCCTTTTCCCAGGACCAGTACCTGGAGGTGGTCCGGCAGTGGGTGGCAAAGCTCGCCGCCGTAAGCGGCGGCACCCTTCCCTGGGACCGGGAGGCGGAGCTGGCGGCCATCGAATGGTCCCGGCAGAAGGGGGACGCGAGCGGCCGGATCGCCTGGCAGTTCGCCAGCCACTGGGTGGGGAAACGGCTCCTGGCCGGCGCTGCCCCGGTATCCTGAGACGGGATTGTGCGATCCTCCCGTTACGTTTGACGTGGGTACCACTCCGTGGAACAATGTATTCAACCATCTGCCGTTACGGGGGGCGACCGACGTCCCGGGCACGGCTAACGTCCTTGCGGAGAGGGGGTAACGGATGAACGACCGGATAACGGCCGGGATCGAACGGTTCGTGGCGGAGACCCCCGCCAACACCCGCACGGATGGCGGGCTCTATTTCGACCCGCCGCTGGTGGGTTTCGCGGCGCAGGACGATCCGCTCTTCACCGATTATAAGCGGATCATCGGCGACCATCACCTGCTGCCGTCCGCATTCCTGGCGGATGAAGACGGCGCGGCGCCGGCTGCCGGCACGGTGATCTGCTGGGTCCTTCCCATCAGTCAAGAGGTGCGTGAGAGCAACCGGCTGAAAGAGCGGGTGCCGTCCCGCCTCTGGTCCCACACCCGCCAGTACGGCGAGGCGCTGAACGGGGCGCTGCGCCGGCACCTGGTGGCGCACCTGGAGGAGCTCGGCCACCGGGCGGTGGCGCCGCAGTACTCCCCCTTGTGGCGGGAGATCGCCACCCCCGCCGGTCCCACCTCCACCTGGTCGGAGCGGCATGCCGCCTATGCGGCGGGGCTCGGGACCTTCAGCCTCAACGACGGCCTCATCACGCCGCGGGGGATCGCCCACCGCTGCGGCAGCGTCGTCACCGATCTCGTCATCCCGCCGACGCCGCGCACCGCCCCCGACCACACCCACAACTGCCTGTATCACCGCAACGGGAGCTGCGGTGCCTGTGTTGCCCGCTGCCCCGTCGGTGCGCTCTCCCTGAAGGGGCACGACAAGCCTCTCTGCCGCGACTACGTGTACGGAACGCTGCCGGCGGAGCTTGCGGAACGGTACGGCGTGCAGGCCACCGGCTGCGGCCTCTGCCAGACCCGGGTGCCGTGCGAGTTCCGCATCCCGTGACAGCCGTAAGGGCGGTAGCAATAACCGGACGGCTGTGCTAGCATGCCGGCAATTCATCCGTAAGACAGGATCTGCCATGACCGGATTCGTGAGGAATGTGACCGTCGTGCTGGTTATCGCCTGCGGTGCGGGGTGTGCGACCGTGCCGCGTGACGACAGCGGCGCCGTCGCCCTCAGGCTGCGGAACGAACTGCGCGGCGTCGGGGCCGACTACCGTTCCCCCGCCGAGTTCCGCAGTTTTTCCGATACGGTGACGAGGGCCGAGGTGCTCGCCACCACCGGCAGGGGAGCTGAGGCCGGGAAGGTTTTCCGGCTGGCGGTCCTGAAGGGACGCATGCTGATGACGGAGGCCGCGTCGAAGCCTCCCTTGCCGGTGACCCCCGCCGATCGGGGGAGCGAGACTCCGCAAGCACGGCGTGGCGCCGGCCATCCCGTCGTTGCGGCTCCTCCGAAGCATGCAGTCGTAGGGGCGGCCCGCGCAGCATTGACACCGTCCGAACGCGAGAGTCCCGCCGCCGCGCCCGCCGTGCCGGTCCCATCGTCTCCGCCGGTCCTTCACCGCAGACCGGCACCTTCCCCGGCATCGAAACCGGCGCCGAAGGCCTCGCCGGGAGAGCGTTTCATGGCGGCGGACGACGGCGTCGATACGCTCCCCGCCGACGAGCGGAGCCGCATCGTCGGCACGCGGTCGGCGTACCTGGTCCGTAAGGGGGATTCCCTGACGCGGATCGGCGCCCGGCTCGGCGTGGACTGGCGGCAGCTCGCCCGGATCAACGGCATCGATCCCGATGGCATGCTACGGACCGGTCAGCTCCTGTACTACGACAACCACCGGATCGTACCGAAACGGGTGCGTGACGGCATCGTCATCAACATCCCCGACCGGACCCTCTACCTCTTCAAGGGGGGAAAGGTGCGGAGATCCTATCCCGTGACACTGGGGCGGCCGCAGCGACCGGACGACGAACCGCAGTGGAAGACCCCCATCGGACGCTTTACCATCACCGCCAAGGAGAAGGACCCCGCCTGGCGCGTACCGACGTCGATCCAGGAGGAGATGGAGCGGAAGGGGGAAGAGGTGGTGAAGGAGGTGCCGCCGGGCGACGACAACCCGCTGGGGAAATACGCGCTCCGGACGACATTCCCGGGGATCATGATCCACAGTACCATCGCGCCGGCCTCCATCTATTCCTTCAGCAGCCATGGCTGCATCCGGGTGAGTCCCGACAACATGGAGGAGCTGTTCCGGTCGGTGTCCGTCCGGACCCCGGGGGAGATCGTCTACCAGCCGGTGAAGCTCTTCGTGTCACACACGGGGAGGGTCTTCCTGGAGGTGCACCGCGACATCTACGGCGTCTACCGGGGAGACCTGCCGGGGGTCGCCCGGCGGCTGATCCGGCACGAGAACGTCGCCGGACGGGTGGACTGGCATCTCGTCGAGCGGGCGCTGAAAAACAGCAGCGGCATCCCCGAGGAGATCACCCGCGACGCAACCGACCATCGGAAGAGTGCCGTCGGGCATGCATCCGGCCACCTTTCCCGCCACGCACGATCCGGGGCTTCGGACGACTCGTGACGCCGCCGTGCCGTTACCCCACCCATTCCGGGAGCCGTTCATGGACCGATCCCTGTTCTACACCCTCACCGTCTTCGCGATATTCATCCTCCTCCTCTACCTGGTGTACGCCGTCGTCGCGCCGTTTCTCGCCTCGCTTCTATGGGCGGGGGTCATCGGCATCCTCACCTATCCGGTGTACCGGCGGCTGCGCAGCCGTCTCGGCGGTCGGAAGAACGTCGCCGCCGGGCTCATGACCGGCGCGGTGGTGCTCTTGTTCGTGCTGCCGGTGGTGGGGCTGAGCTTCTTCATCGCGCGGGAGGCCGCCAGCGCCTACGGTTTTCTCGAACGCGCCACGGCCGACGGCGGACACCGGGTGATGAACGACATCCTTTCCCATCCGCTGGTCAAAACGTTGATCGACCGGGTCCAGCCCTACACCGGACCGCTCGATTTCTCCCTCGATACCACCGTATTCCCGGAGATGAAGAAGGTGGCCGCCCTCGTACTCAACTACTCCAAGGCGCTGGTCAAGAACGTCTTCCTCATCATCATCAAGCTGATCCTGACCATCATCGCCCTGTTCTTCGTCTACCGCGACGGCGAACGGTTCCGGCAGCAGCTCCTGTCCGTCATCCCGCTCAACGACCTGCACAAGCAGACGCTGGTCGATACGGTGGAGCGGGTGCTGATGGCGGTGGTCTACGGCGTCTTTCTCACCTGCCTCGTGCAGGGGACGCTGGGGGGACTCGGCTTCTGGGTGACCGGCCTGCCGTCGCCGGTGCTGTTCGGCGCCATGATGTCGGTGAGCGCCCTGATCCCGGTGGTCGGAACGGCGCTCATCTGGCTGCCGGGGGCGGTTTACCTGATGATGACGGGGGATGTGGCGATGGGGGCCGGGTTGATCGTCTGGGGCGTCGCCGCGGTGAGTTCCATCGACAACGTCATCCGTCCGATTTTCATCAGCGGCAAGGCGCGGCTGTCGGTGCTCGTGGTGGCCGTCGGTGGCCTCGGCGGCCTCGTGGCCTTCGGCGTCATCGGGGTCGTGGTCGGGCCGCTCTTGCTGGCGCTCTCCCTGGCACTTTTCGACATCTACCGGCACAACATCGGTGACGACGGGACGCCGACGCCGACGGCATAGCACGAACGGACGCCGAATATACAGGGGTGTACATTGACAAGCCGACATGACCCCCCCTCCCTCCGGGAGAGGGCTAGGGTGAGGGGAAAGGCCGATTTCCCATTCCACAAATCTCCCTCATCCGGCCTCCGGCCCCTTCTCCCAGAGGGAGAAGGGTTTAGCTGAAGATCAGCGCTAATCAGGTATCGTTTCGGCGAAACGGTTACCTGTCGGCGCAGATGCCGGCGAGCCGGCGGTAGTCGTCCGGGGTGTCCATCTCCAGCAGCACCCCCTGGTCGTCGATCGGAACGAACCGCAGCTCTTCCGCATTGTGCACCAGGTCGCGCAGGGTGAGGCCGTCGTTCAGCCCGTCCAGAAGCCGGCGGGGGAAGACCACCGGATGGCCCCGCCGGCCGTCGCAGACCGGGATGATGATGGCGTCCGGGTCACGCCTGCCGGTGTCCGCCAGGCGCGTAACGGTTTCGGGAGAGACCAGCGGGTGGTCGCAGAGGGCGATCATGACCCCGTTCGCGTCCGGCGGCAGGGCGTCGCGGCCGGCCCGGACCGAATCGGCCATCTCCCCCTCCGGGTCCATAGTGCGGACGACCCGTACCGGGTATGCCGCCACCGCTTCGACGACCGCGTCGCCGTCGGGGGATACCACCACCAGCGGCTCCACCATCCCCCCCTTGAGCAGCGTCTCCACGCAGTGGACCACCGCCGCCGTGCCGTCAAGGGGGAGGAGCTGCTTGCAGCTCCCCATCCGCCTCGACCGGCCGGCCGCCAGCAGGATCGCCGTGATGCGCGCCATGCATCCTCCTCTCCCGGATGAGCTGTCCCACGATGCTCACCGCGATCTCTTCCGGCGTCTCGGCGCCGATATCCAGCCCCACCGGCGTCACGATCCGTTCGCACTGCAGCGCGCCCACCCCCTCTCCCTCCAGGGTAGTCAGCAGGAGCTCCCGCTTGCGCCGGCTCCCCACGAGGCCGATAAACCGGGCATCCGTCTTCAGCGCCCCTCGCACCGCCTCGAAGTCGTGCAGGTGGCCCGGTGTCGCGATGACCACGCTGGTGTCGCGGTCCACCGACAGGCGCGGGAAGGCGTCGGCCACCGTGGCGCAGACGATCTCGTGGGCAAAGGGGAACTGGTCCCGGCCCGTGCACTCCGGGCGTTCGTCAACCACGGTGACCCGGAAACCGCACGTGGCCGCCAGGGCCGACACCGCCTTCCCCACGTGGCCGGCGCCGAACATGACGAGCCGCGGCATCCCGCCGTGCGGCTCCACGTAGACCTCCATGCTGCCGCCGCAGGCGAAGCCGTTCTCCTCCGTGAGGCGAAAGGGGAGGGTGCGGGGACTGCCGTCACGAAGTGCAGCCTGTGCCGCCGCCACCGTCTCCTGTTCCACCCTCCCGCCGCCGACGCTCCCCAGGGTGGCGCCGTCGCCGTACACGAGCATCCGGGCGCCCGCCTTGCGGGGGGACGAGCCGCCGCACGCAGTCACCGTGGCGAGGGAGAACGGCGTCCCGGACCGCAGCAGCCGGACCGCCTCCTCGTAGATCTCCAGGTCGGTCATGCGGTCTCCTTCCGCGCGGCGAGGGCGGCCTTGATCTTCTCCGGCAGCATCGGCAGCGACCGCACCCGGGCGCCGGTGGCGGCGTAGAGGGCATTGGCTACGGCGGGGGCGATGGGCGGTGTTCCCGGTTCGCCCACACCGCCGGGGGGCTCGTCGCTTCTGACGATATGCACCTCGATCCGCGGGGCCGCCGTCATCCGTACCGACGGGTAGGTGTCGAAGTTCCCCTGCTGCACCCGGCCGTTCTTCAGGGTGATCTCGCCGTACAGCGCCGCGGAGAGGCCGAAGACGATCCCCGACTCCATCTGGGCGGCGATGGTGTCCGGGTTCACGATCCGCCCGCAGTCGATGACGCAGACCACCCGGTGCACCTTGATCGTGTTGTTCCTGTCGAGCGACACCTCCGCCACCTGGGCGACGAAACTGCCGAACGACTCATGGACGGCGATGCCGCGGCCGGTGCCGGGGGGGAGTTTCGTCCCCCAGCCCGCCTTTTTCGCCGCCATTTCCAGGACGCGGCGGTGGCGGGGATGGGCGGCCAGGAGCGCCCGCCGGTACCGGTACGGGTCCTTCCCCGCCCCGTGGGCGAGCTCGTCCATGAAGCACTCCACGGCGAAGGCGGTGTTGGAGTGCCCCACGGAGCGCCACCAGAGGACCGGCACGCCGTTCTTCGTGGTGTGCAGGTCCACGAGCAGGTGGGGGATGCGGTACGGGATGGTGGCTGCACCTTCCACCGAGGTGTTGTCGATGCCGTTTTTGACCATGGCCGATTCGAAGGCGGTGCCGGCGGTGATGGATTGGCCGACGATGGTATGGTGCCAGGTATGTGGATTCCCTTTCGGGTCAAGGGTGGCGGTGAGCCGGTTGGTCCAGCAGGGTCGGTAGAAGCCGGCCCGCATGTCATCCTCCCGGGTGCGGATCGTCTTTACCGGCCTGCCCACCGCCTTCGCCACCTGGGCCGCCTCCACTACGAAATCGGAGGCGGGGCAGCCCCGGCGGCCGAAGCCGCCCCCCAGGAAGGTAGTCTCGAAGTCCACCTGTTCCGGGGGAAGGCCGGCCACCTTGGCGACGGCGGCCCGGTCGACGGTCTGGAACTGGGAGCCGGTGCGCACGATCCAGTGCCCCGGACGGGGATCGACGAAGCAGTTCAGCGGTTCCATGGGAGCGTGGGCGAGGTAGGGAAGTTCGTACAGCGCTTCGAAACGGTGGGGCGTCTTCGCCAGTACGTCGAGGGGGTCTCCCTCCTTCCGTGCGGTGAGGCCGGGGGTGGTGGAGAGCCGGGCGTACTCCGCCCGCATCGTGTCGGAAGAGAGGTGCGACCACCTCCCCTCGTTCCACTGGACCTCCAGGAGGTCGCGCCCTTTGCTGGCGGGCCAGAAGCCGTTCGCCACCACGGCGACTCCGGCATCCACCGCCACCACCCGCACGACGCCGGGAAGCGCCAGCGCCTTCGTCGCGTCGAAGCTCACTAGCTGGGCACCGAAGACCGGCGGGCGGGCGATGACGGCGGTCAGCATGCCGGGTATGTGCACGTCGATACCGAAGACGGCCGTCCCGGCGACCTTGGCCGGGCTGTCGAGACGGTGGAGCGGGCGGCCCAGGATGGAGTGCGTTCGTGTGGCGTTCAGTCGCGGTTCCTTCGGTACCGGCAGCCTGGCCGCCCGGGCGGCCAGGCTGCCGTAGGTAAGCTTCCTGCCGTCGGGTCCGGTGACAACGCCGTTCATCGCATGGCAGGCGGACGGCTCCACCTTCCATTCCCGGGCTGCCGCCATAACGAGCATCTCCCGAGCGGCCGCCCCGGCCATGGACAGGCGGGTCCATTCCGTACGGACGCTGGTGCTGCCGCCGGTGACCATGATCGGGCCGAACGTGGCGTGGTTGTAGGGTGGCGCCACGGGGGATGCCTCTACCCGCACCGACTTCCAGTCGCAGGCGAGCTCCTCTGCCACGAGCATCGGCAGCGAGGTGTAGACCCCCTGGCCCATCTCCGACTTGTTGACGATGACCGTGACGCTGCCGTCGCTGCCGACGCGCAGATAGGCGTTGGGGGCGAAGAGATCGCCCTCTGCCGCCAGCGCCTGCCGGCCGAGCGGGATGTGGCAGGCGAGCACGAGGCCGCCCCCCAGGAGGGCGCCGGTCTTGAGGAAGTCGCGCCTGCTCAGTTTCCTGATGTCGCTCATGACCGTTTCCCCCTTTTCCGATCCTCCCCGGCTGCGGTACGGATCGCACGGCGGATTCGCCCGTAGGTGCCGCAGCGACAGAGGTTCCCCTCCATGGCCGTGTCGATCTGCGCGTCCGTGGGGTGGGGCGTCGTCGCCAGGAGCGCCACCGCCGACATGATCTGCCCCGGCTGACAGTAGCCGCACTGGGAGACCTCGTCCGCAATCCACGCCTCCTTCACCGGATGGGAGGCGGGGATCGCCTCGATGGTGGTGATTTTTCTGCCCCGCACCTCGTCCAGCGTCGTGATGCAGGAGCGGCGCGGCTGGCCGTCGACGTGCACCGTGCAGGCGCCGCAGAGTCCTTCGCCGCAGCCGAACTTGGTGCCGGTGAGCCGCAGGTGGTCGCGCAGCACCCAGAGGAGCGGCGTGTCCGGAGCAAGGTCCAGGTCGTGCCGGGCGTCGTTGACGTACAGGGTAATCATGGTTCCTCCTGCGCGGGAAGCTGTGACCGCTTCCGTGTCGTGCAACCGGGATGTTTGCCATCCTACTACCCGATTAGCATCAATCTTCCGCTAGACGTTTAACGAGTCCCCTCTCCCCCTGGGAGAGGGCTAGGGTGAGGGAAAAGGCTGATTTTCCATCTCATAAATCTCCCTCATCCGGCCTCCGGTCACCTTCTCCAAGAGGGAGAAGGGTTTAGCGGAAGATCAGCTCTAATCATATCTACTATTTATACAGCGTCGCGGAGGATTGGCAACCGGCCGGGTAGATGACAGAAGGGGGTATTTCGGGGACAGGAATTCCACCGGTGCGAACGGTGAAGGAGGCGGCCAGCCCGCTGGACTTCTGATTCCGGTTTGGGCAGGTCTGCAAGCGGTGGTGCTGCCGTTTGCAGGCGGTACGGTGAAAAAACCAGTTGAACGGTGGGGCGGTTTCTGCGATAGTGACCGCCAGGTGTATACATGATCCGTGCGGTTATCGCATTTCAGGGGAGGTGTGCGTATGAAGGCAGTGCTCATGGAAGGATTCGGCGGGGTGGAGGTGCTGAAGATCGGCGAGGTGGAGCGGCCATCGCCGAAGCCGGGCGAGGTGCTCATCAAGGTGGTCGCTACCTCCATCAACCGTCCCGACCTGGTCCAGCGCGAGGGGAAATACCCGCCGCCGCCGGGGGATTCCGATATCCTCGGGCTGGAGGTGTCCGGCACCATCGAGGAGCTGGGGGACGACGTGACCGGCTGGAAGAAGGGGGACCGGGTCATGACGCTGGTCGGCGGCGGCGGCTACGCGGAGTACGCCGTGGCCTACGCATGCCACCTGATCCCGATCCCTGATTCCATGAGCTTCGAGGAGGCGGCCTGCGTCTGCGAATCCTACACCACCGCGTTTCTCAACGTCTTCATGATCGGCGGTCTGGAGGACGGCAACACAGTCATCCTCCACGGCGGCGGCGGCGGGGTGAACACCGCCGGCATCCAGCTCTGCAAGGCGCTCGTTCCCAATACCCGGATCATCGTCACCGCCCATCCCAGCAAGCTGGAGCGGGTGAAGTATCTCGGGGCCGACCTGGTCATCGACTACACCCAGACCCCCGACTTCTCCGAACTGGTGAAGGAGTTTACCGGCAAGAAGGGGGTTGACGTGATCCTCGACCATGTGGGGGCCAGGTACCTGGCGCCCAACATGAACTCCCTCGGCTACAAGGGGCGGCTTGTGATCATCGGCGTCATCAGCGGCATCAAGGCGGAGCTGAACCTCGCCCTCATGATGGTGAAGCGCCAGCAGATCATCGGGTCGGTCCTTCGCTCCCGGCCGGTGAAGGAGAAGGGGGAGATCGCCGCCGAATTCACGCGCCGTGCGCTCCCGAAATTCGCCGACCGAACCATCGTGCCGATCATCGAGAAGGTGTTCGACATCGACCAGGTCGTGGATGCCCACCGGATGATGGAGGAGGACCGGCACTTCGGCAAGATCGTGCTGAAGGTCTCCTGATCCGGCACCTTTGGACGCGGCATGTCACAACGGCGGACCGCCCCCTGGCGGTCCGCCGTTTTTCGTCGCGGCATGGCGCGACGTCCGGTCACCGGCGGTTGTCGCGACGATCATCGTCATCATACCGCCAGTCATCGCGGTCGTCATGCCGGGGCCGCCAGTCGTCACGATGCGTGTCGCAGACGGTCCTTCCGCGGGGCGCCACGAACCGTCCGCGGTCGTAGTATGCCTCACGCATCGTCCGGCAGTCGCGGTCGAGGTCGCGACGGTGGCGATAGCCGTAGTCATAATCGTAATCGCGGACGTAAACCGGCCGGTACTCCCTGACGACGGGATAACTCCGGTACCAGCCGGTGTAGACCGGTGCGACCGGCACCCCCAGGGTAATGCCGAAGCTGAAACCGTCCGCGGCGAGGGCGCTGCCGGTACAGAGGAGGGTGAGTGCCGCGGCGAGGATGAGCTTTTTCATGGTCGTTCTCCTTTCGATCTGCATGGTGTACGGCGTGTCCCGTGTGATGCAACCGTACCCCGATTTTTCTCCGAATTCCACGGACATCGGGTGGCGTGCGACCCGATGTCGGGTCGACGAACGGGAATATTTACCGCGCCGGCCTCCGCACGCGGTACCATTGCGCAGCGGAACAAATCTGTTGCAATGGCCGGGTGGTTGGCCTATAACCAACCAAAGTGCGATTGCCGTAATGAAATCCAGGTTGCGCAGGATGTCCCGACGGAGTAACCACGGCATGCGACGTATCGTTTTCATCGTGAGATGCGCAATTATCGCCCTGCTGCTCTCCTGCAGCGTTGCCGTTGCCGCGGGAGGCGGACCGACGGTCCTGTTCGACGAGGGGCACGGTCAGCGGTTTTCTCCGGACCGGACCGGGCCGCTGGATCTCTCGTCGTTCGCCAGGGTGTTCCGGGGCGCGGGGTTCACCGTACGTACCTCCTCCGGTCCCCTCACCGACGAGGCGCTTGCCGGTGTGGACGCCCTGGTGATTTCCGGCCCATTTCACCCGTACTCCGCAGAGGAACTGGATACGGTCACCACCTTCCTCGGGAAGGGGGGCAGGCTCTGTATCACGCTGCATATCGGCATCACGATCGGTGACCTTCTTCACACCATCGGCGTCGATTTTTCCAACGGGGTGATCCATGAGACGGAAAACATGATCATGGGCAACCCGCTGGATTTCCAGGTGACCCGGCTGGAGAAACATCCACTGACCGCGGGGCTGAAACGGTTCAACGTCTATGGCGCCTGGGCCCTTGTGAACCTCAACGACGATGCGCGGATCATCGCCAGGACGAGCCCCACCTCCTGGGTCGATCTGGACGGCAACCAGAGGCTTTCCTACGACGATGCGGTCCAGTCGTTCGGGGTCGTGGTGGCGGGGCGGTACAGCAGGGGAGAGTTCGTGGTGTTCGGCGACGACGCGATCTTCCAGAACAAGTTTCTCGGTCCCGACAACCTGCGGCTGGCGCGAAACCTGGTACGATGGCTGAAAGCGGCACCGAAACCGCATGCGGGGGTATCGACGTACGGATCGGCTGCGGCGGCAGCGGGATCATAGGCAGTTCCGGCAGCATGGCACTACCCCGAAGGCCTGCATTGCAGGCCTTTTCGTTTGAATCGGCGGAGGGACTGATGACAACCGATGGTCTCAAGGGAGCGACCGCGCGACGGTGCGCCCTGCCCGGTGGGGATGATGCGGTGATCGGCGTCGTCTCCGACACCCACGGGCTGGTGCGTCCGGCGGTTCTGGCCGCCCTTGCCGGATGCGACCTGATCATCCATGCGGGGGATATCGGTTTCCCGGAAGTGCTGGAACGGCTGTCGGCCATCGCGCCGGTCGTGGCGGTTCGGGGCAATACGGACCACGGGGAATGGCTTGCAGGGGTTCCCGCGACCGAGACGGTGGCGCTGGCCGGCTGTCTTCTCCATCTCCTGCACGACATCCACCTGCTCGATCTCGATCCCGTCGCCGCCGGGATCTCCGTGGTGATCTCCGGCCATTCCCATCTGCCGGCGCAGTATATAAAAGACGGTGTCCTCTATCTCAACCCGGGGAGCTGCGGACCGAAGCGGTTCAAGTGCCCCGTCTCACTTGCCCGTCTCAGGATCGTAAGCGGGGTCCCCGAGGCGGAACTGGTCGCACTGCCGGAATGACGTTCCCCGATTCCTTTGCGGAGGAGACTTCATGACACGAACGAGGAATTCCCTGCTTTGTCCCAACTGCCGCCGGCTCATCAGCCGCGACGAGCGGAGCTGCCCCTACTGCGGGCTGAGCCGTCCCGCCTCGTGGTGGAAATCGGTGGGTGTCTCCCTGGGAGGGGGTCCGGAACGTCTGGTCCGGTTCATCGTCTGGCTCAACATCGGCATGTACCTCCTCTCCCTCGTGCTGGCGCCGGGTGGGGCGGCACGCTCGATCAATCCACTATCGTTCCTGTCGCCGAGTAACGGCAGCCTGCTGCTCCTGGGGGCCACCGGTACCTATCCCATCGACCGGCTGGATATGTGGTGGAGCCTCTTGACCGCCAACTACCTGCACGGCGGTATCTTCCACATCCTGTTCAACATGATGGCGTTCTGGCAGATCGCCCCGCTCGTGGTGCAGGAGTACGGCGCCAGCAGGATGTTCGTCATCTACACCATAGGAGGGGTCGTCGGCTACATCGTGTCGTATTACGTCGGCATCCCCTTTACCATCGGCGCGTCGGCGGCGGTCTGCGCCCTCATCGGCGCCCTGCTGTACTACGGCTGGAGCCGGGGGGGGAGCTACGGCCAGGCCATGTTCCGGATGGTGGGGGGCTGGGTCGTCGGCCTGTTCCTGTTCGGCCTTTTGGTTCCCGGTATCAATAACTGGGCCCACGGCGGCGGCATCGCCGGCGGTGCGCTGCTGGGGATGGTGCTGGGGTACGACGAACGACAGAAGGAGACCGTGCTGCACCGCACCCTCGGCGGGATCTGTCTGGTGGGGACACTGGCGGCCCTTGCCTGGGTGGTGGTCTTTGCGTTAAAAAACATATTTATTCAGTAGGAGGACGTTTCAATGGATCAGGCAGCTCAGGGGTGCCCCTGCGGATCGGGGCTTCAATACGGTGCGTGCTGTGAACCGGTCATCCGGGGAGAGCGCCCCGCGGAGACGGCGGAGCAGCTCATGCGCGCGCGCTACAGCGCATACGTGAAGGTCGAGACCGGTTACATCTTCGACACGACCCATCCGGCGCACCGCGAGGGGTACGACCACGACGGCACCCGCCAGTGGGCGGAGAGTTCGGAATGGCTCGGCCTCGAGATCGTGGCGACGGAGGCGGGCGGACCCGCCGACGAACGCGGTCAGGTGGAGTTCATTGCCCGGTACCGTGATCAGGGGGTTGACCACGCCCATCACGAGCTGGCCGACTTCGTGAAGGAAGAAGGGCGGTGGCTGTTCACCGACGGGAGGAGTGTCCGGCCGAAACCGATCATCAGCGCCAAGGTGGGACGCAACGACCCCTGCACCTGCGGGAGCGGTGTGAAATACAAGAAATGCTGCGGCAGGTAGACTGACACATTGCCGCCGTTACGTGGCATGCACAAGAAAACGCTCCGCAACCTTCGAGGATGCGGGGCGTTTTCGTTTCCGGTGCACTGGCATCGCCGGTCAGCCGAACCGGTCGACGATCTCCTTGCCGCGGTAGAAGGTGCCGATGCGGCTGTCGCACAGGATGATGTGCCGCACGAACCAGTCCCGCAGAAAGAGCAGCATCCGCTCGTTGAACGGCTTGTGTTCTTCGTCGAACCGCTTCCGGAACTTCGCCATCCGCTCCAAGAGCTGTTCATGTTCGGCATGGTGGGGTTCGAAATCGGGATAGTTGTTGTACAGCAGGAACCTCTCCTCCGACTCGAAGTGGCGTTGCACCGCCTGGGCGAGATGTTCGAGGGCCGTCACCATCAGCGGGAACTGGAGGCCGGGCTCCAGGCCGATCAGCCGTTCGAGGTCGTTGAGGGTCCCCAGGAGGATCTTGTGTTCGTTGTCGATGTGGGGGATGTTGATGATGTAGTCGTCGCACCATGCCAGCATGCCGGTATCCGTTTCCGTGGTGTCGCCTGCGAGAGACCGATCGATGTACCGTAATGGTAGCACGCAATGTGTCACTTCGCCATCGGGCAACGACGGGTGGAATTCTACGAAAGCGGCGGCGGAAAAAGACGACCTTTTTGCGACAATCCGGCGGCTGCAGGCCGCATCGTTGGCAGCAGGTCCCGGGGCCGATGGTGGAAGGGGAGGGCGGACCCGGTACCGTCAGCCCAGCTCCAAGGTCACCGCGAAGGGGAGGATGAGCCCCTGCTGCTCCAGGTAGTTGGCGGCCAGGATTCCCCCCTGCCGCAGGATGGCGCTCAGACCGTACTCCATCTCCAGGTAGACGAGGTAAGGCAGGCTGCCGTAGATCGATATCCCGCATGCCCGGCGCATCCGGTCCGCCGCCTCTGCCTCCAGCTCCTGTCCCCGTTCCTGCGGCGTGCGCAGGTAGTGGAGCGGGAAGGAGACGGCCGCGCCGTCGAGACTTTCGACGTACGCACGTTTTTCCTCACCGGAAAGCGTTGAGAAGTCCACGCTGCACCAGGACGGTTCCCTGGTGGAGAGGAGGGCACGGCAGGAGAGGGGACGCACCGGATAGACGCCGCAACTTCTCCCGTCGGCGAGGAACGGGCAGCCGCCCATCCGCTGCCGGTACAGCCCCAGGTATCCCTTGAGGTCGCGCGCCTCCCGCGTGACCTCCGCCAGCCGCTTCGCGAATGCGCGCAGGGGAGGCAGGGCATCTGCATGAAGAACCTCTGCCACCCGGAGCGCCTCGGTGAAGCCGCAGTTCACCGTCAGGGTGCAGCAGCCGCTGCACCCATTGTTGCAATATACCCGTCCGCCTGCCCCCGTGTAGCGATCGATCTCCCCGGCGATTCCCGCGTCGAGCGTCTCCTGCAGGGTCCGGACCTCGTCGGTCAGTGTCTTCCACATGCGGTTCAAATCCCTTCCCGGAAAAGTGCCGTCGCCGGTATGTCGTAACCGGCCACGGCATGTATCCTACCGGACCCACGTTCCACGGTGCAAGGGAAACCGGTCAGAGCGGATGGAGGTTGCTGAACTCGCCCCATTCCAGATAGGTGTGGGGCGTCTCGACGAAATCGTAGATGTTCTCGATCTCGCTGAGTTCCTTCCGCTTGTCCGCCGCGAGCCGGTCCAGCAGGTTTCTCGCGGTCCGGCTCTCCTCGACCTCCGCCACTCCCTCCAGCATCCTGATGTTTTCCTCTTCGGCCTTGACGATATGTTCGTAGCCGTCGGGGTCGGTGCGCAGTTCGTGGCGGATGTCGTGTTGTTCGAGGAGCCGTTCAAAACCGTCCATCACGTTCCGGGCACGGTCGAGCTGGGTGGAATGGGCATCCTCCGGGGATACGGTATTTTTCATGGTGGCGAGGTTGAGGATGCTTTCGCGTTCGCGGGTGGCCAGGAGGCCGAAGATCCGCTTCAGTTCCGGATCTTTTGTCTCGTCGAACAGCCGTTCGAACAGCAGGGCGGCGTGCTCTTCCATGGTGATGATGTAGTCGAACACGTTCATACGTTCACCCCCTTTGTCTGTTTCCAGTATAGCAAATACGGCATCTGAGCGTCATGTGTTACGATTTCCGGAAGGGGCGCGCTATGTGTCACGCAACGCCGAAACGATATGCTCAAACGATCGTACAGGATCTATTCATTGGATGAATGATTGCACTTGCTCCCCGAATCGCTTACCATTGACAAATTACGTGCGGAGGGTGTTGATCATGTTTCGTCGATTAGTCGTGCTGGCCCTGGCCGTCGCCCTGTTGGCCGGCTGCAGCAAGGTGACCATGAAGAACTATGCCAAGCTGAAATCGGGGATGACGACCGACGAGGTGAACACGATCCTCGGGGAGCCGGACTCCTGCTCGGAGGCGCTCTTCGTCCGTTCCTGCGAGTGGGGGAACGAGAAACGCAACATCACCGTCAATTTTGTCGGTGGCAGGGTGGTGCTCCTGTCGTCCCACAATCTGAAGTGATGAGTACGAATCATCTGCTACAAATGTAACACCCTCCCCTTCAAGGGGAGGGTTGGGGTGGGGATGGGGTAAAACAGGCGCATTATCCCCATCCCCCTCCTGACCTCCCCCTTGAAGGGGGAGGAACGTATTCGGAGGTCTTCGTTGTTTTTTCGAGTCGTTCTCGCCTTCACCCTCATTCCGATCATCGAGATCTGGCTGATCATCAAGGTCGGCCGGGTCATCGGCCCGCTCCCCACGGTGGCGGTCCTGCTTGCCATATCCCTCACCGGCGCTTGGCTCGCCCGGTCCCAGGGGATGAAGGTGCTGCTCTCGATCCGCGACGAGCTCGCCGCGGGACGGATGCCCGCCGCACCCCTCCTGGACGGCGCGCTGGTGCTTGCCGGCGGTATCCTCCTCCTCACCCCCGGCTTCTTCACCGACGCCGTCGGCCTTCTCTTCCTGTTCCCCCTGACGCGCCGGCTGTTGAAGGAGGCGGTGCGCCGCTGGCTGGAACGGTCGCTCTCCAAGGGGACCATCGTCATTCGCCGTTACTGACCTGCCGGGACAACGCCGGTTGAAACGATCGTACGGTCTGGTGCCGTGTCGGGCATCTTCGTGCGGGCGGACGAAAACCGGACACTGCTGCTCAATTGTCAATTGATGCCGAGCAGTTCTTTAGCCATCTCGTCGTCGGCTTTCATTACCGTGATGTTCGTTGCGACCCCCTCATCCTCCATCATGAGATTAATGGCCTCCCTGGATATGTCGACCGTATCCTGACGTGCGGACACCTTCGCGGTCACGCCGCCATCCGGGTTCTCCTGAAAGGTGGTTGTCGCTGCAGTACGGTTTTCCGTATTCATCTTAGCGATATTCTGCGCCGTTACCTGCAGACTGATTCCATATGCCTGTAGTGCACTGCCGGATATGCTGCTGATTGCGCTCATAGAACCCCCCGTATTCAAGCATATCGGCAGGATGACTCAGGACTTTAGAAAATATATTTTGTGCAGCATCAGAGTATGGTTGGCGTCTTCGGTCTGCACGTTACAGGCATGGACATGGACGTATGTTACAGGTTATCCACTGCGGTTGTGGAAAACTGTTCGTCAACTGTGGATAAGTTAGAATGCATCGACGTATTTCCCGGCAGTTCTGTGGTTTGCCCAAGGTTTGGGCAGTAGGTCTAACTGATTGATTTCGTGTGTCAATAGTTATTTTGTCCGGGGCTGATATTGATTGTCTGTCGATATTGTGAGGCTCACTGGGATTCTTCGCAAAGAAGTGGATAACTCTCGCTATATGGGTAGGAAAATAGTCATACAGCTTCTTTTCTGCGAGGTGGGCTCAACAAAGAAACCGGCATGTGAAATCTTCGACGGCAAGAAGCCTGGCACCATCCTTCATCACAACGTCGATGAGAGGTCCTTGGCGACTGGGACGGCAGTGCGTCGGTCCATGTTGAAGATCCTCCAGCTGTCCTGAACCCTGTACTGTGACTGCGTTGTCCGGCGGCGTCGGTCGGGCAGTCAAGAGCTTTCCTTCGCTCAGGTGAAGGTGAACATGGCGGCCAGGGCCGGATGGATGAGCCTCCCGTCACGGACGTTTACGGATGTTGCAAGGGCCGGCACCTCGTCGATGGCGCTGTCGATGCCGCGGGCGGCCAGCTGCATGATATATGGTAACGTGGCGTTGGTGAGCGCCATTGTGGAGGTGTGGGGAAATGCACCCGGCATGTTGGCGACGGCGTAGTGGACGATGTCGTTTACGATGTAGGTGGGGGCGTTGTGGGTCGTGGGACGGGTGGTGGCGGCGCATCCACCCTGGTCCACGGACACGTCCACGATCACCGCACCCTTTTTCATCTCTCCCAGCATCTCCCCCGTCAGGAGCAGCGGCGTCCGCCCACCCGTCGTGAGTACCGCCCCGATGATCAGGTCTGCATCCCTGATCTCCGACCGGATCGCTTCGCCCGTCAGTATGCCGGACCTCACCCGACCATCCGTCAACTCGTCGATCCGCCGTAGCCGGTCCATGCTGCGGTTGAGGACGATAGTGTCCATGCCTATTCCAGCCGCCACCCGGGCGGCGTGGGAACCGACGGTGCCTCCACCCAGAATGACCGCCTTTGCTGGGCGGACGCCCGCCGCGCCGGTGGGGAGGAATCCGGTTCCGCCCCGGTGCCGCTGCAGGCACCAGCCGGCCACCAGCGGTGCCATCCGTCCCGCCACCTCGCTCATGGGGGCCAGAAGGGGAAGGGCGCCGTTTAGCTCCAGGGTCTCGTAAGCGAGGGCCGTCAGGCGCCGCGCCATGAGGAAGCGGGTCAGCTGCGGATTCGGCGCCAGGTGCAGGTAGGTGAAGAGCGTCTGCCCCTCCCGGAACAGCTCGAATTCCTGCGGCAGCGGCTCCTTGACCTTTACGACCAGCTCCGCACGTCGAAACAGCTCGTCACGGGGAACGATCTCCGCTCCCATCTGCCGGTACTGGTCGTCGCTGAAACCGCTTCCGATCCCGGCGTCGTTCTGCACCAGTACCTCGTGTCCCGCCGTGGACAGCTCAGCGGCACCGGCCGGCGTAAGACCGACCCGGTATTCCTCCGTCTTGATCTCTTTCGGTACGGCAATGATCATGGCACACCTCTGCGGCTGTACAGAGAACAGGATGGCAGATTGGTTGAAATATTGTAACATGCCGGGGGCGAAATGCCCGCGTATGAGCAATGCTTTGTACTGCGGGAGTTCGGAGTACCCACGTAGCAGTAGGCCGCTTCTGCGTGCTCTGTCTTGGTGAACGGTGGTTGACACGGTACCGGCCGTGGTGTAAGAGATGCTGGCAGAATTTGTCCGGACGACGTGGGTTTACAACGATGCCGCAGCAATTCCGGATGCCAATGACCAGGTGCCTTTGCATGGCGCCGGGAGAATATGCCGGGCGGGGGGCGTCGCGGTTGGGTGATGTTATGGAGCATCAGGTAACGCATTACATGCAGGCTCATAGACTCCTGTCCACCGGCAGTACGGTGGTGGTTGCCGTATCCGGCGGTGCCGATTCCGTTGCCCTTGTCGATTTTCTCGTTTCGCGTGCGGAGCTGCACCTGCGCCTGGTGGTTGCCCATCTGAACCACTGCCTGCGCGGGGGGGAGTCCGACGGCGATGAGGCGTTCGTTATTTCTCTCGCGGCATCCTACGGCATTCCGTGCGAATTGCGGCGTGTCGATGTGAGGGAACTCGCCCGGACGGCACGGCAGTCGCTGGAGGATGCAGGGCGCTCCGCCCGATACGCGTTTCTCGATGAGGTCGCCGACAGCTACGGTGCCCATGCGGTCGCACTGGCACATCATGCGGACGACCAGGCGGAAACTGTGTTGATGCGTCTTTTGCGAGGAAGCGGCGGACGGGGGCTGGCCTCCATGTCCCCCCGTTCCCGGAACGGCAGGTACGTGCGGCCGTTTCTCTGTGTCACGAGGAGGGAGATCGAGGCGTATCTGCAGCGCAGACGGCTTTCGTACCGTCACGACCGAAGCAATGACGATACCGGTTACCTCAGGAACAGCATCCGTCACGAGCTCTTGCCGTTCCTGCAACGCTACAACCCGGAGATTGCCGCGCGGCTTGCGGATACCGCCGCCATACTCGCCGCGGACGAGGATCTGCTTGACGCCTCGACCGACGACTCCTTCGTCCGCTGTGGCGCGTTTGATAAGGACGGCGCCGTTCTTGCCGTAAGGGGGGTGCGGTGCGAACTCCCCGGCATGCGGATGCGGCTGTACCGTCGGGCGCTGCAGCGTGTGAACCCCGGTCTGGCCGGCATCTCACACCGGCATCTGGATGCCGTCGACGGTCTCGTCCTGTCGGAGGCTCCCAATGCCGAGCTGCACCTGCCGGGCGGGTGCCGGGTGGTGCGCAGCTACGACGGACTGGCTTTTCGTCGACAACCGGCCCATGCTCCCGCACCGTTTGCCGTGGAGATCCCCGGGCCGGGAGAGTATCCGCTCCCCAATGGCGCCAGCCTCGTGGTGACGTGCGCGGACTCCATCCCCGATCTCCCTGAGGATGGTGCGCGCCGTGCACTGTTCGATCTTGACGCGGTGCCGTTCCCCTGGCTGGTGCGCTCTTTCAGGCCCGGTGACCGTCTGCACCCCGCCGGCATGTCCGGCACGAAGAAGGTGAAGGAGCTGTTCATGGAACGGCGCGTTCCGCGCACGGAACGTGGCCGGATTCCGCTTCTTTTTCAGGGGGATCGTCTCCTCTGGGTCTGCGGGCTGCGCCGATCGACAGATGCGGTAACGGATACGCACACAGGGCGTCCGGTGGCGGTGGAGTTTCTTGACGAATTGCCGTAATCCGCTTGTCAAGCCGCAGCCATTGTGGTATTTTTCCCCTTCAAATCTCATCTGGAACCGTTAAAGTCCGGGAGGATACACTTGAATCAGTTTTATAAAAACCTGGCGCTCTGGCTTGTCATCAGCCTCATGATGATCCTGCTGTTCAATCTGTTCAACAAGCCGAAGTCTCCCCAGGAAAAGCTGACCTACAGCGATTTCATTTCAGCGGTGGACGCGGGGAAGGTGTCATCGGTTCTCATCCAGGGTAACGACGTCTACGGCAAGTATACGGACGGCAAGGAGTTTCATACCTACCGACCTTCCGACGCAAAGCTGTCCGATACGCTCATCGAGAAAAAGGTGGCGGTTTCCGCCAAACCTGAAGAGGAGAAGGTTTCCTGGTTCTCCATCTTCATCTCCTGGTTCCCGCTCATCCTGCTGGTGGGGGTCTGGATCTTCTTCATGCGGCAGATGCAGTCCGGCGGCGGCAAGGCGATGTCGTTCGGCAAGAGCCGGGCGAAGCTTTTGACCGAGGCGCAGGGGAAGATCACCTTCGAGGATGTGGCCGGCGTCGACGAGGCGAAGGAGGAGCTGGAGGAGATCATCTCGTTCCTGCGCGATCCGAAGAAGTTCACGAAGCTCGGCGGTCGCATCCCCAAAGGGGTGCTGCTGGTCGGCCCTCCGGGTACCGGCAAGACCCTGCTGGCCAGGGCGGTGGCGGGGGAGGCGGGGGTGCCGTTCTTCTCCATCTCCGGGTCCGACTTCGTGGAGATGTTCGTGGGGGTCGGCGCCAGCCGGGTGCGCGACCTGTTTCTGCAGGGGAAGAAGAACGCCCCCTGCATCATCTTTATCGACGAGATCGACGCCGTCGGCCGTCATCGCGGCGCCGGGCTGGGGGGCGGCCACGACGAGCGTGAGCAGACCCTGAACCAGCTCCTGGTTGAAATGGACGGCTTCGAGTCCAACGAAGGGGTCATCCTCATCGCCGCCACCAACCGACCCGACGTTCTCGACCCGGCGCTGCTGCGGCCGGGCAGGTTCGACCGCCAGGTCGTGGTCTCCCGTCCCGATGTGAAGGGCCGTGAGGCGATTCTCAAGGTGCACGCCAAGAAGACGCCGCTGGCGCCGGACGTGGACCTTGCCGTCGTCGCCCGGGGGACCCCCGGCTTCTCCGGCGCCGACCTGTCCAACGTGGTGAACGAGGCGGCACTGCTTGCCGCTCGCAAGGACAAGAGCGTGGTGGACATGCGGGACTTCGACGACGCCAAGGACAAGGTTCTCATGGGGGTCGAGCGCCGCAGTATGGTCATCTCCGACGAGGAGAAGAAGAACACCGCGTACCACGAGGCGGGGCACACCCTCATCGCCAAGCTCATCCCCGGTTCCGATCCCGTCCACAAGGTCTCCATCATTCCACGCGGTCGCGCGCTGGGCGTGACCATGCAGCTCCCGATCGAGGACAAGCACAGCTACTCGAAGGAGTCCCTCCTGGACCGGATCGCCGTCCTCATGGGTGGGCGCGCTGCCGAGGAACTTATCTTCAAGACGACGACCACCGGCGCCGGCAACGACATCGAGCGGGCGACGGAGATGGCTCGCAAGATGGTGTGCGAGTGGGGGATGAGCGAGAAGCTCGGACCGGTCACCTTCGGCAAGAAGGACGAACAGATCTTCCTCGGCCGCGAGATGGCCTCGCACAAGAACTACAGCGAATCCACCGCCGTGGAGATCGACGCCGAGATCCGGCGGATCGTGGAAGACAACTACAAGCGCGTCTGCCAGTTGCTGACCGACAAGATCGACATCCTGCACGATCTGGCCCGCGAACTGATAGAAAAGGAAAATCTCTCCGGTCCGGAGGTCGACGCGATCATCGTACGGGGCTCGGAACCCGTGTCGGCCGCTCCGGAGTCGGAAGCCTGACGGACCGTATGACGATGCACGGCATCTGGCGATTGCGGACGCGCACCATTGATCTGCAGCACCGGCCCTGTCTGATGGGCATTCTCAACGTAACCCCCGATTCGTTTTCCGACGGCAGCCGCTACTCCGATATCGATGCCGCCGTCGGCAAGGCGCTGGAAATGGAAGCGTCGGGGGCGGACATCATCGATGTCGGTGGCGAAAGCACCCGGCCCTCCGCCGCACCGGTCGACGAGGAAGAGGAGCTCCGTCGCGTCATACCGGTTATCCAGGCTCTCTCCCGACGGTTGTCCATCCCTCTGTCCATCGATACCTATAAGTCGCGGGTCGCCCGCGAGGCGCTGCAGGCCGGTGCGGAGATCGTGAACGACGTCAGTGCGTTCTCGTTCGATCCGGGCATGGCAGGTGTCGTCGCCGAGATCGGCGCAGGTGTCGTCCTGATGCACACCCGGGGACGGCCAACGGAGATGCAGCACGACACCTGCTACGTCGATCTGGTCGGCGAGATCGTTGAATCACTGCGCCGGTCGGTGGATATGGCGTGCGCGGCGGGCATCTCCCCGGACCGAGTCGTTGTCGACCCGGGGATCGGATTCGGCAAGGACCTGCAGGGAAACCTCACGCTCCTGAACCGGCTCGACGCGTTTGCCACACTCGGCTATCCGATCCTCGTCGGCACCTCGCGCAAGTCGTTCATCGGGACACTGCTGGGGCGGTCACCTGACAATCGGCTGTTCGGCACTGCGGCGACGGTCTGTCTCGCGCTGGCGAAAGGTGCCGACGTTTTCCGGGTGCACGACGTGCGCGAGATGCGGGATGTGCTGGATATGGCGGCGGCGGTGCTGCGCGCCTGACGCCGGTCTGCCCCGCGGTAAACTATGCGTGACCAACGGATTTGACCATGACACTGCTCTCCACCTACATCCCCGGTTGGCTGGTCAACATCATCGATATCGCCGTCGTTTCCGTTATCGTGTACCGTCTTTCCCTCCTGGCGCGCGGTGTGCTCGCAACCCGACTGCTCCTGAGTATAATTGGACTGCTGCTGATCTATTTCGTCGGCGAGATTGCGGGGTTGACGACCCTGCAGTGGCTGTTCAAGAGCCTGCTCTCCTCGTTTCTGGTCATCCTGATCGTCATATTCCATGCAGACGTGCGGCGAGCGTTATTTGCCCCCATGCGGCAGTCGACCGCCAAGGGGGCACGGCTGGACCTGGAGGAGATTGCCGCCGAGATTGCCACCGCTTCCGTATCTCTTGCCGGCAGGCAGATCGGCGCGCTCGTCGTCCTGGAGCGGGAGATGCCGCTCGATTCGTTGATTGCCGTCGGTACGGAGATCGATGCGAAGGTTACCAGTGAACTGATATCGTCCATCTTCCTGCCGTACTCACCGATCCATGACGGTGCGGTGATCGTGCAACGGGGAAAACTGACCCGGGCCGGCTGTTTCCTGCCGCTAACCCAGAGTCACGAGGTGAGCAAGTCCCTCGGTTCGCGCCATCGAGCGGCGATCGGCCTGACGGAACTGGTGGATGCCGCCGTTGTCGTCGTCTCCGAGGAGACGGGGAAGATATCGGTGGTCGTGGGTGGGCGTATCACCCGCGATCTCGACCTGGAAACCCTGAAGAAGGTGCTGGTGCGGTTGCTGGACACCGGCCGGACCGGATAGCGTCATGATCGACTGGCTCAATACGAGGTCGGGACTCAAGTTTCTTTCCGTTCTGGTGGCTTCACTGCTCTGGCTGGCGGTCTATCTGGACGGCACGTCACAGCTGGATATCGCCGTGCCGGTGCGGACGGTGAACGTACCGACGGGGCTCGTGATCCGGAATGCTCCCGTCAAGACCCTCTTCATTCGGCTCAGCGGACCGCGTGTGCGCCTCCTGTTTCTGGACCGGTGCCTGGATACGGTACGGCTCGACCTGGGGGGAGCGGGTGAGGGAGAAACGGTATTCACCAACCTCGGTATGCTGCTCCGGCTGCCCGACGATGTGCACATCAACCGGATCGCTCCCGCTACGGTGAGAATCATACTCGGCAGAGGGCACGGAACCTCGCCGACACAACCTGAATACTGAGGATAAACTGATATGAAGAAGCTGTTCGGAACCGACGGGGTGCGCGGCGTGGCGAACGTCTACCCCATGACTACGGAAATGGCCATGCAGATAGGACGCGCCGCCGCCTACGTCTTCAAGGACGGCCAGAAGCGGCACCGGATCGTCATCGGCAAGGATACGCGCCTGTCCGGCTACATGATCGAAAACGCCCTGGCTGCCGGCATCTGTTCCATGGGGGTGGATGTGCTGCTGGTGGGACCGCTCCCCACCCCCGGGATTGCCAATATCACCTCGTCCATGCGTGCGGATGCGGGGGTAGTCATCTCAGCGTCACACAACCCGTTCCAGGACAACGGCATCAAGTTCTTCTCGCGTGACGGGTTCAAGCTCCCCGACGAACTGGAGTTCCGGATCGAGGAGCTGATCTTCTCCAAGAAGATCGATTCGCTCCGTCCCGTCGCAAGCGAGGTGGGGAAGGCGTACCGGATCGACGACGCGGTGGGGCGGTATGTGGTCTTCCTGAAGAATGCGTTTCCCCAGGAGCTGGATCTGGCCGGGATGAAGATCGTACTGGACTGCGCGAACGGCGCCGCTTACAAGGTCGCCCCCGCCGTGTTCGAGGAGCTGGGGGCCGAAGTGATCTCCCTCGGCGTGAAGCCCAACGGCACCAATATCAACGCCGGCTGCGGTTCGCTCTATCCCGAGGTGATCAGCGAGGCGGTGAAGGAGCACCGGGCGGATATCGGCATCGCCCTGGACGGTGACGCCGATCGGGTCATCGTCTGCGACGAGTTCGGCAACGAGGTGGACGGCGACCAGATCATGGCGATCTGCGCCCTCGACATGCTGCGGCAGAAGACGCTCAGCAAGAACACCCTGGTGGCCACCGTCATGAGCAACATGGGGCTGGATATCGCACTGAAGAAGGCCGGCGGCAAGGTGATCAAGACCGCGGTCGGCGACCGGTACGTGGTGGAGGAGATGCGCAAGGGAGGGTACAACCTGGGTGGCGAGCAGTCCGGACACATGATCTTCCTGGACCACAACACCACCGGCGATGGGATACTGTCGGCCCTGCAGCTCCTGGCTGTCATGCGCCGGAGCGACAAGAGGCTCTCCGAGCTGTCGGGGGTGATGATCCGGCTGCCCCAGGTGCTGGTCAACGTGCGGGTGGCGGAGAAGAAGGATATCATGACCGTCCCCGAGATCGCCGCCCTGATCCGGGGTGTCGAGGGGAAACTGGGTGACGAGGGGCGGATACTCATCCGCTATTCGGGGACCGAGCCGCTTCTACGGATCATGCTGGAAGGGCAGGATGCCTATCAGATCAACGTATGGGCCAAGGAGATCGCGGCGCTGGTCGAACGCTCTATGGGGGAGAAATAACGCATGGCACGTCTTGGGGTAAATATCGATCACGTTGCCACCATCCGGCAGGCACGGGGCGGCAACGAACCGGACCCGGTGGCCGCCGCCGCCATCGCGGAGCTGGCGGGTGCCGACGGCATCACGATCCATCTGCGTGAGGACCGCCGTCATATCCAGGACCGTGATCTGCGGCTCATCCGCGAGACGGTGAAGACCCGCCTGAATCTGGAGATGGCGGCGACGGAAGAGATGATCGGTATCGCCCTGTCGGTGAAACCGGACATGTGTACCCTGGTGCCGGAGAAGCGTCAGGAGCTCACGACCGAGGGGGGGCTGGACGTGCGGGTCAACCTGCAGCAGGTAACCTCGGCGGTGGAGCGGCTGCAGGACGGCGGGCTGATCGTCAGCCTGTTCATCGATCCGGACCCCGACCAGGTGAAGGCGGCGAACAAGGTCGGCGCCGACTACGTGGAGTTCCATACCGGGACCTTCGCCGACGCCCCCGACTGGAAGCGGGAGGAGGAAGAGCTCCTCCGGATCGGCAACGCGGTGAAACTTGCGGCGAAGCTCGGCATCGGGGTCAACGCCGGCCATGGCCTTAACTATGCGAACATCAAGAAGGTGGCGGCTCTGGGCGGCATCGAGGAGTTCAACATCGGCCATTCCATCATCTCCCGGGCGGTGCTCGTCGGGCTCGACCGTGCCGTGCGCGACATGGTGGACCTGATCAAGTACGCGTGACGGCGGACGGGTATGATTCGAGGGACGGGAATCGATATCGTCGAAATCGGCCGGTTTGAACGGTTTGTCAGCGAGGGGAACAGTTCCCTCCTGGAACGGCTGTTCACGCCGGGGGAGCGCGAACTCTGCGCCGGTCGGCGCAAGAGTGCCGAGTGCTACGCCAGCCGATTCGCCGCGAAGGAGGCGTTTCTGAAGGCGCTGGGGACGGGGCTGCGGGACGGCATTACCTGGCACGATATGGAGGTGGTGGGAGACCGGCTCGGCAGGCCGTCGATCGTCCTGTCCGGCCGGGCGGAGGAGCTGTACCGTGAGCAAGATCTCACCGGCTGTTTTCTTTCCCTGTCCCACGACGGCGGCAGTGCCGTCGCGATGGTCGTACTGGAGGGTGCGTGAAGGTCGTTACCGCACATGCCATGCAGGATATGGATCGCCGTGCCATCGAGGAAGCCGGTATTCCCGGCACTGTGCTCATGGAGAACGCCGGCCGGGGGTGCGCGGACGAGATCGTCGCGGAGTTCGGTCTGCGCGGGCGGGCGGTGATCCTGTCCGGCAAGGGGAACAACGGCGGCGACGGGTACGTGATTGCCCGTCTCCTGAGCCAGAAGGGGTGGCAGGTCCGGGTCGTCGTGCTCTGCACCCGCGACCGGATCACCGGCGATGCCGCCACCAACCTGGCGCTGCTCCCCGAGTCGATGGTGGCGTACTGTCACGAGGAGGGGCTTCTTGCCTCCCTGTATATGGAAGAGCTCTTCCGTGCCGATGTGATCGTCGATGCCCTTTTGGGAACCGGCCTGCGCAGCGATGTGAGCAGCTTCTACCGCGAGGCGATCGAGCTGGTCAATGCATCGGGACGACCGGTTGTGTCGGTGGATATCCCGACCGGTATTCATGCCACCACCGGCAGGATCCTGGGGGCCGCCGTCCGTGCCTACATCACCGTGACCTTTGCCTGCGCCAAGCTGGGACATGTACTGTTTCCCGGTGCCGAACATACCGGTCGTCTCGCCGTGGTGGATATCGGCATCCCCGCCGAGCTTATGCAGGAGGCCCCGGGGTACGAATTCCTGAACGATGAAAGCATCAGGCCGCTTCTGCGCCGCCGCGACCGTCTCGCCCACAAGGGGACCTTCGGTCATTGCCTGATCGTTGCCGGTTCCACCGGCAAGACGGGTGCCGCTGCGCTGTGTGCCAACAGTACGGTCCGGGCCGGTGCCGGTCTCGTCACCCTGGGGGTGGCGGAGTCGCTGCACCGGATACTCGAGGTGAAGACCACCGAGGTGATGACCGTTCCGCTTCCCGATGCGGGCAACGGTTATCTGACGAACAGCGCCTTCCCGACCATCGAGAGGCTGCTGGAGGGGCGGGACGCGGTCGCCGTCGGTCCCGGCATCGACCGGCATCCGGGGACGGTTGCACTCGTCCAGCAGCTCGTGGCATCGGTGGCGTGCCCGCTGGTCATCGATGCGGACGGTCTGAATGCCCTGGCGGAAGATATCTCCGTATTGCGTGGCGCGAAGTCGCGCAGTATCGTGCTGACACCCCATCCCGGCGAGATGGCGCGTCTCCTGGGAACGTCGGTTCCCGACGTGGAGGCGATCCGGATTTCCGTCGCAGAGGAGTTCGCCCGGGAGTACGGTGTGTACCTCGTCCTCAAAGGGGCACGAACGATCATCGCCTCCCCCGACGGTATCTCGGCGATCAACGGCAGCGGCAACCCGGGGATGGCTACCGGCGGAATGGGTGACGTCCTGACCGGCATCATCGTATCGCTCATGGGGCAGGGGTACAGTGCCTGGGACGCCAGCCGCATGGGGGTCTTCATCCATGGCTATGCGGCGGACATGATCGCTGAGGAAAAGGGCGAGATCGGCATGACGGCGACCGACGTCATGGAGAAGCTGCCGTATGTATTCAACAAGCTGCTGAAAAATACCCTGCTCTCCGCGTTCAGGACGATCGGAGACCTGTAGGTCCGAAGGAGAACAACAATGCTGACTGCACAAGATGTGATGACACGTGACGTGGTAACGGTGACGAAGGAAACGACCGTACGCGACTTGGCCGAGATCTTTACGACGCGAAAGATCAGTACCGTTCCCGTTCTCGACGGAAACGGAAACCTCGCCGGGGTCGTTACCGAATCGGATCTGATTGAACAGGACCGCAATCTTCATATCCCCACGGTCATTTCGCTGTTCGACTGGGTCATCTATCTGGAGAGCGGCAAGAAATTCGAGCAGCAGCTGAAGAAGATGACCGGCCAGACGGTGGGTGATATCTACCAGCAAGAGGTAGTGACGGTGGCCCTGTCGTCACCGGTAAGCGAGATAGCGGAACTGATGACCCGGCACCGGATCCATTCGATCCCCGTGGTGGAGGGGGAGAAGGTCGTCGGGATCGTGGCGCGAATCGATCTGATCCGCTCCATGGCCGGCAACTAGCGGCCATGGTGGAGGTGACGACCGGTTCGGAGGCGGAGACCCGCCAGCTCGGCGAACGGCTCGGCCGGCTTCTTGAGGGGGGCGATTTCATTACCCTGACCGGTGAGTTGGGTGCCGGCAAGACCCAGTTCACCAAGGGGATCGCCGGTGGACTCGGCGTGGCATCCGCCCGGTATCTGGGTAGTCCGACCTATACCCTCATGAACCAGTACACCGGCCGCGTACCGCTGTATCATTTCGATCTGTACCGGCTGGAAGGACCCGACGACATCTACGATCTCGGGTTCGACGACTATTTTCACGGTGATGGTGTTGTCGTGGTTGAATGGGCAGACCGCCTCGGAGAGACGCTTCCCACAGAACGGTTGGACATTATTATTTCGTATCTTTCAGATGAGGGGCGTCTTATCAGGTTCGAATCCGACTCTGCCAGATTCGACGGGCTTTTGCAGGAATTATTCTCCCCCAAATAAATAAAAAAATGTTTTGACCGTATAGCTTATTCCTGATAAAAACACTGTTTACGAATCATGACGCAGGTGCGGCCAGGCCGTTATCTGCCTAGCGAAGGAGGAGTTCTGATGGCACTGGTTGTCCAGAAATACGGCGGTACTTCCATGGGGAGTATCGAGCGGATCAAGAATGTCGCCAAGCGTGTCGCCAAAACCTATGATGCCGGCAACGACATGATCGTCGTCGTATCGGCCATGTCCGGCGAGACGAACAAACTGGTCGCACTGGCGAACGAGATGTGCGAGTTCCCCGATAACAGCGAATACGATGTGCTCGTGGCGTCAGGTGAACAGGTATCCATCGCCCTCCTCTCCATCTGCCTCAAGTCCATGGGGTACAAGGCCAAGTCCTATCATGGCTGGCAGGTGCCGATCGTGACCGACAGCTCGTACAGCAAGGCGCGTATCGAAAAGATCGACGACGCGAATATCCGCGCCGATCTCAAGGATGGCAGCATCGTCGTCCTGGCCGGGTTCCAGGGGGTCGACGCGCAGAACCGGATCACCACACTCGGTCGCGGCGGTTCGGATACCTCTGCGGTGGCGATCGCCGCCGCTCTCAATGCGGACGTGTGCGAGATCTTCACCGATGTGGACGGTGTCTATACCACCGACCCGAATATCTGCAGCGACGCACGCAAGGTGGAAAAGATCTCCTACGACGAGATGCTTGAACTCGCCAGTCTCGGGGCGAAGGTGCTCCAGATCCGTTCGGTTGAGTTCGCCAAGAAGTACAACGTGGATATCCACGTCCGTTCGAGTTTCAATGAAAATATGGGAACGATGGTTACCAAGGAGGATAAGGATATGGAAGCAGTACTCGTTTCGGGAATCGCCTACGACAAGAATGAAACCAAGATCGCCGTGATGCGGGTGCCGGACAAGCCGGGTATTGCCGCCAAGATCCTGTCGCCGCTGTCCGATGCCAATATCTCGGTAGATATGATCGTTCAGAACGTGAGCGACGAAGGGTACACCGACTTCACCTTTACGGTGACCAAGGCCGATTTCAAGAAGGCGCTGGTCATCACCAAAGAGTCCGCCGCCGCTGTGGACGCCAAGGAGGTGCTGACGGACGAGAACATCAGCAAGATCTCCGTTGTCGGCGTCGGGATGCGCAGCCACGCCGGTGTTGCCACGAAGATGTTCGAGACACTCGCCAAGGAAGGGATCAATATCCAGATGATTTCCACCTCCGAGATCAAGGTGTCGGTCGTCGTCGATGCGAAGTACACCGAGCTGGCTGTCCGTGTACTCCACGACGCCTTCGGACTGGCTGACGGCGTTGCTCAGGCTTAGCACCGGGATATTCTTTTCACACGTATGTGAGGAATGAACTATGAGCATGGTGAAACTGTACGATACGACCCTTCGTGACGGTACGCAGGCAGAAGATATTTCCTTTCTGGTGGAAGATAAACTACGTATCGCGCACCGCCTCGATGAACTGGGAATCCACTACATCGAGGGGGGGTGGCCGGGGAGCAATCCCAAGGATGTCTCGTTTTTCAAGGACATCAAGAAGGAAAGGCTTGAACAGGCGAAGATCGCGGCTTTCGGTTCCACCCGGCGCGCCAAGGTAACACCTGACAAGGATCAGAACATCCGTACGCTCGTACAGGCAGAGCCCGATGCCATCACCATATTCGGCAAGACGTGGGACTTTCACGTGCGCGAGGCGTTGCGTATCTCCCTCGATGAAAACCTGGAACTGATTTTCGATTCACTGGCATACCTGAAAAAACATGCCCCTGAGGTATTCTACGACGCGGAGCACTTCTTCGATGGTTACAAGGCAAATCCGGACTATGCGATAAAGACCCTGCAGGCGGCACAGGACGCGAATGTGGATTGCATTATCCTGTGTGATACCAACGGCGGTACTATGCCCCATGAGGTTGCCTCAATAATCGATGATGTGAAGAAACACATATCGACACCATTGGGGATTCATACCCACAACGATTCCGAGTGCGCGGTAGCGAACTCGCTAATGGCCGTTCATCATGGGATCGTCCAGGTACAGGGAACCATAAACGGTTTCGGGGAGCGGTGCGGAAATGCCAACCTCTGTTCGATCCTCCCCGCCCTGAAGCTGAAACTGAAGCACGACTGTATATCCGATGATCAGTTGAAGCGTCTGCGTGAACTGTCGCGGTTCGTCTATGAACTGGCGAACTTTTCGCCTCCGAAGCATCAGCCGTACGTGGGGAATGCGGCGTTCGCTCACAAAGGCGGTGTTCATGTCAGCGCGATACAGCGCCATCCTGAAACGTATGAGCACCTGCGTCCCGAACTGGTGGGCAATTCCACGCGCGTGCTGATCTCCGACCTGTCCGGTCGGTCAAACATCCTTGCCAAGGCTGAAGAGTTCAATATCAATCTGGACAGCAAGGATCCGGTCACCCTGGATATCCTGGACAACATCAAGGATATGGAAAACCGTGGGTATCAGTTCGAGGGGGCGGAGGCGTCGTTCGAACTCCTCATGAAACGTGCGCTCGGTACACATCGAAAGTTTTTCTCCGTCGCCGGCTTTCGGGTCATAGATGAAAAGCGACACGAAGACCAGAAACCGATCTCGGAAGCCACTATCATGGTGAAGGTAGGTGGTAAGGTTGAGCATACTGCGGCAGAGGGTACCGGCCCCGTCAATGCTCTGGATAACGCCCTCAGAAAGGCGCTGGAGAAGTTCTACCCTAAACTGAGAGACGTAAAGCTCCTCGATTATAAGGTGCGCGTCCTTCCGGCAGGACAGGGGACTGCATCCGCCATACGCGTGCTCATCGAGTCGGGCGATAAGGAGAGCCGCTGGGGGACGGTCGGTGTATCTGCGAATATCATCGATGCATCCTATCAGGCACTGATAGACAGTGTGGAATACAAGCTCCACAAAAGCGAGGATTCCACGACATCGCGTTCGTGATGGAGACCTGGTGTCGGCTGGCATGGTCCAGTCTTGTCATTCTGTTGCTCTTGCAAACCCTTAATCAAGGCCGTTCCGACTTCCATTCGCTGGGGGGCAGGGCGGCCTTTCTCCGTTCCGGCGGTAAAGCGGTACGTATCCGTATTGCCGGGCCTGTGGCTCAACAGGGAGTATATGACTTCCCGTCGGGGACGACACAGTTGGGCGCCATTAAATTGACGGTACCGGGTCGGTCCGACATTTCGCCCGAGTCAGTGGCCGCTTCGCCGGTTTTGACAGGAGGCGAAGTGGTTACTGTTGACGAAATTGCCGCACGAAACGACGTTATCACGGTTACAAGCATGCATGCTCGGGAGAGAATGCTGCTTGGGGTCCGGCTGGAGCCGAATAATATGGATATGGATGACTGGGAATCTCTTCCTGGCATCGGTCCTGCTCTGGCCAAGCGTATCGTTGAGTATCGTCAAAATAATGGCGGTTATTGTTCGTTGGAGGACATTGCAACCGTGCCGGGAATAGGGAAGAAAAAATTTCTTGGTATAAGTAAATATTTCTAACCATGCAACATGCTGTAAATATTGAAGTGTTCTGTCTGTTGGGGATAAAGTTTGGTTTTTGGTCAAAACATGGCACGCAACCTGAATCTTTTAGTAGCACGCTAGTTACTCTATGCTCTAGGGGGTGTGCTATGAAATGTCCAAAGTGCAAAGGTAGAATGTATTCGGAAAAGTTCTACGATTTCGTAAGGTCCTTTGATGCATGGAAATGTACCTGTTGCGGTGAGGTAGTTGACCCTACTATTCTTACGAACAGGGCGCGAAGCCACAATCTCTATCTCGGATAATCTTCTGGGTAGTGCCATGAAGGGAAGAAGGAGCAAGGAAACTTGCTCCTTTTTTCGTTTCAGCATCTTGTCAAGCTGCTTGCTCAGGATAAACTGAATCCTTATTATTCAATCTAAGGAGGATTCTGCACCGATGAGCGGTGTAATGACGGCAACGCGTGCCTTTACCGATCGTTTGCTCAGTTGGCTCCGGGGGAAGGGAAGAATTTTGATTGTCGTGCACGACAACCCGGACCCAGATTGTTTCGCCTCTGCTCTGGCGCTGTATCACCTGTTCATCGTGAAGTTAAACCGTGAATCGGTTATCGCATTTTCCGGCATGATCGGGCGCAGCGAGAATCTTGCCATGGCCAGACTGCTGGAAATTCCCCTTACCCCCCTTGAAATTATCGATCCTACGGAATTCAACGTCATCTGCATGCTGGATACGCAACCTGGTACGGGGAACAACTCACTTCCCGCTGGATTGACTGCCGATCTGGTCATCGATCACCACCCAATGCGTGATGCGAGCAAGGAGTGCCGCTGGGTGGATATCCGTGACAATTACGGTGCTACGGCATCCATTCTCTACGAGTATTTGGAGGCACAGGAGGTGGGACTCGGCACCAAGCTGGCCACTGCTCTGTTTTATGCGATCAAGTCCGAGACGCAGGATCTGGGCCGCGAGTCGGAAGAACATGATCGGAAGGCATATCTGAGCCTGTTTCCGATGACTAACAAGAAGTTGCTGTACGAAATTACACACCCCAAACTGCCGGCAGAGTATTTCGTTTCCCTCAAAACGGCGATTGAAAATGCACGTATTTATGGACCAGTCCTGATCTCTCGGCTTGAATCTATTGTATTTCCGGAAATTGTTGCAGAGCTTGCCGATCTCCTGTTGAACCTGGAGGGGGTGGACACCATCCTTTGTTCAGGTGTTTACAACGAAGACTTGATCCTTTCCATGAGAACGGCTCGGACCGATATCAATTCCGGGGAGATGATGAAGCGCGTTGTTTCCAGTCGGGGCGTCGCAGGAGGACACGGTATGATGGGCGGGGGACGCATCGATAAAGTCCGGATGGATGACGGAACGGAAGATAAGGTGGAAGAGTTGTTTCTCCATGAACTTGGCGTAGAAATGGTGGGCGCACGGCAGCTGTCTGGTCGGGGCGTTGACAATGGTAAGTCTGGTGCGGTATAAGCAATGGCCATTTTAACGGATATGGGAGAGTCATGAGAAAGAACGAACGTGCTGCCAACGAGCTTCGTGGCGTCAAAATAACAAGGCACTTTACCCGGCATGCAGAGGGTTCCGTGCTGATTGAATTCGGTGATACGCGGGTCATCTGTACCGCATCGGTTGAGGATGGGGTGCCGCCGTTTCTCCGGGGGAAGGGAAGCGGCTGGTTAACAGCGGAGTACGGCATGCTGCCGCGGGCAACCCATACCCGTTCATCGCGCGAGGCGACAAAGGGGAAGGTCGGCGGACGTACCCATGAGATACAGCGACTCATCGGGCGTTCATTGCGATCCGTCATTGATTTGACGCTTCTCGGCGAGCGTACCGTGCATATCGACTGCGATGTCATTCAGGCGGATGGGGGAACGCGTACCGCATCCATTACCGGTGCCTTCGTTGCGCTCGCCGATGCCATGCAGGTACTGGTCGCACGCGGTGTCATTCCGGCAAATCCGATTACAGAGGCAGTTGCTGCTGTCAGTGTTGGCATCGTTCGCGGCGAAATACTGCTGGACTTGGACTACGACGAGGATTCCTCGGCGGAGGTGGATATGAACGTCGTCATGACGTCATCGGGACGTTTCATCGAGGTGCAGGGGACGGCGGAGGAGGAGCCGTTTTCCAGGTCCCAGATGGATGGAATGATTGATGCTGCCTCGGCCGGGATCAATCGTCTGACTGTGTTTCAGACCGAGGCGTTGTCACAATGAATGCGCTGGTCGTCGCAACCGGTAATCGAGGAAAGCTGGCCGAGATCCGTGATCTTCTCCGGAATGATATCCAGCGGATATATTCACTTGCAGATTTTCCGGGACTCCCTTCAGTCGTCGAGGATGGTGCCACTTTTGCCGAGAATGCAGTAAAGAAGGCGACACAGATCGCGCAGGCCGTAGAGATGCCGGTGTTGGCCGATGACTCGGGTCTGGTGGTAGATGCCCTTGGCGGAGAACCGGGGGTCTTTTCCGCCCGGTATGCCGGAGAAGGGGCAACGGACGCCGAGAACAACGAAAAGCTTCTGCGGGCCTTGCGAGACGTGCCGGAAGGCTGTCGTGATGCGGCATTTCGGTGCGTCGTCGCACTCTGTTTGCCCGATGGCAGCTGTACGACCTTTGAAGGGGAGTTGAGAGGGGAGATAGGGGTCACGTTTAAGGGGGGAAGCGGATTTGGATATGATCCCCTCTTTGTTGTTCCCGCATACGGAAAAACGCTGGCGGAGATGTCTCTCGATGTAAAGAACGGAATCAGTCACCGTGCCCAGGCAATGGGGAAATTTCTCGATTTCATGCGCACGATGTAAAAGTGCTTGCACTGCGGCGTATTCTGTGGTACAAATCGGCTCTTCGTAACGGGGTGTAGCGCAGCCTGGCTAGCGCACCTGCCTTGGGAGCAGGGGGTCGGAGGTTCGAATCCTCTCACCCCGACCAACTCTGCGCCTGTAGCTCAGCTGGATAGAGCAACGGACTTCTAATCCGTAGGTCGCACGTTCGAATCGTGCCAGGCGCGCCAACCCCGACATAATTTATGGTGGCTATGGTGAAGCGGTTAACACTTACGACTGTGACTCGTACATACGTGGGTTCGAATCCCACTAGCCACCCCATCTAACACAAGGCCCCGTGTCAAGCGGGGCTTATTTGTATGGTGTATCGACCTGCGAGAGTGGCGGAACTGGCAGACGCACCAGACTTAGGATCTGGCGGGTAACCGTAGGGGTTCGACTCCCCTCTCTCGCACCATGCTAATCTCCTCCTTGAATCAATACGACCTCCCGTGTTCTGAAAAGATACACGTCCATTTTTCCAGCAAGAAAGGTTAGTGCGATGAATGTACAGGTAGAAGATCTGAGCAGCGTGAAAAAGAAGATCAATTTTGTCGTTCCCGCTGAACGTGTTGCGGCCGAAATCGACAAAGTATATGCGGAGATCCAGAAGTATGCGTCTGTCAAAGGATTCCGTAAGGGGAAGGTGCCCCGCGCTTTTCTGGAAAAGCATTATGTGGAACAGATGGCGGAAAACGTTCTGAAGAACCTGGTGAATGACACCTACTTCAAGGCTCTCTACGAACAAAAAATTGTGCCGGTTGCTCATCCCGAGATTGAAAGTGACGATGTAGTAAAGGGAGAGCCGCTGAAGTACTCGGCAACCATCGAGGTCATGCCCGAAATCAAAGAGTGCGACTACAAGGGACTCGCTGTGAAGAAGGAGTCCTTTATCCTGGATGAGTCGGTGATCGACGGCCGCATCCGGGAGATGCAGGAATCTCAGGCACAGATCAAGCCGGCAGAAGAGGGGTATGCCGCTGCAAACGGCGATTACGTCATCATCGATTTCGTCGGACATCTGGACGGCGTGCCTTTTGAGAACGGCACGGGGGAGGACTATCCGCTTGAACTCGGTTCCGGTCGGTTCATTCCCGGTTTCGAAGAGCAGCTCGTGGGCGTGAAGTCCGGAGAGGTTCGGGAGATAACCGTGCCGTTCCCCGCCGACTACGGCAACAAGGAACTTGCCGGCAGGGATGCGATGTTCAGGGTGACCGTGACGGATGTCAAGACGAAGGAGCTGCCCGAGCTTAACGAAGAATTCGCCTCACAGTTTGGAGAGTTCAAGAGCATGGACGAACTGCGGGCGAAACTCGTTGAGATATACGAGCAGCAGGAGCGTGACCGGATCGAGAGCGAACTGAAGGATCGGGTCGTCAAGGCTCTGGTGGAAAGGAACACGCCCGAGGTTCCCGAAACGCTGGTCAAAAGCCAGCTTGAATCGATGCTGGAGAGCACGAAGAACCGCCTTGCCGCGCAGCGGATGACCCTGGAGATGATGGGGGTCGACGAGAACAAGTTCAGGGAGCAGTATCGCAATGTGGCTGAGCTCCAGGTGAAGGGGATGGTGCTGCTCGATGCGGTGGGGAGACTTGAAGGGATTACCGTCGAAGAGAGCGATATCGACAAGCATGTGGAAGAGATCGCAGCCGCCAACCACCAGAATGCGGACGCCGTGAAGAAACACTACCAGCAAAAGCAGGCCCGCGAGTCTCTGACCGTGCAGTTGCGTGAAGACAAGGCGATGGACCTGGTCCTGGCTAACGCATGCATTACCGAAGTCGCACGCGCCGAAATCTGATTTTTCCGGGGGACTACCATGCTTGTACCTATCGTCGTAGAGCAGACGGGCCGGGGCGAACGCTCCTATGACATCTATTCCCGCTTGCTGAAGGACCGGATTATTTTTCTCGGCGGCGGTATCGACGATACCCTGTCGAATCTGGTCATTGCCCAGCTCCTGTTTCTTGAGGCAGAGGACCCGGACAAGGATATTCACCTCTATATCAATTCGCCCGGCGGTGTTGTTACGTCCGGAATGGCGATCTATGATACCATGCAGTACATCAAGGCGCCCGTTTCCACCATCTGTGTCGGGCAGGCCGCATCAATGGCGGCGCTGCTCCTTGCCGGGGGAGAAAAGGGGAAGCGGTACTGCCTTTCCCATTCACGGGTCATGATCCATCAGCCGCTCGGCGGATTCCAGGGACAGGCCACGGATATCCATATCCATGCCCAGGAGATCCTCAAGATGAAAAAGTCGTTGAACATGCTCCTCAGCAAGGATACGGGCCAGCAACTGGAAAAGGTCGAGACGGACACGGAACGCGACTATTTTATGTCTGGAGAGGAAGCGGTCAGCTATGGTATAGTTGATCAGGTATTTATGAGAAATCCCAGCGTGTGAGGTTACCGTGACGAAACGTGATGACAAGACAGATAACCTGACCTGTTCGTTCTGCGGGAAGAGCCAGGATGAGGTAAAGAAGCTCATCGCCGGCCCGACGGTATACATCTGCGATGAGTGCATCGAACTCTGCAATGACATCATCGCCGAAGAGAACCGACTGGAGGAAACTCTCGGACCCGATGTGAAGCGGCTTCCGAAGCCTCAGGAGATCAAGGAGGTCCTGGACGAATACGTCATCGGCCAGGACCAGGCTAAAAAGGTCCTTGCCGTCGCTGTCTACAATCATTACAAGCGCGTCGAAACGATGGGCAAGCCGGGCGATGTGGAGATGCAGAAGAGTAACATCCTGCTCTTGGGGCCCACCGGTTCCGGGAAGACGCTTCTCGCTCAGACGCTTGCAAAGATTCTCAAGGTCCCGTTTGCCATGGCCGATGCAACGAATCTTACGGAAGCCGGCTACGTGGGGGAGGATGTTGAGAACATCATCCTGAACCTGCTGCAGGCATCCGACTACGACGTGGAGCGCGCCCAGAAGGGGATCATCTACATCGACGAGATCGACAAGATTGCCCGCAAGACCGACTCCCCGTCCATTACCCGCGACGTCTCGGGTGAAGGGGTCCAGCAGGCGCTCCTGAAGATCATCGAGGGGACCGTCGCCAGCGTTCCTCCCAAGGGGGGGCGGAAGCATCCCCAGCAGGAGTTCCTCAAGATCGACACGACGAACATCCTTTTCGTCTGCGGCGGTGCTTTTGCCGGTCTGGACAGCATCATCCAGCAGCGGATCGGGGTGAAGAGCCTCGGTTTCGGCGCGGACGTGAAGAAGAAGGTGGAGAAGAAAGCGGGCGAACTTCTTACCGATGCCACGCCGGAAGACCTCCTGAAATTCGGGTTCATTCCCGAGTTCGTTGGCCGTCTGCCGGTCCTGGCGACCCTGAGCGAACTGGACGAGGACGCCATGGTGCAGATCCTCAAGGAACCGAAAAACGCGTTGGTGAAGCAGTACCAGAAGCTGTTCGAGATGGAGCATGTGCGGCTCAAGTTTACCGACGGTTCGCTTGTGGCGATCGCCCGCGAGGCACTCAAGCGTAAGACCGGTGCCCGGGGACTGCGTTCGATCCTCGAGAACGCCATGCTCGATATCATGTATGAGATCCCATCGCAGACGATGGTCAAAGAGGTCGTCATCAACGAGGATGTCATCTACAACCGTGAAAAACCGATTATCGTCTACGAACCGGTGGCCGAGTCGGCATAACCAGGGGTAATGATGACCGTTACAAAGGTTAGTGAACTCTCGGGAGGGAATCTGCAAAGGTTCCCTCTTTTGCCTTTGCGGGACATCGTGGTGTTTCCGACCATGGTGGTCCCGCTGTTCGTCGGCCGCGAGAAATCGATCCGTGCGCTGGAAGCCGCCATGGCTGACGGGAAGTTGATATTTCTGGCGGCGCAGAAAAATGCGAAGACGGAAGACCCTCGCGGCGAGGATATCTTCTCCGCCGGTTCGCTCTGCAAGATCATCCAGTTGCTGAAACTGCCCGACGGTACCGTCAAGGTACTCGTCGAGGGTAAGCAGCGGGGCACCATCGTGTCGCTGCACGAGGATACGGATTATTTTGTCGTGAGCGTTGAGCTGGTGCAGTCGGCAGAGGATGTCGATGCCGTGACCTCTGCGTTGACCAGGAGCGTGCATGCGGCATTCGAGAAATATGCGAAGACCGGCGGCAAAATCCCTGCAGAACTCGTGTCATCAACGCTCGATACTACCGATCCCGACCTGCTGGCGGATAGTGTCGTCGGGCATCTTTCGCTCAAACTGGAGGAGAAGCAGGAATTCCTTTCCCTGATCGACCCCGCCCGCCGGCTTGAAAAGTTACTCGGTCTGCTGGAGTCGGAACTTGAGATTCTCCAGATCGAGAAGAAGATCAGAAGTCGGGTCAAGAAGCAGATGGAGCGCTCACAGAAGGAGTACTATCTGAATGAGCAGATGCGCGCCATTCAGAAGGAACTTGGTAACAAGGATGACTTCCGCCAGGAACTGCAGGAGCTGGAGGCGAAGCTTGAGAGCCTGAAACTTCCCCCTGAGGCACGTCAAAAGGGGACTGCGGAACTGAAGAAACTGCGCCTCATGTCACCCATGTCCGCCGAGGCAGCCGTTGTGCGCAATTATCTCGACTGGCTGGTGTCGGTCCCGTGGAACAGGTTCACCCGGGAGAAGCGTGATATGGCGCAGGCCAGTGCGATTCTCGAGCGCGATCATTACGGCCTCGAAAAGGTGAAGGAACGGATACTCGAGCAGCTTTCGGTGCATGTACTGTCAAGGCGGATCAAAGGACCGATACTCTGTCTGGTCGGCCCACCCGGTGTCGGCAAGACATCCCTGGCGCGATCCATTGCCGAGGCGACAGGGAGAAAATTCATCAAGGTATCTCTCGGGGGGGTACGCGACGAGTCGGAGATTCGCGGACATCGACGTACCTACGTCGGCGCCATGCCGGGGAAGATCATCCATGGGCTGAAACGTGCCGGAACGAGTAACCCGCTGTTCCTGCTGGACGAAATCGACAAGCTCAGCTCGGACTTCCGTGGTGACCCCGCTTCGGCACTGCTGGAGGTGCTCGATCCCGAGCAGAACGCTCTGTTCAACGATCACTTCCTCGACGTCGAGTACAACCTCTCACGGATCATGTTCATCACAACCGCAAACTCGCTCCATTCCATCCCCCGACCGCTTCTGGACCGGATGGAGGTCATCAAGATCGATGGTTATACGGAGCTTGAGAAGCTGAACATCGCGCAACAATACCTCGTCGCCAAGCAGCGGGAGGCTAACGGGTTGTCGGAAGGTGACGTGTGTGTCGCCGATGATGCCCTGCTCCAGATTATCCGTGGATATACCCGCGAGGCGGGGGTGCGGAACCTCGACCGGTCCATCGGCAAGGTCTTCCGCAAGATTGCACACAAGAAAGTGACCGGTGCATCGCGCCCGTCGACCGTATCGTCTGATAATCTCCGTGATTTTCTCGGCCTGCCTCTGTTCCGGACGAAAGCGAACGAGGCAGCCGCCTCTGTCGGCGTCGTGACGGGGCTGGCCTGGACCGAGACGGGGGGGGACCTGCTGGATATCGAGGTCGCCGTTTTGCCGGGGAAGGGGAAGCTGAATGTCACCGGCAAACTTGGCGAGGTGATGCAGGAGTCGGCCCAGACGGCCATGACGTACGTCCGGTCGCGGGGTGAACTGCTTGGGTTGGAGCGTGATTTCTACCAGAACGCCGATATCCATATTCATGTCCCCGAAGGTGCGATCCCGAAGGACGGCCCCTCCGCGGGAATTACCATGGCAACTGCACTTGTCTCCGCCTTGACCGGCAGAGGTGTGGCCGGGGATATTGCCATGACGGGGGAGATCACCCTGCGCGGACGCGTTCTTGCCATCGGCGGACTGAAGGAGAAACTGCTGGCCGCGCGCAGGGGAGGGATACGGACCGTTCTGATCCCAAAGGAGAACGAACGTGACCTGCTGGAGATCCCGGCGGAGGTAACCGAGTCGCTGGAGGTCATCCCGGTTGCCCATATGGATGATGTCCTGGCCCGCGCCGTCCATGGGTATGCGGAGCTGGTCCGGGTGCAGGATGCGGCGATGCCTTGCATGGAGCCGCTCCACGAACATACCGCCACCTCGCATTGATGCTGGCTGGGGGGCGAATTACCGGTTGACAGCGACGGGGAAACATTGTATAAAACCACTTCTTGTTGTCAGGAAGTGCTCATGGCGGCGTAGCCAAGTGGTAAGGCAGAGGTCTGCAAAACCTTTATTCAGCGGTTCAAATCCGCTCGCCGCCTCCAAAAAAAAGACAAGGGGTTAGCCGAACAGGCCGACCCCTTTTGTTTTACCTGCACCCATTGGGCATCCTCGCCTGATTGTGTAATTCATTCCGTATCTATCTGGAAGCCGTGTCCGTTGTTTCGCCATAGTGCTGAAACGGCGGCGCGTACGGAGGGTGTTGCGGCTCGTAATTGCGTTAATCCGGTGTCTCATGGGTAACGGGGGGACGGACAACGTCATGAATGTCGAGACGAACAACAGGATGCCATGCATCGGAGTGCATCGGCTCGTTGTTGCATTTCTCGTGACGCTCTGCATACGTGGTATGGTGTGTTGTGACGGAGCTGCTGCAGACGGCGTTCCTTCGCCGGCACCTGTAGTCCGGCACGTCAGTGCCTACAACGTCGATGAAAGCGTCCACACCCCGTATGCGGGTGATGCATGCGAGACAACGGTCTTCGGCAGAAAGATAGACATCCCCCCCCGCGACCGGAATAACCTGCGCTCATTCACCCTTGGCGGTAATTTCTATTACCACAAGGTGGGAAGTGAGCGGGGCGCCCCGATCGTCGCATTCTATTACCGGCACGGCGGCGAAAAGTGGTGGAACCGGGATATCGTCGGCCTGTTCGTCAACGAGGTGGATGTTGCCCGCAACTACGGCAGATTCCAGCTTCTCGGCCACTTCGACAACAACACCGTGCCGTTTGCCGACACGGAAATTCAGAACGGCCGGGAGATCAAGTCCAGCTCCGTTATCTGGGGAACCGTATCGGGATGGCTGGGTGCCGGTATCCGGGTGCCGGTTGCGCCGTTCCAGGCGGACAACGACCTGCGGGTCCAGCTGTTCTACCACGCCGGCTATTTCTACGACATGCGAACGGGTAATACCGGAGCCGACGTCCGACTGCCGCCGGATACCTTCACTCACGGGCTCCGTTTCCGGATACGGTACGACGGACTCCGACGGAATATCATGGAACTCCCTCACGAAGGGTGGGCGTGGGGAGGCGATGCGGAGTTGTCGCGGCGCGACAGCTGGTCCGACAGCACATTCGGCAATCTGCCGTTTTACCGAAACGAGACCCGCGACTACCTGAAGCTTTCAGGGTACGTCATCGGTGCCATGGGGATACCGGGACTCTCCGAACGGAATCGCTTTATCTGGTACCTGCACGGTGGCGGAACTCCCTACGGAAGGCTTGACCGCTTCTCCTCCTTCCGCGCCGGTGGCGGACCGTTCCCGAACGAGTCGGACGACCTCTACCGACTCCCCTATCCCGGTGCGCTGTACAACAACTTTCCGGTGTCCGACTACGTGGTCAGTACCCTCGAATACCGCCGGGAGCTACTGCTCTTTCTGTACCTGCATCTGCGCGGGACCTTCGCCTGGGGGGCCAACCGGCCCGACTATACCACGAGCCCGGAACTGAAGCTGAAGCTGAGCACCACGGATGCCGAGGCGTATTCCATTGGACTCACCAGCGGTTTTTTCGGCGATTCACAGCTCTACCTCGAGTATGCCTACGATACGACGCTGCTGCGAAACGGCACCTCCGGCAGGAGTTTCATGCTGCTCTGGTCGAAGTCCTTCTGAATCTATCCACACGTAACCATTTGTTTGAGAGGAAGTTTGCATGCAGACGAAAACCTATGTCATCGGACATCGGAATCCCGACACCGACTCCATCGCTTCGGCAATCGCGTACGCGGAACTGAAGCGGTTGCAGGGTGACCTGTCGGTAGAAGCCGCCATGGCGGGCGACCCGAACCCCCAGACGAGTTACGTCCTGGAGCGGCTTGATATAGCGCATCCTCTGTACCTTGCGGATGTGCATCCCAAGGTTGCCGATGTCCTGAACCGCGAGCCGGTGACGGCCCACCCCGACGTGCCGCTTCTGAACGTCCTCGAACTGTTCCACCGTAACAACATCCGGGTGCTGCCGATCGTGGATGACGGAGGGAAACCGTCGGGGCTCGTTTCGCTGCTGCGGCTGTCCGAGAAGTACCTGGTGGCCGGGCGCGACCGGATGCGGGGAGTGAACACCTCCCTGCGACTCCTTGCCGGCTGTCTCGAAGGGGATTTCCTGGCCGGCGAGGCGACCGTTGAGGTGGAGCATCTCCACCTGTTCATCGGGGCGATGCTGGAGGAGTCGTTCTCCTCACGCATCGGCGAGTACGCGGTGGATCAGCTCATGATCATGACGGGTGACCGGCGGACGATCCAGCAGGCAGCCATCGAGCGCGGCGTCCGCCTGCTCATCGTCACCGGCGGCCACACGGTGGAGGACGACCTCCTCGTCAGGGCTGCGGCACGCGGCGTTACCGTTCTGTCCACGCCGTTCGACACGGCCACGGCTGCCTGGGTCGTGAGACATTCAACGCCGGTCGGGCTGTTCGCGGAGGCCGGTTTCGAGAAGATCGGCGTGGCGGAGCCGCTCAGCCATCTGCGGCTGAAGCTGCTCAACAGCTCCGAGCCGGCCGTCGTCGTGGTGGAGGAGGACGGCACGCTGGCCGGTATCGCCACCAAATCGTCACTCCTTGCCCCTCATCGCGCCTCGCTTATCCTGGTGGATCACAACGAGCTCGGTCAGGCGGTCCCCGGCGCGGAGGAGCTGGAGATCCGCGAGGTGATCGACCATCACAAGCTCGGGAACAGCCACACGCAGCAGCCGGTAACCTTCATCACCGCCCCCGTGGGGAGTACCTGCACGCTCGTTGCCGGGATCTACCGTCAGGAAGGGGTGGAGCCGCCGGCACCCATCGCGGCGCTGCTCCTTGCCGGTATCCTCTCTGATACGGTCATCCTCAAGTCTCCCACCACCACCCCGCGCGACCGCGATACGGTCGTCTGGCTGGAGGCGTTGGCCGGGCTCGATCACGGGACCTTCGGCCGCGAGATCTTCTCCGCCTGTTCCGGTCTGTCCGGCTACGGTTCGCCGGAGAAGGTCATTACGACGGACTTCAAGGCCTTTTCCGCCGGCGACGTCCGGTTCGGTGTCGGCCAGGTGGAGGTGATCGGGTTCGACGAGTTCTTCTCCATGAAGGCTGAGCTGCAGGAGGCACTCGGCGAGGTGAAGCGACGGGAGAACCTGGCGTTTGCCGGCCTGATGGTGACTGACATCTATTCCGAATCGACCCTGTTCCTCGTTGAGGGTAAAAACGAGCTGGCGCATGTCATGGGGCACCCCCAGATCGAGCCGCACCTGTACGAACTGAAAGGGGTCATGTCGCGGAAGAAGCAGATGGTCCCCCATCTGTTGAAGGTGCTGGAGCGGCTGCAGGGATAGGCACGCGGGACAACCGCAGTACAGGCTCCCGGGAGGTGCGAACGCAGTAAACGAGCCGCTCCAGAGAGCTTTTTGTTTTACATCGGCCGGCTGTTTTGTTACGATTATCAGTCGATTTTACCGGTTCAAAGAGGGTTCATGTCTGACCAGACGCCGATGATGCGGCAGTACCTCCAGATCAAGGCTGATTATCCCGATTCCATCCTGTTTTTTCGTCTCGGCGACTTCTACGAGATGTTCCTCGACGACGCCGTCAAGGCGTCCCGTATCCTCGATATCACCCTTACCTCCCGCAACAAGGCCTCCGACGGCAACGACGTCCCTTTGTGCGGTATCCCTTACCACTCTGCCAATCCCTATATCGCCAAGCTGATCGAGGCGGGGGAAAAGGTCGCCATCTGCGAGCAGGTGGAGGACCCGAAGGCGGTCAAGGGGATCGTCAAGCGCGAGGTCGTGCGGGTCATCACCCCCGGACTGCTCCTGGACAGCGACAGTCTCGTCCCCAAGGACAACAACTACCTCGTATCCCTCTACTCTCCCGACGGGTCGGCCTGGGGGGTTGCCAGCCTCGATCTCTCCACCGGCGAGTTCAAGCTGACGGAACTGACCGGGCTCGACGCGGCGGCCGCGGAGGTGGCCTGTCTCGCCCCCCGCGAGATCATCCTTTCCGTCTCCGCGCGGGAGAACGGCGTGCTTGCCGATCGTCCCGACATCGCCGCAGGACGGATCGTGACGGGGATCGACGACTGGGTGTACGATGCCGAGTACTGCGGACGGGTCTTTGCCGGACAGTACGACGGTGCCACTCCCGCCATGCTCGGCTGCGGAACGCTTGCCTGCGGGACCATCGCGGCGGGGGCGGTGCTGCACTATCTGAAAGAGACCCAGAAGGAGGGCAGTTGCCACCTCCGGGAGCCGTTAACGTACCGGACCAGTGAATTCCTGGTGCTGGACGATGCCACCCGCCGCAATCTGGAGCTCACGGCGACCATGTCCGACGGCAAACGGCGTGGTTCGCTACTCTGGGTGCTCGACCGGACCGTTACGGCCATGGGGGGGCGTAAACTCAAGCAGTGGATCAACTATCCGCTTTTATCTATCGAAAAAATAACGGAACGCCAGGGTGCGGTCGAGGAGCTGGTTCATGCGTCGGTCTCCCGCGACGGCATCCTCGCGGCGCTCGGTGAGGTGAGCGACCTGGAGCGGCTGAACGGCCGTATCAGCCTCGCCAGCGCCAGCGCCCGGGACCTGGTGGCGCTGGAGCGGTCCCTGCGCCGCCTCCCCATGGTGCTCGACCTCCTGGGGGACCTGGAATCGCCCCTCCTGCAACGGGTAGCGGGTTCCATCGACCTGCTGGAGGACGTTACGGAGCTGATCGCCGGCAGCATCGTCGAGAATCCCCCGTTTTCCCTGCGTGAGGGTGGGGTCATCGCCGACGGCTGGAACGAGGAGCTGGACGAGCTGCGCACCATCAGCCGGGAGGGGAAGGGGTTCATCGCCCGCCTGGAGGCGAAGGAGCGGGAGCGCACCGGCATCTCCTCCCTGAAGATCCGTTACAACAAGGTGTTCGGCTACTACATCGAGATCACCAAGACCAACCTCGCCGCCGTTCCCGACGACTACATCCGCCGCCAGACCCTGGCCAACGCCGAGCGGTTCATCACCCCCGAGCTGAAGGAGTACGAGGACAAGGTGCTGGGGGCGGAGGACCGGATCGCCGACCTGGAGTACCAGCTGTTCCAGCAGGTGCGTGAGCGGGTTGTCGCCCAGGGGGGGCGTATCGCCCGCACCGCCGACGCCGTCGCGACCCTGGACGTCCTGTCCGCGCTGGCCGACCTGGCCCACGACCGGGGGTACTGTCGGCCGCAGGTAAACGACGGCGACCTCCTGGAGATCGTCGACGGCCGCCACCCGGTCATCGAGGCGATCAGCCTGGGGGAGCGGTTCGTCCCGAACGACGTGCGGCTCGACGGCAGCGAGAACCAGCTTCTCATCATCACCGGCCCGAACATGGCGGGCAAATCGACCTTCATGCGCCAGGTGGCGCTCATCGCCCTCATGGCCCAGATCGGCAGCTTCGTGCCGGCGGCGGAGGCACGCATCGGCCTCGTTGACCGGATCTTCACCCGGGTCGGCGCGTCCGACAACCTGGCCCGCGGCCAGTCCACCTTCATGGTGGAGATGACGGAGACCGCCAACATCCTCCGGAGCGCCACGCCGAAAAGCCTCGTGGTACTGGACGAGATCGGCCGCGGAACCTCCACCTTCGACGGCGTCTCCATCGCCTGGGCCGTGGCGGAGTTCCTGCACGACAACGAGACCCACGCCGCCCGGACCCTGTTCGCCACCCACTACCACGAGCTGACCGAGCTGGCCGTGACCCGCAGCCGGGCGAAGAACTTCAACATCGCGGTGAAGGAGTGGAACGACCAGATCATCTTCCTGCGCCGGATCGTGCCCGGCGGGACGTCCCATTCCTACGGCATCCAGGTGGCGCGTCTGGCCGGCATCCCCCAGGAAATCATTGACAGGGCCAAGGAAATCCTGCAGAACCTGGAAAAGGGGGAGTTCGTCGAGGAGGGGCAGCCCCGTATCGCCCGGGGACGGAAGGGAAAGACGTCCGTACCCGCCTCCCAGCTCTCCCTGTTCGCTGCCGGCGACGGCGACGACCCGGTCCGCCAGCGGCTCAAGGACCTGGATGTGGCGACCCTGACCCCGTTGGAGGCGCTGAACATACTCGATACGTTGAAGAGGATGGTATGATGCGGATTCGTTGTCTGCTGCCCCTGTTACTGTTGTTACTTGTCTGTGCTGTACCGATGCTCGTGCCGGGAAAGGCCGAGGCGAGGGTCCGGCATGCCCATGGGAAGAAGCAACGGGCGGTATCGGAACACCACCCCGCGGCGCTTGCGGTGGTGAGCGAGATGCGGCACTGGTCAAATCCCGACTATACCCGTGTGGCCGTTACCTTGAACCGCGAGGCGACATTCGAATACCACCATATCCCCGGGAGCAGGGACGGATCGATCTCGCCGCGCTTGTACATCGACATCTCCGGTGCGCATCTGGCGAAGGGGGTCAAGGATATCAATATCGGCGACGGGCTGATGAAAACCGCGCGCATCGCCCAGTACCGTTCCGATACGGTCCGGGTCGTGCTGGATCTGGGGAGCATCAGGGAGTACAAGGTCTTCAGTTTCTCCGATCCGTTCCGGATCATTGTCGATGTCAGGGGAGCGCGCCGGGAAGAGCTGACCAGGGCGAAGGAACCGGTTCTGGAGGCTGCACCGCCCCTGCCCGCCCATCCCGTCGCATCGGTCGAGACGGCGGAGAAACACCCGTTGAAGCCGGTCATCGGCAAGATACGGCGGATTGTGATCGATCCCGGCCATGGCGGGCACGATCCCGGCGCCACCGGTCCCGACGGCATCATGGAAAAGAACGTGGTGCTGCAGATCGGCCTGAAACTGGCAAAGATCCTTAGGGACGAGCTTGGCCTCGACGTGGTGATGACCCGCAGTACGGACGTCTTCATCGAGCTGCAGGAGCGCACCGCCATCGCCAACAAGGTGGGGGCCGACCTGTTCGTTTCGATCCACGCCAACGCCTCCACCAACCGGAACGCCGCGGGGATCGAGACCTACTATCTCAACCTCGCCAAGACGGAAAAGGTCGCCCAGCTGGCCGCCAAGGAGAACGGTACAACCCTGGAAAAGGTGAGTCTGCTTCAGGCGGTGCTGTTCGACCTTATGGCCAATTACAAGCTGAACGACTCCGCGCACCTGGCAGATGACGTGCAGAAGGCGTTGCACCACCGGATCGCGTCCCGTTACAGCGCCAAGAACCTTGGGGTCAAGCAGGGACCGTTCTACGTGCTTGTGGGGGCGTCCATGCCGAGTATCCTCGTGGAGACCGCTTTTGTCAGCAACGGGACCGAAGAGTCCCGGCTGAATGATCCCCACTACCAGGACGAGACTGCCAGGGGGATCGCGGAAGGTATCCGGGCCTATATAGCGAGCCTGAAGTGACGGATGGAACGATGCCGAAGCCACGATGCGATCTGAAATTCGATATAGAGCGGTACTTCCCTGACGAACTTCACGCCCATGGCGATGCCGGCAGGGCGTCGTTCGAGGAGAAACGTCCCCTCTATCTGGCAGGGAGCAAGCGGTACCTTGCCCGCTACCGGGATGAGATCAAGGCACTGCACGGCAACGGCGAGCAGGGCGACCGGGTCGTCGCACTCATCACCGAGATGACCGACGTCATGGTCATAAAGCTCTTCTCCTCCATTCTCGCCGACCTCTCCGGCGACACCCAGACCCAGGACCGGCTCGCCCTCATCGCCGTCGGCGGTTACGGCCGCAGCGAGCTGAATCCATACTCCGACATCGACCTCATGTTCCTCTACGAGGGGAGGAACAGCCAGTGTATCGAGGACGTCGCCCAGAAACTCCTCTATTTCCTCTGGGACATGCGGCTCGACGTGGGGTACTCGGTACGCACCATCGCCGACTGCGTGGAGATGGGGCAGTCGGACCTGACCGTCCGGACGGCCCTTTTGGACAGCCGCTTTCTCATGGGGAACCGTCAGCTGTTCGACGAATTCCAGAAGGTGAAACTGACCCAGCTCCTCACCAAGGGGAGCGACGCCTTTATCAGGTCGAAGGTGGAGGAGCTTCGCAACCGGCGGGAGAAGTACGGGTCGACGGTCTACATGCTGGAGCCCAACATCAAGGAGAGCGAGGGGGCGCTCCGCGACCTGCATACCGCCATGTGGGTGGCGAAGATCAAGTACAAGATCGACCAGCCGCGGGAACTGATCATCAAGGGGGTGCTGACGGAGGAGGAACTTGCCGAGTACTGGAGCGCCCTCGCGTACCTCTGGCGCATCCGCAACGAGATGCATTTCCGGTTCGGCCGCAAGTGCGACCAGCTGACCTTCGAGGCCCAGACCTCGCTGGCGACCTTCCTCGGCTACACGGACACCGGCCGCAATCTGGCTGTCGAGGAGTTCATGCGTGACTACTACCTGCACGCCACGAAGGTGGAGCACTTCACCTCCCAGCTGATCAACTCCTGTGCCGTCCGGGACGAGGGCGCGTTCAAGGTCCTCGGCTACTTTATCCGGCGCCCCGTTGGCGAAGGGTTCTACGTCACCCGCGGTGAGCTGCACGTCCCGGACGAATCGGTGGTCGAAGCGGACCCGTCCCGGCTGATGAAGATGTTCGAGTACGCCCAGAAGCAGGGGGTGGTCCTGAGCATTCCGTCGAAGACCCTCGTCCGGAAGAGCCTCCACCTGGTGAACGACAAATTCCGGCGCAACCGCGAAGTGAACGGCTCGTTCTTCAACATCCTCCGCTCCAACAAGGGGGTGCCGGAGGCGCTGGAGACGATGCACCACCTGGGGTTCCTGAACCGGTTCATCCCCGAGTTCGAGCATATCTACTGCAAGGTGCAGCACGATATCTATCACGTCTATACGGTGGACATCCATTCGCTGTTTGCCGTCGGCGAGATCGTACGCCTCTGGAAAGGGGAGCTCTCCAGGGAGATGCCGCTCCTGACGAAGATCGCCGGCGAGATCGGCAAGCGGGAGCTGCTGCTCCTGGCGGTCCTGTTTCACGATATCGGCAAGGGGGAAGGGGGCGGACATTCGGAAAAGGGCGCCGACATGTGCCGGACCATCGCCCGCCGCATGGGGCTCCACAAGGAGGACAGCGAACGGCTCGAATTCCTCGTTCGGAACCATCTCCTTTTCGCCCATATCGCCCAGCGGCGCGACCTGCACGACGAGAAGATGATCATCCAGTTTGCACGGCAGATGGGGACGACCGAGAACCTGAGGATGCTCTATCTCCTCACCTACGCCGACGTGCGCAGCGTGGGGCCCGACGTCTGGAACGAATGGAAGGCGATGCTGTTCGAGGAGCTGTTCAGCAAGGCGTTCAAGGTGCTCGAACGGGGTGACTTTAAACTCGAAGCCAGCAGCGAGCGGGTGAAGAAGGCGCGGAAGGAGGTCATCGACATCCTGCAGCAGGAGTTTCCGCAGACCCGGATCAAGGACGAGTTCAAGGCGCTCACCACCCGCCATGTCCTGTCCAACACGCCGGCCGATATCGCCAACCACCTGCGGTACCTGATCGCGCTGGAAAACCACGACGTCCGGATGTCGATCACCCACGAGCAGGAGCGCGGCTACTCCAGTTTCACCATCTGCACCTACGACGTACCCGGGCTCTTCTCCAAGATCACCGGCGTCATGGCCGCCAACGGGATGAACATCCTGGGTGCGCAGATTCACACCAGCACAAACGGCAAGGTGCTGGACGTCCTGCAGGTCAACTCTCCCCAGGGGTTTATCGTCACCGACGAGAACCGCTGGAAACGGGTGCAGGACGACATGCGCCAGGTGCTGGAAGGGAAGGTCCGGGTGAAGGCGCTGGTGGAGAAACGCTACCGTCCCACCCTGCTCACGGAGCGGGTCAGGCCGCGGTTCCCGACCCGGGTGGAGATCGACAACGAGGTCTCCGAGGACTATACGGTCATCGACATCTATACCCACGACAAGGTGGGGCTTCTGTACAGCATCACCAGCACCCTCACGGCGCTGGGGCTCTACATCGGGGTATCCAAGATCTCCACGAAGGTGGACCAGGTGGCGGACGTCTTCTACGTGAAGGATATCTTCGGGCACAAACTCGCGGGGGAGGAGAAGCTGGAAGAGGTGCGCACCCGTCTCCGTGAGGCGATCGATGCGTGACGGGTGGCATGAACGAGTATCTCGACCTGTTCCTCTCCTACCTGCTCGTTGAGCGGGGGCTGGCGCGTAACTCCCTCGACGCCTACGGGCGGGATCTGGCCCGATACCTGAGCTGGCTGGAGCGCAGCGGGGTGACGGCCATGGATGCCGTCCGTTCAACGGACGTGGCCGGTTTCATCGGCGCGCTGAAGGACGAGGGGCTCTCCCCCCGCAGCCGGGCACGTTCCCTGTCGGCGGTGCGGATGTTCCACCGGTTCCTGATGGCGGAGGGCTACTGTAAAGACAACCCGACCTCCATTATCGAGTCCCCCCGGCCGGTGCGCCGGCTTCCCAAGGTCCTCTCCGCCCGGGAGGTGGAGGCGCTCCTGGCCGCCCCCGCCGGTGAAGGTGCGGCGGACCTGCGGGACCGGGCGATGCTGGAACTGTTGTACGCCACCGGGCTCAGGGTGTCGGAGCTGGTTTCACTGCTCCTTTCCGACCTGAACCTGCAGGCGGGGTACCTGCTCACTACGGGCAAGGGGGAGAAGGAGCGGCTCGTACCGGTGGGGGATGCGGCCCGGAGCGCGACGGCCTCCTACCTCGCCGCGGCCCGCCCGCAGCTGGACCGGAAGGGGAAAAGCCGTTTCCTCTTCCTGTCGCGGCGAGGGGAGGGGATGACGCGTCAGGCGTTCTGGAACATCATCAAGAAGCGGGCGGTCCAGGCGGGGGTCCGCGCCGGCATCTCCCCGCATACCCTGCGCCACTCCTTCGCGACCCATCTCCTGGAGAACGGCGCCGACCTGCGCAGCGTGCAGCTCATGCTGGGGCATGCGGACCTGTCCACGACCCAGATCTACACCCACGTCACCCGCGAGCGTTTGAAGCGGCTGCACGAGGAGTTTCACCCCCGCGGTTGACCATATCAAACCGCTACGAAAGGATCCACCGATGAAATATATCGTACTTCTGGGCGACGGCATGTCGGACCAGCCGCTGGATCAGCTGAACGGCCTCACCCCGCTCCAGGCGGCGGCCACCCCCCATATGGATTTCATGGCGCAGCGCGGCCGGCTCGGTCTCGCCCGCACCGTGCCGGAGGGGTATCCGCCGGGGAGCGACGTGGCGAACCTCTCCGTGTTCGGCTACGACCCGCGAAGCTGCTACACCGGACGTTCTCCCCTGGAGGCCGCCAGCATGGGGATCGACCTCGGTCCCGACGACGTGGCGTTCAGGGTCAACCTGGTGACCCTGGAGCCGCTGGCGGGTGGGCTGTACATGAAGGACTATTCGGCGGGGCATATCACCACCGACGAGGGGCGGGAGCTGGTAGCCTCCTTGCAGCGCGAACTGGGGGGGGATGAGTTCCAGTTCTACCCCGGCGTCGGCTACCGCCACCTCATGGTCTGGCGCAACGGCTGCGACAAGTTGACGGCGACGCCGCCCCACGATATCACGGGAAAGAGCATCATCGACTTCCTCCCGAAAGGAGAGGGTGAAGATCGGCTCATGCAGCTGATGAACCATGCGCAGATGCTCTTGCACGATCATCCGGTGAACAAAAAAAGGGACGAGGAGGGGAAACATCCGGCCAACTCCATCTGGCTCTGGGGGCAGGGAAAGGCACCGGTCATCGAACCGTACGGTACGCGTTTCGGGCTTTCCGGTGCGGTCATCTCCGCCGTCGACCTGATCCGTGGTATCGGGGTCTGCGCCGGCCTGGAGATCATCAAGGTGGAAGGTGCCACGGGGTATATCGACACCAACTACGAGGGGAAGACGCAGGCCGCGCTGGCGGCGCTGGAGCGTTACGATTTCGTCTTCCTGCACGTGGAGGCCCCGGACGAGGCGAGCCACTCGGGGAACCTGGAGCACAAGTTACAGGCCATCGAGGATTTCGACGCCAAGGTCGTCGGCCCGGTCCTGGCGGGGATCGGCAGGTTCGGCGACTACCGGATTCTCTGCACCCCCGATCACCCGACGCCGCTTTCGATCATGACCCATACCGGGGACCCGGTGCCGTTCATCCTGTACGCCGGCGAGGCGGAGGTGAGGCCCGGCGTCGCCGGCTACAGCGAGGCCGCGGCGCGGGAGACCGGGCTGTTCCTGGAGGACGGTTTCCGGCTGATGGAGCTGATGAGAAAGGGATAGACGCGGGACTGCGTCTTACGATGTGCGAAAGGCCGGGGGAGCACCCCGGCCTTTTTGCATGCAATCACTGCCACCCCTTCACGGCGGGGCCGGTGGGGCGCTGGAACCAGGTGGGAGGAGTGACGCCGTAGCCGTGGTAGTAGGGATCGTCGTAGGCGTCGAACCCCGCCGGGAGCGGCGGGTACCCCTTGCCGTCGCGGTACTTCCAGGCGTAGATCTCCTTGATCGTGACGACGGGATAGGTGTAGTCGTAGCCGTCGAGCTGGCGGGTCGTCTTCCCCTTCACGTGCCCGAGGAGCGTCACGGCCCGGCCCGGCGAGTACTTCGCCCCGTCCAGGAACCCGGGCGATTCCGCCAGGAACCTCCCCTTCGACCGGCTGACATCCTCCGGCAGGCCGTTCCCCGCCAGCGGCGTCTGGATCACCTCCAGCTGTCCCCCCTCGGCGGAGTTCCTGACGCCGGCGACGAGCCCACCGAGGATGATATATTTCCCCACGGCGGCATCGGGTGCGGCGAGCAGGGTGACAAAGGTCAGTTCCCTGTCGGCAAGGGCGCGTGACTTCTCGCTGATGACGTGGGCGCAGCCGCAGAGCAGCAGCAGGAGCATGGTGAGTGCGATCAGTCGTTTCATGTCTTCCTCCGTGTGCTACATGGTATATCGTCACGACGGATAGTCAACATGAGGGGTGCACTCAAAAAAATGCGCGTATCAGCGGAGCCGGTCCAGGATGCGCAGGAGGCCGTCCAGGATGGTAGCGGGATGAGGGGGGCAGCCGGGGATGTACAGGTCCACCGGGAGAAGACTGTCCACGCCGTTTAAGACCTCGGGCGAGTCCAGGTAGGGACCGCCGTTGACGGCGCAGGCGCCGCAGGCGACGACGATCTTGGGGGCGGGGATCGCCTCGTAGGTGGTAAGGAGCGCCTCGCGCATGTTGGCGGTGACGGGACCGGTGACCCAAAGGCCGTCCGCGTGGCGCGGCGAGGCGACGAACTGGATGCCGAACCGCCCCAGGTCCCAGCCGATGGTGGAGAGGACGTTCGTGTCCGCCTCGCAGGCGTTGCAGCCGCCGGCACTCACCTCCCGGAACTTGAGCGAACGGCCGAAGAGACGCCGTAGGTCCGGAGGAAGCGGCTGCGCAAGGCGGTGTTCGCCGTCGGGGCGCACTGCGAGATCGTCGCGGCCGGTGACGGCGAGACGGTAGTCCGTGCTGAAACGGATGTGGCCGACGGGGCACTCGGCGCAGAAGAGGCATTTCCCCATGTCCAGGGCGCCGCCGCCTTCAGCCGTGTAGGCGCCGAACGGACAGCTCTCCCGCCCGTCGCCGCCGGAAAGGGGAATGAGCGACGCCGGTTCGGGGTAGCCGCGGAACCTCTCCGGCATGGTGAGCGGCTCGGCCGGGTAGGGGGCGGTACGGTGTCCCTGCCGGATACGGGCGATGAGTGCGTCGAACATGGGGCGTCCTTTCTTCCTCCTGCGCTACAGGTCGAAGCCGCAGTAGGAGAGGTTAAAGCTCTTGTTGCAGAGCGGAAAGTCGGAGATCTGCTGCCCCCGGAGTGCCATGGCGAGCCCCTGCCAGTTGTGGAAGGAGGGATCGACGATCTTGTACCGGGCGAAATGCCCATGGGGGTCCGTGACCGCCACGTGGCAGATCATGCCGCGCCACCCCTCCGTGAGGGCCACGACGAGTGCGTCCGGCTGCGGTGGCGCGACGGTCGAGCGGTGGCTTCCGCCGGGGAGCTGGCGTAGCTGCTCCTCGATGAAATCCAGGGATTTCTGCGCCTCCAGCCAGCGGACCATGCTCCGGGCCGCCACGTCGCCGTTGAGTGCGGTTGCCACCGGCAGGTGGGTCATCCGGTAGATGCCGAAGGGGAAGTCGTGGCGCACGTCCCGCTTGATGCCGCTGGCCCGCGCCGCAGGACCCACCAGTCCAATCTCCTGGGCCGTATCGCAGGAGACCGTGCCGGTGTTTTCCAGGCGGGCCATGACCGACGGCGCGTTCCAGAGGAGCTCGACGGCACCGGCGAGATCGATGCGTGCCTGGGCCAGTCGCGCCAGGAGGTCGTCGCGCAGCCCATGCGTGAGATCGAAGATCGTGCCGCCGGGGGTGACGAGCCCCCGTCCGAATCGGCTGCCGCAGATGGCGGCGGTCATGTTGAGGAAGTCGCCCCGGATGCGGCCGCAGAACGAGGCGGTGGGGAGGTACCCCACGTCGCCGGCGATCGCCCCCAGGTCTCCCGTATGGTTCGCCAACCGTTCCAGCTCCAGCGCGATGCCGCGCAGCGCCTCGGCCCGCGGCGGCACCGTGCTCCCACCCAGCGCCTCCCTGATCATGCAGTACGCCTGACCGTGGCCGATGGTGGTATCGCCGGCGGCCGTCTCCATCCGGAAGAGCGTCCGGGGATCGGGACCGCCCATAAGGCTCGCCTCGATCCCGCGGTGTTGATATCCCAGGGAGATCTCCAGGTGGAACACCTCCTCACCGTGGCACTGGAACCGGAAGTGTCCCGGCTCGATGATCCCCGCGTGCACCGGCCCCACGGCCACCTCGTGCACCTCGTCCCCCGCCACCTGGAAGTAGTCCATCACCCCCACGCGGATCGGGGCGTCCGCCGGACGGCCCCAGGCGTCGCGTTCCGGAACGAAGGAGCGGTGGAACCGCACCGGCTTGAACCAGGGATGGTCGTCGAAGACGATGCCGCACTGCTCGCCGATCTCCCGTTCGAAGAGCTGCAGCTGGGGTGAGAGCTCCGCCAGGGAGGGGAACCGGTTGCCGACGACCGCCGTCCGGATCGCGCCGAGCCGGCTCTCCGCGCTGGTGGCCAGCACGCAGTACAGGGTGGTCACCGTCGCGCCGGGTATGCCGAAGTAGGCCACGACCCGCCAGCCGTGGTCGGTGGCGTCCAGGATCTGCCGGAGAAACGCATCTGCCTCCGCGACGGGGATATCCGCCAGCGGCAGCGCCGAACCGTTCCGTATCGATTTCAGTGTGGCGGTCACGGCTGTACCTCCAGCATGGCGGCGCCGTTGTGCAGGAGCGACACGAGGAACGGTGGCGGCCAGATTCCCATTACCAGGATGACCCCCATCAGGAGGAGCGGTGGTCCCACCGTCAGGAGACGGTCGCGGTAGTCGGTCGGTTCCAGCCCGTCCGGCGGCGCGCCCATGACCATGGGGAGCACGGTGAGCGCCATGCCGATGAAGATGATCGCGAGGAAGACGAGGAACAGTGCCCCCACCAGATGCCGGCCGTCGATGAACGCACTGCTGACGATGGCATATTCGCTGATGAACGGCGAGAAGGGTGGCGAACCGGTGACGGCGATGAACCCCGCCAGGAACAGCCCCCCCGACCAGGGCAGCCGGGTCAGCGCCCCTTTCACCACGTCGGTGGTCTTGTTGTTGTAGGAACGGTGGATGTTGCCAGAGGAGAGGAACAGCACCCCCTTGGTCAGGCCGTTGTTGATCAGGTGGAAGAGGGCACCGAAGAGCGCCCCCCGTCCGAGACCGAGCCCGATGGCGAGAATCCCCACATGCTCGACGCTGGAGTAGGCGAGCATCCGTTTGAAGTCCGCCTGCCGCGCCATGAAGACGGCGGCGAACGCCATGGAGACGAGCCCCATCCCCACGAGCGCCTGCTGGAAGAACCGGTCTTCCGCTCCGGACGCCAGGCAGACCTGGTAGACCCGGACGATGGCGAGGAACGCGCAGTTCACGAGCCCCCCCGACAGAAGCGCACCCACCAGCCCCGGTGCCTCGCCGTAGGCATCCGGCTTCCAGGTGTGGAGCGGGGCGAGCCCCATCTTGGAGCCGAAACCGACGAGCAGAAAGATGGCGGCGGCGTGGAGCCAGGCCGGGTTCAGTTCGCGGGCGGTCGCCAGAAGCTGCCCCAGGAGCAGGGTCGCCTCGTGATGGGCCAGATAGGTGGAGTAGGCGAGGAAGAGGAGCCCCAGAAGCGCCAGGGCGATCCCCACGGAACAGATCAAGAGGTATTTCCAGGTCGCCTCGATGGACCGCGCGTTCCGGTTGAAGTAGATGAGCGGCGCCATGGAGACGGTGGTGGCTTCCACCGCCACCCAGAGCATCCCCAGGTGTTGGGCGATGGTCACCGACGTCATGGCGGAGAGGCAGATGAGGAGGCAGATGCACATCACCCGGTTGGAACGTTCCCGGCGGTAGGCGAGATAGCCGACGGCGTACCAGGCGCAGACGATGAACAGAAGGGAGATGCTCAGGAGCGTGATCTGTCCCAGCGGGTCGAGCCAGATCCACCCTTCGGGGGACGGTGCCCGGTCGCTCCCCAGAAGGAGTATGGTCAGGACCGTGTGGGCCGTGGCCACGACCGGGAGGATCAGCGGACGCAGCCGGTTGTCCGGGACGATCAGGGCGATAATTGCCCCGAGGAGGGGCAGAAGGACGAGGGTAAACAGCATCGGGCTACTCCTCCTTCAGGGCCCGCAGCCGGGAGGTGTCGATGGACGAGAACTCGCGGCTGATGTGGTTGATGACGATCCCCATGACGAATATCCCCACCAGGAGGTCCAGGAGCGCGCCCGCCTCCACCATGGTGGGGAGCGCCTCGGTCAAGAGCATGCCGAAGATGAAGATGCCGTTTTCCAGCACCAGGTAGCCGATTACCTGGGAGATCGCCTTGCTGCGGGTCGTGAGCAGCAGAAAGCCGGTTAAAAGCGTGGCGATGGAGGCCGGAACGAACAGAAGGTCCCGGTGTTCGGGGGCCAGCGGCAGCTTGTCGGCGAAGACGAAGGAGAGGGCGGTGAAGAGTGCCCCGAGAAGCAGGGTCGGCACGAATCCCAGGTACGGCTCCACCTCCCGGCGGATATGGGCCTTTTTGACCGCGCCGATGATGAGGGTCGGGATGACGACCCCCTTGGCGAGGATGATCCCGGCGGTGATGGCGGCGAGATGGCCGGAGAAGGGGTGAATGAGACCGGGGAGGATTCCCAGGATCACCCCCTGGATCGCGACGGCGCGGATGCAGAAGATGAGCCGGCTCGATCCGAGCATCACCAGGTTGATCAGCATCACCAGTACGAGCAGTTGATCGGCGATTGCGTTCATGATTACCTCAACACCAGCAGCATGGAGAATGCAGCGAGGATGGTGGACCCGACCAGAAGCTGGGGGATGCGCACCAGCCGCAGGCGCGCCATGACCGATTCCACGACCCCGATGGCCACCGCCAGCGCTGCCATGGTGACGACGAAAATCACCCAGTCGACAAGCGCGTTCCCGGTGGCGAGGGGAATGGCGACGTTGGCAAACAGCGCCCCGAGGACGAACAGCTTCAGCGCCGCACCGTAGAGGATCATCCCGAAGGCGGGACCGCTGTGGTCGAGGACCATCACCTCGTGGATCATGGTCAGCTCCAGGTGGGTGGTGGGATCGTCGAACGGGATACGGCAGTTCTCCGCCAGAAGGATGATGAAGAGCGCCCCGATGAGGAGCAGCATGCTGGCACCGGTGGCGAGCCAGCCGGCGGGAGTGGTGTGGGTCAGGATCGTGGAGAGCGACAGGGAGCCGCTCGTCCTCGCCAGGGTGATCAGCGCGATGAACAGGGTCGGTTCCGCCAGGCAGGAGAAGGTCACCTCGCGGGCCGCCCCCATCCCCTCGAAACTGGAGCCGGTGTCCAGGGCCGCGATGGTGGTGAAGAACCGCGCCAGGCCGAACAGGTAGGCGAACAGGATCAGGTCGCCGTTGAAGGAGACCGGCGCCGCATGGCGTCCCAGCGGTATCAGCAGCGCGGCGACGAGCGTTGCGGACAGTGTCACCACGGGACCGGCGCGGAAGACCCAGGTGGTGGTCTCGCTGAAGACCGACCCCTTGCGGACGAGCTTGATCAGGTCGTAATACGGCTGGAGAAACGGCGCCCCGACCCGGCCGGCGAACGCCGCCTTGGTCTTGCCGATGATCCCCAGCAAGAGCGGGGGGAAGAGAAGCGTCAGGGCACAGTGTATGATGATGTCTGTCATGGGTGCCAACCTCGATCGAACATCGGTATCGCCTCTAATGAACCCAGAGCATCAGGACGAAGAGGGTCGCCACGATGTACAGGACGTATATGTGCAGATGACCGTGCTGCAGCCGGCGCACGTAGGAAAACGCCTGTCCCGCACCGTGAAAGGCGGGGGTCAGGACCCGGTCCAGGATGGTCTCCGTCACCCCGTAGGTAAAACGGGCGTCACGGGGAAACGTCGAGCCGCCGATCGACGGTCGGCGGCGCAACGGCGCGACGATCGCTCCCAGCTGGTTTACCGCGAGCTCGCTGAATGAGGAGCCGGTGTACTGCATCCGTGTGGTCGGCGCCAGGTAGCCGCACCCCCAGGTAGCGCCGACGGCGCGGGGAGACCGTTGCAGGCGGACACGGTACCACCAGGCGACGGCGAGGGCGGTCGATACGAGCGTCACGTTGACCGCCGCAAGGGGGAGCAGCGGCACCTGGCTACCGATGCCCGCCACCAGACCGGCCGGCACGGCGCCGTACTGTTCGATCGCCGGCGCGACGAGCCCGAGCAGGAGCGGCGGGGCCATCCCGCCGGTCAGGCAGCCGATTGTCAGGAGCGCCATCGCGCCGGTCATCGGCCGCCCCGCCTCGTGGGCCGCCGCGGCGCCATCGGAGCGGGGACTGCCGAGAAACACTATACCGTATAGTTTCACGAATGTAATGACCGCCATACCCCCCACGAGCGCCAGCACCGGTACTATCAGCGCCGGCAGGGGGAGCGGGTCGGTGATGCCGTCACGGAAGGCGCCGACGTAGAGGAAGAGCTCCCCCACGAAGCCGTTCAGGGGGGGCAGCCCGCAGATGGCGATGGAACCGGTGAAAAAGAGGAGTGCGGTGGCCGGCATCCGCCGGGCGAGCCCCCCCATCCGGTCGATCTCGCGGCTGCCGGTGCCGTGGATGATCGCGCCGCTTCCCATGAAGAGAAGCGACTTGAACAGTCCGTGGTTGAGGATATGGATGAAGGCGCCGGCGAGACCGCATACCGTGAGGAAGGGGGACCGGATCTGCATCCCCACGAGCGCGAGACCAATGCCGATGAAGACGATGCCGATGTTCTCGATGCTGCTGCAGGCCAGAAGCCGTTTCAGGTCGCGCTGGCCGCTCGCCTGGGCGATCCCTCCCAGCGCCGAAGAGGCCCCGAGTGCAAGGACGAGCCAGCCGACCCAGGCGGGGACGGCGACGAAGAACGACAGGGTCCGGAGGATGCCGTAGACTCCCATCTTCAGCATGATGCCTGACATGATGGCGGAGACGTGGCTCGGCGCATTGGCGTGGGCGCCGGGGAGCCAGAAGTGCAACGGCATGATCCCCGCCTTGCCGCCGAATCCGAACAGGGCGGCCGCGATCATGATCGCGGCGTACGGGACCGTTGAAGGCAGCGAATGGGGTGCCGGGAAGACGAAGCTGCCGGTGTCGCCGCACAGAAGTGCGAAGAGAGCGAAAAGCGCCATGGTGCCGACATGGGTGGCGAAGAGGTAGACGATGCCGACCCGCTGCACCTCCGCCCCCTCCCGTTCCACCGTCAGCAGGAAGTATGCGGTGATGGCCATCACCTCCCACGACATGAGGAACAGCACGCCGTTGCGCGCCAGTACCACCATCACCATGGACGAGGTGAACAGCCCGAGGAAGAATGACAGCTGTCCCGCGCCGCGTTGCCTGCCGGCGGGCCAGTAGGCAAGGGCATAGACAGAGGCACAGCCGGTGACGAGGAACAGGGGGATGAGGAACAGGGCGGAGAGGTGGTCGGCGCCGAGAAGCGCCGGACCGAACGGCAGGGTCCAGTCGATCTGCCAGGTGGCGGCCGGACTGCCGGTGAAGAGACCTGCGATGGCGCACTCTCCCAGGATCGAGGCGCAGACGGCAATGAAGGCGCCGCATCGCTGGCCGAGGGCGGGGCGCCGCAGAAGCAGACCGGGAACTCCCGATACGGCCAGGAGGGCCGCTGCAACCAGGAGATACGCCGTCGGTTCTAGGGAGATGCTCACTACATGCCTCACAACTACCGGGCCCGGGGAAGGGGAAAATGACGTGTGTTAATATGTTGTTGTCTTTTTATGTGTTGTAAATAAATAAAACACGTGATAAAAATATATGGCATATGATTTCATACGTCAATAGAATTGTGTAACAGTATTGTGTATACATGCACATAGCGAGGTGGAGTGTTATAATGCCCAATACGCGACTCAACATCACCCTGCCGACCCCGATCGTGGACGACATCAAATCGCTGTACGGCCAACGGGGGGTGAGCCAGTTCCTGGAGGAGGCGGCGAGGGAGAAGCTCGAAGCCGTCAAGAAGAAGGCGTACAAGGGGCTCATCGAGGGGTACCAGTCCACCGCCGAGGAGACGAAAGAGGTCCTCAAGCGGTTCGAGGCGGCCGCGACGGAGGATCGCGATGTTTAAGCGGGGCGGCATCTACGCGGTCAACCTTCCCCACCTGGAGGTACAGTCGGAGCCGGATATCTGTCCCTGCCTGGTGGTGAGCAACAACATCAGCAACGAATACTCGCCGGTGGTGACCATCATTCCGCTGAGCTTCACCCGTCTGGAGAAGATCTACGAGTTCGAGACCCTGCTCCCCGCGGCCGGGACCGGGCTGGTGAGGGACGCGAAGATAAGCTCCCACATCCTCATCACCATCGACAAGACCAACGTGGTGGGAGAACGGCTCGGTTTTCTCACCAGATCGCTCATGACCCAGGTCGAAAAGGCGCTTCTCCTGCAGCTCGGTTTCGAGGACGCCCCGACCTTTACCAAAGGATGAACCGATGCTGCTTGAACCGGCCGAGGCCGCACAGGCCCTGAACGTCGACGAAAGGACCGTCGTCCGCTGGATACGGAAAGACAACCTGCCGGCGGAGCAGATCCAGGGGGACTACCGGATCAACCCGGTGGATCTCCTGGAATGGGCCACCGATCGCGGCATCAAGGTGAACCCCGCCCTCTACAAGATGCCCGATGCGGACGACCGTCCGCTCCCCTCCTTGAGCCAGGCGCTGGAAGCGGGCGGCATCCACTGCGCCTTCCCGGGGGACGACAAGGAGTCGGTACTGCGTAACGTGGTGGCAACGCTGGAGCTGCCGCCGGAGATCGACCCGGAGTTCATCCTCCAGGTGCTGCTCGCGCGGGAGGCGATGGGGACCACCGCCGTGGGCGACGGGATCGCCATTCCCCACGTGCGCAACCCGATCCTCGTGCAGCTCCCGGTGCCGAAGGTCGCGCTCAGCTTCCTCCGCCGGCCGGTGGACTTCGGCGCCCTGGACGGCAGACCGGTGCAGATCCTCTTCACCATCATATCCCCCACCATCCGGATGCACCTGCACCTCCTGTCCAAGCTCGCATACTGTCTGCGGGACGAACGGCTGCGTGGCATCCTCGGTACCCAGTGCAATGCCGAGGCGATCATGGCGGCGGTTCGGGAGATCGAGCAGGATATCGGCAAGGGGGGGACATGACCGACGCCACCCTGCCGGCGTTGCTCCTTCTGGGGGCGGCATGGGCCTTCGCCCTGTCCGGCACGCCGATGCTGGTCCGCCGACTGGACCCGGCGACCGGCCAGCGTCTCGCGGCGTACGTTATGTCGGCTGCGTCGCTCGCCGGTCTCGTCGGCGCGCTCCTCACGCTCATAAACCAGACCCGGACCACCTTCCTCCCTGACTGGCCGTTCCCCTTCGGTCCCGCTTCCGTGGGCGTCGACCCGCTCACCGCCTTCTTCGCCATACCCGTACTGATCGTCGCCGCCTGCGGCAGCGTCTACGCCCTGGAATACTGGCCGGCCCGGGACAACCCCCGTACCGTGCGCAAGCTCACCTGTTTCTTCGGCATCCTGGCCGCCACCATGCTGTTCGTGCTCGTGGCGCGATCCGCCGGCGTCTTTCTCATCTCTTGGGAGGTCATGGCGCTGGCCGCCTATGTCGCCATCACCGCCGACGACCACACCCCGGCGGTGCGCGATGCCGGCACCCTCTACCTCATCTGTACCCACATCGGCACCCTGGCGCTCTTCGCCCTGTTCGCCCTGTTGAAGGAGATGTCCGGCGGCTTCGGTTTTCCCGCCTCAGGCACCCTTTCCGCGGTCCAACCTGCCGCCGCGGCGATCTTTCTCCTGGCACTTCTGGGGTTCGGGGTGAAGGCGGGGATCATGCCGCTGCACGTCTGGCTCCCGTCGGCCCACGCCAACGCGCCGAGCCACGTCTCCGCCATCATGTCCGGCGTCATCCTGAAGATCGGCATCTACGGCCTCGTGCGCACCCTGTCGTTTTTCACCGGAGTGCCGCTCTGGTGGGGGCTTGTGATTCTCGCCCTCGGCATCGTCTCGGGGATCGGCGGCGTCCTCTTCGCCCTGGGGCAGCACGACATAAAAAGGCTCCTCGCCTATCACAGCATCGAGAACATCGGCATCATCTGCATGGGGATCGGCACCGCGCTCATCGGCACGACCCTCGGCTCGCCGCTCCTCGTCCTGTTCGGCATGGCCGGTGCGCTCCTCCATGTGCTGAACCACGCCACCTTCAAGGCGCTCCTCTTTCTCGGGGCCGGTTCCGTCATCCATGCGGTCGGCACCCGCGAGATCGACCGGATGGGGGGGCTCCTGCGCCTGCTCCCCTGGACCTCCGCGGCATTCCTCGTCGGGGCCGTCGCCATCTGCGGCCTGCCCCCCCTGAACGGTTTCGTCAGCGAACTCCTCATCTACCTCGGCTTCTTCACCGGCGCCGTGCGCCACACCGGCGGCGGCGCCGTCGGCCTCGCCCTGGCGGCGCCGGCCCTGGCGCTGGTGGGAGGGCTGGCCGTTGCCTGCTTTGTGAAGGTCTACGGCGTCGTCTTTCTCGGCGTACCCCGCGATACTTCCCTCCGTACTCCCCACGAGGCGGGGTGGAGGATGCTTGTTCCCATGGGGTTCCTGGCGGCGGTCTGCTGTACTGTCGGTCTTGCACCGTCCGCGGTTGCGCCGCTTCTGGATGCGGCACTGGGGAGCTTCCTGCCGGCGTGGACGGCAATGCCGTCCGTGACGGCGTATGTGCCGTTCCCGATGGTGTCCGTCCTTGCCGCCTCGCTCCTTCTCCTGACGGTGGTATGCGTCTGGTGGTACCGACGCAGGCTGCAGCAGGCGCCCGTCGCCGCGTCCGTTACCTGGGGGTGCGGCTACCTCGCCCCGACCCCTCGGATGCAGTACAGCGCCTCCTCCTTTGCCGGGATGCTGACGGACCTTTTCGCCGACCTTCTGCGTCCCGATCTCCACCCCCCGACGTTGCGCGGTCCTTACCCGAAACCGGCCCGGTTTGAAAGCCATCTTCCCGAAACGGTCCTGGAACGGGTCTATCAGCCGCTCCTGCAACGCGCCTACCAGAAGATCCTTCCCGTTCGCCGGCTCCAGCACGGCCAGCTTCACCTCTACATACTCTATATCTTCGTGACCCTCGTGGTGCTCATCGCTATCAGCCTGCCGTAGCCGCGGGCGACGGCCCGCTTCCGTGCCGCACCCTCCTGGTTTCGTAATTGTTAAAATGTGTTGAATTGTGTGTCGTCCACGGTACTATCTTTGCGTATAAGAAAGGTCTGGAGGTAACGTATGTCCATTCCCGTCAATGATATTGCGTCGCCGGGTGGTTCAGCATCTCGACCGCCAACCGGCCGGTTCATTCCCACCTATTTCGCCCCACCTGAGCGGAGGTCCGGAACGGACCTGGACGCGGACGTCAGGCGCGTGGTGAGCAACGACTTCATCAACGGGCTCATGTCCATCGCCAACGGCCTCCTCGCCGTCCTTAACGACAAGCGGCAGGTCGTGGCGCTCAACGATGCGTTCGTCAAGCTTTTGGGCGTTGAGGATATCGGGACGGTCCTGGGGTTGCGGCCGGGGGAACTGGTCAACTGCGTTCACGCCCACGAGATGCCCGGCGGCTGCGGCACGTCGGAATACTGTGCCACCTGCGGGGCGGTGGTCTCCATCATGGCGGCCATGGAAACCCGCAAACCGCAGGAACGTACCTGCGCCCTGACCATCGAGAAGGACAACCAGCAGGTCGACCTGTATTTCAGCGTGCGCAGCTGTCCCGTGACGCTGGGTGACGGCCTGTACGTGCTCCTGTTCCTGCAGGACATTACCCTGCAGCAGCACCGGGCCTGCCTGGACCGGACGTTTTACCACGACATCAACAACATCCTCTGCGCGCTCATCGGCAAGAGCGAACTGATATCGCGACACACCCAGCCGACGGAAGACAAGCTGAAGGAGCTGCACCACATCGTCATGCGGATCGCCCAGGAGATAGCGATCCAGAGCGAGCTCCAGAAATCCCTCGATGCCAGTTACAAGCCGCTCTACTCCGATGTCAGCGTGAACGACATCCTGACCGATCTCCGGGAAATCTTCGACGACCACCCGCTGACGGCCCATCGCCGGTTCGAGGTGAGTCCCGTATCCAGCGACGTCGTCTTCTCCACCGATTTCCATCTCGTGAGCCGTATCCTCATCAACATGGTGACCAACGCCCTCGAAGCCACTCCCGAAGGGAAGGCGGTCACACTCTCCATCGAGCCGCTGCACAACGCCGTATCCTTCCGGGTCTGGAACCCCGGGGCTATTCCCGAGGCCATTGCGCTCCGTGTATTCCAGCGCAACTTCAGCACGAAGGAGAAGATGGGGCGGGGGTTCGGCACCTACTCCATGAAGCTGTTCGGTGAGAAGGTCCTGGGAGGCATGGTCTCCTTCACGACCTCCGAGGCCGATGGTACGACCTTCAGCTTTACCCTCCCGACGCAATAGGCTCACCGTACCCCTGACAGCACACTCGACAGGTTTCCGTCCGCCAACGCCCGTATCGTCCCCGTTGACAACCATGTGAACGCAGTGTAATCTCGTGGCAATTATGACCGATGGGGTTGTCGTGGTGTGATCAAGCCGGGGGAAGGGGAAGATGAAATCCTTCGGCCTCATCGTCGCTGGAGCAGCGGTTGGCGGAGGTGTATCGTTAGCTGCGAAAGTTACCGATATAGGTAATCTGGCAGACTACCTATACCGGTAGTAAGTTACTTATACTGGTAATAAACTACCTATATACTGAAACTGCTCAATAAGACATTATGTCTGTCAGTAGAAAATAAGCGACCTACCCCTTGCAAACGTGGATTATGTTGGGAATGCGAATTCACCACACAGAGCCACAACCAAGGAGGTAGGTCATGAAGAAGAATATCACATTTGTCGGGCTTGATGTCCACAAAGACTCCATCGATGTAGCTCTTGCCGATGCCGGACGTGATGGAGATGTCCGGTTTTACGGCACGATCGGCGGCGACTTAGAATCACTACACAAGGTTATCCGCAAGCTGCAAAGCAAAGGCTCCGAACTTCGTTTCGTTTACGAAGCAGGTCCCTGCGGCTACGAAATATATCGCTCTCTGACAAACCAAGGATTTGACTGCATTGTGGTTGCACCATCCAAGATTCCACGCAAAAGCGGTGATCGGATCAAGAACGACCGTCGCGATGCCTTGAGCCTGGCAAGGCTACATCGCTCTGGAGATTTGGCAGGTGTTTATGTCCCAACAGTAGAACATGAAGCCATGCGCGATTTGTCCCGTGGGCGAGAAGATGCCGTCAAGGCATTGCGAGTAGCCCGCCAACTCCTCTTGGCTTTCCTGCTCCGGCATGGGCACCGTTACAGTGGTAAATCATACTGGACCAAAGCCCATAACAACTGGATTGCTGGGATCAAGATGCCGCATCGGGCGCAGCAAATCGCCCTGCAGGAATATGTGCATGCCACCCAAGAGCAGTTGGAGCGGGTACAGCGTTTTACACAACAAATCCAGGAACTAGTGCCACAGTGGCAACTGGCACCGCTGGTAACAACCTTGCAGGCTCTACGTGGTGTTTCCCTGATTGTTGCCGTCACAACCGTTGCTGAACTTGGCGATCTGACCAGATTTGACTCAGCAAAACAGTTGATGGCTTACCTGGGGCTTGTCCCTAGTGAACATTCCAGCGGTAGTGCCATTAGGCGAGGCGGCATCACCAAATCCGGCAATGGCCATGTGCGACGGGCGCTTACGGAGGCAGCGCATACTTACTGCCATCCTGCACGGGAAGGTCGGGCCTTGCTAGCGAGGACGGAAGGATTGCCACAGGAGGTCAGGAGTATTGCGTGGAAAGCGCAGGTTAGGCTATGCGGACGGTTCAAGAAACTTATTGCCAGAGGCAAAAACAAAAAAGCCGTTATCACAGCTACTGCCCGTGAACTTGCTGCGTTCATGTGGGCCATCGCCTGCGCGACATTGCCGGGGGAGACAGCATAACCAAGAAGTTCAGAGATCAACTTCAGTCTAAGGAGACTCCCGAGCCCGAAATCACAAACATCCCAGGCCAGAGGCAGAGACGCGATCACGTTCAGGAGAACCCTCGAAACTCGTAAGCGAATAAGGCGCGAGCCGAACTTCCGAAATAAGAGCGAGGCAGCTCCGCGACGCAGCCAAGTCATGCGGTAACCAACCCGCGTATATCAGAGTGATCAAACGTCGCCACAGGATCCCGTCTCTGCCTGTGCCCTGGGAGACATACTGAACAAAAAACCGTTAAATCAAGGGAAGGAATACTATTCCCTTATTGACACTGACAGACATATCACGAGTTGGCTGACATGAGAAAAATAAATGAATGAATCAGGAAATATTTGCCCAGGATGCAAGAGTGACGTTGGAACCAGGCTAGTGTGGCCTGACGGAGGGATTAAATGTCCCCATTGCCGTCAGAAACTAAAATATAACCCAGCAGGAGTTGGGTTATTTTCCTTACTGCTGTTTATTTACTTTAACATTCTTACTCTTGCACTGTTTCTAACTTCCGACCTTTTGATTCCCAGAATGTCAACTCGCGTCTATATGCTATTTTGGATGGGAATTGGTTGTTGTATGTGGATTCCGTTTGGGTTCTTCGCTGGCTACCGGTTAAGAATAAAATCAAAGCTAGAACTGAAATAGTTAAAAGGCCTGCTAATGGAAACCAATAACAGTCAAGAAATTTCCGAGAGCAAGTGGCGAGACCTCGTCGGAGGTTTCATCTTAGCCTTCGGCGAAATAGAGTTCATCACATACAGACTTTGGAATGAGCTCTTCCCCGACCAGAAACCACTAGAGAAGTTCCGCCCACGAACAAACCAAATACTTGCCAGCCTGCAGGAATCACCGAAGAAAAATGAAGCCGTGATTCAGTTACTCACTGAGGCAGTTGGTCTAGCCGAGAAAAGAAACATCGTAGCGCACAACCCAATGCAGGTACAGGTGTTCCAGCACACACGCACTGGTCAAATCATGATCGATCACGCAATCACGTGCAGAAAGACAGAAGAGTACATCGACGACCTGCAGGAACATAGTAGGGTCAGGTCTACATTCTACACAGAAGTAGAGGACAGTAGTGGAACGCAATCATGGAGAGTCATGGGATGTAGAATGTAGACCTGACCCTCCATCTTTCCCCCAACGAGCCAGTAGAGCCGACTCGCTAACGCTCTCGGCTCACCGGCCAGCCCGTTAGACAATATAATTTCAATAAGTTTTAGTCTGACGTTGGATTGATAAGGATTATTTGAAAGGGGGATGCTATGAAAATACAATCAATCCTTTTCGGAATATTTATTTTTATCCTCTTAACTCTAATCTACGGATGTTCAGGACCTTGGAAGGGGAAGGTAATTGACGTCGAAACGAAAGAACCTGTGGAGGGTGCTGTCGTAATGGCAGTTTGGGACAGAGTTTACAGAACCCCTATGGGTACGAACAATTACTTTTATGAAGCTAAAGAAACATTGACGAACAAAGATGGTGAATACGAGATACCTTCGTATACGCCGATTAATATTTTACCTATCATAAGCTATATGAGTGGCCCGTTCTTCACTATATATAAACCTGGTTACGGTAGCATTCAGGGGTTGGACCTAGAGCACATTTTTATAAACACAACGAAAGGTAAGATGGAATGGAAAGAGCGTGACAAGGGATTTGCCATCTCTCCTGGAATTGTTGAGTTACCAAAACTCAAGACAATAGAAGAAAGAAAATCTTTTACTGGTCCATCTCCTCAAGGGCATGACAAAGATTACAAAAAGCAGAAGCTGCTGATTAACTACTTGAGAGAAGAACATAAATTTCTCTTTCCGACGAGTACAGGGACATTATATGGAACTGAGCAATGAGAGGACGGTAGATTCAATTCGTAAGTGCACCATGTGAGCTAAGCAGAGGACATGGCAGGCAAATCTGGTAGTGTGTGAAGCGCGACCAACACATACCCCAGGAGGAGCCCACCATGTCCTACACGCATCTTAC
>JAJYBI010000008.1 GCA_021779095.1 Deltaproteobacteria bacterium
GGTTCTCGACAGTGTGGGGGCCGGGGGGCTAAAAACCCCGGCTACCCGACTGGAAGTTGGCTACCTTGTCAAGGTCCTTTTTACTCTCTCAGACTTCAAGAAGTAAGTTACCCAGACCGCGCAACCTATGATGGCTACTAATACACCCGACTTAGAGGTAGTCAAGGCATCTTGACTGACTTCGGCAGGCTGCATCGATTTGATGGCAAAATACACAAAGAGTGCGCCAAGTAAGTTTAGTATGTAGAAAGTGATTATTGTCGGACGTAGAATCTTTTTCCTATTCACCAGAAGTACAATCATCAAAATTGGAAGAATTATGTAGAAACAGAAAGAAATGGATACTACAAGTAGTTCAAGCGGGGCTTTCGGGAGGCCATTTCTCGTTTGATCCATGAGACTCCCAAGGTTCAATAGCGGGGATAGAACTAGGCCCGCTAAGACAAGATAAAGCGCGCCGCCAATTTTCTGATAATCGACCTCTTCCGTCTTTATTTCAACTTCATACCCGCATGTGCACCGAACTGTAGCGTTATCAATTTCATTTGCATTGCATTTTGGGCACGTCCAAGTCATTTCATTTTCCTTTCTTCCAACGATGGTAGTTGAGCAGACGATAGTTGGTATCTACAAGTAGATGCTTTTGTCCGTTATGTCTTAAGCTTGTGGAGTTTTAACTGCCTTTTTATGAGCTTTAATTTTTGCCTTGAGGGAAGATGGAGGGTCAGAGGGAAGATGGAGGGTCAGGTCTACATTCTACATCCCATGACTCTCCATGATTGCGTTCCACTACTGTCCTCTACTTCTGTGTAGAATGTAGACCTGACCCTACTATGTTCTAGTTGATGAGGCGAAACTGCCAACGGTCCGGGAGATCACCTGACGGCTTCTTGGTCAGGTGCATCTTTCTGGTTGTGCCTCACACTCTGTAATTATCAAATTCCCAATTAAGTTCTTTTGCAATTTCCTTTGCTGTTTCGTCCCAAGTCTGTCTTGCGCAGTGCATTAGGAGCTTTTGGAGAGCTTTTTCGACTTCGGGCCACGAAAATGCATCCATGATAAGAAGTCCTCGCCCCCAGCGTCTTTCAGTCTTTCCTATCAGGAATTTAGGAGTGACAGCCTCGAATGAGAAGATGTGTGCGCCTTCTTGTCCTTTTGGTCCAATCTCTACTTCAATGAACACGGAGCAGTCTTCTGAATCTGGAGGCTCTTTTCCATATTCGAGATCATGGCAGAGAATGCTTTTCAATTCGGGTTGCATCATGATTCCCTCTTCGCGACAACGGTCCGTGGGCGGGGACGTACTTAAAAAGTTAACCAAATCCACGGATTTTGCAGACTTTTTAAGTTTTTAAGAATGTCCCCTTAGCTTCCACTACCCAAACTGCTCAATTCCCATGGTTCTCGACAGTGTGGGGGCCGGGGGGCTAAAAACCCCGGCTACCCGACTGGAAGTTGGCTACCTTGTCAAGGTCCTTTTTACTCTCTCAGACTTCAACGCCATAAGCCTGACCGGCCTACTTTTGGGCCGGTCTTGGCGCTGGTTAGCGATCAGCCCAGTCATATTTCAGTCGGTTGCGCTGACTAAGAGCAGACTCTCTCATGGCATCAAGTTCTTTTTCGTTTGGGATGAGCTGCTCTTGCCGCTCCATCGGTTCAAGCATTTCTACAAGTTCGCTCCAGACCTCTCCCTCTGGAAAGGCCGTTGATATGTCTTTCAACTCCATCACTCCCACAAACTCGAATGCAATCTCGCCGTCTGTTTTTTTTTCGGTGTACTGTTCGTCTTTTCCGATCTTCTTAGCTTTTTTCAAGGCCGTGGCTGCGTTAGCAGATTGATAGGTGATGATTCTTACTTCACAGACTCGGCGTTTCCTGCTGATTCCGTTTCGTATAGGTCGCCATTGGAAAAGTAATTTCGCGGAGTATTGATTCATCATTTCATTTTCTCGCTAAGGGGTTTCGCTACGCTTACTCCCTTTTCGTAGGGAACCGAATCAGTCGTCTCTTTGGCGGATAATGCGAGCCTCTTTTGTTGGTGGATACTTTTCATCATAGTTGCCGAAACCGTGCCCCTTAATAAAGGCTCCGCAAAAAGGACAAAAATACAGATGCGCGAACCCATCAATGATCCATTCAGTTTCATCTACTTCCTGATGTTTTTCATATGCATAGTGAATTTCCCCGGATTCGTAAAATTCACCAAAGCGCTCACAGCAGTAAGTCGCTATCTTTTTCTTCATATTTCTTATTTCCTTCACGCTTAACGAATGTAGTTGAGCAGACGATTTTGGTATCTACAGGTATATGCATGCATCTACATATATATCCCTGCATCTACCTGTAGATGCTTTTGCCCGTTATGTCACTTATCCAGAAGCATCTACATGTATATGCTTTTCCAGAGGCGTACCTGAAAGGACCCGTAGTGTTCAGGCTAGCAATCGTGCAGTTAGGTGTAATTGCAAAACCACAAGCCTGGCACCACTTCCTTCCCTTTCAGCATGTAGTTTCACCCGTCATGCGAGACTTGAGAAACAGATTTGCAGGCGTAAATCTAAATCAAATTTTACATTCCCGCAAGTGACAATTTGTCTGGGTGGGGAGATTGAAGGTGAGACGTGAGAGGTGTGAAGTGAGACGCACGAAGGATGGAGGTGCGTTTAATCGGTGGCGGGAAACCATATTCTGACGAACTGTTCCCTGGAATCCAGGTGATCGCAAGGGGCAGGATCTACCTGCCCCTTGCCTTGTGCGGTCTATGGCGCCAGGACAGCACCGGTCAAGTCGATGGTCGCTCCGAATTGGTTGTAGATGTCGAAGTCGATAGCGCTCGAGCTGGTAGTTGCCGTAGGCGGAACATGATCCCAGAAGTTGTTTCGTGCGGAGATCGTAACGCCTACGTCCACGTTGGTCCACAAGTCGATGTTTGAGTTGCCCGTGATCGTATTGCCGCCTGCGCTGCCCGTCGCTCCTCCGCCAAGGTCGCCCGAGGTGGCAGGGGCGTCGTATTCGACGCCATAGGCATTCAGCCTGATGGTGTTGTTTTCGACCCGGACTCCGGGGCCGGTCCCGTTGATGAACGAAATGCCATTCCCGTTGTTGCTGACGCCGTTGCTCTGGATGACATTGCCTGAAACAGTACAGCTGTTCCCGCCACCGAAGAAGTAAATGCCGTTCTTGCCGGAGTTGACGACCCGATTGTTCCGGATCGTTACATTGTCGTTCCCGACGGTGATCCCCATGGGGGCTGAGACTGCGGGACTCGGTGCCGTGCCGGTGATAACGAAACCTGCCACAACGGTATTGTCGAGCGGAACGACCGCTGCCGAGATAAATGTGGCTAGTCCGGACACCGTCCCACCACCGTTGATCGTGGTCGGGGTCGTACCGTTGTTCCCCTTGTTCGACTCGTCACCAATCAGGTGAACGCCTGCCGGAACGGTAATCGGGAAGGCCTCTCCGAGTGCTGCGTCGTATGTGCCGGGGGCTACCGTCACGGTATCGCCCGCGATGGCAAGCGAAAGCGCCTTCGTAATGGTCTTGTAGGGGATTGTCGTCCCGTTGCCGTTTGTGTCATCTCCTGTGGCAGCATTAACCGTAAAGAAGGCAGTTGCTGGAGCAACAGGCGACGAAGCGGGACTGAAGCTGCTCTCCCCCGCGCTGTTCACCGCTTTCACCCAGACATAGTAGGGGGTCCCATTTGTCAATCCTGTGATGATGCATGCTGTATCGGCAGTATTGCCGTCCCCGGTGAACTCCGTGGCACCAGCGCTGTTGTTGGTGGTGCTGTAAAAGACTTTGTAACTTGTGGCACCTGTTACGGCCATCCACGTTACATCCAATCTGCCATCTCCTGAAGTTGCGGTCGGCGATGCAGGTGCCGGTGGGATCGTTACGGGGATCGCCGGCGTCCCGGATGAGGGGGTTGAACTGAAATCGCTGGTCCCGGCGCTGTTTATGGCATTGACCCACACGTAATAAATGGTGCCGTTCGACAGACCCGTGATGATGCACGTTGTATCGGTGTCGTTACCGTCACCGGTAAACTTTGTTGCCGAAGAACTGCTGTTGGAGGTGCCATAATAGACCTCATATCTTGATGCACCTGCTGCTGCCGACCAGGTTACCGTCAATTGGCTGTCTGCGGGGGTCACAACGAGCGAATTTACTGTTGCTGGTGGAGAAACCGTTGAGACAGTTGAGCCGCTTCCGCCACAACCAGCGAGCAACAGTATCGGCAGAAGCGATAGCACGTAATGTATCAACCCTTTCTTCATGATAATGCCCTCCTTTGAATATTTTTTTGCGGTTGCCGTGACCCACTGGTTGCAGTGAGCTACACCGTACGTCTGACGCAAGACTATATGTAAAAATTAATGACAATTATTTGCATGTCAAGGAGTAGTACGGATGGTGCTCAGGTTGTACCCGTAAGACGTAATACGTTAGACGTAAGACTAAAGGATGGGGGATGAGGGATGAGGGATGAGGGATGAGGGATGAGGGATGAGGGATGAGGGATGAGGGATGAGGGATGAGGGATGAGGGGGCGTTTACGGTTCGGGGGTTACGATACTGAAGAGCCGCCAGCGAGGGGCCGTGGCGTGCCCGCGTCGCGGCTGGCGGTCGAAGTAGATCTTCATCACGCCATGTTCGGCAGTCTCCACCTCATACCAGTGCTTGCGCACGTACCGCTCACGGCTGCCGTGGTCGCACGGGCCGGTATCGTGCCAGCTGCGCCGCACGTCCACGATGGTGACGGTCACTGTGCCCCAGCGGAACTCGCGCGGCAGGCCGGGTTCGCCGGCCGCCATCCGGGCGGTGTCGCTGGTGGCGGTGACCGGTAGCAGGTCCGCGCCGATGAAGCGCTCGGTGTCGGTGGTGGTCACGGGTAATCCTCCGTCGGGACGCTCCGGGTACCGCGGAAAGTGTTAGGTTACAGCTATACTCTAGGGCAGGCCCCGACTTTCGGCAAGCGAGGTGTGGGGAGGGGGAGATCTGGGGATAAAGGAGCCGATTTTCAGCGGCTGAAATGCCCGACGATGGCGTCGGTGAGGTCGGCGAGGGTGTACTTCGCAGGCTCGATATGGACCTCCAGCCCCAGCTCGCGGCAGGTGGCGGAGGTGACGGGGCCGATGGAGGCTATTGTCACTCCCTCCATGAGCTTCAGGAACCGGTTCTCCCCCAGCATGGCGGCCAGGTTCTTCACGGTGGAGGATGAGGTGAAGGTGGCGCAGTGGATGCGGCCCTCCTCCAGCGCGGCGAGCGCCCCGGCCGGCAGGGCGTCGGGGAGGACGTTGCGGTAGGCGACGGGGGCGACGACGGTGGCGCCCATGGCGGCCAGCTCCGTGGGGATCAGTTCGCGGGCCCGGTCGGCGCGGGGGAAGAGCACCGTCTGGCCGGCGACGTTCAGCTCCCGGAAGGCGGCTACGACCCCTTCCGCCTTGTAGTCGGCGGGGACGAGGTCCGGCCGGATGCCGAAAGGCGCGAGCGCGGCGGCGGTCCTGGGACCCACGGCGCAGACCTTCGCGTGGCCCAGCGCCCGGCTGTCGAGGCCGCGGTCATGGAGGCGGCCGAAGAAGGACTGGACGGCGTTGTAGGAGGTGAGGACCACCCAGGCGACCGACGGCAGCCCGTCGATCCCCGCGTCCAGTTCTGCGTAGGATTCGGGCGGCACGATGGAGATGGTGGGGCATTCGAAGACCCGGGCGCCGGTGGCGGCCAGCATGTCGGCGAACTCCCCCGCCTGGTCGGCGGCGCGGGTGACGAGGAGTCCCGTGCCGCAAAGCGGCCGGTTGTCGAACCAGCGCAAGCGCTCCCGCAGCCGTACCACCTCTCCCACGATGGTGACCGCCGGCGGCCTGAAGCCGGCCGTGCGGGCGGCGTCGGCGATGTCGGCAAGCGTCCCGGTGAGCACCTCCTGCTCCGGGCGGGTTCCCCAGCGGACGAGCGCCACCGGGGTCTCCGGCGGCCGGCCGTGGGCCATAAGGCTTTTGGTGATGACGGGCAGGTTCTTCACCCCCATGTAGAAGACGATCGTGCCGCTTCCCAGGGAGAGCCGCTCCCAGTCGATGTCCGATGCGTCCTTGTCCGGGTGCTCGTGGCCGGTGACAAACGCCACCGAGGTGGTGACGTCGCGGTGGGTGAGGGGGATGCCGGCGTAGGCCGCGGCGCCCACGGCGGCGGTGACGCCGGGGACGATCTCGTAGGGGATGCCGGCCGACTGAAGCGCCTCGCACTCCTCGCCGCCCCGGCCGAAGATGAACGGGTCGCCCCCCTTGAGCCGGGCGACCGTCTTTCCTGCTAACGCCTTTGCAACGAGCAGGTCGTTGATCTGCCACTGCTCCTGGTTGTGGGCGCCGCCGATCTTGCCGGCGTAGATCAGCTCCGCATGCGGCTTCGCATGGGCCAGGAGGCCGTCGTTGGCCAGGTAGTCGTAGACCACCACGTCGGCGAGCCCGATGCATTCCCGTCCCCGGACGGTGATGAGCCCGGGGTCGCCGGGACCGGCACCGATGAGATAGACCATGCCTTTGTGCGGGGAGTTATCGTTCATGTGGGAAAAGTGAAAAGCAATAAAGCGTGAACCACAGAGGTCACAGAGGAACGCAGGGGAAAACCTAAGGCTATAAAAGGTTTATACTCTGTGGTCCTCGGTGTCCCCTGTGGTTACTGCTTTGTGTTTGCAGGGGTTACGCCGGAACGTTGCACTCCCTGGCCGGATCGCTCAGACGTTTTCGTCCACGCGGCCGATCTCCCGCTGATAGACCTCTTCGAGGATCTCCTTCCCCCCGTTGCGCAAGAGCCGTTCGGCCAGTTCGCAGCCGAGGTGTTCGCAGGCATCCACCGGGCCGTTGATGCTCTCCTTGAGGGTCCGGGTGCCGTCCACCGAGGCGATGAAGCCGGTCAGGGTCAGCTGGTCGCCGTCCACCTGGCCGTAGGCGGCGATGGGTACCTGGCAGCCCCCTTCGCAGCGCTTCAGGAGCGCCCGTTCCGCCCGCACCGCGTAGCTGGTGGCCGGGTGGTTGAAGAAGGCGATGGTTTCCTTCACCGCCTCGTTGTCGAGGGCGCATTCGATCCCCAGCGCCCCCTGGCCGATGGCGGGCAGCGACAGGTCGGTGGGGAGCAGTTCGGTGACGTTCTCGGTGAAGCCGAGCCGGTTCAGCCCCGCGGCGGCGAGGATGACGGCGTCCAGCCCCTCGGTGTCCAGCTTCTTCATGCGGGTTTCCACGTTGCCGCGGATGATGACCATCTCCAGGTCGGGGCGCGCCTTCAGGAGCTGCGCCTGGCGGCGCAGTGCCGAGGTGCCGATCTTCGCCCCTAACGGCAGGTCGGCGAACTTCACCCCCTTGGAGATGACCGCGTCCCGCGGGTCCTCGCGCTCGGTGATGCAGTACAGCCCCAGCCCTTCCGGGAACTCGGTGGGGACGTCCTTCATGCTGTGCACGGCGATGTCGATCTCGCCCCGCAGCATCGCCTCCTCGATCTCCTTCACGAAGAGCCCCTTGCCCCCCACCTGGGCCAGTGGCACGTCGAGGATCTTGTCGCCGATGGTCTTGATCTTGACGAGCGTCACCTCCATGCCGGGGTATTTCTTCTCCAGCTCGGACTTCACCCAGTTCGCCTGCCAGAGCGCCAGCTGGCTGGCGCGGGTACCTATGCGTAGTTGTTTCAGGGCCATGTGTAACTCCTTTGTAAGGGCGCAAGGCGCAGGGCGCAGGGCGCAAGGATTGGAACCCTGTGCCTTGTGCCCTGAGCCCAGTGCCCGCTTTATTACTCTTCCAGCTCCAGCATGCCGTGGTCCTGCCCCGCGGTCTCAAGCCCGTACAGGCTGCGCAGGGCGTCCACGTACAGGTCGGTGCGGTTCCCCTGGCCGGTCTGCTTCAAAAGGCTCGTGGGGGGGTGGAGCAGCTTGTTGACGATGGCGGCGGTGAGCGCCTCCAGCCGCTTCTGGCCGTCGGGGGGAAGCTCCTTCCAGGTCGAGAGGGTCTTGTCCAGTTCCGCCTTGCGGACCTCCTCGAAGCGGTTGCGGAGCGCCACGATGGTGGGGGTCACCTCCAGGGAGGAGAGCCACTTGAAGAACTGGCCGATCTCCTGCTCGACGATCGCCTCGGCCTTGGCCGCCTCGACCTTCCGCTGCTCCAGGTTGGATTCCACCACGCCGTTCAGGTCGTCCACGGTGTAGAGAAAGACGTTCTCGATACCGTTCACCTTGGGGTCGATGTCCCGGGGAACGGCGATGTCGATGAAGAACATCGGCTTGTGCCTGCGGCGGCGGATGACCTCTTCCATCTCCTTCGGCTTGATGATGAAGTGGGGGGCGCCGGTGGAGGAGAGGATGATGTCCGCCTTGTGCAGCTGGTCGAACAGGTCCTCGAAGTTCACCGGCTTGCCGTCGAACTCCTCCGCCAGCTTCACCGCCCGTTCATAGGTCCGGTTGGTGACCATGACCCCGTTCACCCCGGTGTTGATGAAATGCTTGGCCGCCAGCTCGCACATCTCGCCGGCGCCGATCAGCATGACGGTCTTGTCCGACAGGTCGCCGAAGATCTTCTTGGCCAGCTCCACGGCGGCGAAGGCGACGGATACGGCGGAGGAGGCGATCTTCGTCTCGGTGCGCACCCTTTTCGCGACGGAAAACGCCTTGTGCAGGAACCGGTTGAGGATGATCCCCGAGGATTTGTACTCGGCGGCGTAGCCGTAGGAGGTCTTGATCTGCCCGAGGATCTGCGGTTCCCCCACCACCATGGAGTCGAGGCTGGAGGCGACCCGGAAGACGTGGCGGATGGCCGCCTCCTCGTGGTAGCTGTACAGGTGCGGTTCGAGCATCTCCAGCGCCAGGTGGTGGTAGTCGGCCAGGAACCGTTTCAGCCGGGCGGTGCCGCCGGCGATGTCGCGGGTGGTGGCGTAGATCTCCACCCGGTTGCAGGTGGAGACGATGACCGCCTCGGTGATGTCGGGGAGGGCGACCACCTGCTGCAGCGGCTTTTCCATCTGGGTGGGGGAGAAAGCGACTTTTTCCCGTATTTCCACGGTGGCCGTCTTGTGGGACAGCCCCACTACAATAATGTTCATAACCGATACGCCTCTGAATTATTTGTAACTGTGCAGTCCGGGCAGCAGCAGGTTCACCCCGATGAAGGTGAAGAGCAGGATGCAGAAGCCGACGATGGAGAGGATGGCGGCCTTGCGTCCCCGCCAGCCGGTGGTCAGCCTGCCGTGCAGAAGCGCCGCGTAGACGAACCAGGTGATGAGCGACCAGGTCTCCTTGGGGTCCCAGCTCCAGTAGGTGCCCCACGCCGTCTCCGCCCAGATGGCGCCGGCGATGATGGCGAAGGTGAGGAGCGGAAAACCGAAGGTGAGGCAGCGGTAGTTGATGTCGTCCAGCGTGTCCAGCGACGGGAGCCGCTGGAACATGGCACCCAGCTTCCGGTTCTTCAGCATGTGGGACTGGATGAGGTACATGATGGCGGCGCCGAAGGCGATGCCGAACATGGCGTAGCCCAAAAACGCCATGGTCGTGTGGAAGAACAGCCACTTGCTCTTGAGTGCCGGGTTGAGCGGGGCGATGTTTGCCGGAAAGAGGGTGGAAACCCCCATCAGCACGAGCGCCAGCGGGGTGACGAAGGAGCCGAGGACGACGAGCTTGTACCGCCGGTCGAAGGCGATGAAAATCCCCACGAGGGCGAGGCTGAAGAAGGAGAACGACTCGTGCAGGTTGGTGATGGGGGTATGGCCCGCCTCCAGGTAACGGTCGAAGGTGAAGGCGCAGTGGGTGAGAAACCCGGTGGAGATGATCCAGCGGGCGGCACTCCCCAACGCCTGCTGCGGCTTGACCAGATAGACGAGGTAGGCGACCGTTGCGACGAAGTACAGTCCGAGCGTGAGGTAGAAGAAGAGGGCGTTCATGCAGGGTCCTTTGTTCCCGCCGCAAGTTCGTCCAGGGAGTAGCCCGGGCCGAGCGTCTGCAGGAGAAGGGCGTTCAGTTCGGGGATGCACCCCTCGCGGATCATGCGGGGAATGTCCCGTCCCGCCAGGGAGTTTAAAATCTGCTTATTGTATGGCCTGTCTCCCCGCTGCGTCAACAGCTTTTCGCGGATGGAGCCGAGGAGCTGCACGGTCCGGGCGTATTCGGGGCCGAACTGCCGCTCCAGCTCCTGACGTATCCGCCGGGACAGGGCGGGGCAGCGGCCGCCGGTGGAGACGGTGATGACGAGATCGCCCCGGAGGACGCGGGAGGGGGAGATGAAACTGCCGGACAGCGGTGCGTCGGCCACGGTGACGAGGATGCCGGCCTCCCTTGCGTCTTTCGCAACCGTCCCGTTGACGGCCGGGTCGTCCGCGGCGGCGAAGGCGATGAACGCACCGTCCAGGTCGCCGGTCCGGTAGGGGCGATCGTGGTGCGCGAGCGCTCCATTGTCCCGCAGGGCCGCCAGCTCCGGGTGGAGGGCGGGGGCGACCACGGCGACCCGGGCGCCGGCCTCCATGAGGCTCCGGCACTTGCGCAGCGCCACCTCGCCGCCGCCGACCACCACGGCACGGCGACCCTCCATCTCCAGGTGTATCGGCAGGTATCCCATCGCTCCCCCTCGTCGGACTTCCCGTGACGCATCATACATGACCGGCCTGCCGGCCGCAAGGGTGCGGACCGTTTACGGCGCCGGTTTCCGCCTTGACGCTGCCGGGGGGCTCTGCAATAATCTGCCTGTGCCGGTACTGAAAACGGTGCGGGGAGGAGTCATCCGTGAGAAAGTGCGTCATGCTGTGGGGCGGTATCGCCATGCTTGTCCTGGCCGCAACGGCCCATGCCGCCGACGGGTCGTGGGGCCGGGTGAAGAGTGCGGGGAAGCTCGTGCTGGGGCTGGACGACTCCTTCCCCCTCATGGGGTTCCGGGACGGGGACGGGAAGCTCGCCGGGTTCGACATCGACCTTGCCGGCGAGGTGGGCCGGCGGCTGGGGGTGACGGTTCAGTGGCAGCCGACCCGGTGGGACGGGATCGTTTCCGCCCTGAACGGCGGCCGGTTCGATGCCATATGGAACGGGATGACCATCACGGACGAACGGGCCCGGGTGGTGGCCTTCACCCGCCCCTATATCATGGGTGGGCAGATCGCGGTCGTCCGGAGCGGCGACAAGCGGCTCCGGCGTCTGCAGGAGCTGAAGGGGATGCGGGCGGGGGCGGTCGCCGGCGCGCCCGGCATGACGGCGCTGGAACGGTTCTCCCCGCAGCCGAAGGTGATCGTGGCGTACGAGAGCATCCCGGCGGCGCTGACGGGGCTTTCGGCCGGTTCCGTCGACGTGGTGGTTGCCGACTGCATGCCGCTCCGCGACGCGCTGGCAAAGCAGCCCGGCCGGTTCCGGATCGTCCCCGGCTACGTCCACCGGGAGCCGTTCGGCGTGGCGTTCCGCCGGGACGAGAAGGAGCTCCGGGACCGGGTGCAGCGGACGCTCGATGCGATCCGGAAGGACGGCACCATGGCAAAACTGTCGCGGAAGTGGTTCGGGGAGGACCTGACGAACCCGAAGAAATGGTAGGACGTTACAGCAGTCCCAGGTCGGCGAAGCTCGTGTACCGTTCGTCGCCGATGATGATATGGTCCAGCACCCGGATCCCCAGGAGGTCGCCGGCCTCCTTCAGGCGGCGGGTGATCTCCGTGTCCTCCCGGCTGGGGGCCGGGTCGCCGGTGGGGTGGTTGTGGATCAGGATGACGGCGGCGGCGGAGTCCCGCACCGCCGGGTTGAACACCTCCCGCGGGTGGACGATGCTCTGGTTCAGCGACCCCTCGGAGATCGGCACCTTGCGGATGATCCGGTTCTTGCCGTCCAGGAGCAGCACGAAGAAGTACTCCTTGCGGGCATCGCGGTAGGCGTGGTGGAAGTAGTCGAACACCTGGCGCGGCGAGGTGAACCGCTCCATCGTCTCCATCCGCCGCGACCGGAACCGCTTCCCCAGCTCCAGCGCCGCCTTTACGGAGGCGGCCTTGGCGAGCCCCGCCCCCTTCACCCGGCAGGTCTCCGTTATCGTGGCGGCGGCGAGTTTGCGCAGGTCACCGTCGAACGCCTGCAGGAGGTCGCGCCCCAGGTCGATGGCGCTCTTGCCCGCCGCCGCGTCGCCGGTGCGCAGGACCAGCGCCAGGAGCTCCGCGTCGGTCAACTGCTCCGCTCCCCCCTTCAGCAGCTTTTCCCGCGGCCGCTCGTCCTCCGGCCATTCCTTGATCCCACCACCCATCCGTTATCTCCTCAGAATCCCGCGCAGAGTGCCGCCACCACCGCAGTCCCTACGATCAGCCGGTACCAGACGAAGGGGTAGAGCGAGCACTTCTTTACGAGGCGGAGCAGGAATACGACGCTCAGGTAGCCGAAGAACGCCGAGGTACCGATACCGATGAGAAGCGGCGCGACCTCGTTGACGGGGATGCCGTCCCGCACCAGGTGGCCGAGCTTCAGCGCGGCGGCGCCGGCCACTACCGGCAGCGACATGAGGAACGAGAACCGGGCGGCCGTGTCACGGTTGTAGCCGAGCAGAAGCGCCGCGGTGATGGTGATCCCCGAGCGGGAGATACCCGGCAGTAGGGCGAGGCACTGGGCGAGGCCGATGATGACGGCGGCGCCCAGGGTCATCCGGTCCATCTTCCACCGCTTCGCCCCCATGGTGTCCGCATAGGCAAGGGTGAGGCCGACGACGATCAGGAAGACGGCGATCAGGAGGGGACTTTCCCGGAAGATCCGTTCGATCGGCTCTTCCAGGGCCTTGCCGACGATGGCCGCCGGGACCGTGGCGACGACGATGTAGAACGGCAGCCGGCTGGCGGGGGTGGTGAGGCCGCGGCCGGTGATCCCGCCGAAAAAGTTGACGGTCAGCTCCAGGATGTCCCGCCAGAAGTAGAGCGCCAGGGCGAGAAAGGTCCCCAGGTGCAGCGCCACGTCGAAGGAGAGCCCCGACTCGGGCCAGCGGAGGAAGTGGGGGATCAGGATCAGATGGGCCGAGCTGCTGATGGGGAGGATCTCCGTCAACCCCTGGACCGTTCCCAGCACGGCGGCGTGCAATGGATTCATACCCGTTCCTTCGATAACGTACTGAAATACGGTGCACGATAAGTCACGGGCCGGGGAAAAGCAAGCCAAAACCGGCCGCCGTAGCACGCCTGTAACATAGTTGTAGCATGCCCGACAAAACTGTGGTAAGTGTAATCGGTTTCAGATGTTAGGCCAATTTCATATGCACCCGGAGGACCCATGTTCGGACTGATCCCGAAAAACGAAAAATTCTTCACCATGTTCAAGGATATGACGGTGATTATCAACGAGGGGGCCCAGCTGCTGAAGAACATGCTGGACAGCTACGAGGACCCGATGGGGAGCCAGCGGAAGATCAAGGACGTGGAGCACAAGGGTGATGTGCAGACCCACGAGATCGTCAAGAGCCTCAACAAGAGTTTCGTGACCCCGTTCGACCGTGAGGACATCTACGCCCTTTCGGCGGCGCTGGACGACATCCTCGATCTGATCGACGCCTCGGCGAAGCGGTTCGTCATGTACCGGGTGGAGAAGCCGACCCCCGAGGCGAAGGAGCTGGCGTTCATCATCCTCAAGTCGTGCCAGACCATCGAGAAGGCGGTTTCGCACCTGGGGGGGAAACTGGAGGTCATCTCCGAGTACTGCGTGGAGGTCAACGCCCTGGAAAACGAGGCGGACCGGGTCTGCCGCGAGGCGGTGTGCCGGCTCTTCGACGAGGAGAAGGACCCGATCCGGCTGATCAAGTGGAAGGAGATCTACGAGACCCTGGAGATGGCCACGGACAAGTGCGAAGACGCCGCAAACATCCTGGAAAGCGTGGTGGTGAAAAATGCTTGATCTCACCCTGGTGATGCTGCTGCTGGTCGTGGCGGCGGCGCTGATCTTCGACTACGTCAACGGGTTCCACGACACCGCCAACGCCATCGCCACCTGCGTCTCCACCCGGGCCATGTCCGTGCGGTCCGCCATCGTCATGGCGGCGGGGCTCAACTTCGTCGGCGCCATGATCTCCACCAAGGTAGCGGGGACCATCGGCAAGGGGATCGTGGACGGGAGCAACGTCACCCAGATGGTGGTGCTGGCGGGTATCCTCGGGGCGATCATCTGGGACCTGATCACCTGGTACTACGGGATGCCGGCGTCATCCTCCCACGCCATCATCGGCGGCATCATGGGGGCGGTCACCGCCCATGCCGGCGCGTCGGCCCTGCACTGGCACGGCCTGGAGAAGATCATCCTCGCCCTGATCATCTCCCCCATCCTGGGAACGATCATCGGTTTCATCTTCATGGTGATCATGATGTGGAGCTTCCGCAACACGCCGCCCCATGCGCTCAACAAGGGGTTCCGCAAGCTGCAGGTGGTGTCGGCCGGCTTCATGGCGTTCTCACACGGCACGGCGGACGCCCAGAAGTCCATGGGGGTCATCACCATGGCGCTGGTGAGCTTCGGCACCATGACCACGCTCAACGTTCCGTCATGGTTGAAGCTGACCACCTTCGACGTCCCCACCTGGGTGAAGATCGCCTGCGCCGTCGCCATGGGGCTCGGCACCGCCGCCGGCGGCTGGCGCATCATCAAGACCGTCGGCCGGGATTTCGTGAAGCTGCAGCCGGTGCACGGCTTCTGCGTCGAGACGGCGTCCGCCGGTGTCATACTCGGCGCCGCGGCGATGGGGATGCCCACGAGCACCACACATGTCATCACGTCGGCGATCCTCGGCGTCGGCCTCTCCAAGCGGATGTCGGCGGTGAACTGGGGGATCGCCTACCGGATACTCTGGGCATGGATACTGACCATCCCGGCCTCCGCCGCCGTGGCGTATGTCGCCTACGTCGTGCTGAACCCGTTCCTCGGCAGATAGGCGCCGATCGGTCGATAAACGCAGAAGGGGGAGATCACCACGGTGACCTCCCCCTTTTCATTTTCCCGTATCTCCCCTAGTCCAGTTCCTCTCCCGTTGTCTCCATCTCCCGCGTGAGCGCGGCGAGGGAGTCGTCTTTCCGGCGGAACCGCACCACCAGGTAGTAGCAGATGAAGTAGGAAGTCACCGCCGCCACGAAGCCGAGGACGGACGATCCCAGGAGCAGGGTGGCAGCCTGCCCCTTGAGCTGAGCCCATTCGATCCCCCTCACGTGCAGTTCGCCGGGGGGGAGGCCGCGCAGGATGCGTCCCAGCTTGTAGCTTATGCCCAGCACGGGGAAGATCGTGATCGGCGTGTTGACCCACGATCCGGTGACGCAGGTGAGCTTGTTCAGGCGGAGGATGAAGGCGGCGGCGATGGCGATGAGGGTGTGGAAGGTGAAGAACGGGGTGAAGCTGATGAAGACCCCCACCGCGAAACCTGCCGCGATGTGGCCCGGATGGTTGTCCAGGGAAAGGATGGCCTTGAACCGCTTTTTCCAGACCTCCTTGTTCAGCACATCGTTCCCCCTTGATCCATGGCCGCGTGGTGCACCGGCGGTTGCCTTCCCGCCGGCGCGGTGAGGGGCAAGTGTATAGGTCTGTCGGCAGGTTTGTCAATCCATTTGCACCCCGTCATGTATGCCGCCGCCGTAAAACCGTCTCTGCCGTGCGATGGCGCTCTCCTCTCCATCGGCTATAATTTCTCTTGACTGTATTAGGCTGGTAATATATATACAAATCCATATATTGAAGTATGGAGGGACAATGACACCACGTATCGCCACACGCATACTGACGGCCGCCCTGGTGCTGTTGCCGGCGGCGGCCATCGCCGGTACCGGTGTGGTTTCGCTCGGCGATGCCATCGGACTGGCGCTGAAACGCAACCATCTCCTGTCCGCAGCAACCTTCGAGAAGGGGGCGGCGGAGCGCGACATCGACATCTCCCGCAGCCGGTATCTCCCCAGCGTCGTGCTCGACGAGTCCTACACCGCATCCAACTCCCCCACCAACGTCTTCATGATGAAGCTGGACGAGGGGCGTTTCGCCCAGAGCGATTTTCAGCTGAACAATCTCAACAGTCCGCAGCTGTCCAACGACTTCCGCAGCAGCGTCACCCTCCGCCAGCCGCTTTTCGATCCGAAGATCGGCTACGGGCTGGACGCCGCCCGGACGGCGGACGAGGCGGCCGGGTTTGCCCTGGCGCGCCGCCGCGAGGATGTGGCGTTCGAGGTATTCGGCGCGTATCTCGGGGTGCAGCGGGCGAAGGCGCAACTGGCGGCGGCGGACAAGGCGGTGGAGGCGGCAAGAGAGCACGAGCGGCTGGCGAAGGTGCGCAACGGCGCCGGCACGGGGTTGAAATCCGACGAGCTGCGCGCGGACGCCTACCTCGCCGACATGGAGCAGCAGCGGCTCACGGCGGAGAACGATGTCACCCTCGCCCGGATGCGGCTCGCGCTGGCCACCGGCGCGCCGGCGGGGTCGAGCCTGGAGGTCGGCGAGCCGGTGACGGCACCCGGTAAGCCGGCCGATACGGACCTGGTGGCGACGGCGTTCGCGAACCGACAGGACCTGCGCGCGCTGGAAAAAGAGACGGAGCGCGCCGGGATCGGGGTGAAGGAGGCGGGTAGCGCCTGGCTTCCCACGGCGTCCGCCACCGCCTCCTACCAGATGAACAGCCACGACCTGCCGTTCGGCCGTGACAACGACGCCTGGGTCGTGGGTGCCCATCTCTCCTGGGAGGCGTTCGACGGGTTCCGCCGCTCCGGCGAGAGCGGGAAGGCCCGGGCGCTGAAGAGCGCGGCGGACGAGCGGCTCATGCAGTTCCGCAAGGAGATCGCGCTGGAGGTCACGGCGTGCACCTTGCGGCGCGACGAGGCGGCGAAGCGGCTTGCGTTTGCGCGGCAGGCGCTGGCGGACAGCGAAGAGGGGGCGCGGCTCGTGCAGACCCGCTACGCGAACGCTCTGGCGACCATGGTGGACCTGCTGGACGCCCAGACCGCCCTCAACCGGAGCCGGTCTGCGGTAGCGGACTGCGAGGCGGACTATGCCCTCGCCGTCGGCCGGCTGGAACATGCCGCAGGGATATTCCTCAAGGAGGTCATGAAATGATGAACCGGATGCGGATGCCGGTTGTGCTGCTGGCGCTTTCCCTTGTCGTGTCGGCAGGGTGCAGCAGGGAGGGTGCGGAGAAGGCTGCGGCGCCGTCCGTTACCGTCAGGGGGGTGACGACGGAACAGGTGACAAGCGGCCCGCTGGCCGACCGTATGGAGGCGGTGGGGACGGTGACGTCGCGCAATGCCGCCCAGATCGCCGCCCGGATACCCGGAACGGTCGCGACTCTCGCGATCAGGGAAGGTGACCGGGTACGGAAGGGGCAGCTGCTCCTGACCCTGTCGTCGCCCGAGACCGGCGCCTCTGCGGCCGCTGCGGCAGCGGGGGTGGAGGAGGCGAGCCGCGGCCTGGCGGAGGCAAAGTCCCGCCGGGCGCTCTCGGACACCACCTTCCAGCGGTACGAGAAGATGTACCGGCAGCAGGCGGTCACCGCCCAGGAGTTCGACGAGAAGCGGACCGCCCGCGATCAGGGTGTCGAAGGTGTCGCCCGGGCCGAGGCACGGCTCGCCCAGGCACGGGAGACGGCCAAGAGCGAAGCGGCCCTGGCGGGATACGGCCGGATCACCGCCCCCTTGAGCGGCCTCGTCACCGCCAAGGCGGTGGAACTGGGTCAGACGGTCTTCCCTGGCACGCCGCTTCTGACCGTGGAGGACGAGGGGGCGCTGCAACTGGTGGTGGCGGCCCCGGAGTCGCTCCTGGGGAAGGTGAAACCGGGGATGCGGGTGCCGGTCGCCGTTGACGGTGCGCCTGCAGCTACGGAGGGGACCGTCGCCGAGGTGGTGGCCGCGGTCGATCCGGCGAGCCGCACCTTCACCGTCAAGCTCAACCTGCAGGCCCAGGGGCTTAAGTCGGGGAGCTACGGTCGGGCCCTGTTCCCCGCCGGCGAGAAGACGGCGCTCACCGTGCCGGCGTCCGCCGTCGTCACGAAGGGGGCGCTCTCGTCCGTCTGGGTCGTGGGGCAGGACGGCATCGCCCGGATGCGGCTCGTGAAGCCCGGCACGACCTCAGGCGGCCGGACCGAGATCCTGGCCGGCTTGGCGGACGGCGACCGGGTCGTGACCGGTGGCGTGGAGAAGGTCACGGACGGTGCTCAGATAAAATGATTTTACATCTGCCACAGAGACAAGGAGAAAACCTTAAACCTTAATGGTACACGGATCAAATCTGAAAAGGCGGATAACTGCGGATCAAGCTCTTTCATGTACTGCTTAATCCGCCTTTATCCGATGTTTCCGCCTCTTCCGTGTACTATTGCCGTTCCGCTTTTCTCTGTGTCTCTGTGCCTCTGTGGCAAAAAGGTTTGTTATGAATAAGCTCGGATTTGCCGGAAAAATCGCCCATGCCTTCATCGACTCCAAGCTGACCCCGCTCATCGTGGTGGCGGCGCTCCTGCTCGGCGTCTTTGCCATCAAGATGACCCCCCGCGAGGAGGAGCCGCAGATCGTCGTGCCGATGGTGGACATCTACCTCCCCATGCCGGGTGCCTCCCCGAAAGAGGTGCAGGAGCGGGTGGTGAAGCCGGTCGAGGCGAAGATGTGGGAGATCAAGGGGGTGGAGTACGTCTATTCCATGAGCCGCCCCGGCATGGGGATCGTCACCGTCCGGTTCCTGGTGGGCCAGAACATGGAGGACTCCCTCGTCAAGCTCTACAACAAGGTGATGAGCAACCGCGGCATCCTGCCGCCGGGGGCCGGCGAGCCGCTCGTCTCTCCCAAGTCCATCGACGACGTGCCGATCCTGACCCTCACCCTCTGGTCCGACCGGTACGATAACGGCACCCTCCGGACCCTGGCCCGTTCCGTCTGCAACGAGCTGGAGAAGAGCGACAACGTGGCGGAGACGGAGATCAAGGGGGGACTTTCCCGGGAGGTGCGGGTGCGGCTGGACGCAGGGCGGCTCGCCGCCCGGAACGTCTCGCCCCTGCAGGTGGACGCGGCGCTTCGTCGGGGGAACGACTCCGTGCAGGCCGGCTCGTTCGCCGCAGGTAATAAGGAATACCTGGTGGACGCGGGGCAGTTCCTGGACAATGTGGACGCGGTGCGGCGGATCGTAGTGGCAGTTTATAACGGCAAGCCGGTCTATCTTGCGGATGTGGCCTCGGTGGAAGATGGGGTTGAGGACCCGCAGGACTACGTCTTCTTCGGCCTCGGCCCGGCCGATAGGACCTATAGGTCCCATGGGTCCTATTCCACCAATGCCCTCTACCCGGCGGTGACCATCTCCGTCGCCAAGCGGAAAGGGGCCAACGCCACCTGGGTGGCGGACGACCTCTTGAAGCGGGTGGAGTACCTGAAGGGGCGGATGATCCCGTCGGACGTGCAGGTGACGGTCACCCGCAACTACGGCGAGACGGCGAAGGAGAAGAACAACGAGCTCCTGTTCCATATGTTCCTGGCGGCCATCTCCGTCACCATCCTCATCGCCCTCTTCATGGGGTGGCGGGCCGGGGCGGTGGCGGCGGTGGCGATCCCCGTGACCCTGGCGCTCACCATGCTCTTCTTCTACCTGATCGGCTACACCCTGAACCGGATCACCCTCTTCGCCCTCATCTTTTCAATCGGCATACTCGTGGACGACGCCATCGTCGTGGTGGAGAACATCCACCGGTACTTCACCACCACGCGGATGAAGCCGCTGGATGCGGCGGTAAAGGCGGTGGACGAGATCGGCAACCCGACGGTGCTTGCCACCTTCGCGGTCATCGCCTCCATCCTCCCCATGGGGTTCGTGGGGGGGCTCATGGGGCCGTACATGCGCCCGATCCCGATCGGCGCCAGCACCGCCATGCTCCTCTCCATGTTCATCGCCTTCATCGTCACGCCGTACTTCGCCTACCGGCTGATGAAGGGGGAGTCCCACTTCGGCAGCGACGCGGCGCCGGAGGAGTCGAAGCTCACCGCCTTCTACCGGAAGGGGATGGGGGCGCTCCTGCACCGGCCGCGCCTGCGCCACGGCTTCCTGGCCATGGTGGTGGTGCTGCTGCTCGCCTCCTGCTCCCTGATATATTTCAAGCTCGTGACGGTGAAGATGCTGCCGTTCGACAACAAGAACGAGCTGCAGGTGATCGTCGACGCCCCCGACGGCACCCCCCTGGAGGAGACGGCCCGCATGACCGCCGAGATGGGGGAGGCGCTGAAAAACGTCCCGGAGGTGACGAACTTCCAGACCTACGTGGGGACGAGCGCGCCGTTCAACTTCAACGGGCTCGTGCGCCACTACTACCTGCGCAAGGGGCCCAACGTCGCCGACATCCAGGTGAACCTGCTTCCGAAGGATGAGCGGAGCGCCCAGTCCCACGACATCGCCAAGCGGGTCCGGCCGCTCGTGAAGGCGGTCGCCGACCGGTACGGCGCCCGCGTGAAGGTGGCGGAGATCCCGCCGGGACCGCCGGTCCTCTCCACCCTCGTGGCGGAGATCTACGGTCCCGACGACGCGACGCGGGCCGATATCGCCCGACAGGTGAAGGCGATCTTCTCGAAGACCGCCGGCGTGGTGGATGTGGACTGGTACCGCGAGGACGACCAGCACAAGTACCGCATCGCCGTGGACCGTGAGAAGGCGGCGCTGAACGGCATCGCCACCGCCGACGTGGCGCGGACGCTCAGGATCGCCCTGGAGGGTGAGGACGCGGGGCTCCTCCACGTACCGAACGCGAACGAGCCGGTTCCCATCAACCTGCGGCTCCCCGTGGCGAGCCGCAGCTCCGTGGCGGCGCTCTCCTCCATCTACCTCCCGTCGCCCCGCGGCAACGTGCCGTTGTCCCAGCTGGTCCGGGTCACCGACACCATCCAGGAGAAGACCCTCTACCGCAAGAACCTGAAGGACGTGATCTACGTGACCGGCGACGTGGCGGGGGTCGTGGAGGCGCCGGTGTACGCCATTTTGAAGATGCAGAAGGCGATTGACAGGATACCGCTTCCCGGCGGCTACCACATCGAGCAGCTGGCGTCCCGGCAGCCCTGGAGCGAGGCGCGGCCGGGGCTCAAGTGGGACGGCGAGTGGCACATCACCTACGAGGTGTTCCGCGATCTGGGGATCGCCTTTGCCGCGGTCATGGTGCTCATCTACATCCTGGTGGTGGCCTGGTTCAAGGACTTCACCACGCCGCTCGTCATCATGGCCCCGATCCCGCTGACCCTCATCGGTATCCTGCCGGGACACGCCCTGTTCGGCGCCTTCTTCACCGCCACGAGCATGATCGGCTTCATCGCCCTGGCGGGGATCATCGTCCGCAACTCCATCATCCTCATCGACTTCGCGGAGATGAAGCGGCGGGAGGGGTTGCCGCTCGACGAGGCGATCATCGAGGCGGGGGCGGTGCGGTTCCGGCCGATGCTGCTCACCGCCGCGGCGGTCGTGGTGGGGAGCTTCGTCATCGTCTTCGACCCGATCTTCCAGGGGCTCGCCATCGCCATGATGTGCGGCGAAATCGCCTCCACGACCCTGTCGCGCATAACGATTCCCATCCTGTACTACATTGTGCAAGGATGGAAGGAGCGGCGAGGGGCACAGCTCCCTCCCCCTTGATGGGGGAGGGAGGGGTGGGGGTGAATTGCTGCTGACAGATGTTTCCCCCTCCCCCTCGCCCCCTCCCACCCGGGGAGGGGGAACGTATTATATTTTCAATTGGCTTGAAGAGGAGAAACAAGATGTTCTGGAACAACAGGAAGGACTGCAGCGAAACGGAAAATATCGCCGACCGGGTGAACTGCGAGGCGGAGGGGCTGTACCGCTCCGGCAGGATGCACTGCGCCGAGGCGGCGCTCGTGGCGTTGAAGAACGGCTTCAGGCCCGAACTCCCCGACGAGGTGGTGCAGCTGGCGGCCGGCTTCGGCGGCGGCTCCGGCACCGGCTGTATCTGCGGTGCGGTTTCCGGCGCGACCATGGCGCTGGGGCTCATCTTCCCCGACGACAAGCGGCGGGTAAAAAGGCTCACCCAGGAGCTGCACCGATGGTTCAAGGAGCAGTACGGCGCCACCTGCTGCAAGGTGGTGCTGGCCAACCACAAGGGGATCTGCGCCGAGCTGACCGGCCAGGTGGCGGGACAGGCGGCACAGCTGGTCATCAACGAACGGTAAAGGGGAATACCATGTACATCGAACGCGTCGTCCGGATCATCGCCGGGTCATTCATCCTCATCTCGCTGCTCCTGGCCCACTACGTCAGCCCCTACTGGCTCTGGTTCACCGCCTTCGTGGGGGCGAACCTGTTTCAGTCGGGGTTCACCCAGTTCTGCCCCATGTTCAACATCCTGGCGAAGCTGGGGGTGCCCAAGTGGCCGAACGACTGCGGCTGCAAGTGAAACGTGCCTCTTTGTGGCATGCTAACCCCCCTCAATCCCCCCTTGACAGGGGGAGCGGGGAGGGGGTGCCATGATTGGAGGGTGGTGATATGGGAACGCGCATAACGATCCTCTGTGACAACACGGTCGGACCGCTGTCCGGCACGCTGGGGGAGCACGGCTTCGCCGCACTGGTGGAGTACGACGGCGGCGCACTCCTGTTCGATACGGGGGGCGGCGCGACGCTCCTCCCCAACGCGGAGCGGATGCGGCGGGAGCTGCGGGGGGTGCCGGTGGTGCTGTCCCACGGCCACCGCGACCATACGGGAGGGCTTTTGCCGCTTTTGCAGCATGCCGGCGGCCGGGAGGTGCATGCCCACCCCGGAGTCTTCGCCGCCCGGTACGCGCTCCGGAAGGGGGAGCCGCCCCGCGCCATCGGGATGCCGCACGACGAGACGCTCTTCAGGGAACACGGCGCGCGGTTCGTCCTGGAGAGCGGATTCCGGGAGATCGGCCCCGGCGTCTTCCTCACCGGCGAGGTGCCGCGGACAACGGTCTTCGAGCAGGGGGACGGGGGGCTGTTCCGGGACGATGCCGGGCAGGTTCCCGATCCGCTCCCCGACGACCAGTCGCTGGTCATCGGGACGGAGAAGGGGCTCGTGCTCGTCCTCGGCTGCTGCCACGCGGGGATCGTCAACACCATCGAGCACGCCCGGGCGCGGACCGGCATCGCCGACATCTACGCCGTGATCGGCGGGACGCACCTGGGGTTCTCCGCCGCGCACCAGCTGGAGGAGACGGTCCGGCGGCTGCGCAGCTACCGCATCCGGAAGCTCTGCGGCAGCCACTGTACCGGATTTGCCGGCGCGGCGCGGCTGGCGCGGGAGTTCCCCGGTGCGTACTACCCGGCGTGCGTGGGATATACCCTGGAAACCTGAACATCGAAAAGCAATTGTCCACGAAAGACACGAAACGCACGAAATGTACAACCAATGCGTTCAAGGCAGTTTTCGTGAGCTTTCGTGTAGTTCGTGGACGAGGTTATAAAGAACATTCCAAAGGAGTATGCGGTTATGAAACGTTTTGCAGCGGCGCTGGCAGCGTCGGTGGTGGTATTGACGATGGCCGCAACGGCGGTTGCCGCGGGGGTCAGGAACGTCTCGCCGGTCGAGGCGCAGCGGATCATGGCGACGAAGAAGAATCTGTTCCTGCTGGACGTGCGGACGCCGGACGAATACCGGCAGGCCCGCCTGAAGGGGGCGGTGCTGATCCCGATGAACGAGATCGGGCAGAGGCTTCGCGAGGTGCCCCGGAACCGGCCGGTCCTGGTCTACTGCGCCGTGGGGTCACGGTCCGGCGCGGTCGCCGGCTATCTGGCCGGCAAGGGGTATCGTGAGGTCTACAACATTACCGACGGGATCGTCGGCTGGTACCGCAGCGGTCTCCCCATCGAGAGGTGACGGCATGGAGGGGACCTTGCAGGAGAGGGCGCGGCTGTTGCGCATCCTCGGCCACCCGGTGCGGCTCAAGATCGTGACCGAGCTTGCCGGTGAACGGGCATGCGTGAAGCAGATCTGGGAGCGGCTCGACATGCCGCAGGCGGTCGTCTCCCAGCACCTGAAGATACTGAAGAACAACGGTCTCCTGACGTCGCGCCGGGAGGGGACCAAGGTCTGCTATGCCCTGGGGGACGGCCCGCTGGCGGAACTGGTGAAGCTTTTGGGGCTCGCATGAGAAAGAGGGGAGGAGTGGTACATGGACGGTATGATTATCGGGATGGCGGCGGCGGGTGTCGCCCTGCTTGTGGTGCGCCGGATGTCCGGTAGCGGGGTGCCGGGGATATCCGCGGCGGATGCGCGGGCGCTTGCCGCCTCGGGCGACTGCCTGCTCCTGGACGTGCGGTCGGCAGGGGAGTGGCGAAGCGGCCGGATTGCCGGCGCAACCCATATCCCGCTGGCCGATATCGCCGCCCGCAGCGGCGAGCTCCCTTCGGGGCGGGCGATCGTGGTCTACTGCGCCTCCGGAATGAGGAGCCGGATCGCCGCGGGAACCTTGGCGAAGAAGGGGTTCGCCGACGTGCGCAACATGACCGGGGGGATCTCCGCCTGGCAGGGGCGGGGACTGCCGGTGGAGCGGTGATCAGACGGACTGGAACGCCGCCAGTTCCTGTTTCAGCTTGTCGGTGAGCCCGGTGATGGCCTCCACCTCCCGGGTGGTCAGCTTCGCCTCCTGGGCATTGGTTTCGAACGCCTTCCCCGCCTCCTGAACGGCGGCCAGCAGGCTTTCACCCAGCATGATCTGCTGGTCGCAGGTGTTGCGCAGGTTCTTCATGATGCTGTTGTCCTCCAGTACGCTCTGGAGATAGAGTCTGTTGCCGCGCGCCTGCTCCTGGGTCGCCCCCGCGCTTTTCTTTGCCAGCGATTCCATCTGCTCCAGCGATACGACGATCTGGATGATCCCCTGTTCCTGTTCCTTGATGGCACGGTTGATCTGGGTGACCCGCTCCAGGTTCTTCTCCGCCTCCTCGGTGATGAGCCGGCTGCCTTCCGCCTGCTCCATGGTGGCGTTGGCGATCTTCTGCACCATGCGCGACGCCTCCGCCGCACTCTCTTCGATCCGCTGGAGGACCTCGTCGGTCCTGCCGGAGATCCTCACCCCCTCCGCGACCTTCTCCATTGCCCGCGACACCGCATTTCCCGCCGATTCGGACTCTTCCTGGATGTTCTCGATCAGTTCATCGATCTCTTTCGCCGACTGGGCGGTCCGGCGGGCGAGGGTGCGCACCTCTTCCGCGACGACCGCGAAGGCGCGCCCGTGCTCGCCCGCCTGGGCGGCGATGATGGATGCGTTCAGGGAGAGGAGATTCGTCTGGTCCACCACGTCCTTGATGATGTTCAGCACCTCGCCGACCCGCGAGGTATGCTGCGACAGCTTCCGGATCGCATCGAAGGTCTCCGTGCTGCTCTCGTCGATATTCATCATGGCGCCGATGGTCTCGGCCATGGTGGCCATCCCCTCCGCCGCCTGCCGTCGGACCTTTTCCGAGCATTCGGCGGTGCGCTGGGCGTTGTCCCGCACGTTGACGATGGCGGCGGAGATCTGGGTGATGGAACTCGCCGTCTGCTCGGTGGAGAGGGCGAGGTCCTGGACGTTCCCCGCATTTTCCCGGATGCTGGCGGCCATCTCCTCGATGGATGCGGAGGTCTCCGTGACGTTGCTGGAATAGGTGCGGATGCTTTCCGCGATGGAGTCCGTGGTGGCGCTCATCTGGGTGGAGATGGAGGCCCGTTCTTCCGTGCGGGCGCACATGACGTCGATCTCTTTCTTCAGTATCCCGAAGAAGTCGTTCAGCTCCTGTACCATGTAGCGCGCCGTCTGCTCCTTCTCGAGCTGCTCCTCGTTTCCCGCGACCAGCCGGTGCGACTTTTCCGTCAGCTTGCGGTAGAGGGGGGATATCTCGGTGATGAGCCGGGACGCGCGCGTCACCATGGCGAATACGGTCTCCATGACACCGTCGTACCGGTCCATGAGGGTCTGGAGTTCGTCCCCTTTCGTCGAGGCGACAGAGGGCTCCCGGCTGCCGGAACACCTGCCGAGCGTCTGCCACTGCCGTTCCAGGTACAGCCCGAGCACCTGCTTGATGATGAAGAAGCAGAAGCTTCCGACGAGCACCCCCGCCGTCAGGCAGCCGATGGCGTAGAGCGGCTGGAACGCGGCGCTGCCGAAGAAGAGCCAGGAATAGAACGGAAAGACCCCTCCGATCAGCAGGCCGAAGCAGAGCATGAACAGGTAGGTGGCCCGGAGGGATGACAGGTAGCGACGAAAGACCATAAGGTACCTCTTGTGATGTGCGAATTCGGGCAGGCCCTAATCTAGCACGGTAGTATCCAAAGTCAACCGGTTATTGGCCTCTGTTAACCGGAAGATGCCCGACGTATCCCGCATGGCACACCTTTTTCCGGAAACGCCCCGATCGTTCCGTAGGGGATTTCCTCCCACTGCCTGCGCTATTCCTTAAATTTCCCTCAACTATTTTACGGCACGACCGATATGGTAGCTATCGGGGCATTGCTTTCGTGCCGACCGACATTGAACGATTGCGGCTTCAGGTGGTGCAGGGGGTGCTGCACGACCTGGGAAAGGTTCGACGCATGAAGATGAATCTGTCCACGAAGGTGTTTCTGATCATCGGGGCGACCCTGTTCATCGGTTTTGGCCTCTTGGGGGTCGCATCGCTCACGATCAGCATCAGGGCCACCAACAGCCAGCAGCAACAGTCCGCCATGGAGCTCGCTTCCGCCGTGCGGGAAACGGTGAACGGGTTCATGATGAAGGAGGACCGCCCGGCGATCGGCCAGTACGTGGATCGGCTGAAGGCGCAGAAGATCGCCATGGGGCTCGCGCTCTTCGACAACGAAGGCCGGCCCGCCGACGGCGGCACGGCTCCGGACCCGGAGGTGGTGAAGGCGCTGAAGAGCGGTGAGACCATCACCTCCCGCACGAAGGTGAACGGTGAGCGGGCGCTGGTCAACGTGGTGCCGCTGCCGAACGAGGAGCGCTGCAAGTCGTGCCATTCGGAGGGGAAATACAACGGGGCCGTCATCCTCACCACCTCCACGCAGGAGGGATACCGGCACACCAGGAAGCTCGTCGTCACGCTCTGCATGATCGGTGTTGCCAGCTTCCTTTTGATCATCGGCGCCATGTACCTGTTCATCCGGAAGGCGATCATCCGGAAGATCGTCGCCATATCGAAAAGTGTGGAAGAACTGTCGCGGGGCGAGGGGGACCTGACCGTCACCCTGCCGGTACAGTCCGCAGACGAGCTGGGTCATCTGACTGAAGGTCTGAACCGGCTGGTCGGCAAGCTCCGGGAGATCGTCACGGACCTGTACGGCCAGGCGGAGCACGTTGCCGTCGTATCGTGTTACACCATGCGGGATGTCGACAAGCTGGCCGCGTCCACCTACGAACAGAAGGAGCTCACGGAATCGGTCGCGGTGGCGACGGAGGAGATGTCCGCCACCCTGAACGACGTCGCCCTGACCACCTCCCGCGCCTCGACGCTTTCCCATCAGGTGGACGAATCGGCGCGGGGGGGGCGGGACGTGGTGCAGGAGACCGCCGCGAGCATCGACCAGATCAGGACCGGCGTGGAGGGGACCATCTGCGTCATGAACCGGCTGGAGAGCTCCTCCGGCCAGATCGGCGAGATCATCGGGCTGATCGAGGATGTGGCGGACCAGACGAACCTGCTGGCGCTCAATGCCGCCATCGAGGCGGCCCGGGCCGGCGATGCGGGGCGCGGATTCGCCGTCGTGGCCGACGAGGTCAAGAACCTGGCCGGCAAGACGTCGGCGTCGACCCAGCAGATCGCGAAGATCATCCGGGCGATCCAGGTGGACATCGCCGCCGCACTCCAGTCCATCGAGGCGGACAAGGAGCGGGTCACGGAGGGGATCGCCAGCGCCGACCGGGCCGGCACCACCATCTCCGGCATCCTCGCCCTGGCGACGGAATCGGCCGACCTGATCAACACCATCGCCACCGCCACCGAGGAGCAGAGCGCCACCATCCACGAGGTTGCCGGCAAGGTGCACCAGGTCTCGGAGACGACCGGCGAGGTGCAGATGCAGATGGAGAAGTCCGTCGGCACCTTCAACGACCTCTGCGAGCGTGCCGAAAAGATCTACAACACCGTCGGCCGGTTCCGGGTGGGGAACCACCACGATATCATCAAGGGGTATGCCGTCGAACTGAGGGACCGGGCCACGGCGACACTGGAAGAGGCCGTCGCCGGCGGGCGGACGACCCTGGATGCGCTCTTCAGCACCGATTACAAGCCGATCCCCAACACCATGCCGCAGAAGTACACCACCACCTACGACCGGCTGTTCGACGAGATCATCTCCCCGATCCAGGAGGATATCGTCTCCCGCGACCGGAACGCGTTCTTCGCCATCTGCGTGGATGCCTCCGGGTACTGCCCCTGCCATAACCTGAGATATACCCAGCGGCTCACGGGCGACACGCGGAAGGACAAGGACGGCAACCGCACCAAGCGGATCTTCAACGACCGGACCGGCATCCGTGCCGCCAAGAACGAGGAGCCGTTCCTGCTGCAGACCTACGTGCGGGATACGGGAGAGGTCATGAACGACATGTCCACGCCGATCGTCATCGACGGTCGGCACTGGGGGGCGGTCCGCATCGGGTACATGAGCGAGGGGAATGCGGCCGGCTCGAACGCCGTCAGCGCGTGACGGTACGATAATCCACAACAGAAAAAGGAGAACGGTTATGGCACTGATGGAATGGAATCCGGCACTGAGCGTGAAGGTGAAAAAATTCGACGACCAGCACAAGAGGCTGATTGAACTGATCAACCAGCTGCACGACTCCATGAAGGCGGGGCATGGAAACGACATGGTGGGGACGGTGCTCCAGTCGCTCATCACCTACACCGCCACCCACTTCAAGGAAGAAGAGAAGGTCATGCAGGCCAACGGCTTCCCGGAGTTCGCCAGCCACAAGGCCGCCCACGACGCCCTCGTCAAGCAGGTGCTGGAGCTGCAGCAGAAGTTCCAGTCGGGGAACGCCGCCCTCACCCTCTCCGTCATGAGCTTCCTCAAGGAGTGGGTCGTGACGCACATCCAGGGGACCGACAAGAAGTACGGCGTGCATCTCAACGCCAAGGGGATCAGCTGACGGCGGGTCCGCAATCGAGAGATTACGCTGTCGGTTTCGTCACCTTTCAGTCAAACTGCCCCTCACTCTATCTCTCTCCCAGAGGGAGAGAGTACACTGTAACCCTCTCCCTCCGGGAGAGGGTGGCCAGAGGCCGGGTGAGGGTCGTGGCAACCTCTCCGGTTGCGCACGCGCGCCAAAGGTGGTACTAATCGGCAATCAAACTTATTCGACACGAGAGTTTCATGCTGATCAAGTCCACCGAATTCATCAAGAGCGCCACGCGGCCCGCCCACTATCCCCCGCCGGAGCTGCCGGAGATCGCCTTTGCCGGCCGCTCCAACGTGGGGAAGTCGTCTCTCATCAACGTGCTGGTGAACCGGAAGAACCTGGTGCGCACCAGTTCCACCCCCGGACGCACCCAGCTCATCAACTTCTTCAACGTGAACGGCACGTTCACCCTCGTCGATCTCCCCGGCTACGGCTTTGCCAAGGTCCCCCTGGCGGTGAAGAAGGAGTGGGGACCGATGATGGAGACCTACCTCTCCCGGCGGGAGAACCTCAAGGGGGTGGTGCTGATCCTCGACATCCGGCGCACCCCCACCGCCGAGGACCGGCAGATGCTGGACTGGCTCCGGGGCTATGGCGTCACCCCCATCCTCGTCGTCACCAAGTGCGACAAGGTGTCCAGGAACGAACGGGCCCGCCAGTCGGCCCTCATCGCCCGCACCCTTGAAGTAGACCCCGTCGAGCTCAGTTTCTTCTCCGCCCTCTCCCGGGAGGGGACCGACGGCATCTGGGCCCGGATCGAGGCGCTGCTGGAGCTGCCGCCTGACTGAAATGTTCCTTACACCTTCCTCCGTCGTTGACTTTCACCTTCCGCTCTGCTAGAAATGACGAACAATTAAATAGTTAACCAGCCAGGTGCCGGCGCGTACGCGCCGGTTAAAAGGGAAGGGGGTGCGAATCCTCCGCTGTCCCGCAACTGTGAACGGTGATGAAAGCCGCAACGACGCCACTGAATCTTTCGGGAAGGCGCGGCGAGTAAAGCGACCCGTAAGTCAGGAAACCTGCCCGGCTGAACGCTTCAAGGACCTCCGCAGGAGAGGCGCCGGGCTACCCCATATGCACCCAGACCCCGTCTCCGATTCTCCGGAGGCGGGGTTTTTTCATGGCACGGACCATCTTCATCACCGGCGGGGCGCGCAGCGGCAAGAGCCGGCTGGCGGAGGGGCTGGCGCATAGTTACGGCGCACCGCTTCTGTACGTCGCCACCGGGAGCGCCGGCGACGGCGAGATGGCGGAGCGGATCGCCCGGCACCGGGCGCGGCGCGGTGCCGACTGGCAGACCATCGAGGAGCCGCTCGATCTCAGCGGCGTGCTGTCGGGGCACGACGGTTTCTTCGGCGCGACCCTGGTGGATTGTGTCACCCTCTGGCTCACCAACCTCTTGTTTGCGCGGGGCGAGGAACCTGGACCGGTGCTGGCGGAGGTGCGCAGGCTCGCGGCGCTGCTCCCGACGCTGAAGAGCCCGGTGATCCTCGTCTCCAACGAGGTGGGGATGGGGATCGTGCCGGAGAACCGGCTGGCGCGGACCTTTCGCGACCTGGCCGGCGAGGCGAACGAGATCCTCGCCGCCGCGGCGGACGAGGTGTTTGTCACCTTCTCGGGTATTCCGCTGAAGATCAAAGGCTGAAATGATAATTTGTTGTTCTGGTTAGCGCTGATCTTCCGCTACAAAAGATCCTCCCTCCCCTTCAAGGGGAGGGTCGGGGTGGGGATGGGTAAATCAGGCGCAAAAGCACCCCATCCCCCTCCTTACCTCCCCCTTGAAGGGGGAGGAACGTAGGCTGCTGAAGGATGATGCTAATCAGGTTTGTCGTAAATCAAGGAGGTTGCCCGTGACTCTTTTGCAGGAAACGTTGCACGCGATCCGACCCGTGGATACGGAATTGCTGGCCGAGGCCCAGCGCAGGCTGGACAACAAGACCAAGCCGCTCGGCTCCCTGGGGCGGCTGGAGGAGTTCGCCCGGCGGTTCGCCGCCATCTCCGGAACGCTCTCCCCCGACACGGCGCGGAAGGTGATCTTCACCTTCGCCGGCGACCACGGCATCGTGGAGGAAGGGGTGTCGGCGTTTCCGAAGGAGGTCACCCCCCAGATGGTGCTGAACTTCCTCGCCGGCGGCGCCGGGGTGAACGTGCTGGCGAGGCACACGGGGGCCGACGTGCTGGTGGTGGACATGGGGGTCGACTACGACTTCGGCGAGGTCCCCGGCCTCATCGGCCGGAAGGTGGCGCGGGGGACACGGAACTTCGCGAAGGGGCCGGCCATGACCCGGGACGAGGCGGTCGCCGCCGTGGAGGCCGGGATCGAGCTGGCGATGCAGGCGAAAAAAGAGGGGATCGCCATGGTGGGGACCGGCGAGATGGGGATCGGCAACACGACCCCGTCGTCCGCCATCATCGCCGCCATCTCCGGCAAAACGGTGCGCGAGCTGACCCACCGGGGGACCGGGATCGGCGATGCGGCGCTGGAGCACAAGATACGGGTCATCGAGGAGGGGCTGCGGGTAAATAGCCCCGATCCGAAAGACCCGCTGGACGTGCTGGCCAAGGTGGGGGGGCTGGAGATCGCCGGCATCGCCGGGCTCGTTCTGGGGGCCGCCGCCAGCCGGCTGCCGGTGGTGGTGGACGGCTTCATCTCCACCGCCGGGGCGCTCATCGCAAGCGAGCTGCACCCCAACGTGCGGGAGTACCTCTTCGCCGCCCACCGGTCGGTGGAGATCGGCCACCGGTTCATGCTGGAGCGGATCGGCGCCGAACCGATCCTCGACCTGCAGTTGCGCCTCGGCGAGGGGACCGGCGCGGCACTCGCCATGGGGCTCATCGAGGCGGGGGTGAAAATCCTGAAAGAAATGGCGACGTTCGAGCAGGCGGGAGTGGCTGAAAGTATCTGATGGCACAAGGCACAAGGCACATGGCTCAAGGATTTAATGCCTTGACTCTTGTGCCCTGTGCCCGGGGTTCCCATGCGCCTTTATCTTATTGCCCTGCAGTTTCTGACCATCATCCCGCTGCCGTTCTCGGTTCGCTGCGAGGAGGGGGACATGGGGCGGTCCATGGCGCTCTTCCCGCTGGCGGGGCTCACCATCGGCGGGCTCCTGGTCGGGCTGAACTGGCTCCTTGAGCAGGCGTTTCCGCGGTCGGTGACGGACCTCCTGCTGATCGTTGCCCTGTCGGCACTGACCGGCGGGCTGCACCTGGACGGCCTGGCGGACGTGTGCGACGGGCTGGCGGCGCGGGGGGGGCGCGAACGGTTCCTGGCGGTGATGAAGGATTCCCGTACCGGCGCCGTGGGGGCCGTGGGGCTCGTGCTGGGGCTTCTCCTCAAGTACGAGGCGCTCCTGGCTCTGCCGCAGGTCAACAAGGCGGCGGCGCTTCTCTTCTTTCCCATGATCGCCCGGATGAGCCAGGTCCAGATGGCCACCGGCGCGCGGCGGGCCCGCACCGACGGGCTCGGTGCGGCGTTCGTCGGCGGGGTGGGAAGCTTCCAGTTCGTTGTCGCCTGGCTCGTAACCCTCGCGGCCTCATTCGGGCTCTTGGGGCTCGCCGGACTGTACGGCTGCTGCATCCTCTACCTCTTCACCTGGGGGTGCAAGGCCTGGTTCCACCGGCGCCTGGGGGGGATTACCGGCGACGTCATCGGCTGCGTCAGCGAGCTGAACGAGATCGGGGCGCTCCTGGCGCTGCTGGCATTATACAGAACGGGGATTCTATGACGGCAAAGACACGCATCCATCTTATCCGGCACGGCGAGGTGATCACCGCCGGTACGAAATGCTACAACGGCCACGCGGATGTGGCCCTGTCCGAGCGGGGAGTGGCCCAGTACCACGACCTGAAGGCGCGGTTCGAGGGTGTGAACATCACCGCCTGCTATACGAGCGACCTGACCCGCTGCGTCACCGGCGCACGGATACTGGGGGAGCATCTCGGCGTGACCCCCTTCGCCAACCGGAACCTGCGGGAGCTGAACATCGGCATCTGGGAGGGGATGACCTGGGCGGAGATCGTGGAGCGGTACCCGGAGGAGTGGCAGGCGCGGCTCGCCGACCTGGTCCACTACCGGGTTCCCCAGGGGGAAAACCTGCAGGACATGCACGACCGGGTCATTCCGGTGATCCGTGAGATCGTCCACCGGCACCGGGGGGAGGAGGTCCTGGTGGTGGCCCACGGCGGGGTCAACCGGACCATCCTGCTGGATGCCATCGGCGCGCCGCTCTCCAGCCTCTTCAACATCGACCAGACCTACGCCTGCCTGAACATCATCGATTACTACGAGGATGGCAAGACGGTCGTGAAGCTCTTGAACGGGTAGAGTTAAAGCCCGAACAGGACACGGATACAGTCAAAAGCAGAATGGGACGCAGATGAACGCAGAAAAGGCGGATTTAAACCTGAAGCAATAGAATCTGTTTTTTCAGAATCCCTAAAGACGTAAGGTTTTTGCTTTTGAATCCGCCTTTTCTGCGTTCATCTGCGTCCACTATCGGGTTCATGGCTTGATCTGATTTAATCTGCGTGGGTCCGCGTTCATCCGTGTCCCATGATCTGAAATCATCTTACAGCGCAGCGTCGGAGAGACCGGATGCAGCGACCCATCTCGCGCAGGAAATTTCTCGGCGGTTCCGTTATCCTGACGTGCGGGGCGTTCCTTGGCTACGGGGCGGAGGTCGAGCCGAACCGGACCGTGGTGACCCGCACCGTCATGAAGGCTGACGGCGCGTCAGCAGACCGGACAGTGCGGCTGGTGCAGCTGTCCGACCTCCACCTGCGCAAGATCGGTTTTCACGAGGAGCGGATCGCCGATGCGGTGCACGGCCTGCGGCCCGACCTCATCGTCGTGAGCGGCGACGTCTGCAGCTACAAAAACGGGGACGGGCTGTTCGAGCGGTTTCTCGCCCTGCTGGACCGCACGATCCCGGTGTACGGAATCCTCGGCAACTGGGAGTACTGGGGGAAGATCGACATCCCCCGGCTGGCGGAGATCTACCGGCAACACAACGGCCGGCTGCTGGTGAACGAGTCCGTCCGGCTGCACTACCATGGCACCGACCTGCTGATCACGGGGCTCGACGACCTGCTCGGGGGACGGCCGGACCTGGTCCGGGCGCTGGACGGCGCCGCCCCGGCGGCCAACCACCTGGTGCTCGCCCACTGCCCCGCCTCCCGGGAATCGATCATCCGTGAGCTGAAGAAGACGGGGGGATTCGCCCCCCGGTACATCCTGGCGGGGCACACCCACGGCGGACAGGTCACCCTGTTCGGCTGGGCGCCGTACCTGCCGCCGGGGAGCGGGCGCTACCGGTACGGCTGGTACGGGGATGCGTCGCCGGCCATGTTCGTCTCCCGGGGGATCGGCATGAGCCAGCTCCCGATCCGGTTCATGGAGCCGCCGGAGGTGGTCTGTCACGAGTGGCACCTGGTGTAGCGGAGAAGTCATGAACGTTGTCGTCATCGCAGCGCCGCACAGCGGCTCCGGCAAGACCACCGTCACCCTGGGGATCATGGCGGCCCTGCGGCGGCGCGGGGTCGTCGTCGCCCCGTTCAAGGTCGGGCCGGACTTCATCGATCCCGGCTATCATCGCCTGATCTGCGGGCGTCCGTCGGTGAACCTGGACGGCTGGATCTGCAGTGGAACATTTGTCCGCGAGACCTTCGCGCACCACGCCGCCGGGGCGGAGATCGCCGTCGTCGAGGGGGTCATGGGGCTCTTCGACGGCATGGGCGGGCTCTCGGAAGAGGGGAGCACCTCCCAGACGGCGAAGCTGCTGGGGGCGCCGGTGGTCCTCGTGGTGGATGCCAGGGGGCAGGCGCGGAGCGCCGCGGCGCTGGTGGCCGGGTTCGCCGGCTTCGATCCCGGGGTAACGGTCGCCGGGGTGATCTTCAACAACGTGGGGAGCGAGCGCCATGCCGCCCTCCTCAGGGAGGCGGTGGCGACGGGCTGTCCCGGCGTGGCGGTGGTCGGCTGCATCCCCCGTGACGAGAAGCTCCATATCCCGTCACGCCACCTGGGGCTCTTGACGGCGGAGGAGAACCCGCTGCCGGCGGAGTTCATCGAGCACCTGGCGGATACGGCGGAGCGGCACCTGGAGCTGGACTTTCTTTTGCGCCCTCACCCCCAACCCCTCTCCCCGGGGGAGAGGGTGGCCGAAGGCCGGGTGAGGGGGACGCGTGAGGGGGACGTTCGCATCGCCGTGGCCCGGGATGCCGCCTTCTGCTTCGTCTACGAGGACAACCTGCGGCTCCTGGCGGCGGCGGGGGCGGAGTGCGTGCCGTTCTCGCCGCTCGCCGACAGCGCACTGCCGTCCGGCATCGGCGGGCTGTACCTCCCCGGCGGTTACCCGGAGCTGTTCGCCGACACCCTGGCGGCCAACAACGCCATGCGGGAGGCGATCCGCGCCGCCGTCGAGGACGGGATGCCGGTCTACGCCGAGTGCGGCGGGTTCATCTACCTCTCCCGCGGGATAAGGGGTCAAGACCTGACCCCTCTGGTCGGCATCTTTCCCGTCACCGCCCGGATGCTGCCGCGGCGCAGGGCGCTCGGCTACCGGGAGATCGGGACGGTCGCTGCATCCATCCTCGGTCCGGCGGGGACCGTCGCCCGGGGGCACGAGTTCCACTACTCGGAGATGGAGGAGATGCCGGCGGAGGTGGCGCGGCTCTACCGCGTCTCCCGCCAGGGGAAGGAACTGGGGTACGAGGGGTACCGGTACCGGAACTGCCTCGCGTCGTACGTGCACCTGCATTTCGGCAGCAATCCGGCGGTCGCTGCCCATTTCGTCGCCAGCTGCCGGGAATACAAAGGCGAATAGGACGCGGATCAAGGCGAAAGCATCGAATTAAACCAAACCTTTTGGACGCAGATTAACGCAGAAAAAGCGGATCAGACTCAAAGACTAATTATTTCGTCTGTTCACTAAAATGATGTGTCTTTAAATCCGCAGTTTCTGCGTTAATCTGCGTCCCATTTATTGTTGTTGACCTAAAGGAGTTTGCATGAAAACCCAGATCGAGTACGCCCGTGAGGGGATCGTCACCCCCCAGATGCAGATTGTCGCCGCCGACGAAGAGCTTTCCGCCGAGTACGTCCGCACCATGGTGGCGGAGGGAAAGATCGTCATCCCCTGGAACCACAACCGCAAGCCGGCGAAGATCGCCGGGATCGGCACGGGGCTCCGCACCAAGGTGAACGCCTCCATCGGCACCTCCTCCGACATCATCGACTACGCCGCCGAGGTGAGAAAGGCGAAAGCCGCCGAGGAGTCCGGCGCCGACACCCTCATGGAGCTCTCCGTGGGAGGGGACCTGGACCGGGTACGGCAGGAGGTGATCGGCGCCGTGGAGCTTCCCGTGGGGAACGTCCCGCTGTACCAGGCGTTCTGCGAGGCGGCGCGCAAATACGGCGATCCCAACAAGCTGGACGAGGAGATGCTTTTCGACCTGATCGAGAAACAGTGCGCCGACGGCATGGCGTTCATGGCGGTGCACTGCGGCATCAACCTCTACACCATCGAGCGGCTCAGGAAACAGGGGTACCGCTACGGCGGCCTCGTCTCCAAGGGAGGGGTCTCGATGGTGGCCTGGATGCTGGCCAACGGCCGGGAGAACCCGCTGTACGAGCGGTTCGACCGGGTGGTCTCCATCCTCAAGAAATACGACACGGTGCTGTCCCTGGGGAACGGCCTCAGGGCCGGCGCCATCCACGACTCTTCCGACCGGGCCCAGATCCAGGAACTGCTCATCAACTGCGAGCTGGCGGAGCTCGGCCGCGACATGGGGTGCCAGATGCTGGTGGAAGGCCCCGGCCACGTGCCGCTGGACGAGGTGGAGGGGAACATCCAGCTGCAGAAGCGGATGAGCGGCGGCGCGCCGTACTACATGCTCGGTCCCATCGCAACGGACGTGGCCCCCGGCTTCGACCACATCACCGCCGCCATCGGCGCGGCCCAGTCCAGCCGCTACGGCGCCGACCTCATCTGCTACATCACCCCGGCAGAACACCTGGCGCTCCCCAACGAGGAGGACGTGCGCCAGGGGGTGAAGGCCGCTAGAATCGCCGCCTACATCGGCGACATGAACAAGTACCCGGAGAAGGGGCGCCGGCGGGACAAGGAGATGTCCAAGGCCCGCCGCGACCTGGACTGGCAGAAGCAGTTCGACCTGGCGCTCTTCCCGGAGGACGCGCGGGCGATCCGCGCCAGCCGCGTCCCCGAGGACGAGGCCACCTGCACCATGTGCGGGGACTTCTGCGCCTCCCGCGGCGCGGGGAAACTGTTCGCCGCCGACCTGCGGGGAGACAAAATCTAGCGTCGACGTCTGCCACGGAGACTCAGAGACACGGAGAATACCGAAACCTGTATGGTACGCGGATAAACGCAGATGAACGCGGATAAAACAAAAATATGAATAGAAACACGTCCTGAATGTTTTGTTTATCCCTGCTTGTCCAGGCATTGATACTTTAATCCGTCTTGATCCGCTTTTTCTGCGTTACTCTGCGTCCAATAACGGTTTCAAGGTTTTACAGGTTTTTCGTGTACCGATGAGCGGCTCTCTGATGAATGTACCAGGTGCAGCAATAGTTGGAGTAAAGGCCTATGAACCAAAAAATAAGAAATGGATTTTCCTCTGTGTCTCTGTGTCTCTGTGGCGCCTTGCTGTTTCTGGATGCCGCGCCGGCCTACGCCATGCACATCTCCGAGGGGATCCTGCCGTTTGACTGGGCCGCGCTCTGGTTCGCCGTGGCGGCCCCGTTCGTGGCGGTGGGGCTCAAGCGGCTGAACGCGCTCTCCCGGGACGACCTCTCCTTCAAGCCGCTGGTGGGGCTGATGGCGGCGGTGGTGTTCATCATCTCCTGCATGCCGATCCCGGTCCCCACGGCGGGGACCTGCTCCCACCCCTGCGGCACGGGGATCGCCGCGATCCTCGTCGGCCCGTTCGTGAGCGTGCTGATCTCGTCGGTGGCGCTCCTGATCCAGGCGCTCTTTCTCTCCCACGGCGGGCTCACCACCCTGGGGGCGAATACCGTCTCCATGGGGGTCGTCGGCTCCTTCGCCGGCTGGTTTACCTTCCGCACCTTGCGTCGGGCAGGGGCGGGACTGGCGACTGCCGCCTTCATCGCCGGCATCCTGGCGGACTGGGCGACCTACGCCGCCACCTCCGGCATCCTGGCCGCCGGCATCCGGGGGAACGACCCGTTCTGGCCGCTCTGCCTGAAGATCATGGTCGCCTTCGTGCCGACCCAACTGCCGCTGGGGATACTGGAGGGGGCCATGACCGCCGGAATGGTGACGCTCCTGCAGAAGAAACGCCCGGACCTGCTGGCGAAGATGCGGGTCATCACCGAAAGGGAGGTGGCGAACCATGCCTGAACGTCGCCGGAAGTTCCGGATCGTCCTCTTACATCTCGTCCTCCTGCCGACGCTCCTGTTCGCGTTCTACTTCTTCACCCTCGCCCCGCACCCCTGGACCGGGGTGGACGAGTCGGTGGTGCAGAAGGTGGCGAAGGAGCACGGCCGTGAGGCGAGAAAGCCGTACATCAACACCGACCAGGGTGATCTCCTGCTGTTCGTGTTCCTTGCCGCCGGCACCATCGGCGGGTTCGCCGCCGGCTACTGGTGGCGGGTCCTGACGGAGAAGCGGGACAAGGGGTAGGGCGTGCACCATTTCACGGGGGACATACACACCACGAGGCATTTCCTCACCGGGGTCGATGCGCGGGTGAAACTCCTTTGCGTCCTGGCGCTCCTGGTGATGACGGTGAGCTGCCGGGGATGCGTCTTCCCGCTCCTCGTGGCGGCGCTCTCCCTCGGCACCTGCCTCCTCATGGGGGTGCGGCCGCGGCAGCTCCTGCTCCGCTTTGCCGAGCCGTTCTTCATCGCCGGGATGGTGGTGCTGCTGAAGTGCTTTTGCAGCGGCACCACGCCGCTCTTCACCATCGGCATCGCGGGGCTGCCGTTGACCGGCCACGCCGAGGGCCTCCGCGAGGGGCTCCTCATCGCCTCCCGCATTGCCGGGGCGGTCTCCGTCGTCTCCGCCGTCGGCTTCGCCACCCCCTTCACCGAGCTGATGGCGGCCCTCGCCTGGCTGCGGGTGCCGCGGGGGTTCATCGAGATCGCGCTGTTTGCCTGGCGTTACCTGTTCGTCCTGTTCGAGGACGCCCAGGTGGTGTACTGCGCCCAGAAGAACCGCCTCGGTTACGCCGGCTACCGGCGCGGGCTCTCTTCCTTCGGGACGCTCGCCGGCGCCCTGGTCATCAAGGCGTTCGACAACAGCCAGACGGTCACCACCGCCATGGTCCAGCGGGGCTACGACGGTACCCTGCCGCTCCTGAAGCACCGGCCGTTCCGCCTCGCCGAGGTGGCGGCGGCGCTGGTGGTGGTGGCGGGGATGGGGATCGTCTGGAAGCTGTAAGATAGCCAAAGACAAAAGCAAAGGGGACGCAGATGAACGCAGAAAAGGCGGATTTTTACAAACACAAAAATCTGACTGATGAGATAATCTGCTGTTTTTATACCGTGTACAACAATCTTGGCTATGGATTTCTGGAAAAAGTCTATGAAAACGCGTTCCTTATCGAGCTGGCAAAGCGCGGCATCAGGGCGGTGGCCCAGTATCCCTTACCGGTCTACTACGACGGCAAGCTGGTTGGAGAGTACTTTGCCGACATCCTGGTTGACGATGCCGTGATCATCGAAGTAAAGGCTACGCGAAATCTCGCTCCGGAGCATGAGGCGCAGCTTCTCAATTATCTGAGGGCGTCGGATAAGGAAGTCGGACTGTTGCTCAATTTTGGTCCCACTCCCCAAGTCAAGCGTAAGGCCTTTGATAATACAAAGAAATCTTCGCATCCGACAGCTTCCGGTTGTGACTGTGAAAAAGGTTAATCCGTTTTTTCTGCGTTTATCTGCGTCCAATAAAAGGTTTTTCTTGTGACGAATCGTCTCTCCGTACAACTCGACGCCTTCCGCTACCCCGACGGCACTGTTGCCCTCTCCGACATCCGGCTGGAGATCGGCAGGGGGGAGTTCACCGGCATCCTCGGTTCCAATGGCTCGGGAAAGACGACGCTCCTGAAGGTCATGGACGGGCTGATCAAGGAGTACGCCGGCCGGGTGCTCCTGGACGGCGAGGAGGTGCGGAAGCTCCACCCCCGCGACATCTACCGGAAGATGGGGCTCGTGTTCCAGAATCCGGACGACCAGCTCTTCGCCCATACCGTCTTCGAGGATGCGGCGTTCGGCCCGCGCAACATGGGGCTGGACGAGCCGGAGGTGGCGGCCCGGGTGGAGCGGGCGCTTGCCAGTGTGGAGATGGCCGAGTATGCGGGCAAGGGGATCCACAACTTAAGCTACGGCCAGAAGAAGCGGGTCTGCATCGCCGGTCTCCTGGCCATGGGACACGAGATCCTGCTGCTGGACGAGCCCACCGCCGGGCTGGACCCGATGGGGGAGTACCGGATGATGGAGTTCCTGACGCGACTCAACCGGGACAACGGGGTGACCATCGTCATGGCGACCCACAGCGTCGATCTCGTGCCGCTCTTCCTCCACCGGCTCCATATCCTGAGCAAAGGCCGGATCGTGCGGGGGGGGGTGCCGGAGGAGGTGTTCACCGCCCCGGCGGAGCTGGAGAGCGTCAAGCTCCGGTTGCCCCACATCGCCGAGCTCATCTGGCGGCTGAAGCACGAGGAGAAGCTGCCGTTCCAGCGGTTGCCGCTCACCATCGGCGAGGCGCGCCGGGAGCTGGTGGAGATGATGGAGCGGGAAGCGGGGCGGTGATGGGTGTCGACAGCGGCGGAATTTCGGGAGGGGAAGGGATGATCTCGATGGGTTCGTCGTCCGGCGGGACCGCGCCGGGCGATCAGGTTGCCGCCGGTCCGGTGGAGGCATGGCTGGCAAGGTGGCGATGGGGCGCACTGCTGTTCCTGGCTCTGGTCGTCTTCATCGGTTACGGGAACTCCCTGCACAACGGGTTCGTCTGGGACGATCAGCAGATCATCGTCAACAATCCGGTGAACCGGAGTCTGACCAACATCGTACAGGTGTTCACCTCTCCCGATGTGCTGTACACCGACGATATCGCCGCCTACTATCGTCCGTTGAACCGGCTCTCCTACCTGGTGGATTATGCGCTTTTCGGCCTGCAGCCGGCCGGCTATCACCTGGTCAACCTGCTGATCCACCTTGCCGACGTGCTGCTTTTGTACCTGCTCGGGATGCGTCTTTTCCGGGAGCGGACCCCCGCCTTCGTGGCGGCGCTGATCTTCGCCGTGCATCCGATAAATACGGAGGCGGTGGATTTCATCTCGGGGCGGAACAACCTGCTCGCGACCCTCTGTGTGCTCGCCACGCTGCTCCTGTACCTGCGGGGGCGGGAGTCGGGACGCCGGTCGCAGTACCTGCTTGCCGGCGTCGCGCTGTTCTGCGGCCTCTTATGCAAGGAGATCGCGCTGATGGTGCTGCCGATGCTGTTCGTCTGTCATGCGGAACCGTTCGGGGACGCAGCGCTGCCGTGGCGGGAGCGTCTGAGATCGCTGGCCCCCGCCGTCGCGGCGGTGCCGATCTATGTCGCCATGCGGCTGGCGGTACTGCCGGCGCTGGTCGAGCCGACCCGACAGGGGTCGGGTATCTGGGCGCGACTGGCGCAGGACCTGTACATCGTCCCGACGTATCTTTCCAGGATATGCTGGCCGGCGGGGCTGCAGGCGTACTACACCGTCCCGGCACTGCGCGGGGCACAGTGGCTGGTGCCCGCCGCCATCTGGCTGGCGCTTGCCGCCGGCCTGTTCGTTGTCCTGCGGTACGGCGATGCGGCGGAGCGGTTCTGTCTTGTCTGGATCGGGGTCAACTTCATTCCCGTCAGCAATATCGTGCCGATCCCCAGCGCTCCGCTGGCCGAGCGATATCTGTACCTGCCGGCAGTCGGGTTCTGGCTTATGGCGGGCTGTCTGTACCGGCGGATCGCGGCGAGCGGATCGAGGCGCACCGCCGCCCTTGTCGCGGTGCTTCTGCTCGGTGTCATCTACGGAAGCCTCACCCGGCAGCGCAACCGCGACTGGCACGACGACATCTCGTTCTTCTCCGCCCTGGTCCGGGTCGACCCCGCGTCCACCTACGGATACTACAACCTCGGCGGTGCGTACCGAACCTCCGGCGATCTGGCACGGGCGCGGGAGGAGTGGCAGCGGACCGTGGAGCTCGATCCGCACCATTCGCTGGCCCTGAACCAGCTGGGGAACGTATCTTTCTTCCAGGGGCGGCTGGCGGAGGCGGAGGAGTACTACCAGCGCGCGGTGCGGGAAAACCCCGACAATGCCGAGGCCCACTACAACCTCGCCAACCTCCTGGAGCAGCTCGGACGGGCGTCGGAGGCGCTGCCGCACTACGAGGCGTTCCTGCGCCGGGTCCCTCCCGAGTACGGACCGATGGTGCCCGAGGTGACGGCGCGGGTGGAGGAACTGCGCCGCACCGGCAGGTGATGGCCCGGCCGGCGGCAGAAGGATGTGGCGGTTCACGGCGCAACCGGTTAATACGAACAATCGTGAATTGTGGCCATGATTGATCCGACTTTTCTACGTCCATCCGCGTCCCGTTACGCTTTACTACCGTTACAAGGAGTTGACATGAAAACAGCAATCCTTCTCATGGCCCATGGCAGCCGCATCCCCGAGGCGAACGACGCCGCGCGGGAGGTCGCCCGGATGATGCAGGAGATGACCGGCTTCGGGATCGTGGAGGTCTCGTTCCGCGAACAGCACCGACCGAACATCCAGCAGGGGATCGACAGCTGCGTGGAGCAAGGGGCGGAGCGGATACTCCTCATCCCCTACTTCCTCTTCATGGGGGCCCACGTGCAGGAGGACCTGCCGGAGGAGATCGAGGAGGCCAGGCTGCGGTATCCGCAGGTGGAGTTCGCCATGGGGACCCACCTGGGGGCGCACAGGAAACTTGCGGAGATCGTCGCCGAACGGGTCGCCGAGGGGCTCGCCGCGGCCGGGTGGTGCTGATGTCGGTACATCTGCGACCGGAAGAGATCGAGGCGGAATCGTTCCGGCTCATCGACGAGGAGGTGGGGCCGCATTCCTGGGGTGCGGCGCAGTGGCCCATCGTGCGGCGGGTCATCCACACGAGCGCCGATTTCGAGTATGCCCGCAGCATGTTCATCTCCGGCGATGCGGTGCGGCGTGGCGTGGCGGCGCTCCGGGCAGGACGGGGGATCGTGGCGGACACCACCATGGCGCTCGCCGGGATGAGCAAGCCGCGCCTGCAACGGTACGGCAACCCGATTGCCTGCTTTGTCTCGGACCCGGAGGTGGCGCGGGAGGCGAAAGAGCAGGGGATCACCCGTTCCATCCTCGCCCTGCGCAAGGGGGCGGCGAAGCCCCAAAACGGCATCTTCGTCATCGGCAACGCGCCGACGGCGCTCTTCGAGCTCTTGCGCCTCGTGCGGGAGGAGGGCTTTCGGCCCGAGCTGGTGGTCGGTCTTCCCGTGGGGTTCGTGGGGGCGGCGGAGAGCAAGGAAGAGCTCCTGCGGACGGGGGAGGAGTACGGCATCCCGTTCATCACCAGCCGCGGCCGCAAGGGGGGCTCCAACGTCGCCGCCGCAGTGATCAATGCACTGCTGATCCTGGCGGAGGAGTCGTAATTACATTGTGTAGAAAGGTTCTCCATGCGTAAATCCAACAAGAAGATCACCGACGCCTCCGTCATCGTCGGCCTGTTGAACAGCTGCCACGTGGGACGGCTCGGCACGGTGGGGCAGGATGGCTGGCCGGTCGTGAAGCCCCTGAACTTTGCCTATCACGAGGGGCGGATCTACTTCCACTGCGCCCTGGAAGGGGAAAAGCTGGAGGATATCCGGCGGGACAGCCGGGTCTGCTTCGAGGTGGACCTCCCCGTCGCCTTTGTGAAGGGAAGCGCGGAGAACGCCTGCCGCGCCGAGTACCTGTACCGGAGCGTCATCATCCGCGGCCGGGCACAGGTGGTGGAAAACCGGGCGGAGAAACTGCTGGCGCTGGACGCGCTCATGCGCAAGTACCAGCCGGGCGATACCTTTGCCCCGTATGCGGAGGAGAAGCTGGAGATCACCGGCATCGTCAGGATCGAGATCGAGGACCTGTCGGGCAAGGAAGAGCTGGGGAAGGGGGAGCTGCGGGAGCAGGCCCTGGCGGTCCTGACCAGCGGCACCTCCCTGCCGGTGGTCCTGGAGTAAAACGTCAATATTATTGGGATGTTTTCACGCTTTTTTCATGACGCGCAGCCTTGCGCCCTGTCTCTTATGATGTACAGTTTCCCAATGAGGCATGACGGGGGACTGACGCGATGACACGAAGCAGACTGCGCCACGGCTATACCACCGGCGCCTGCGCTGCCGCCGCGGCCCGGGGGGCGGCGGTCATGCTGCGGGAGCAGCGGATCGTGGATACCGTGGATCTGACGTTGCCGGGGGGCGAGCTGGTGGAGTTTCCCCTGCACGGTCAGGTACTCACCGATACGTTCGCCTCCTGCTACGTGGTGAAGGACGCGGGGGACGACCCGGACGTGACCCATGGCGTCGAGGTCCATGCGCGGATCGACGCGGAGTTCTTCGCCCCGCACCGGGTCGTGCTGCGGGGGGGCGAGGGGATCGGCCGGGCGACCAAGCCGGGGCTGGCGGTGCCGGTGGGGGAATGGGCCATCAACCCGGTGCCGCGCCGGATGATCCAGGAGGGGGTGCGCGAGGTGCTGGCCATGCGCTGCATGCCGTGCACCCTCACCGTCACCATCAGCATCCCCGACGGCGCGGAGCGGGCGAAGAAGACCCTCAACGAGCGGCTGGGGATCGTGGGGGGGCTCTCCATCCTCGGTACCACCGGTATCGTGAAACCGATCTCCGCCCAGGCCTGGACCGATACCATCGACACGGCCATCGACGTGGCGCTGGCGTCCCGCACCGGTACGGTGGTCCTCTCCACGGGGCGGACCTCCGAGCTGGTGGTGCAGGGGGAATTCGGGCTCAAGGCGCCGGGGGCGGGGCGCGGGGAAAAGCCCGAGATCAGTTCGCTGTCCGAGGAATCGTTCGTGATGATGGGGGACTACGTGGGGCACGCCCTGCGCAGCTGCCTCAGGAAAGGGGTGAAACGGGTCGTGATGGCGGGACAGTTCGCCAAGCTCCTGAAGATCGCCTGTGGCCACGAGCAGACCCACGTGGGATCGTCGGAGCTGGACCTGCGGATGCTTCACGACTGGCTCGCCGCCGACCCGGCCACGGCCCGGCTGGCGCCCTTGGCGGAACGGGCGAACACGGCGAGGCAGGTGCTGGAGGAGTCGGAGCGCGACCCGGCGCTGGTCGCCCTCGTCTGCGGCCGGGCGAAGGCGTTCGCGGCGACGGTGGCGCCGGGGCTGGAGCTGAAAGTTTTGTTGGCGGGGTACGGCGGCGAAGTGCTATATTTCGGCTGACCGCGAGAGGTTGATAACCTCAAAATCGTTATCCACAGATTTCACAGATTTTCACAGATTTTATTCCTGGTTTTCCCCCTCTGTGTTCCTCTGTTCCCTCTGTGGTTCGTGCTTTTTCTGATTAGCGACAATCTTCCGCTACCCCGTTCCCCCCTCCCTTGATGGGAGGGGGGAACGGGGTGGGTGAAGTTTCAACTGGCTGATATCTTGGCACCTTCACCCCCACCCTCGCCCTCCCCCGTCAAGGGGGAGGGAATGATAAGGGCGGTAGCAGAAGATCATCGCTAATCAAGATGCTTTTTGAATTTTTAGATTTTCAGGGGGACCACATGTCAGAGCAGAAGATCTACCTCGTCGGCGCAGGGATCGAGGGATGGGAGGGGTTCGGCGCCAGGGCGCTGGAGGTCATCAACGACGCCGAGGTGATGATCGGCCACCAGCGGCACCTGGAGATCTTTCCGGAGTTCGCCGGCGAGAAGCGGGTACTGGGGGAGCTGTCCGCCATGCTCGACTTCCTGAAGGAGACGGACCGGCGGACGGTGGTGCTCGGCTCCGGCGATCCCAACTTCTTCGGCGTCGCCCGCTTCCTGCTCAGAAACCTTCCCAAGGAACGGATCGAGATCTTCCCCAACGTGACGAGCGTCCAGTACGCCTTCGCCCGGATCAAGGAGCCGTGGGACGACGCGGTGTTCGTCTCCGTGCACGGCCGGGGGCTCGGCGGCGCCATCGACCGGATCGTGGCGGAGGACAAGGTGGCGGTCCTGACCGATGCCACCAACACGCCGGCCGTCATCGCGCGGGAGCTCGCGGCGCGGGGGGCCGAGGGGTACGACGCCTGGCTCTGCGAGGAGCTGGGGCTGCCGGGGGAGAAGTTCACGAAGACCGACGTGAAGGGGTTGCTGACGATCGAGGCCGCCCCGCTCAACATCCTTATCCTGGTCCGGGCGTGGGAGCCTAGCTTACGCCAGTACCCGCTGCTGGGGATCGCCGACGACGAGTTCGCCACCGCCAAGAAGCTGATCACCAAGCAGGAGGTCCGGGCGGTGACCCTGGCCAAGCTGCAGCTGCAGGACGACCTGACCATGTGGGACGTGGGCGCTGGGAGCGGCTCCGTCTCCATCGAGGCGTCCAACCTCATGCCCAACGGCCGGCTCTTCGCCCTGGAGAAGAACCCCCAGTACCTCACCTTCGTCAAGGACAACCTCAAGAAGTTCGCCGCCCGCAACGTGACCCTCGTGGAGGCGTATGCGCCGGAGGGGCTGGAGGACCTGCCCGATCCGGACCGCGTCTTCATCGGCGGCTCCGGCGGGATGCTGGAGGAGATCATCGACGCGGTGGACAAACGCCTCAAGGCGGATGGCCGCATCGTCCTCAACGCCGTCACCCTGGACACCCTCACCAAGGCGGTGGAGTTCCTGGAGGACCACGGCTACACCGTGGAGGTCACCTGCGTCAACATCGCCCGCACCCGGGGGCTCACCGAGTACAAGATGTTCGAGGCGCACAACCCCGTGTACATCGTCGCCGCCTGGAAGGGCGAGGAATAGGCGAATCCGCCTACGCAATCCGTTTGTCGCGCTGTCTCCGTTAACCCTCGCCCTCTGGGAGAGGGTGCCCCATGCTGCCCTCACCCAATCCCTCTCCCAAAGGGAGAGGGCAAGGAGTACTCTCCCCCTGAGGGGGAGAGATAGAGAGAGGGATTGGCCGGGTGAGGGATAGCGCGCCGGCACAGATTTCCCCTCCCCCTCGCCCCCTCCCACCGGGGGAGGGGGAATAGTTTTGTCGAATTATGAGGTAAATGTGGCAAAGATCTACGCCGTCGGGGTCGGTCCCGGCGATCCCGAACTCCTCACCCGCAAGGCGGAGCGCATCCTGCGCAGTGTCCCCGTCATCTGCTCCCCCACCGGCAGCGCCGAGGCGTCCAGCTACGCCCTCTCCATCGTCGAGGAGTTCCTGGACCGTGATCGCCAGGAGATCCTCACCCAGCTCTTCCCCATGATGAAGAAGGGGCCGGAGCTGGAGGCCGCCTGGCAGCTCGCCGCCGAGCAGGTGGCGGAGCGGGTCCGGCGGGGGCTCGACGTAGCGTTCATCACCATCGGCGACCCGTTCCTCTATTCCACCTTCCTGTATCTCTACCGCATCTTCCGCGCGCAGTACCCGGAGATCGCGATCGAGGTCGTGCCGGGGATCTCCAGCATCAACGCCGCCTCCGTCGCGGCGGACCTTCCCTTGGGGATCGCGTCCGACCGGATCGCCATCCTCCCCGCCACCTACGAGGACGACTACCTGCGCCGCACCCTCACGGAGTTCGACACCGTGGTGCTGATGAAGGTGAGCCGGGTCTTCGACCAGGTGTACGGCCTGCTGAAGGAGCTGGGGCTCGATCGCAGCTCCGCCTTCGTCCGCCGCGTCGGTGCGCCGGAGGAAGAGGTGGTGTACGATCTCTCGTCGCTCGTGGGGCAGAAGCTGGATTATCTGTCGCTGTTGATCGTGCGCAAACAGGAGATACCGTGAACATAGTCCATTTCATCGGCGCCGGGCCGGGCGATGCGGAGCTGATCACCGTGAAGGGGGCGCGGCTCCTCAAAGAAGCCGATGTCGTCGTCTACGCGGGGAGCCTCGTGGACCGGGAGCTGGTGCGGACCTACGCAGCCGACGCCGTGGTGTACGACTCCGCGGGGATGAGCCTCTCGGAGACGACGGCGGCGCTGGCGCAGGCGGTAGCCGACGGCAAAAGGGCGGTGCGGCTGCACACGGGCGACCCCTCCATCTACGGCGCGATCCAGGAACAGATGGCGGAGCTGGACCGGCTCGGGATCGGCTACGAGGTGGTGCCGGGGGTAACGAGCGCCTTCGCCGCGGCGGCAACCCTGAAGCAGGAGCTGACCCTGCCGGAGGTGTCCCAGACGGTGATCATCACCCGGCTGGCGGGGCGGACGCCGGTACCGGAGCGCGAAAGCCTGCGGGAGCTCGCCAAAAGCGGCGCGACGATGGTGATCTACCTCTCCGTCGCCATGATCGAAAGTGTGGTGGCGGAGCTCTTGCTGGGGGCCTACAGTCCGGCGACGCCGGCGGCGGTGGTGGCGCGGGCCTCCTGGCCGGACGAGGAGGTCCTGGAGGGGACGCTCGCCGACATCGGCGCGCAGGTGACGGCCGCGGGGATCGGCAAGCAGGCGCTCATCATCGTCGGCGACGTGCTCAAGGCGCGCCGCGAAGGGCTTTCGGCGGTGTCCAGGCTGTACGACGCGGAGTTCACCCACGGCTGCCGCGACGGAATCGTTACCTGATACCAGAAAACCCACCCCCCCCTCGGTCCCCCCTTGTCAGGGGGGAAGCTGTTGACTCCTCCCCTGACAAGGGGAGGTCGGGAGGGGTTCCGTGAAGGACCTTTTTCCGTATGCGTATCGCCATCATCGCCATAACCCGCAACGGCGCCCGGCTGGGGGCGCGGCTGCGGGAGGGGCTCGGGAACGCCGAGCTGTTCGTCCTGCGCAAGTACGCCGGCCAGGCGCGGAAGGGGGCGACGACCTTCGACGGCGAGCTGGCGGAGCTCGTCGCCCGGTTGTGGCCCGACTACAGGGGATTTGTCTGCATTATGGCCGCCGGCATCGTCGTCCGCCTCGTCGCGCCGCTGCTGCAGGGGAAGGACGTTGATCCGGCGGTGGTGGTGATGGACGACGCGGGGCGGTTCGCCATCTCGCTCCTCTCCGGGCACCTGGGGGGCGCCAACGAGCTGGCCCGGCGCTGCGCCTTCATCACCGGCGCCCGGGAGGTGATCACCACCGCCACCGACGCCAACGACCTCCCCTCCTTCGACATGCTGGCCAGGGACAACGGCTGGGAGATCGAGGAGCTGTCCCGGGTGAAGCACCTGAACAGCCTGCTCCTGGACGGCGGGGAGATCGCCGTGGTGGACACCACCGGGGTGGTGCGGCCGTATTTCCACGGGCGGGGAAAGCTGGCGTTCTTCGACACCTTCGTCGCCGCCCTGCGCAGCGGCGCCAAGGGGGTGCTCTTCGTCGCCAACAGCGTCATCCCGCCCCAGCTCCAGTCGGACAACCTCCTGGTGCTGCGGCCGAAGAACCTCGTGCTGGGGATCGGCTGCAACAGTGGCACCACCCTGGAGGAGATCGAGGCGACGGTGACGACGCAGTTAAAAAGGCTCTTCCTCTCGCCGCGGAGCGTGCGCTGCATCGCCACGGCGGCGGCGAAGCGGGACGAGCCGGGGCTCAATGCGTTCGCCGAGCGGCTCGGAGTACCGCTTCGCTGCTTTGAGAGCGACGAGCTGAACTCGGTAGATACCCCGTCGCCCCCCTCCGAGCATGCGAAGAAGGCGATCGGCGCAGCGGGCGTCGCCGAACCGGCGGCCCTCCTCGCCTCCGGCGGCGGGCACCTGCTGCTGCAGAAGGTGAAGAGCGGCAACCTCACGCTGGCGATTGCGGAGACGGTATGATTTAAACCTGCCACAGAGACACGGAGACACAGAGTTTTTCACAGAGAAAAACTGGTTTTGAAACAGGAAGAAGTTCTCTGTGGTGTCCTCTGTGCTTCCGTGTCTCTGTGGCAAAAAGGTGTTCACGATGTCGAAACTGTACGTCGTCGGGATCGGTCCCGGCGGGCTGAACCATATGACCTTCGCGGCGCGGGCGGCGCTGGATGCCGCCGACACGGTCGTCGGCTACTCTACCTATCTCAACCTCATCGAGCCGCTCCTGGCGGGGAAGGAGGTCGTCTCCTCCGGGATGATGCGGGAGGTGGAGCGGTGTCGCGAGGCGCTGCAGCTGGCGGCGGCCGGAAAGACCGTGGCGCTCGTCTCCAGCGGCGACTCAGGCATCTACGGCATGGCCGGGCTCGTGCTGGAGCTGGTGCGGGACGGCGGGTTCGACGGCGTGGAGGTCGAGGTGGTGCCGGGGGTATCGGCGGTGCAGGCGGCCGCGGCGGTCCTGGGGGCGCCGCTCATGCACGACTTCGCGGTGATCTCCCTCTCCGACCTCCTGACTCCCTGGGAGCTGATCCGGAAACGGCTTAAGGCCGCGGCGGAAGCGGATTTCGTGGTAGCGCTCTACAACCCGCGAAGCAAGGGGCGGGTCCGCCAGATCGAGGAGGCGCGGGAGATCCTTTTGACCGCCCGGCCGGCGGAGACCCCCGTGGGGATCGTGCGCCACGCCCTGCGGGACGGCCAGGAGCGGATTGTCACGACCCTGGGGGAGATGCTCTCCCACCATATCGACATGTTCTCCCTCGTCGTCATCGGCAATTCCGCCACCTTCGTGGACGGGGAGGGGCGGATGGTGACGCCGCGCGGGTACGCCGCTAAGGTACAAGGCACAAGATCCAAGGCACAAGAGAACGGCGAACAAACTTCATCCTTCATCCTTCATCCTTTAGGCCCGTTCGGGTCTTCATCCCTTGCCGATAAAAAGTGCGCCGCACTTTTTATCGGAGGCACCGCCTCCGACGTGGGGAAGTCGGTGCTGACCGCCGGCATCTGCCGTATTCTTTCGAACCGGGACTTAAGGGTGGCGCCGTTCAAGTCCCAGAACATGGCGCTCAACTCGGCGGTGACCCCGGAAGGTGGCGAGATCGGCCGGGCCCAGGCGGTACAGGCCCAGGCGTGCCGCATCGCTCCCCACACGGACATGAACCCGGTGCTGCTGAAACCCAATTCCGACACCGGCAGCCAGGTGATCGTGCAGGGGAAGGTCGTCGGGAACATGTCGGTTACGGCGTACAACGGCTACAAGCCGCAGGCGTTCGAACGGGTACGGGAGAGCTACGGGCGGCTCGCCGCCGCCCACGACGTGGTGGTCATCGAGGGGGCGGGGAGCATCGCCGAGATCAACCTGAAGGCCTTTGATATCGCCAACCTGAAGGTGGCGGAGATGGCGGACTGTCCGGCGATCCTCGTGGCCGACATCGACCGGGGGGGCGTCTTCGCCCAGATCGTGGGTACCCTGGAACTGCTGGAGCCGGCGGAGCGGGAGCGGGTGAAGGGGGTCGTCATCAACAAGTTCCGCGGCGACCCGTCGCTCCTCAAGACCGGGATCGAGTTCGTGGAGCGGCGCACCGGACTGCCCGTTCTCGGGGTGGTGCCGTGGTTCACCGGCTTCGTCATCCCGGACGAGGACAGTGTGGCGTTGCGACGAAAGGCGCAGGGCGCGGGGCGCAGGGCGCAGGATGAAAAGCTGCAGATCGGCGTCGTGAAGCTGCCGCGCATCTCCAACTTCACCGACTTCGACGCCCTGGAGGCGGAAGCGGACGTGGAGCTCTCCTACGTGGAGACGCCCCATCAGCTGAAGGGGCTCGACATGCTGATCCTCCCCGGCAGCAAGTCCACCGCCGCCGACCTGTTCCACCTCATGGAGCGGGGGTTCTTCCCGGCGATCCAGGCGTTCCGCGGGATGGTTGCCGGCGTCTGCGGCGGCTACCAGATTCTCGGTCACCGGGTGCTGGACCCGCAGGGGGTGGAGTCGGACATCCGCGAGGCGGAAGGGCTGGGGCTCCTGGATGCGGAGACGGTCCTCCTGGGGGAGAAGGCGACCCACCAGGCGACGGCCCGGCTGGCGGAGGGAGGCACGTCCATCTCCGGCGACGACGGGGAACTGCGGGGGTACGAGATCCACATGGGGGAGACGACGGTGGGACCCGGCTCCCGGCCGTTCGCCGTCATTACGAGCCGTTCCGGCTTAGCCTCGGAGCTGGCCGACGGCGCCGTGTCCCGCAGCGGCCGGGTCTTCGGCACCTACCTGCACGGCATCTTCGACAACGACCGGTTCCGCACCGACCTCCTGAACCGCCTCAGGCGAGAGAAGGGGCTGCGGGAGCGGAACAAGGTCGTGCCGTTCACCGATCCCTACGACATGCTGGCCCGGCACCTGGAAGAGCACCTGGACCTGGAGCGGCTCTTCGCCATCTGCGGGATTTCCTTCGCCTCCCCTCCCTTGATGGGAGATTGATACGTAATACATTCCCTCCCCTTCAAGGGGAGGGGCAGGGTGGGGATGGGGTAGAATGATGCAGGGGCAGACGAACGAGGACATCCTTGGCAAAGAACGGCCGCGAGCCCTCCGCAGGAGCATGACCGATGCGGAGCAGGCGTTGTGGCGTGTTCTCCGTGGCCGGCAGGTCTCGGGAGTCAAGTTCCGCAGGCAGCATCCGTTCGGCGATTACATCCTCGATTTTGTGTGTCTGGAGTTGCGCCTGGTTATCGAGGTCGACGGGGGGCACCATGCCGAACGCGCCGAGCGGGATGCCGTCCGTACGGCACACCTCCAAGAGGCAGGGTTTTGGGTGATGCGTTTCTGGAACCATGAGGTTCTGAAAGAGATCGAGGCGGTGAAGGAGCGAATATGGAACTCTGTGTCTAAGCGACTACCCCATCCCCACCCCGGTCCTCCCCTTGAAGGGGAGGAGGAGTAATGTTCCCGTTTCCAGATCGTAGTGTTGTGGTTATCCCCGCCGCCGTGCTGCTGGACTGGCTGCTGGGGGACCCGCGCTGGCTACCGCACCCGGTGGTGCAGATCGGCCGGCTGATCGCGTGGCTGGAAAGGCTGCTGCGCCGGTGCCGGCTGGACGGTCTTCTCGGCGGGGCGCTCCTGCTCCTTATCACCGTGGGGATCACGGCGGCGGTGACCGGTGGTGTCCTGTACGGGGCGCGGCTGGTCCATCCGTGGCTGGGGGACGCGGTGGCGGTCCTTTTCTCCTGGACCTGCCTCGCGGCCCGCTCCCTGCACCGGGAGTCGCGGCTCGTGGCCGATGCCCTGAGAAGGGGCGACCTGCCGGTGGCGCGGCGGTACCTCTCCTTCATCGTCGGCCGGGACACGGCGGAGCTGGATGCGGGGGAGTGCTGGCGCGGGGCGGTGGAGACGGTGGCGGAGAACGCTTCCGACGGGGTGATCGCGCCGCTCCTGTTTCTCATGCTCGGCGGGCCAGTTGCCGGGCTCGCCTACAAGGCGGTGAACACCCTGGACTCCATGGTGGGGTACCGGAACGACCGGTACCTCCTCTTCGGCCGGGCCTCCGCCCGGTTTGACGATCTCTTGAACCTGATCCCCGCCCGGCTGACGGGGCTCCTCATGGTCCTCGTCGCGCCGTTCGTCGGTCTCTCCTGCCGGGGCGCCTGGCGGGTCATGCGGCGGGACGGACGCAACCACTCCTCCCCCAACAGCGGCATCTCCGAGGCGGCCGCCGCCGGGGCGCTGGGGGTACGGCTCGGCGGGACGAACCGGTACTTCGGGAAACCGGCCGAAAAGCCGACCATCGGCGACCCGCTGCAGCCGCTGGGCCGCAATGCCTGGAGCGGCGCCGTGCGGCTCATGTACGGTGCGGAGATAGCGTTGCTGGTGGCATTGATGATCGTCCGAGTACTGCAAAACCTTTAACGGAACACGGATCGAATCTGATGAACACGGATAACGTCTGATCAGACAAACAAATCGATCTCTGGACGCAGATAAACGCAGAAACAGCGGATTGTAAGGCAAATACATAGGGCAACGGCCAGGCATGTGAAACCAAATCCATTATCTGTTATCTTGCAGCATGAGGGTTAATCTGCTGTTTCTGCGTTAATCTGCGTCCCAAATCTTTACGGTTTAAATCCGTTTTGATCCGTGTTTATCAGATGTGATCCGTGGCCAACGGTTCTGGCTTTAATCCGATTCTTTCGCTTTGATCCGCGCCTGCGCGCTAGAGCGCTACGGCGCGCAAGCGCGTCCCATTCGTATGCAGTTAAGGAATCCCATGACTACAACCTTTGACCATGGCGGGACGGTGTTTGCCGTTGCCCGTTCCCTCGGCGTGTCGCCGGAGGAGATCCTGGACTTCTCCGCCAGCATCAACCCGCTGGGACCGGCGCCGGGGGTGCGGGCGGCGCTTTCCGCCGCCTTCGACCGGCTCGTGCACTACCCGGACAGCGAGGCGACGGAGCTGCGCGAGACGCTGGCTGCGCACCATGGCCTCTCCCCGGACAACATCGTCGTGGCGAACGGCTCCACGGAGCTGATCTACCTGGCGCCGCGGCTCGCTACAGGGAAACGCGGGCTGGTCGTCGCGCCGCCGTTCTCGGAGTACGGCAGGAGCATCGCCCGCGGCGGCGGGGAGTTCGACTACCTGATGCTCTCCCCGGCGAGCGGCTTCGCCCTGGACCTTTCTGAGCTAAGGGACCGGCTGCGGTGGGGGTACGACCTGCTGTTCCTGGGGAATCCGGGCAATCCCACGGGCCGGCTCTACCGCCGGGCGGAACTGGAAGCGGTCTGTCGTCTGTGTGACGAGTTCGGGACCTTCCTCGTGCTGGACGAGGCGTTCATGGACTTCTGCGAGGAGGAGTCGGCGAAACGGCTCCTGGCGGGGTGGGACGGCGGACTGCTGCTCCGTTCCATGACGAAGTTCTACGGGATGCCGGGCCTGCGCCTCGGCTATGCCATCGGCGCGCCGGAGACCATCGGTCAGATTGCGGTGCTGCGGGAGCCGTGGAGCGTGAACACGCTCGCCCAGGTCGCGGGACTCGCGTCGCTGGCCGACGAAAGCTACCGTCGTGAGACGATTGACTACGTGACGCGGGAGCGGGAGGCGCTTTTTGCCGCGCTGGCGGCGCAGCCGGGGCTGCAGCCGTTCCCCACAGCGGCCAACTACCTGCTCGTTGCGATCGAGGATGGACCGCCGGCACCGGATCTCGCCCGGCGTCTCCTGGCGGACCGCATCCTCATCCGCGACTGCTCCTCCTTTGCCGGGCTGGGCGGCCGGTTCTTCCGCGTGGCGGTGCGGACGGCGGCGGAGAATGGGCGGCTGGTGGAGTGTCTTGATCGGATACTGAAGCGTGACGGGTAACGCCTTGACGTTATGACGTCAAGGCGTTAATGTTGAGGAGTAAGGAGGTGGCGAACATGGCGGTCACCCAGAATCAGACCAAGCGGACGACGGTGTATCTCGATCCCCAGCTCCACCGTGCCCTGAGCATCAAGGCACTGGAAACATCCCGCTCCGTGTCGGACCTCATCAACGAATCGGTGCGGCTCTCCCTGGCGGAAGACCAGGCCGACCTGGCGGCGTTCGAGGAGCGGGTGGCGGAACCGGCGGTTTCCTATGAGGCGGTGCTGAAGGACCTGAAAGACCGTGGCCGCATATAGCATCTTCTTCAAGCAGTCGGCGGTCAAGGAGCTCGACGACGTCCCGAAGAAAGACCTGGTCCGGCTGCTGGCCCGCATCGAGGCGCTGGCCGATGACCCGCGGCCGCCGGGGTGCGAGAAACTCTCCGCCCAGGAACGGTACCGCATCCGCCAGGGTAACTACCGCGTCGTTTATTCCATCGAGGATGCGGTCCTGACGGTCTGGGTGGTCAAGGTCGGCCACCGGCGCGAGGTGTACCGGTAGCGACTACTTCCGTTTCACCCGGAACCCGGCCCGTTCCCACGACATCTCCGGTTCGGGCTTTTTCTCCTTCGCCGGCCGCGGCTGGCGCTCCTGCCTGGCGCCCCCCGTCTCCGCCTCTCTTATGGAGAGGGAGATCCTTTTGCGCTCCGTGTCCACGGTGAGCACCTTCACCTTTACCACCTGTCCCACCCGCACCACGTCCCCCGGGTCCTTCACGAACCGGTTCGCCAGATGGCTCACGTGCACGAGGCCGTCCTGGTGGACGCCGATGTCCACGAAGGCGCCGAAGGCGGCGACGTTCGTCACGGTCCCCTCCAGCACGAGCCCTTCCTTCAGGTCGTCCATGGTCTGGATATCGTCCCTTAAGCTTGCGGTGACGAAGGCGGCGCGCGGGTCGCGGCCCGGTTTCCGCAGTTCGGCCAGGATGTCCCGCAGGGTGGGGAGCCCCACCGACTCCGTCACGTAGCGCGTAAGCTCGATCCGCTCAACTTTCGCCGGATCGGCCAGGAGGTCGGCCACCGTTGCCCCCAGGTCCGCCGCCATGGCCGCCACGACGCCGTAGCGCTCCGGGTGGACGGCGCTGTTGTCCAGCGGCTCTTCGCCGCCGCGGATCCGCAGGAAGCCGGCCGCCTGCTCGAACGCCTTGGGGCCGAAGCGGGCCACCTGCAGGAGCGTCTGGCGGGACGGGAACGGGCCGGTTGAGTCCCGGTGGGCCGTGATCCCCTTGGCCAGGGTCTCGCCGATCCCCGAGACGTAGGAGAGGAGCGCCCAGGAGGCGGTGTTCAGGTCCACCCCCACGTAGTTGACGCACGACTCCACGGTGGCGTCCAGCGCCTTCTTCAGCGCCGTCTGGTTCACGTCGTGCTGGTACTGGCCGACGCCGATGCTCTTGGGGTCGATCTTCACCAGCTCCGCCAGCGGGTCCTGCAGCCGCCGGGCGATGGAGATGGCGCCCCGCACCGTCAGGTCCAGGTCGGGGAACTCTTCTCTCGCGATATCCGACGCCGAGTAGACGCTCGCCCCCGCCTCGTTCACCACCACCACGGGGATCGCCAGCCCCGCCTCCCGCAGGGTCTCCTTGGCGAACTGTTCCATCTCCCGCCCCGCGGTGCCGTTCCCCACCGCCACGAGCTCGCTGCCGTGCGCCTTCACGAGCCGCAGGAATTCCCGTGTCGCCTCCGCCACCCGGCCGCTCCCCCCGGCGTGGGGGTAGATCGTCACATGGGCGAGGAACCGGCCCGTTTCGTCGATTGCGGCGAGCTTGGAGCCGGTGCGCAGCCCCGGGTCGATCCCCAGGACTTTCTTCGAGCCGGCAGGGGGGAGGAGCAGGAGGTTCCTCAGGTTGTCGGCGAAGACCCTGATGGCGGCTTCGTCGGCCCGGGTCTTCGCTTCCAGCCTGAGCTCCACCTCGATGGACGGGGCGATGAGCCGGCGGTAGGCGTCCTCGGCGATCCGCTCCAAAAGCGGCCGGAAGATGCTCTCCCCCCTGATGGTCCGCCCTTTCAGCCCGGCGAGGATTTCGTCGGTCGGCGCCTCGATGGCGAGGTGCAGCACCTCCTCCTTCTCGCCCCGCCGCATGGCGAGCATCCGGTGGGAGGGGATATCCTTCAGCGGCTCCCGGTAGTCGTAGTACATCTCGAACTTGGTGACCTCGGTCTCTTTACCCTTTGCCACCCGCGCGCAGAAGATCCCCTGTTCGCCGGTGAGGCGACGGACGAAGGCGCGGGCGTCGGCGTCGTCGGCCAGCCGCTCCGCCAGGATATGGCCGGCCCCCTCCAGGGCCGCCGCCGCATCGGGTACCTCCTTCGCCGGGTCCACGAACGGCGCGGCGGCCTCCTCCGGCGTGCCGGTCGTGAGCTCCTGGACGGCCAGAAGATCGGCCAGCGGCTCCAGCCCCCGCTCCCGGGCGATGATCGCCTTGGTGCGGCGCTTGGGCTTGTAGGGGAGGTACAGGTCCTCCAGCTCCGTCTTCTGCCGTGTCGCGGCGATGCGTGCCGCCAGCTCCGGGGTGAGCTTCCCCTGCTCGTCGATGGATTTCAGGATGGCGACCCGGCGCTCCTCCAGCTCGGTGAAGTAGCCGAACCGCTCCTCCAGGGTGCGGACCTGGACCTCGTCCAGCTCCCCCGTCTGCTCCTTGCGGTAGCGGGCGATGAACGGCACGGTGGCCCCTTCGCGCAGGAGCTCCACGGTGTTTTTGACCTGCCGCGGGGCGAGGCCGGTCTCCTCCGCCAGGATGGCGAGGATGGCGGTCAGTTGGGTATCGGTAAGCTGCATGGTGTTGATCCTTTTTGAAATGCAAAAGCTTTAACCACAGAGGACGCGGAGAGGCCCTGCGGGGACAAAAAAATTCCTCCCCCTTCAAGGGGGAGGGGGTTCTCTGGTTTCCTCTGTGTCCTCTGTGGTAATGCTTTGAAGATATTTGTAGCTACTGTCCGAGCCACTCCTGCAGCCCCTTTTCCGTCTCAGCCCACTTCGCGGTGAGCCGGTCGGCGAGGAAGGCGGCGAAGACGCTGTCGAACAGCTGCAGCCCCTTCTCCAGGAGGAGCATCCGCTCGTAGAAGGCCGCCTCCTGCTCGCTGGCGGCGTCCACGGTGTTGTCCTTCTCGATCTGCACCGGCGGGGTGCGATAGGAGCCGAAGTGGAACGTCTCCCCCTTCAGGGTGAGCTTCCAGCTGTCGTCCCCCATCTCCAGGTGCAGGGTTGCCTCGGTGATCTTCTTCCCCCCCTGCAGGGCGGTGCGCACCTCGCCGAAACCGTCCTGGGAACCGGCCACGGTGACCTTCTGCGGGCCGTTCTCGCCGGCTGACTGCAGCACCATCCGGTCGTCCAGCCAGGCGGAGAACCCCTCGTTGGAGAGGGCCGGGCCGGCGGTGCGGACCTGGTATTCCTGCCTGCCGTTCACGGTGCGCAGGGTGAGCCAGGCGAGGAGGTCCCAGCCGAGCCACTGGTTGCTGCGGATCTGGTCCAGCGCCGCCTCGGTGGTGGCCTGGTTGGCCTTCTCCAGTTCGGGGAGGAGTTCCTCGCCGGCGACGGTTGCCGCCCGGGCGATGGGGTGCAGCGCCTGGAGCCTGAGTCCCCCGAAGGTCTTGGCGAAGAGGATCTCGAAGGTCTCCCGCGCCTTGTTCCCCAGGGAGGCGAAGGTGACGATCCCGGTGCGGGTGTCCCACACGGCGTCGAACATGGCCGGCGCCGGCAGGGTGCGGGACATGAGGGCGCCCCGCACCGCCTCCTTGATGTCCTCCCGCTTCTGCTTGGGGACGCGGGAGAGCCCCGGGCTCGCGGCGAGGAAGTCCTGCTCGGCGGAGCGGATGCCCGCCTTCAGGAGAGCCGCCGGGAGCTTGCGTTGGTCGCGGCGCAGGGTGAACGCCACGTAGTGGTCGCGCCAGAAGGCGGCGGGTGAGTCGAACACCGCCTCGCGGAAGTCGTCCAGGTGGACCCAGCCCAGCGACAGCTCGTCGGAGGTGGTCTCTATGGAGCTGAACCCCTGCTTGGGGAGGGATTCGGCGCACCATGCGTACAGGTCGCCGGGGGGAAGGTCGCCCGCGACCCGGTAGTGGCAGATGCTGACGGTATTGGCGAGGATGCCCATATCTGTTCTCCTTCAATTGATCGATGATACCTGTAGGGGCGCGCAGCATGCTGCGCCCTCGAATAATACATGCTCCCTCCCCCCTGGCGGGGGAGGGTCAGGGTGGGGGGGACATCGTCATTATGGCGATACGCGGGTGCTTCACCCTCCCCCTCGCCCCCTCCCGTCAAGGGAGGGGGAACGTTGCCGGAAGGTCAACAGGGCACTATGGGATACACGTTTTGCAAGGGAGAGGCAAGGGATTTTTCGCCGGGTCACGGCACGCGGTAGCCGGCGCCGGATGCGGCGACGAGCCCCTCGGCGGCAAGCGCCTCCAGGTTCCTGGTGACCCTCTCCGCCGGCTCCCCCAGCCTTTCGGTGAGCTGCGCCGCCGTCCGGCCCGGTGCGGCGAGGATCTCCCGCAGGATGCGGCTCCGAAGCTCCCGGTTGGACCCCTTGAACAGCGACTGCCTCGCGTGGTGGGCGCTGCGCCGCCCCGGGTTGGGGAGCGTCTTCTTGAGCCAGACGCCGTAGTCCATGAGGGCGTAGAACCAGTCCCGCGGGTTGTCCCCGTCCAGCGTTCCCGCCACGAGCGGCAGCAGCTCCCGGTCGTGCACCGTGTCGCCGTCGTGGAAGAAAAAGTGGATGAAGACGGTGCGGATGTTGGTCTCGATGAACGGGTGCGCCTCGCCCCAGGCGAAGGTGGCCACCGCCCGGGCCGTGTAGGGACCGATCCCCGGCAGCTTTTCCAGTGCCGCCACGGACCGGGGAAATGCGCCGCCGTGGTCCGCCACGACCGCCTCCGCTGCCCGCTTCAGCGCCAGCGCCCGCCGGTTGTACCCGAGCCCCTGCCAGGCGGCCAGCACGTCGGCGAGTGACGCCGCGGCCAGTGCCGCCGTATCGGGAAAGCGGGCCAGAAACGCGTCGTACTTCGTTCGCACCCGCTCCACCTGGGTCTGCTGGAGCATCACCTCGGAGACGAGGACCCGGTAAGGATCGCGGGTCTCCCGCCACGGCATGGGGCGGCCGTTTTCCCGATAGTGGCGGTAGACGAGGTCGCGGAAGGCGGCCACAACGTGCGGCGTGAGGCCGTCGGCGAGGTAGCGTTCCCTGATGGCGGCGTCGGTTTCCATGTCCGCAGGGTACGGTGTTTACATAGCCTCGTCAACCCAGTCTGTCGAGCCGGATTTCCTCCCCCTTCACGGGGGAGGGTAAAAAGTATACCTTCTCCCTCTGGGAGAAGGATAGGAGGAGGGCCTAAGGGGAGGGTGAAGCCGATGCCTGCATGCGCCGCTTGACTTCATCGGGGAACCGGGTATGCTAAAGCGAAATCATTTCTGTTTAAAGGCGGGCAGCGGTGTCATACCGGTTCGACGAGATGCTGAAATCGCTGAAGCTGAAGGCGACCCCCAAGCGGCTGGCGGTCCTGGCGCTGCTGGCGGCGGAGGAGGGGTACGTAAGCCCCGAGGATATCCGGTGCAAGCTCCAGGGGGAGTTCGCCCGGCTCGGGCTCCCCACGGTCTACCGCATCCTGGATGAGCTGGCCGCCGGCGGGATCATCACCAAGATCATCCACCCCAACCGCCAGCTGTACTACTACTTCTGCGGTAACACCGAGCACCACCACCACTTCATCTGCCTCTCCTGCCGCAGGGTGGAGGACCTGGACGGCTGCGGCCTGCACGGCATGGACGGCGAGATCGCGGCGAAGACGGGGGGGAAGGTGCTCTCCCACATCCTGCAGGTGAACGGCCTGTGCCGCGACTGCGCGGAGGAGGCGGCATGAAACGTAGTACCCACGTCTTTGGTGCACTGCTGCTGATGTTCGTCCTTGGACTCACCGCCTGTTCACGGAAGGAACAGGCGACGTCGGGCAAGCTGCGGGTGGTGACCACCCTCTTTCCGCTGTACGACTTCGCCCGTCAGGTGGGGGGGGACCGGGTGGAGGTGACGCTCCTCTTGCCGCCGGGGCTGGAGCCCCACAGCTTCGAGCCGAGTCCGGAGGACATGGTGAAGATTTCCCGGGCGGACCTGTTCGTCTACACGAGCGACGTCATGGAGCCGTGGGCCGTGAGGTTTCTGAAGGGGCTCACCGGAGGGCGCCGCCCCGAGGTGGTGGTGGCGAGCGCGGGGGTGAAGTTCATGAAGGAGCCTGCGGGGGCGGGGGACGCGCAGGATGCGGGGGATGAAGACCACCACCCCGGTGGGCTGGACCCCCACGTCTGGCTCGATTTCGACAACGCCCGGCGGATGGTGGACAACATCGCCGCGGGGCTCGCCCGTCGCGACCCCGCCGGCCGGGAAGAGTACGCACGGAATGCGGCGGCCTACGACAAAAAGCTGGCGGCGCTGGACGCGCGGTACCGTACGGGGCTCGCCACCTGCCGCACGCGCACCTTCGTCCATGGCGGCCACTATGCCTTCGGCTACCTGGCGCGCCGCTACAATCTTCACTACATCGCCGCCACTCCCCTTTCCACCGATGCCGAGCCGACCCCGCGCCGGATGATGGAGCTGACCCGGCAGGTAAAGGAGAACGGGCTGAAGTATATCTTCTACGGCGAGCTCGTGTCGCCGCGGATCGCCGAGACCATCGCCCGGGAGACCGGCGCGCAGATCCTGCAGCTGAACGCCGCCCACAACCTGAGCCGGGACGACCGGGACAAGGGAGTCACCTTCCTGTCGCTCATGGAAGAGAACCTGGAGCGGCTGCGCACGGGGCTCCAATGCCGGTAGAACTGGTCGGCATACGAAACCTCACCGCCCGCTACGAGGGGATGGAGGTGCTGAAGGGGATCGACCTGAAGGTCTTCGCCGGCGACTACCTGGCGGTGGTGGGCCCCAACGGCTCCGGCAAGAGCACGCTCATCAAGGCGCTCCTGGGACTCGTGCCGGTGCGGGAGGGGGCGATCACCCTGTTCGGCGCTCCCCAGGCTTCCTTCGACCGGTGGGAGCGGATCGGCTACCTCCCCCAGCGGCTGAAGGCGTTCAACCCCCACTTCCCGGCGACGGTGGAGGAGATCGTGCGGCTCGGGCTCCTGGCGGGGAAGCGGTTTCCCAAACGGCGGGCACGGCAGGACGACGCGGACCTGGAGGAGATCCTGCAGTGGCTGGATATCGCGCCGATCCGGCGGCGGCTCATCGGCGAGCTGTCCGGCGGCCAGCAGCAGCGGGTGCTCCTGGCGCGGGCCATGGTGAACCGGCCGGAGCTCCTCATCCTGGACGAACCGACCACGGCGCTGGACCCGGAGACGCGGGAGCATTTCTACGGCCTGGTGCAGCGCCTCAACAAAAACCACGGCGTCACGGTCATCCTCGTCACCCACGACTCCGCCACCATCGGCAGGTACGCCTCGCGCCTCCTGTATGTGGACAAGGGGGTCGTCTTCGACGGCACCTTCGAGGCGTTCTGCCGGTCGCCGGAGATGGCGGGGTTCTTCGGGGAGTACGGCCAGCATCTGATCTGCCAGCGGCATTGAACCGGGCATCGAGAGACTACTACGGACCCGCAGGCCTGAAGGGCCGGTCTGCAGCGTTGCTTGATGCTTGCACCCTCCCCCAGCCCCTCCCATCAAGGGATGGGAGATTTTAGTTCCCTCTCCCCTGGTGGGAGAGGGCTAGGGAGAGGGGGGAAGCGCCGAATCTATGAAAATTTGTGTAATCAGTGGATAAAGGTTTTTGACGTGGTGAAGTGAACTTATGCACATCGGCATCCTCGACATATTCCAGTACGGCTTCATGGTGCGGGCGCTCCTGGCGGGGACGCTCATCGGGGCGCTCTGCGCCATCCTCGGGGTGTTCCTCGTCCTGAGGCGGCTGTCGCTTATCGGCGACGGGCTCGCCCACGTCACCTTCGGCAGCGTCGCCGTGTCGCTCTTTTTCAGGGTGGACCCGGCCTACGTCACCGTGGCGGCCATCCCGGTCGTGCTCCTCTCCTCCCTCGGCATCTTGAGGCTGGGGGAGCGGGCGCGCATGTACGGCGACGCCGCCATCGGCATCGTCTCGTCGCTCGGGATCGCCTGCGGCATCACCCTCGCCAGCGTCGCCGGCGGCTCCAACGTGGACCTGTTCAGCTACCTGTTCGGCAGCATCCTCTCCATCAGCTCCGCCGAGCTTACCACCGCCATGGTGCTGTTCGGCGTCGTCCTCCTCGTGGTCTGGCTCTTCTACCACGACCTGTTCGCCATCACCTACGACGAGGAGCTGGCCAAGAGCTCCGGCATCCGGGTCGAGCGGATCAACGCCGTTCTCGTCCTGCTGGCCGCCCTCACCGTGGTGCTCGCCATGAAGCTCGTGGGGATCATGCTCATCTCCTCGCTCCTCATCCTGCCGGCGGTCACGGCGCTGCAGGTGGCCCGCGGCTTCCGCACCACCATCGTCCTGGCGGTCCTCTTCGCCGTCGCCTCCGTCGTCACCGGGACCATCGCCTCCTTCTACTTAAACCTCCCCACCGGCGGCACCATCGTCCTCGTCAACATCCTCGTCCTGCTGCTGACCCTCGCCGTCCGCCGGCTTCTGCCCCGTGCTGGTGCCGAATCGGTGCCTGCCAAAGTGTAACGGCTTTATTCTCACTTCTCCCCCTCCCGCAGTCACCCATCTCCATCCTCACTCTCCCCTTGAGGAATGACGTTGTCCGTATCTCCTGAAAAAATGCCCATGCTGCTGTCGAGCGGTCAAAAATCGCTTGCCGCAGGGATGAGTCTGCATTACAGTGGCGGTGCGTGCGGGTGGATACGGTTCGAGCGCTCCAGTCAACCGTTTCCGGCGCCATCCGTTACTGATAGGTAATGAAGTTCAATCTTGAAATGGGAGGCAGTCATGAAAAAACTGGTACAAGGCTGGTTGGCACTCCTGCTTGTCGCACTGACGCATACCGCCGTCTTTGCAAGCGGGACCGGCAGTATGTTCTGCAAGGGAGGGATCATCTCCACGGGGGGCACCGCGAGCGAACTCCTCGCAAAATGCGGCCAGCCCGCCTACTCCACCCAGCGCGAGGAGAAGCGGGTGACCGACGGAGATACGAAGGGGACGGACAAGACCATCGTCACCGTCGCCGTCGACGACTGGCTGTACAACTTCGGTCCGAACCAGTTCCAGTACCGGGTGATCCTGGAAAACGGCATCGTGGTGCGGCTTGAAAGCCTGGATTACGGCTACTGACACGGGAGGCCGCTCTGGCAACGCCCCATGACATCTTCCTGCTGGTGGCCGTGGCCTGGGTGGTGCTCGGCGTCCTCGCGTGCGCCTGGGTGGTGTACTGGCTCTGGCGGCGTAAGGGGAGGTTCGCGCCGCTTGCGTCGGAGCCGGTCATCTTCCGGGAGATCGGCGCGTCGGGGTTCTCCCGCAAAAACGTCCTCACCCGGTTCGGCGGGGCGCGGGGGGTGCTGGAGGTGCTCGTCACGGACCGGACCCTGGTGATCCGGTTGGCGGGGCCGTTCAGCATCCTCGCCACCGCCGGCTGGCTGGATATCGAGCAGGTCATCCCCCGGAGCGACATCATCGGCGTCGTACCCCACGGCGACAGCGCCGTCGAGGTGACGTTCAAGAAGCCCGGCGGCGAGACCGGAAAGTATGAGCTGATACTGAAGGAGAGGCAGCGGTTTCTGGAGAGCGTGCGGTAAACTATTGACGGTAATCCGCTACGTTGAAGGAAATCCGGTCAGGGCAATGCTGGCGCCAACTATCGGTCAATGGCCGTGTTCATCGAACCAAGGACGCAATGCCGATGCAGAAGAGTTGCGCCCCGATCCATTACCCATTTCTTTACCTGAAGATTGGGATGCCTATGTGGATACGCCGCTTACCGATACGGAAATTGAAAAGGTGAGAAATAGTGTTAACCGGCAGGCACCATTCGGGCACGAAAGCTGGCGAGATGCGTTGTGTGCGAAAATGGGGCTCGAATCAACGGTAAGACAGCGAGGGTGGCAGAAAGGGCGGAAAAGGAAAGTGGAATAGGTGCATGTCCCCTTATTCCCCCGACGGAGATAAATATACTGTTCCCAGAATTCCCTGGTGAGGAGTCTAAATATTTGAGGTTCCAGATTGGACCTTCAAACGAAGAGTAATAAGGGGACTGTCCCCATATTGCCCAGAAAACACGACCATGACAGACGTTAATATCAACTTTTTTCGGAAGCCTGTGAAGTGACAATGCCCCCATCTATCTCCTTGCTCTACCGCCCCGCAGCCGTCCGCGCCAAGGCTGCGGAATGTTCGGTGTTCAGCGCCGTTGGCCTTAATGCCCTCTATGGCATGCTGATAATCGCTGCGGTTGGTCCCTCGATGCTGCAGATGTTCACGTCCGGCTTTGTTTTCGCCGTGACCCTTCTTTTCGGCCCGTTACTCGGTTTCATTGTCTCGTCCGTCTATCCCCGGGTGGAGATGACCATTGGCAAGATGCTTGGTGGTGCGGCCACCCTCGACGAGCTGTACCGGCTCTTCGCCTGGTCGTTTCTTCCCGCAGGTTTGGCGCTGCTGCTCGACACGATGTTCACAGAAAAGAGCTTTATCGTCCCTATTTCCTTCTTCTTGCTCATCCTCTGCGGCATCAGGAACTACTGCTCCAACATCATTGCAACGCAGCAATTCACCCGCGTGAGAGGTGCCGTCGCTATCATACTGACGCTTGTCCTGTTTTTCGTCCTGCTTGCCGCAGGAGTGGGTCTCATAACGACCCTCTTCAGATGGGGCATGGGTGAAAGCGTGTCGGCCATTGTGAGTCGGCCATGACCATCAAACGCCTGAAATACGCCATCATCTTCTTTTATCTGGCGTTATTCGTATTTCTGGGCCTCTATGACGAGCGCCTCAACCCGGAATTGGCGCACGAGCTGGCCAAGCCCCGGCCAAAGGTTGTCGAACCGGGTAATGCCTGGCTGGCCATGCTCGGCATCGATGCCCCCGCCGGGACCTCGTCTGTCGCGGCAGGGGAAAAGCAGATACGGGATCTCGATAGGGCAATCAGAGGAGGTAAAAGCACCGCTGAAATTATCTCGGCTTCCTTTAACGACAAGAACAGGCTGGCACTGAAAGGGAAGTTGCCCTCATTTTACGGCAAGGAAAACACGGGCATCCTGGCCTACGTAACAACCCACCCGGACGAGACGGCAACCTTGTGCCGTGACAACGCCGATCTGCTCGACAGGTATGAACAGCTCCTCTCGCTTGCCCGTTATGCCGAACCGCTTGCATATGGTGATTACGCGCCAGTTCCAAGGTTTGCATCAACCAACCAGGCACAGGAACTCAAAATGCTCCGCATTGCTGTTCAAGCCTATCACGGTGGTACCACAGCGGCACTGACCGAGTTGCAGCGCGATATGAATTATTGGCGGTTCGTCGCAAGCAGTTCCGCAACGCTAATACCTAAATTTATTGCCTTTCGAGCCCTGAGCTTTGATTTGAGGGTTGCTGCCGAGATCGCCGTTTCAGGTGCATTGTCTAAGCGGGAACAGATGCTTATCCAGGAGATCCTGAAACCGTTTGACAAAGGTGAAAACTCGGTGGCAGGGGTTCTTCGTCGCGAGGCCTTGTATGATCATTACGGCTTGGAACTGACAACTTGGAACACATTGAAGCCGTGGAGCCCTGCGCGGCTGATTTTCAAGCATAACGCTACCAGTAACAGGCTATATGCCTACTTCGACGAGGTTGCCCGGCTGGCGGAATTGCCACCACAGCGATATGCGGAAGAACAGAAACAAAAGGCTATGAAGAAGATCGGCCTCGCTGCTCTGTACAACTCTATGGGAGAGATCCTGGCGCAGATCGCCATTCCTCAGTGTTTCGCCTACATTGAGAAAGGGCATAACATCGAGGGCCTCCGCCGACTGGCGCTGCTGAAGGTAATGGCCCATGCCGAAAACATCGCACCAGAGCGGATGCAGGCGTTTATCGACGCCCATGCGGCGGACCTCGGGAATCCATACACCGGCAAGCCCATGACATGGGATCCGAAGGCCAGGCGGATATCGTTCCCGAAATTATCCGAAGACGGGAGCGTTGAACTCTATCTGTAACATCCAGAGGGGCAATAAGGGGACTGTCCCCATATTGTGCCCGAGCACGAATCGCTCCACGGGCCGTATGCCGGCATGTCGTTCAGCTGGTAGGGGAGGCTCAAAAGACCGGTTTCACGCAACGCTGAAACGACGCAACGGGAATCGGGAGCGATGAGTGCATCAGGCGCAAAAATACCCCATCCCCCTTCTGCCCTCCCCCTTGAAGGGGGAGGTAAGTAGGCTCTGATCTGAAAGAATGCTGCCTTTCGTTGCGTCGTTGCGGCGTTGCGTGAGACGGGCTTCGGTTTTGATCGAATTCGATGACGGGAAATGCCGGGCGTGATTTGAAATAATGCAGGTCTGCAGGGCACACCTGATCAGTCTGGAGGCGTTATGACGGCGGAAGGGAAAGGCAAGCTGATCATCAGGGGGATCCCCAACGACGATGTGGCGCAGAAGGTCGTCGCGTTCATGTGCGCCAGCGCGAAGAACGCCACCCCCGAGGCCGTCGCCGCGCGGCTGAAGAACCTGCCGCTGGTCGTCAGCAGCGCCATCCAGGCCCAGACGGCCTACCGCGTCGTCCGGGCCCTGCAGGCGATCGGTGCGGATGTCGAGTTCGTTCCGGACGCACCGGCCGACACCTCTTTCGAGCTGGAAAGCAACGCGGTGACCCCTCCGGCCCAGTTCACCCCGCCGTACACGACCGCGCGGGAGACGGCGCGTCCGATCACCCCGGCGGCGGTGGGGGTCGTGGAGCGGCCGGCGCCGCCCGATCCCCGTGCCCAGCGGGAAGCGCGAAAGCGGCAGAACGAACTGCGCGAGGTCGCCCTCGCCCAGAAGCTCCTGATCTACGCCGTCGTCGCCGGCTTCGTCCCGGCCGCCTCCCCGGTCCTCTACTTCATCACCGCGCCGTTCCAGCTGTACACCATCTACCGGCTCACCGCCGCCCTGAACTGCGAGATGCTGCACCGGGTCCTGTACCTCCTCTGCACCCTGGTGCCGCTGGTCGGCATCGTCATCCTGCTCATCCTGAACGCGAAGGCGACCAGGCGGCTGACGGCGGAGAGGATTCCGGTCGGCCTGTTCGGTGCGGGGAGCGGGGAGATCGCCGCCCTGGGGGACGGGGAGGGGGGCGGTACCATGATCGGCCCCGTCTATTTCCTCGTCCTTGCGATGCTGGCGATCGGCGGGGTGGCGAGCGGCACGCTGCCGAGGTCGTGGCCCACTGCGGAAGAGAACGTACAGGCGATGATCGACAGGGAGGTGGCGCGGGCCAACAAGGAGTTCCCCAAAGAAATCGATCCGGAGACCAGGATCGACAACGTCACCGCCGGTCCCGACAAGCTCATCACCATCAACTACACCATGCTGAAGCACCCGGCCAGCGAGATCGATGCGGATAGATTCGGCGGCGAGCTGAAGGACAAGGTCCGGCAGGAGACCTGCACCGACGGGAAGCTCGAGCCGCTCCTGAAAAAGGGTGTATCGGTGGCGTACGCATTCAACGGCAACGACGGCCTGCCGATCACGACGATCACCATTGCCCCGGCGGACTGCGGGAACTGAAGCCTTGCATCGTTCACCAGCATCCCTCGGACCTCTCCGGGCCGGCAGGCACCACGAGATCTACCTGAGCGACCTGAGACGCACGGCGCCGGAGAAGTGGAAGACCGTGGTCCGGCAGCCGATGTCGTGAGGACGGGGACGCCGACAGGGATGGACCCGGCGCTGATTGCGCCCTGCGGCCTGAACTGCCGCGTCTGCCGGGCCCATATCCGGGGCTGGAAGGGATGTCCCGGCTGCCGGGGTGACGACGGCATGAAGTCAAGGAGCTGTGTCGCCTGTCCGATCAGGAACTGTCCCGAGCTGGCGGACGGCGGCCTCGCCTACTGTTCCGAGTGTGATTTGTTTCCCTGTGCCCGGCTGCGGCGGCTTGAAAAGCGGTATACTGTCCGCTACGGCGTCAGCGTTCTCGGCAACCTGAGGCAGATTCGGGCAGACGGCGTTCGCTCTTTCGTGGAGGCCGAAAGCGGAAAGTGGCGTTGCCCCGGTTGCGGCGCGATCCTCTGCATGCACAGGTCGCAATGTGACGCATGTGGCTGCAACTGGCGCGAGTGAAGCGCAGCCGACGCGGTTTCCAAAAAAGGGACGGGCACGAATTGGAAGAGGGAATTTAAAACAGGAGGTAAAACCATGTACAAAGTCGTGATTAATGGTTTCGGGAGAATAGGAAGGCTTTCATTCCGGAAGATCTTTGGCGATGATCGTTTCGAGATCGTGGCAATCAACGATCTGACAGAGCCGAAGATGCTTGCCCATCTTCTGAAGTATGACAGCGTGCAGGGTCATTTTGCAGGACACACTGTCGCTGCTGATGATGACGCTCTTGTCGTCGATGGCAAAAAAATCGGAGTTTACAAGGAAGCCGATCCGAAGAATCTCCCGTGGGACAAACTCGGGGTGGACGTCGTTCTGGAATGTACCGGATTTTTCTGCTCGAAGGCCAAGAGTCAGGCGCATATCGATGCCGGGGCTAAGAAGGTCCTTATTTCAGCTCCGGCTGGCAATGATCTTCCGACCATTGTGTACGGCGTGAATCATCATACCCTGAAACATGACGACCTCATCGTCTCCGGTGCATCCTGCACAACCAATTGCCTTGCTCCCATGGCAAAGGCACTGAACGATTATCGCGAGGTAAGAACGGGCTTCATGACGACGATTCATGCCTACACGGGCGACCAGATGCTTCTCGACGGCCCGCACCGCAAAGGCGATTTCCGCCGTGCACGGGCCGGTGCAATCAACATCGTGCCCAATTCGACCGGTGCCGCGAAGGCCATCGGCCTCGTCATTCCCGAACTTGACGGAAAGCTTATCGGCTCGGCGCAACGCGTACCGGTTCCTTCCGGTTCCATCACCATCCTCGATGCAACCTTGAAGGATGATACCGAAACCGTATCCGTTGCAGGTATCAATGAGGCGATGAAACGGGCTGCCGATGATTCGTTCGGGTATTCCGACGAGGAGCTGGTGTCGAGCGATATCATCGGCATGAGCTACGGCTCGCTTTTCGATTCCACCCAGACACTTGCGCAGCGGTGCGGAACCAGGATTTATGAGGTGAGGGTCGTTTCCTGGTATGACAATGAAATGAGCTATGTCAGTCAACTGATCAGGACATTGGGCCACATGGGAACCCTGATGCAATAACCGGAATCTGCATTCCGCTTTTCAATCCCTAAAGGAGCACGTTGCCCGGCATTTCGCGCCGCACGGGTGGAGATCCGTTCCCCGGCATGCCACGTGACACATCTTGATGGCCCACCCACCTAGACCGCCACACGATTTCGCACCGTTTGCCGCCGTTTCCGCGCCGGCCGTTTCTCCTCACACCTCCGGCCGGTGGGTGCGATATGCCTGGCTGATCCCCGTGCTGGTGGCCGTGACGGTCTATGCCGTCGGCCTGGACAATTTCTTCACCTGGGACGATTTCATCTGGCTCGACCGGGCCCGCACCTTTGCCCGGACCTGGCCGCGTATGTTCCTGCCGGATGTCTGCTATTTCGATCCGCTGGTGCACCTGATGTTTGCCGCCGATTTCGCCGTTGCCGGCGTACAGAGCCGGTGGTATCAGGGGGGCGATCTGGCGCTCCATGCCGGAAACGCCGTGCTGATGTATCGCCTGGCGCGGGAACTCGGTCACGGTGAGCGGGCCGCCCTGTACGCCGGCGTCCTGTTCGCCGGGTCTTGCGCCGCAGCCGACGCCGTGCTCTGGGCATCGTCCCGCGTGGACCTTGTCGCGACGACGTTCGGCATCTGGTCGCTGCTCTGGTTCGTGCGGTACCTCCGGAGCGACAAACAGCGCGACCTGGTCTGGTCGCTGCTGCTGTTCGTTCTGGCGCTGGGCGCCAAGGGGACGCTGCTGGTACTGCCCGGCGTGATGCTCTGGCTCCTCCTGCTGGAGAGGAAACCGTTCCGGCAGGCGGCAGCCCTGCTGCCGTTCGTCGCGGTGACCGCGCTCTATCTCGTCCTGCTGAAACTGTCACTGCCCCATGCCGCCATGCCGAGCGCCACCACGACGATCAATCTGGACAACCTGCTGCTGGCGTTCGGCGGACTTTTCGTGCCGGACAGGTATCTCGTCGTCCTGAACCCCTACGTGGTAGCGGCCGCGCTGATCGTTCCGGTGACGGCGGCGGGGCTGTGCGCCCTGCGCAGCGGGGCGACCCTCGAACTCCGCCGGGTGGGCTGGTTCTTGCTGCTGGCGGCGCTGGTGCCGGTGGTGGCGGCGGACGATTTCAGGCCTGTCACCGATGGAGGGAATTTTTACCGGCTGTTGAGCAGCCCCAGTCACCGCATCTACTTCGCGACGGCCGGTATGTCCCTTCTCGGTGGCGGGCTGCTGCACGTCGTGGAAGAATGGCTCGGGGCACGGGCGCCGAAGGCGGGTACGGTAGTGGCAGTCGTGTTGCTGGCACTGATAACGGCCGGCAATTTCGTAGTGGTGCGGGACCGGAGCGCCATGTGGAAATTCATGGGTGACAGCTATCGGGATGAAGTGTCCGGTCTGTATCGATACCGCGGACAGGTAGGAGCGGGAAGCCTGGTTGGGCTGGTCCATTTTACCGGATCCCCCGGGTTCTTGACCCCCATGATGAAGATCTGCTTCGGCATCGATGATCTCACCCAGTTGAATCCCATTGCCATTGACATGTCCTATAACGAGGAGTTACTGGCGAAGGCCGGGCAGAGCTTTCTCTTCGTTCGTAGCCCGGACGGCATCGTTTTGGACAAGACGACCCAGTTCCGGCAGATGCTGGAGCTGAACCGCATGGTGCTGCAGCATCCCGATTCCCCAAGGTGCCGGGACGAGTTCAGAGTGGTTGCCAGTTCGCTGCTCTGGGAGGTCAGGCAGATTATCGGAGCCGAAAGTTCCCCGACGCAGTAGATACGGAAGGGATGCAGGAGATGCACGCACCAATAAGGGGACAGGCACCGGATTGAAGGAGGGTATTGGCAGTGCCGGGAGTCGCAAGGACAATAGCTGACAACTGCTGTTATCACCTGATCAATAGGGGCAACGGAAGGCAGCAGTTCTTTCATAAAGACGGTGACTATCGCGCCTTCCTCGAACTGTTGTTGGGGGCACGAATGCCAATGGGAGGGTCAAGTCTACATTCTACATTAAATGGAAAATGTAGACGCGACCCCTTTACAACCCTCACCACGCGCCCCAGCTACCTCAGGGGGACGTAGTTGATTGGTTGAGTAGCGAAAGAGAGGAAGGGCAAGTCAACAAATCAACTTCGTTATATGTCCCCCAGAAAGAATGTTAACTCACCGGAATGTATGCTGAAAGTATCGTCCGGTAATTGTTGTCTCATGCTACCTTTCTAAGAGCTTCCCAGCCGATACAGGCCAACTGCACTGTCTTGGGGATCGGTCTGGAGCCGGAACGATAATGGGCAATCATGCGACGTGTCATGCCGAGCGCCTCGGCAGCAGTGGACAAGGAGAGTTTGTTATTCTTCATCCATTCATCAAAGGCAGCAGGAGAAAGTAACCCGGCTTGTTCACGGCAGAGCTGATACAATCGGTCAGCACCCATATCAAGGCCACCGGGCCAGTCGAGACCGTGCCCCCATTCTTCAACCACAACTTGGGCGAACACGGATGGATTTGCAAGCGGAGCAAAGGCCGTATGACGTTTGATGGTGTCGGTAAGATCGCAGTCAAGTGTTTCCCCTGTGCTCCAATTGACAACCAGATGCTGTGCGTCAGTGGTCTGTACAGATTTAATCAAGGGGGCTTTATTCATTTGTTTAATCTCCGGTACTCGGCAAGCAGTTCTTCACGATGGGCCTCTATCCATTTGACAGCCGATATCATTCGATTTCGCGGCCGGACCGTACCAGCCAGTATTTCGAGAGTTTCGAGGGCAACCGAAACACGGGAGCCATCGTGGAAGAGGATGTGCGCGTGAGGAACGGGATGTTCTTCGCCGCCGTTGATACGGATTTTCCAGTCATTCTCTCCGTGTGCGGTTGTCATGTTTAAATGGTAGTGTAACAATTACACCATGTCAATATAATTTCAGGATCATCGTTGGGTCGCACAGTAAGAAAAGGGGCATAACCCGAAGGATGCCTAAAATAAAGGTTTGAGGTTCCAGATTGGAACCCCGAGCGGAGCTGGAAGCGGCGGACGCCGATAACCAAATGCAATCATACTGAACCACCACCCCCGAGGAGGAACCCATGTACGATGCTGCAGCCATGTTTGCCTGGATTGGTCACCACTATTACATCTTCATTGCGCTCGCCGCCATCGTCGTCCTGCTCTGGAACTCGGTGGTGAACGTCCGGGGGAACGAGATCGCCCTCATCGAACGCAAGTGGTTCGGCAGCAAGATGCCCCAGGGGCGCGTCGTGGCGCTGGGGAACGAGGTGGGGATCCAGGCCCGCACCCTCGGCCCGGGGCTGCACTTCCTCATCCCGTTCATCTACAAGGCGACCAAGAGCGTCTTCACCGAGATCCTGGACAACGAGATCGGCCTCATCGAGTCGGTGGACGGCTCGGCCATCCCCGCCGGACGCATCTTCGCCGAGGTGGCGGCGGGGCACAACTCCTTCCAGGACGGCGAGGCGTTCATCAGAAACGGCGGCCAGAAAGGGCCGCAGATCGAGATCCTGCCGCCGGGCAAGTACCGGATCAACCCGTACCTCTTCAAGCTGACCAAGGGGAGTGTCACCGAGATCAAGGACTTCGAGATCGGCATCGTGGAGTCGGTGGACGGCGCCGCCATTCCGGAGGGGAAGATCTTCGCCCGGGCGGTGGCGGGGCACGCCTCGTTCCAGAACGGCGAGGAGTTCATCAAGAACGGCGGCCAGAAGGGGCCGCAGATCGAGATCATCCCGCCGGGCAACTACCGCATCCACCCGCTCATGTTCAAGGTGACCAAGAGCACCGCCACCAAGATCGGCGAGGGGGAGATCGGCCTCGTGGAGTCGGCGGACGGCTCGGCCATCCCCGCTGGGCGGATCTTCGCCACCGTGGTGCCGGGGCACAACTCGTTCCAGGACGGCGAGGCGTTCATCAGGAGCGGTGGCCAGAAGGGACCCCAGACGGAGATCCTGCCGCCGGGGGTCTACCGTATCCACCCCAACCTGTTCCGGGTCACCCAGGCGTCGGCCGTGGTGGTCGCCAAGGGTGAAGTGGGGATGGTGACGGCCCAGGACGGCGCGCCGATCCCCATGGGACGGCTCCTGGCCCAGAGCGTGGCCGGGCATTCCAACTACGAGAACGGCGAGGCGTTCCTCAAAAACGGCGGCCAGAAGGGGCCGCAGATCGACGTGCTCCTCCCCGGCACCTACCGGATCAACCTGAACCTGTTCCAGGTGCAGGTCGCCCCGGCGTCGGTGATCGAGGCGAACAAGGTGGGGCTCGTCACAGCCCTGGACGGCATCCCGCTCCCGGAGCGCGAATACGTGGCCGCGCCGGTGGTGGGCCACGACGACTACCAGAACGGCTCCGCGTTTCTCACCAAGAACGGCCAGCGCGGCCCGCAGCTGGATGTGCTCCGGCCGGGGACCTACTACATCAACCCGCTCATGTTCAGCGTGGCGCTGGACGACGTGGCGGTGGTGGAGCGCGGCCAGGTGGGGGTCATCGTCTCCAACGTGGGTGAGGACCCGACGGAGGAGATGAAGAAGCGGCTCGGCTCGTCCCAGAACGGGGCGACGGAGGAGGAAGGGCGGGAGAAGTACGTGGTGCCCAAGGGGTTCCGCGGCATCCAGGAGGAGGTGGCCGGGCCGGGGCGCTACTACCTCAACCGCCGCGCCTTCATGGCCTACATCATCGACACGACCAACATCACCATCGACTGGGACGACCAGGCGGACACCCGCTTCGACCAGCTCACCGTCATCTCCAAGGACGGCTTCCCGATCCAGGTGGCGGTGAAGGTGGTCATCCGCGTGCGGCCGGACCAGGCGCCGTACATGGTGGCCAAGGTCGGCTCCATCGACAACCTCATCCAGCACGTCATCCACCCGATGATCGACTCCTCCTTCCGCAACCAGGCCTCCACCGCCTCGGCCATGAACTTCCTGCAGAGCCGCTCGGAGGAGCAGGCCAAGGCCGAGACCCGCGCCCGCATCGATCTGGAGAAGTACCACGTGGAGTGCGTCTCCGTGCTCATCTGCCAGATCAAGCTCCCCGAGGAGCTGATGCAGACCCAGACCAAAAGGATCATCGCCGAGCAGCAGCAGGAGATGTTCAAGATGGAGCAGAAGTCCCAGGCGGAGCGCACCGAGATGGAGAAGATGAAGGCCACCGCCGACCAGCAGCCGACGCTCGTCGCCTCGGAGATCGCCGTGAAGGTGGCGACCCAGAAGAAGACGGAGATGATTACCCTGGCGGAGGGGAACGCCGAGGCGAAGGCGCTGGAGGGGACCGGCGAAGGGAAGCGCCTGAAGGCCATCGGCGACGGCGAGGCGTCCAAGATCGCGGCCATCGGCGAGGCGACCGCCCAGGCGTACAACAAGCAGCAGGAGGCGATCGGCGAGGAGGCGATCAAACAGATCAAGATCGTGGAGCTGATCGCCGCCGCCATCCAGGACGGCAAGATCAAGATCGTGCCGGACGTGCTCGTGAGTGGTGGCGGGAGCGCCGGCGACGGGCTGATGGGGCAGCTGTCCCGGCTGCTGCCGGGACTGGATCTGAACGCGCTGGTGGGGAAACAGGCGGCGGCGCCCGCGGTGGAGGGGTAGAACCGGTCTCACGCACCAAAAGTAGGCGCCTCCAGGCGACGGCGCAACGACGCAACGTAAAACCAGGGACAAGAGGTGAACGTCTGGATAACCGATGGAGCACAAACATCTTCTTGCGCAGGAAACTACCATGAAATGGAGCGTGCGATGAAAAAGAACATGTTCGTTTCGGCGAGGCGGTACGAAGGGGTAACGGACCCCGATGAGGCGGCAAGGAAGGTGGACGAGCTCTTTGTCCCGCTCATCTCGTCACTGCCGGGATTCGTCGAGTATTACTGGATCGACCTGGGGGGCGGCGCGATGATGTCCATCACCGTTTTCAAAACCCTGTCCGAGGCGATCGCGGCCAACGAAAAATCACGGATATGGGTGAAGCAGCATCTGGGTGCGATTCTTTCCGCCTCGGTGCGCACCGAGGCCGGACCGATCGTCGCCTACAGCAGGAAGTAGGCGCAGCAGCATCGTCGTGGCGCGCTCTGTCGCGAATCGAGCGAAGGCGTGTCCCATAAATCCGTGCAGTGAAGGAGACCGTCCATGTCGTCCCTGAGCGAATACTTCGAACAGCACGAGGAGCAGGCGTTCATCGCCAAGGCGTTCCTCACCATCTTCGCCATCATCCTCGTCCGGCAGTTCCTGGGGGGACTGCTCCTGCTGCTCTTCTTCCTCTTCCCGGTCATCTTCCTCATCTACATCCGGTTCCAGGCGGCGGTGGAGGGGAAGAGCCCCTACGCGCTCCTGAAGGAGCACATCACCTTCATGCCGGTGATGTACACCGAGGGGGAGCGCAAGAAGGAGGTGATCCCCTGGGTCACCTACGGCATCATCCTTACGAACGTGCTGGTCTTCTACCTCTTCGAGGCGAGCGGGCTCGTGTCGCCGGAGTTCTTGGGGAACCTGGTGTTCCTCCCCGACAAGCCCAACGCCTGGAACGTGGTGGTGAGCGCCTTTACCCACATGTTCCTGCATGCCAGCCCGGGGCACCTGTGGGGGAACATGGTCTTCCTCTGGGTGCTGGGGACCTCCGTAGAACGGCGGATCGGGGCGGAGCGGTTCGCCCTCCTGTACCTCATTACCGGGCTCTGCGGCGGGATCGCCTTCGTCGCCACCTGGTACCTGGCCACCGGCGAGCCGGGGCACCTCCTGGGGGCGTCGGGCGCCATTGCGGGAATCATGGGGATCTTCGCCGTCCGCTGCTATTTCAAGAGCATGGTCTTTCCGCTGCCGATCCTGGGGATATTCTCCCTCATCTTCCCCGTCAGCCTGAAGGTGCGGCTCAACTCCCTCGTCATCATCGGCCTCTTCTTCCTGGCGGACCTGTCGGGGGGGATCGGGCAGATGGCGGGGACGGGCGCCTCCATGATCGGCCACTGGGCGCATCTCGGGGGGATGATCTCGGGGATGGGCCTGGCGGGGTTCCTGAAGCTGGGGGAGGGGGCGGTGGAGGAGCGGCACCTGGACATCGGGGTGAAGGCGGCGGAGAGCGCCGTGGGGACCGCCGGCGGCGAGCAGTCGCTGCGGCTCGTGCTGGAGAAAAGCCCGGACAACACGGAGGCGCTCCTGGCCCTGGCGCGGATCAAGTCGCGCTATGCGGCGAACGAGGAGGGGCGGGCGCTGTTCGCCCGTACCATCGATCTGCTGCTCCGGACCAACCAGGGCGAGGCGGCGGCCGTCTACCTGGAGTACCGGCAGAAGTACTTCCAGCCGCTGGCGCCGGGACCGATGGTGGCGCTGGCCGGCATCTTCCAGCGCCGGGTGGAGATGGACGTCGCCTCCCGCTGTCTGGAGGCGGTGATCGCCATGGAGGGGGTGGCGCCGGAGCTGCGCCAGCGGGCCCTCTCCCAGTACGCCATCATGCTGGACAAGATGGGGTGCGAGGATATGGCGCTGGCGCAGTACGAAACCCTGGTGCGGGAGTTTCCCCACGCGGACGTGGCCCGGCGCGCCTATGCCCGGCTCGGGCGTGAGATGCCCGATGCGCCGGCGGCGGCCGGACCGGCGCAGGTTGCGGCCCCCGCATCGGCGCCGCCGCCCGCCGCTGCCGAGGCTGCACCGTCACCGCAGCCGGCGGCCGCGCCGCGCAACTACGCCGTCTGCCCTTCGTGCAGCTCCATGATGCAGAAGCGCCGCGCCTCAAACGGCGCCCACGCCGGGAAGTACTTCTGGGTCTGCCCCGGCTACCCGGAGTGCAAAAGCGTCATCCCGGCGTAAGGGGTGACCGCAACCCCATCCCCGGATGCTCTCATGTTTTGGCCGCGTTCGTTCCGATCGGGATGCCGGGCGGTTTCGGGGACGACGGCGGCATGCGGTTCAACAATCCGGCACCGACGGGTGACCATGGGTACGATGCGGAGGCACATGATGAAGAGACACCTGATGGTGGTGGCGGTTGCCGTGACGCTGTGCGGGATGGCGACGACGGTTGCGGCCGAGATCTATTGCTATACCGACGGGAGGGGGCAACTCCATTTTGTGGACGACATCGCGAAGGTGCCCCGGAAGTACCGCTCGCAGCTGCGGTCGGCGGACGGCTCGGATGCGGTAAGCACCGTCCCGTCGCCGGCAACCCCGGCGCGTCGGCCAACGTCGTCGCAGTCAGCCTCTCCAAAGGAAAGGGGCCGCCGCTTTACCGGCACGGTGGAGCTGTACGCCACCGACTGGTGTCCCCACTGCCGCGAAGCCGAGACGTATCTGCAGGCGAACGGAATCCCGTACGCCAGGCACGACATCGAGAAGGACCCGGCGGCGAAGCGTCGCTTCGACGAGCTCGGCGGCAACGGGGTCCCGCTGATCGTGGTGGGGACGCACAGGATGAGCGGTTTCAGCCCCGAGGCGCTTGAGTACTATCTGAGCAGGTAGCGGCGCCGTCGACCGCCGCGTCCCGGCGGTGCGGGTGAATGATACCTGTTGGCTTCATGGCATTCTGTCGCATTGCGGCAATGCGTTACATCCCCCAGGTATTGGCGCATTCCGTGCCGGTTGCCGCGTATGCAGCGCGGGTACGGTGTTGTGTTTCGGTTGATTGCTGTTATAGTCGTTTCCATTCATGCGGTGGTTCCTCTCCCGACATCTGCGGCGTTGTGCCGCTTCCTTCCAGATCGTGGCAATCCTGCTGCTGCACGGTTACGGGCTGGCGCCGGCATGGCACACGGCTTGTAAAGGCGGCAAAATAGCGGTCACGCGGCACTGCTGTCAGGACCATGTCTGCCGCTGTACCGTCGGTCCGGACGCGGCGCGGCACTGCTGCTGCGGGATGCCGCCCGGCGATGATGCCGATGATCCCGCGGGAGACGACGACTCCCGTTCCTTCCGTTCGTTGCCGTGCGGCGACGACGATTCCGATCTGCTTACCCTGGAAAAGCTGAAATACCTGCCCGTTCCATCGCCGACGTTCCGTGCGTGCGCGGCGCCAAACCTGTTCAACTCCCGGTACGCGATGGTCTGCCCCAGCCGCGCCATCGAACCGCAGGTCCCTCCCCCCCGGTTGTTCTCCGCCTGATTCAGATTGCCTTTTCGAGATGCCGGACAAGCCGGCGTTGACCGTCCGCGCGCGCCCGGTACGGGACCGGTGCGCCCGGCGGCAGGCGTGCATTACATTACTCACGAAAATTGCGGAGGATTTCATGAAGCGTGTCGTCATCGCTGCGGCGCTGCTCGCCCTGGGGGGGACCGACGCCGGTACAACCCGGGCGGAGAACCTGCAGCTGGAGGAGATCGTCATCAAGGGGGAGCAGGAGTCTCCCCGCGAGGAGAGCCTGACCATCAGGGAGGTGAGGGAAAGCCCCGCCCGGGACATGGGCGAGGCGCTGAAGCGGGTGGAGGGGATCTCTGTCGTGCGGAAGGGGGCCATCGCCAACGACGTGGTGCTCAGGGGGTTCCAGAAGGACAACATCAACGTGCTGGTGGACGGCGTCCGTATCTACGGCGCCTGCCCGTCGCGCATGGACCCGCCGGCGTTCCACTACGACTTCGCCGAGATCGAGCAGGTGACGGTGGTGAAGGGGCCGTACGACCTGGAGAACCCGGGCGGGGTCGGGGGTGTGATCGATGCCCGGACCAGGAAGCCTGCTCAAGGTTTCGGCGGCGAGTTTACGGGGAGCTACGGGTCGTACGACAGCGTCAACACGTCGCTTACCGGCTCCTACGGTACGGACCGGTACGACATCCTCGGCGGCTACGCCTTCAAGTATTCGGGGGTGCCCGAATCGGGCGACGGGCGGAAGATCACCGAGATCCTCGGGACGAGCCCGAACCGCTACCGGCCCGAGGCGCTGGATTCCAGGGCGTACCTGATCAATACCGGCTGGTTCAGGGTGGGGCTGAACCCCGCGGCGAATGCCCGCACGGAGCTGGGGTACAGTCACCAGGACGCGGACCATGTGCTGTACCCCTACCTGAAGATGGATGCGGAGTACGACCGGACCGACCGGCTGAACTGGAGCTGGCGGGTCGCCTATCCGTCGCCGGTGGTGCGGGAGCTGAAGCTGCAGGCCTACTGGGACAGGGTGAGCCATCTCATGAACGACCGGTTGCGGGCGAGCTCGACGACGACGGCGCGCCCCTATTCCATGCAGACCGACGCCCGCACCCAGGTGGCGGGGGCCAGGGTGAACACGCGGCTTAAAGTGGGGCCCGGCACCCTGATCACCGGCGCCGACTACTACAACCGGAACTGGGACGCCCGGAACGTGCGCGCCATGTACACCACGGCGTCTCCCTATACCCTGCAGAACATGATCCCCGACGTGTACGTGGACAACTTCGGCGTCTACCTCGGCTACGAGCTCCCCCTCGGGGAGCGGGTCACGCTGAAGACGGGGATGCGGGGCGACCTCACCTGGGTCAACGCGGACCGGACCAACGCGCTGACCACGTCGTTCGGAAAGGGCCGCGACTACGGGGAGTTCGGGGGGAACCTGCAGCTGACCTGGCTGCCGGTGAAGGAGGTGGAGCTGTTTGCCGGCTTCGGCCGCGGCTCGCGCACCCCCGATCCGCAGGAGCTGTACATCCACCTCCCCGGGACGCCGACCTGGAGCGGCGATCCAGGCCTTCGGCCGACGCTGAACCATCAGTTCGACGTCGGCGCAAAGTATGCGAACGAGCGGTTCTATGTCAATGCGGCGATGTTCTACGGCATTCTGCAGGACTACGTGAACTTCGAGCAGGCGGGCCCCTCCCTCAAGCGGTACATGAACGTGAACGCCACCATGTGGGGGGCGGAGCTGGGATCGCAGCTGGCGCTCCCCTTCGACCTGTTCATCCGTGGCGCACTCTCCTACGCGGAAGGTGAAAACACCGACGGCCACCGCCCCCTCTCGGAGATACCTCCCTTGAAGGGGCTGCTCTCGGTGCGCTACGACAACGGCACCTGGTTCGCCGAGGCGGTGCAGAACTTCGCCGCCCGCCAGGACCGGGTGGACCCGAACCTCAACGAGCAGGAGACGGCGGGCTGGATGACCACCGACCTGAAGGCGGGTGCTTCTGCCGGCGCGCTGTCCGTTTATGCGGGGATCGACAACCTGCTGGACAAGTTCTACTACAGCCACCTCTCGTACCTGCGCGACCCGTTCGCGGGCGGCGTGGGGTTCAAGGTGCCGGAGAACGGCCGGAACTTCTACCTGACGGTGGCGTACCGGTTCTGATCGCGTTTCCTTCATGGCGTCCGGGGGCGGTCCGCCGCCCCCGCTTTTCCAGCCCCCGGCGTGCCGGGGGTGATAGGTGTCCGGAATGCACAACAAAACCTTACGCGACATGACCCGGTGGTGCGTACTCTCCGGCGGGCTGCATGTCGCGTTGCTGGCGATACTGATCGTTGCCGCCGGTGACAGGGGCGCCGATCGGGCGCCGCCGGCAATCATCGAACTGGATCTGCGGACCGTCCCGCGTTCTCCGACGGAACCGGCGACGGCCGTTTCGTCTGTGCCGGAGGTCCCGCCGAAGCCGGCTTCTCCTCCCGTAGCGCCGGTGCAGCGGCATACGCTTTCTCCGCCAGCCCCGACTCCGGCGCCGCATCCGTCCGTGTCACCAGCGGCGGTCGCGGAGGCCGCACCTCCGTCACGGCAGGCCCCGGCGTCAGTACCTGATACGGTTTTTCATCCGCCGGGGCGGGCAGGCGCACCCCCGCAGTCGTTGCCTGCCGTGCCTGTTCCCGCGCCGACGGCTCTCCCTCCGGTGAAACCGGACGGAGGCGCGGTCCGTTCCCGCTATCTGGCGATCGTGCGGGGAAGGATCGAACGGTTCAAGGAGTACCCGGTCATGGCGAGGCGTGGACGGGTCGAGGGGACCGCCGTCGTCAGGTTCGTGCTGGTGCGCTCCGGTGCGGTGCAGGAGGTTTCCGTTGCCCGTTCGTCCGGATCGGGGCTTTTGGACGGTGCCGCACTGCGGGCGGTCCGCTCGGCGGGCGGGTTCCCGCCGCTGCCGGTGGAGATCGCCGGCGATGAGGTGTCACTGGAGCTGCCGCTGACCTTCCGGCTGTCCGGCGGGTGACGGGCGACGCCGATCGCCATGCAGTACTCCGTCCCGCGGCCCGGGATAAGATTCTTTTCATTGCGTTCTGCGAGGTGCATTGGTAGTATTGCCGAAACGCGCAGTGGGAGGGGATTCGGGTGCAGGTGCAGTGGTGGTACTGGATTGCATTGGGGTTCGGTTTGATCGGTCTCGAGCTGGTCATTCCATCGTTTACCATCATCTGGTTCGGGATCGGTGCAGTCGTAACGGGAATGGTCCTGCTCGTGTTTCCCGCGTTCCCGCTGGCGGCGCAGATTCTCGTCTGGACGGCCGCATCCGTTCTCTGTGCGGTGGGGTGGTTCCGCCATCTGAAGCCCCGGGTCGACCGGACCAGGTCGGGTCTGTCCAAGGAGGCGGTGGTCGGGGAGATCGGGCTCGTGAAACGGGGGGCGGAACCGTACGAACGGGGGATCGTCCGGTTTCAGGTTGCGCTGCTCGGCGACGACGAGTGGCCGTTCTTTGCGGATGAGCCGCTGAAGCCGGGCGACCGGGTGCGGGTCATCGATGTGGAAGGTCATGTGCTGAAGGTGATCAAACTGTGAGGGGGAGTCAATGACCGCGGGTGTTATCGTTCTGGCAATACTGTTCATTGTCGTGCTGGCCACCATTGTTGCGGGGGTGCGGATCGTCCCCCAGGGGCAGGAGCATGTGGTCCAGCGGCTGGGGAAGTATCACGCCACCCTGAAGCCGGGGCTCAACTTCATCATCCCCTATGTGGACACGGTGAGCTTCCGGCTTACCACGAAAGACATCGTGATGGATATCGGTGCCCAGGAGGCGATCACGAAGGACAACGCGGTGATCGTCGCCAACGCCATCGCCTTCATCAAGGTCATCGATCCGGTGAAGGCGGTGTACGGCATCAACGACTATGCCTACGCGATCCAGAACCTCGTCATGACCACGCTGCGGGCGATCATCGGCGAGATGGAGCTGGACAAGGCGCTTTCGTCGCGGGACCTGATCAAGACCCGGCTGAAGGACGTGATCTCCGACGACGTGACCGACTGGGGGATTCTCGTGAAGTCGGTGGAGATCCAGGATATCAAGCCGTCGGACTCCATGCAGAAGGCGATGGAGCAGCAGGCGTCCGCGGAGCGGCTCAAGCGCGCCACGATCCTGGAGGCGGAGGGGCGCAAGGAGGCGGCCATCCTGGAGGCGGAGGGGAAGCTGCAGGCCGCCAAACGCGAGGCGGAGGCGCAGATTACCCTCGCAGACGCATCCGCCAAGGCCATCGCCGAGATTTCGAGCGCGGTGGGCGACCGGGAGCTGCCGGCGGTGTTCCTGCTGGGTGACCGGTACGTGAACGCGATCCAGAAGCTGTCCGTTTCCGGCAACGCCAAGACGTTCGTGCTGCCTGCGGACATACTCGGTGCGGTGAAGGGGATGCTGGGCGGGCGGCAGTAGGGTACGTCCGCCTGCGGTCCGACGGATGAGAAGGCGGGGCGTTCCCCGCCTTTTTTGCTGTTCAGCCCCGTACGACGTACACCGAACAGCGTGCGTTCTTCACGACCTTGTTTGATACGCTCCCCAGTACGTTCCGTTTGATGAACCCCTTCCCCGTGCTGCCGATGATGATGACGTCGATATCCTCCTGCTCCGCGAAGGCGATCAGCTCGTCGGCGGGGTCTCCGTATGCCTCCCTGATCTCGAGGGGGATGCCGGCGTCGGCGCAGTCCTTCTCGATGACATAGAAGATGCGATGGCGCATCTCCTGCCAGTCCTTCGACTCGGTGATCGGCGGTGCGGGGACGAAGTCGGTGAACGTGCTGCGGGGGGCGTTGGGGAGGACGAGCATGGCATATATTTTGCTTTTATTCGGGCTCTGGTTGCCCGCCGCCATTCGTACCGCCTCTTCGGCGGCCTTGTCGGAGAGCGGCGAGCCATCGATGGCAACGAGTATGTTCTTTTTCAGATTCAGCATGGAAGCCTCCGGTGCCCTCGCGACCGATCCGTGTGATTTTTAAGGTGATTTGGCATGCAACAATGAACGGATATTAAAACATATTTTCCGTCTTGACAATTATAAAACATTATTCTATCGTTTTTGTGTGCTGCAATATGCCGAATATTCAGGTGCGCACTGCGGTTCGGAATGTGCCGCTGAAGTTGCACTGTTGTAGAAGGCAGATGCAAATAAAACGTGGCGGGATGTTGCAAAATTCCACGTTGTTCTGAAGAGATACAGCCCGTGCGGCCCCGGTTACGCGGCCGTACGTTCGATTAAACTACATTCTACTCCTGGCAGGTGTCCCAAATGGCGAAGAAAGAAAAATCGGAATATATCATCCAGGCGGTTTCCCATGCCCTCGATCTCCTGGAGCAGTTTCACGACGACGTGGACGAACTCGGCGTTACCGAACTGAGCAAGCGGCTGAAGCTCCACAAGAACAACGTGTTCAGGCTCTTGGCTACCCTCGAGTCACGCAACTACATCGAGCAGAACAAGGTTACCGAGAACTACCGTCTCGGCCTCAAGACCCTGGAACTGGGGCAGACCTTCATCAAGCAGATGGGGCTCTTGCGCCAGTCGCGGCCGGTGCTGGAGTCGCTCGTCGCCGCGTGCAACGAGACGACCTACGTGGCGATCCTCAAGGACCTGAACATCGTCTATCTCGACGTGGTGGAAACCGATCTCACGGTGCGGGTCGTTCCCCGGGTCGGGTCGCGGCTTCCCGCCTACTGCACCGCCGCCGGCAAGGTACAGATTGCCTACATGACCGACGAGGAGCTGGAGGCCTACCTGCAGCCCAGGGACCTCAAGCCGTTCACCGAGTATACCATCGTCGACCGTGACGCGCTGAAGAAGAACCTGCGGGAGATCGCCGAGCAGGGGTACGCCATCGACAACGAGGAACTCGACCTCGGGGTACGCTGCGTGGGGGCGCCGATCCGCGACTACACGCGCCGTATCGTGGGGGCGGTGAGCATCTCCGGTCCGTCCATGCGGTTCAACGACGAGCGTCTGGAGAAGGAACTCATCCCGCTGGTGAAGAAGGCCGGCGAGGAGATCTCCTCCAAGCTCGGCTACCACAAATAGGCGCGGGCAGCATATCGGAATGGACGGGGCGCTACTGGCGCCCCGTTTTCGTTTCAGGTGGGGCGGCAGCCAGCCGGTTTCGCCATGCCGCCGCGACCTGTTCCTCCGTCCGGTGGAGGTCCCCGCTGTTGTCGATCACCACGACCCCGTGCCGCGCCTTTTCCTCCATCGGCATCTGCGAGCGGATGCGCGCCAGCGCCGCGTCCCGCTCGAGGCCGTCCCGCTCCGAGAGACGCCTGAGCTGTGTTTCACCGTCCACGTAGACCACCCAGACCTCGTCCACCCGCGAGGTCACCCCCGCCTCGATGAGCAGCGCCGCCATGTAGACCGCCACCTGCGTTCCGGCGGTCCGCAGTGCGGTGAGCTCAGCCTCCGCACGCCGGCCGATGGCCGGATGGGTGATCTCCTCCAGCCGCCTGCGCGCCGCCGGGTCGGCGAAGACGATCGCCCCCAGCCGCTGCCGGTCGATGGTTCCGTCGGGCTGCAGCACCTCCGGTCCGAACGCCTCGGCGATGGCCAGAAGCGCCGGCTCGCCGGGCATGACCACCTCTCTCGCCAGCCGGTCCGCGTCGATGACGGCGGCGCCGCGCTTCTCCAGCATCCGGGCGACGGTGGATTTTCCCGAGGCGATGCCGCCGGTGAGGCCGATGATCCTCATGCCGCCGGCTCCTTGAGCACGCCGTTGTCCAAGAGCGTCAGACGGCTGCCGTCGGAAAGGACGACCTTGAGGGTCGGGGCATAGAAGACGTAGTCCTCGTGGAACGGGGTGCTGACCGTGCCGCCGAACCCGGCGTTGTCCCCCAGGGCGATGTGTACCGTGCCGAGGATCTTCTCCGCCTCCAGGATGTTGTCCGGCCGGGTGGCGCGGTCATTGGTGCCGATCCCCAGCTCGGCGATGTTGCGGTTCAGCCCGCTCTCGGCGAATTTCGCCTCCAGTTCCGTGCGGTGTGGTTCGTCGCCGCGGATCTCCACGACGCGTCCCCCCTTTACCACGAGCTCCAGGGGGGCGGCGAGCCTGCGGGTCGGCGCATACTCGATCACCATGATCCCCTCGCAGGTTCCCTCAAGTGGTGCCAGGTAGACCTCCCCCGCCGGCAGGTTGCCGAAGCTTCCCGGCGTCGTCAGGAGGCCGTCGTCCCCCCTGGCGGTGCGCCCCTCTTTGCCGAAAATCATCCGGGTGCCGTTGGGGGTTTCCAGCTCCAGCGCCACCCCCCGGTTCACCCGGCCGGCGAGGCGGGCGGTGCGCTGCGCAAGGGCGTGCCAGTCCACGCGCATGGAACTGCCGAACATGGCGGGATCGAAGTTGGGGAGGCTCGCGTAGCGGGTGCCGGTGATGTTGGTCAGTGAACGGAACCGGGTGTGGCTCGTGGAGTTGTTGGAGAGGGCGATCACCACGTCCGCCGTCTCCTCGCGGTGGGCGAGCACCAGTTCGGAGGTTTGCCCCAGCCGGGTGTCGTCCGCCCGTTTCGCCAGGAGCGGGGCAAACAGCCCCGCCGCGATCAGCGCATCGACGCACCGGTTGCCGAAGGTTTCCCGCCAGAGCGCCTCCGGGGGTTCCGCCCCGTGGGCGGCGGTGGCGGGGAAGGTGACGAACGCCGCGCTGCCGTATCTCGTTGCGGCGAAGGCCGCCACCTCTTCCGCCGCCTGCAGAAGACGGGCGCGGCGGTCCGCGTCCGCCGGCGACACGGTCTCATCCGGGCGGATCGTATCGCAGAACACGACGATCCGTTCTCCCGGGCATACCCCCATGTTGGTCTCGAAGAGGGATGCGTATGCGGCGTCTCCCATGGCATGCTCCTTTGGCGTGTAATTGGATGCCCTATTCCTATAGCAGAGCGGACCGGCGGTGGCAATCCGCCGGAGGAACAGGGTTATATTTTTTCCCTTGATTTCGCCGGCGTGATTGTGCTACTACTGCATACTGTATACAGTTTCACCTCGACAAATTTCCCTTTTATTGCAACAGGTTATCTCGTGCAGCCGGAGCGTGGCAACGGTTTTGCGTGGAGGATTACGTGGCACAGCCGATCTTTTCCAGCTGGGGACGGAACATCATTGACAACCGCACGGGGGGCGAGGGGGAGGATGCCTCATACCGCCTGCCGACCACCTACGACGGCGAGCGGCCGCTGGCCGCGTTCATGGGGTGGGACGGGATCATCGTCTTCGACCGGAACGTGGACGTGCCGGCCATGGCCGCGGAGTACATGAAGCGGGTCCAGACGCAGTACGTCTGCGGCAAGTGCACCCCCGGCAAGAAGGGGACCCGGGTCCTCATGGACGCCCTCGCGGCGATCGTCGCCGGTACCGCCGATGCGGCGGTGCTGGACACCATCGCCGACCTGGCGGCGCTCTTGCAGAACTGCAAGTGCACGCTCTGCCCCAGCTCCACGGTGCCGGTGCTGGACGCGGTCACCCACTTCCGCGACGACTTCCTCGCCTACCTCAACGGCTCCCGCAAGCCCGCCGCCGGTTTCACCTTCATCGACAAGTACACCGCCCCCTGCCAGGACAAGTGCCCGGCGCACATAGACATCCCGGCCTACATCGAGGGGATCAAGAACTACCGGTTCGGTGAGTCGCTCTCCGCCATCCGGGACAACATGCCGCTCCCCTCGGTCTGCGGCCGCGTCTGCCCCCACCCGTGCGAGACCGCCTGCCGCCGCAAGAACGTGGACGAGCCGGTCAGCATCATGGTGCTCAAGCGCTCCGCTTCCGACCACGAGTGGCAGCACGGGCACCTGCCCCCCATGAGGCCTGCGGCGCGCAGGGACAAGACGGTGGCGATCGTCGGCGCCGGTCCCGCCGGCCTGGCGGCGGCCTACTACCTGGCGCTGGAGGGGTATCCCTGCACCATCTATGAGGCGCTCCCCGAGGGGTTCGGCGGCGGCATGATCGCCGTGGGGATCCCCCCGTACCGGATGCCGCGGCATATCCTGCAGCGGGACATCGACATCATCCAGTCCATGGGGGTGGAGATCCGCTACAACACCCGGGTTGGCAAGGACATCTCCCTGGCGGAGCTGAAACAGCAGTACGACGCCGTGTTCCTCGCCCCCGGCGCCCACCGCTCCAAGCCGATGGGGGTGGAGGGTGAGGACAAGGGGTACACGGGGTTCCTTCCCGGCGGCATCGACTTTCTTAGGGACGCCTACCTGGGCAGACCGACGGGAATGGGGAAGAAGGTCGTGGTGGTGGGGGGCGGCAACACCGCCATCGACTGCGTCCGCGTGGCGCTCAGGGAGGGGGCCGAAGTCTCGACCCTCGTCTACCGCCGCTCCCGCAAGGAGATGCCGGCGGACGTCTGGGAAGTGGACGGTGCCGACGAGGAAGGGGTGCAGTTCGAGTTCCAGGTGCTCCCCACCAAGATCCTTACCGACGACAAGAACCGGGTGACCGGCGTTGAGTGCGTCCGGATGGCCCTGGGCGAGCCCGACGCCTCCGGCCGCCGCCGCCCCGAACCGGTGGCCGGCAGCGAGTTCGTCATCGAGTGCGACACGGTCATCCCCGCCATCGGCCAGGACCCGGACCTGTCGTTCATCCCCCCTGACTGCGGCATCGACGTCACCAAGTGGAACACGGTGGTCACGAAATACGTCCCGTACAAGGACGCGGCGGGCAAAGACCTGAAGGACGGCATGGGGAACATGCAGTCCCGGACCCTCATCACCGACCTGGAGGGGGTGTTCGCCGGCGGCGACGCCGAGATCGGCCCCCTGACCGTCGTGGCCTGCATCGGCTCCGGCCACCGGGCGGCGAAGGTGATCCGGCGCTGGCTGGAGGAGGGGAGGGCGTACCTCACCGACGACGAGTACATGGAGGATATCCTCAACTACCTCGGCGTCTACGACAAGGGTGAAGAGGTCCCCTGGCTCGATTCCGCCCCCCGCGAGCACCAGGCCGAGGTCCACGGCAGGGAGCGGGCGAGCCTCAAGAACTACTGCGAGGTGGAGCTGGGATTCAGGGAGAGCCAGGCGGTGCGGGAGGCGGAGCGGTGCCTGAGGTGCTACCGCGTAGCCATGGTCGCTGTGTAGGGTAGAGAAGCGCCGCTTTTACGCCAGGGCGGCGTAAGTCTTCGGGATCGCGTGTACTCGGGCTTTCAGCCCTCGCCCTTCGGGCAGGCACAAGGCCTGTGGCAATTCCGCTGTGCGGAATTGAGCGGCGTAGCCCCTCATCCTATCCTTCTCCCTGAGGGAGAAGGAATACAGTTACCCTCTCCCTCAGGGAGAGGGTGGCCAAAGGCCGGGTGAGGGCCTCCGTGCTCTCCCTCGACAGCCTTGCCCTGACGAAAAATCGACGCTTCAGCAGTTCCGTCATACGAATTCGATATAACCGCTCTGATATTTCGAGGAGTCGCTTTATGATCAGCTTGACGATAGACGGCAACGAGGTAACCGTACCGAAGGGGACCACCATCCTGGAGGCTGCCCGTAAGGTCGGTATCGCCATCCCCACCCTCTGCTGGCTGGAGAAGGTCTCTCCCACCGGCGCCTGCCGCGTCTGCGCCGTGGAGGTGGCGGGGGTCGACCGCACAATGACCGCCTGCAACACGCCGGTCAAGGAGGGGATCGTCGTCACGACCCGGTCGCCGCGTCTCACGGAGATCCGCAAAAAGGTGATGGAGCTGATGCTGGTGAATCACCCGCTGGACTGCCCCGTCTGCGACGCCGCCGGCGAGTGCGGGCTGCAGGACGCCTGCTACGGCCTGAACGTGGCGAAGCAGGAGTACTCGGCGCTCCTGGAGCGACGTCCCATCCGCTACGACTGGCGGCTTCTGGAGAGCGACCCGAACCGCTGCATCCTGTGCGAAAAGTGCGTGAAGGTGGACCACGAGATCGTGGGGTGCGACGCCATCGCCGTGGTGAACAAGGGGGAGGCGACCATCGTCGACACGGTGGACGGCGGTCCGCTCAACTGCGAGTTCTGCGGCAACTGCATCGCCGCCTGCCCCACCGGCACCCTCATCAGCAAGCCGTTCAAGTTCAAGGGGCGCCCCTGGACGTTCACCGTCACGAAGAGCGTCTGCGCCTTCTGCTCCACCGGCTGCCAGATCGAGTACCACGTGAAGGATGGCCGCGTCGAGCGGGTGACGAGCGAGGACGACACTTACAACAGCGGCAACCTCTGCATCAACGGCCGGTTCGGCTACCGCTACCTCGCCACCCCCGGCCGGCTCACGGTTCCGCTCGTAGACGGCGCCCCCGCCGGATGGGACGATGCCCTGGCGCTCGTCGCCGGGAAGGTGCAGTCACTGGGGAGCGCCATGGCGGGCATCGCCTCGCCGCGGCTCTCCAACGAGGAGAACTTCCTCTTCGCCAAGCTCCTCAGGGCGATCGGCTCCACGGCGATCACCTCCGAGGCGACCCTCGGCTACGCCCAGGCCCAGAAGCTCCTGGGGAACATGCTGGGGCTTTCCGGCGCCAGCGCCCGGATCGACAGGATCGACTCTGCCGACGCGATCCTGGTGCTGGGCACCGACCTGAACGCCGAATCCACCGGCGTCGAGTACCGGGTCATCAAGGCGGCCACCAAGAACGACGCCAAGCTCGTGCTCGCCACGACAAGGGGCGTGAAACTCAAGAAGTTCGCCAACTGCCACCTGCAGTACCGGCCGGGGGGCGAGGTCGCCCTCGTGACCGGCATCATGAAGGCGCTTTCTGAGGCAGGGCTGGAAAACGCCGCCTTCGTGGACGCCTGCAGTGCCAACGGGGCTGAGTTCCGGGCGCAGCTCGCCGGCATCACTCTCGCTGACTGCGCGGTGCGGGCAGGTGTTGCCGAGACGGACCTGGTAGCGGCGGCAGAGCTCCTGGGTGGCGGCAAGCAGATCGCCATCGTCTTCGGCGCGGAGATCATCCGGTGCGCCGACGCCGCGGCCGCCGTGGCGTCGGTGGGCAACCTGGCGCTCCTCACCGGCTGCCTCGGCAACGGGGCCGGCGGGCTCTTCCCGCTCCACGACAAGAACAACACCCAGGGGATGCTCGATATGGGCGCCTCCACGGCCGATCTGTGGGAGGTCGTCGCGGGGATCGAGCAGGGGACCATCCGCGGGCTGTACGTGGCTGGAGCGAACCCGCTCGTCGCATTCCCCGACAGCGGCCGCATCCGGGCCGCCCTGAAGAAGCTGGAACTCCTCGTGGTGCAGGATATCGCCGCGTCCGAACTGACGGGGATGGCCCACGTGGTGCTGCCGGCCGCCGCGGCCGCCGAGAAGGAGGGGACCTTCACCACCCCCGACAACCGGGTGCAGTGTCTGCAGCGGGCCACGACCCCGCCGGGCGAGGCGAGGCCGGATCTCGTGGTGTTCGGCGATCTGCTCGGCCGGGTGACGGGCGCCGGCGGCGTCTCGTCAGCGGCGGCGGTGATGGCGGAGATCAAGGCGGCGGTCTCTAGCTACGGCGGCACCTGTGCGGTGAAGGACGGCCGCTGCAGCGGTACGGTGAAGGCAGGTTATGCACTTCCCTCCGGGAAGCTTTCCTTCGCCATGGTGGAACTTTCCGCCGCTCCGCAGGACGGCCTTTCGCTGCTGGTGGGTCCCATCGGCTACCACAACGGCACCGGCACCACCCTGTCGGAGAACAACCTGCTGGTAGCGCCGGCCGGCTACCTGGAGCTGTCGGCGAAGGATGCCGGGCGGCTCGGCATTGCCGACGGCGACTCGGTCACCGTCACCTCGCCGCAGGGCAGCGTAACGGGACCGGCGCGGGTGTCCGGCGGGATGCCCGCGGGACTTATCTTCGCGCCGGGGCATTTCCGTGAGCTGAACGCCAACGCGCTTCTGTCCGGTCGGTCCAACACCGTAGCGGTGACGGTCGCCAAAGCGTAGCCGGCATTTTCAGCTGACAATACTTAAGAACGCCTCCGGAGCTTCGGCACCGGGGGCGTTTTTGTTATATCCCGGAAAAAGCTTTCTCACGCAACGCCGCAACGACCGCAACGTAACATCAACCGGCTACCATAGTGGATCTTTCGCCTGCTCGCTGACGTTTATTCAGGTGTAAGGTTTCGGTTCCGTTGCGTCGTTGCGTGATCAAATGCTGTTGTTGGTTTTACAGGATGTCGGGTGAGGTCGATCAGGACCTGGCCTTGGGGTGGGCCTTGTCGTACACCTCCATGAGCCGGTCGATGCTCACGTGGGTGTACTTCTGGGTGGTGGAGAGGGAGGCGTGCCCCAACAGCTCCTGGATGGCGCGCAGGTCGGCCCCTCCCTCCAGCAGGTGGGTGGCGAAGGTGTGCCGCAGGGTATGGGGGGAGACCTTCTTCATGGAGGCGATGTAGAGCATGTACCGGTCCACGACCCGCGCCACGCTCCGTCTCGTGAGCCGGCCTCCCCGGTTGTTGATGATCAGTGCGGCGTCGGCGGGTGGCGCGCCCCGCTCCGCCAGGTAGAGGGAGAGCGCCCGCCGGGCGTGCCGCCCCACCGGCACGATCCGCTCCTTCCCCCCCTTCCCCATGACGCGGGCGAGTCCCCCGTCCAGGTCCAGGTCCCCCACGTTCAGCCCGGTCAGCTCCGAGACACGGATGCCGCAGGAGTAGAGGGTCTCCAGGATCGCCCGGTCCCGCAGGCTGAGGAACGCCTCCCCCTTCGGGGCCTCCACCAGCGCCGTCACCTCGTCGATGTTCAGGTGGTGCGGCAGCTTCTTCTCCTTCTTCGGGGTGCCCACCAGTTCCGCCGGGTTGCGCGCAATCTCGCCCCGGCGGAGCAGGTAGCGGAAGAGTGAGCGGATGGCGGCGAGCTTGCGCCCCACGGAGCTCTTCCTGTGGTCCCGGTGCAGGACCGCGAGCCAGCGCCGGATCAAGAGGTGGTCCACGTCGCCGGCTCCGGCTGCGCCGCCCCGCTCGTCGTGCAGGAAGGCGGCGAACTGCTCCAGGTCGCTCCGGTATGCCGCCAGGGTGTGGGGGGAGACGTTCCGCTCCCCCGAGAGGTAGGCGCAGAACCGGTCGATGACGGGGAGAAGCGCCGATGGCCGCCGTTCCCGATCCGGTATGCTCATGGCAGCCGTCCCGCCAGGTCCGCCAGGGTCGCTACCGCCAGGTCGGTGCAGTCGGGCCAGAGCTGGCCGTCCGGCCGCGCCACGTGTACCGTCGCCGCCCCCGCCGCCCGTCCCGCCTGCAGGTCGAATAGGTAGTCCCCCACCATCACCGAGTTCTGCGGTGACGTCCCCCACCGTTCCGCCAGCCGGAGGATGCCGTCCGGGTCCGGCTTGGGGAGCGCTTCGTCCCGGCCGATGACTTCCTCCGCGCGGAAGTAGTCCCGGCAGCCGATCGCCGCCAGGGTCTCCAGGGCGATCTCCCGGCTGTTGCGGGTGAGTATCCCGAGGCGGGCGCCGTTTCCGCTCAGCCGCGTCACCAGAGTGCGGGCGCCGGGCGCAGGGGTCGCCCGCCGGGCGAGATCCTGCTCGATCTCTTCCAGCCGGGCGTGGAGCGGTGCCGCCGCATCGGCGGGGAGGGACGAGAGGTATTGGAGGATGTCGCTGCCGTCCGGTACCCCCAGCTCCCGGCGTATAAAGGCGAAGTCGTGGACCGGCAGGGTGAGGGTCCCGTCCAGGTCGAAGATCCAGTGGGCGCGCGCGAGGAGCGGCGGCAAGCCGGCGGAGGTACGGGTCACGGGGTGTCGTCCTCGGAGGTTGCGGCCTGGAACAGTTCCCCCTGTATCCCCATGAACGCCCCCGCCGCTGTCTGCCGTGCCTCCTTTTCGCACTGTTCGTGGAAACAGTCGGGACAGAGGCTGTGGGTGAACTCGGCGTCGGTGCGGGTGCAGATGTACTCCTCCATGCGCGTCCAGAGCCCTTCATCGTCCCGGATCTTCTTGCACCAGGCGCAGATGGGGAGGAGGCCCCGCAGGGTCCTGATCTCCGCCAGGCTTTTTTCCAGTTCGATGGCGCGTCGGCGGTTCTGCGCCAGGACCTCGATCAGCTGACGGTTCAGCTCGTTCTTCCGCAGATGCTCCCGGTCGTGGCTCGTCAGGACCCCCCAGAGCATGAGCCCGCTGGCAAGCGAACTGGTGATGAAGCCGGTGGTCAGGTCGATCAGCCGGTCTGTCGGACTGGCCAGGGGGATGATGTATTCGGGGAATCTGAAGTCGGTGGTGAGCAGCAGGACCCCGTCTACAATGAACAGCAGGAGGAGGCTCCACCGCGCCCTGCCGCGGAAGAAGATCAGCGGGTAGGTCACCGCGGAGAAGAAGTAGAACCCCACGCTTCCCTGAGAGCCGCCGTTGAGAAACCAGGTGACGTTCAGGGTGAGGAGCATGAGCAGGAAGAACAGTTTCGGAAATATCCTGCTTCGGTGCGAGGCCAGGTAGAGGAGGGCAGCGGCGCAGCCGAAGATCAGGACGGCGAGGTTCACGTAGGGTGAGGTGTTCTGTACGAGGTTCGTGGGGATGATGACGAGGAAGGACAGCAGGGCTGCTGCCAGGGTGAGCATCCGGTAGAGCCGCATCTCCAGGTCGGCTTCCTGTGCGGGGGAACAGGCCATGCGGATGGTTTCGATCAACTTCGGCATGCGGGACGGTCCCGGATCGTGGTATCGAGGTGGGCGTGAGGTTTGAAGATGATAGCGCACCTGGTGCAAAGAGCAAGGGGTGATGTGTCACTACGGGGGCGTTCGGTACTATCCGGCGACATTTTCCCATCGGTGGGAACGTCCTGACACCGCATGCGTGCTAATGCTTCCTTTCGGCCATGATTTCCGCAAGTTCCTTTTGTGCTCGTTCGATCCCGGCCCGCAGCCCGTCTACGTTGCGGGTGAAACGTTCAATCAACTGAACTACCTCGGATGGCCATGGCATGTTATGACTCCAGGCAAATTAAAGAGAGGGAAATTTTTCCAGAAACTCCGCCAGGCGCACCATCCGGCACCTTTGGTATGTGCCGAGCACCAGCAGGTCCTGGTCGCCGGTTACGAGATACGCGGCGCCTCCGCCGGCGGCGACGGCGAGGAATATGTCGTCATGGGGGTCGCGACAGACCCCTGACACTTCAGCTACCTCCTCGACTACCTCCACGAAGGGCAGGAGTTCGTCCTCCATGAGGGCGGCGCGCTCGGCGGGGGAAAGCCTGAATTTAGGATAGTCCAGCACCTTCCTGAATTCGGCGAACGTCTCCCGGCAGACGAGCGGCACGATGCGGCCTTCGCCCCACAGGACGCGCAGCCGGCCCGGCTGGCCGCCGAAGAGGAGCGCCGACACGAGCACGTTGGTGTCGAGAACGACGCGCAAGGGAGCTATTTTCTTGCCCATCGCACCGCCTCGGCCACGTCTTCCTCATCGATGCCCAGTTTCCGCATCTTGGCGCGGATACCCTCCAGCGAGGCGGCAATCGGCGTGACCTTGACGGGAGTCAGCACGATGCGGTTGTCTTCCACCACGGCGTCGAAGAGATCGACGCCGGGGAAGTTGCCGACGATCTCCTTGGGCAGGGTGAGCTGATTCTTGGATGTTTTCTTGGCAAGCATTCCTTACCTCCTTACATGGAGAATAGCAGGATTGCGGAAAGGGGCAAGGATATATTTCAAGTGTTACTCTTCGGCGATGGAAGATTTCCCTCCAAGGTAGGGGGGATGAGTTAAATCCAGTGACAAAACAACCCCATCCCCTTTAGGCCCTTCGGGTCCTCCGCGCCTCCCCCTTGAAGGGGGAGGGATATAATCACCCTTTGACATCCGACCGGCGCCTGACCTACTATCCCTTCATGCACAGGGTGAGCATAGAACGGGTGGGGTCGTACGACCGGGAGCTGGTCCGGGCGGGGATGGAACGTCTGCTGGCCCCTCTGGGGGGGATGGGGGCGTTCGTGAGCCCCGGCGACCGGGTCCTCTTGAAGCCGAACATGCTGGCGGCGAAGACACCGGACAAGGCGGTGACCACCCATCCCGAACTGCTGCGCGCCGCCATCGGGCTCGTGCAGGCCGCCGGCGGCATTGCGCTCGTGGGGGATTCGCCGGGGATCGGCGGCATCCGGAAGGTGGCGGAGCGGTCGGGGATGCTGGCGGTGGTGGAGGAGACCGGCGCGGAGCTCGTTGCGTTCGAGGAGACGGAGGAGGTTGCCGGCAGCGGCATGTTCCGGCGGTTCGAGCTGGCCCGTCCCTACCTGGAGGCGGACCGGATCATCAACCTCCCCAAGCTGAAGACCCACGAGATGATGACCATGACCTGCGCCGTGAAGAACCTGTTCGGCGCGGTGGTGGGGACGGCGAAGGCGGGGTGGCACCTGAAGGCGGGGGCGGACCGGGAGCAGTTCGCCCGGATGCTGCTGGAGATCTACCTCCTGCGGCCGCCGGTGCTGAACATCGTGGACGCGGTGGTGGCCATGGAGGGGAACGGCCCGGGGAGCGGCGATCCGAAGCCGGTGGGGCTTCTCCTGGCCGGGACGAACGCCGTGGCACTGGACGTGATCGCCGCGGAGATCGCCGGCATCCCCCGTAACCTCCTGTACGTGGAGCGTGCGGCCCGGGAGCTTCGGGTCGACGGCGCCGACCGGAACCGGATCGAGACCGTGGGCGCCGACCTGGACGAGGTGCGGGTGCCGCTCCGGCTCCCCCACATCTCCGACGTGCAGTTCGGCCTCCCCCCCTTCCTCAAGAACCGGCTGCGCCACTACCTCACCTCCCGCCCCGTCCAGAAGGACGAGGCGTGCGCCCTGTGCGGGGTCTGTCGGGACGCCTGCCCGCCACGCGCCATCGAGATCCGCGACGGGCGGCTTGTCTTCGACTACCACAGCTGCATCCGCTGTTTCTGCTGCCGGGAGCTCTGTCCCCACAACGCGCTGGACGTGCGGGAGGGGAGCGCCATGCGGCTCGTGCGGCGGCTGCGGCGGGGCCGATAACCCTGCATCCTGCTCGGCCGCGCTTGCACTGGCGGTGGAAATCGGGTACGATGCGTGCCGTTCAAAACCGTCCCCTCAGGAGTGGACCATCGTGAAACTGTACATCCTGCTCGCCGTCGCCGCCTACCTGGTCGGCTCCATCCCCACCGGCCTTTTGCTCGGAAAAGCCGCCGGGATCGACGTCCGGGCCTCGGGCAGCGGCAACATCGGCGCCACCAACGTCTACCGCACCGCCGGCCGGAAGCTGGGGATCGCCACGCTGGCGGGTGACTGCCTGAAGGGGCTCCTGCCGGTGCTCCTGGCGAAGCAGCTCGGCCTGCCGGTCGCCGCCGTCGCCATCGTCGGCCTCTGCGCCTTCATCGGCCACGTCTATACGATCTTCCTCGGCTTCAAGGGGGGGAAGGGGGTCGCCACCGCCCTGGGGGTCTTCCTGGGGATCTCGCCCCTCTCCGTGCTGGGGGCGTTGGCGGTGTTCATCGTGACGGTGGCGGTCTCGCGCTACATCTCCCTCGGCTCCATCCTGGCGGCGGCGGTCATGCCGCTCATCGTCTGGCTGCGGGGGAGCGGTCCGGAGGTCACCGGCATGACCCTCGTGGTGGCGCTCCTCGTCATCTGGAAGCACCGGACGAACATCGCCCGGCTGCGTGAGGGGACGGAGAACAAGTTCAAGGCGTAAAGGGTTGTGTGCGGTGGTGGCGAGGCCGCCGGCACGGTCATCTTCGTCCAAATAGAAACGGCGCTGCTCAGGCAGCGCCGTTTCTCGTCTCAGCGGTGAATGCGGTGGGTGGTCAGTCTTCGTAGGCGACCACCCGCACGATGCCGATGGTCTCCCCCGTGTCGTCGGTGGTGGAGGAGTCGGAGACGGAGACGATCCGTTTCACGCCGTTTTCCGCCACGAACCGGTTCACCTGGGCGTCCAGGTCGTGCAGTTCCCGCATCGCCTTCAGCGGCCGGAGCTCCATGCCGAACGACTTCACCTTGTAGCCCATGTGTCACCTCCCGTCCCCGGTGGGGGTCCCGTTGTTATACGGACATGACTTCCTTGACGGCGGGGATCTTCTCCTTCAGGGTCCGCTCGATCCCCATCTTGAGGGTCATGGTGGACATGGGGCAGTGTCCGCAGGCCCCCACGAGCTTCACCCGGACGATGCCGTCGTCCGTCACGTCGATCAGTTCCACGTTGCCGCCGTCCGCCTGCAGGGCGGGGCGGATCAGGTCCAGCGCCTTTTCAACTTCTTCCTTCATGGGTTCTACCTCCTTGGTGGTATGTTCAGGGCCGGTATGCCGGTCTTTGCCGGCCGTTCCGGCCGCGAACGGGGTCTTTCATTTCTTCCCCGGCACGCCGGGGCTCGTCAGCGGATAGGGGTCGAAGATCCGGTCCAGCTCCTGCCGGGGGAGCAGCTCTCTCGTCTCCAGTATATCGCGAATCCCCCGGCCGGTCTTCACCGATTCCTTCGCCACCTCCGCCGCCGCGTAGTAGCCGATGTACGGCGCCAGCACGGTCACGAGGCTCACCGACTCCTCCATGTAGCGGTGACAGCGGGCCTCGTTGGCGGTGATCCCGGCGATGCAGAAGCCGTCGAGCCTCGCCACGGTGTTGGTGAGGATCTCCAGGGCGAAGAGGATGTTGAAGGCAATGACCGGCATCATCACGTTCAGCTCCAGCTGCCCCGCCTGGGCCGCGAGCATGATCGTCGTGTCCGCCCCCATCACCTGGAAGGCGACCATGTTCGTCACCTCCGCCATGACCGGGTTCACCTTCCCCGGCATGATGGAGGAGCCGGGCTGCACCGCCGGCAGGACGATCTCGGCGAGGCCGGTGCGGGGACCGGAGGCCAGCAGCCTCAGGTCGTTGGCGACCCGCGTCAGGTTCACCGCCAGCCCCCTGAGGGCGGAGGAGAGTGCGACGAACGGGTCCATGTTGCTCATCGCCTCGAACAGGTTGGCGGCGTTTTCCACCGGGAAGCCGGTCTCCCGGCCGATCTCCGCAACGACGAGCCTGATGTACTCCGGCTCCGCGTTCATCCCCGTTCCCACCGCCGTGCCGCCGAGCCCCAGCTCCCTCAAGGAGGGGAGGCAGTGCCCGATTCCGAGCCGGTTCTTCTCCAGCGCCAGCGCCCACGACGCGAACTCCTGTCCCAGTCGCACCGGCACCGCGTCCTGCAGGTGGGTGCGCCCCGATTTGAGGATGCCGTCGAACTCCTCCCCCTTTCGGTTCAGGGCGGCCACGAGCCCGGAGAGCGCCGGCAGCAGCCGCTCCAGCATCTGCAGGGCGGAGAGCCGCATGGCGGTGGGGATGACGTCGTTGGTGGACTGGGCCATGTTCACGTGGTCGTTGGCGTTCACCCGCTTGTACTCGCCACGGCTGCCCCCCAGGATCTCCTCCGCACGGTTGGCCAGCACCTCGTTCACGTTCATGTTGTGGGAGGTGCCGGCGCCGGCCTGGAACGGGTCCACCACGAACTGGCCGGAGAGTTTCCCCTCTATCGCCTCGTCCGCCGCGGCGACGATCGCCTCGCCGATCTCCGCGGGAAGGCGCCCCGTGGCCATGTTGGCTTTGGCCGCGCATTTCTTGATGATCAGGGTTCCCCAGACGAATGACGGGTGGGGCATGAGGCCGGAGATGGGGAAGTTCTGCACGGCGCGGGCCGTCTGGGCGCCGTACAGCGCGTCCGCCGGCACCTCCACCGGTCCGAGGGTGTCTTTTTCGATGCGGGTGGTCATGATGGGGGTCCAAGGGCCGAAGGGGCCCGGTTGGTCATATGTTCGGCGTTACGGCTCAGTCAGCGGGGCGAGCTGCAGCAGTTCTTCGACACTGGTCACGAGGAGGACGGGGCAGCCGCGGAGCGCCGGGAGCCGCAGGTCGATGTCGTAGCGGTCTCCCACGAAAAGACACTCTCCCGGCGGGACGCCCGCCAGCGCCAGCACGCGGTCCAGCACGGAGGATGCGGGCTTGGCGCGCCAGCCGTCCTCGATGGTCACGATCTCCCGGAACAGCTCCTCGAAGCCGAGAATCGCCACGATCCGGCCGGTGAGCGACCGGTTGTTGTTCGTGTACAGGAGGAGATCGTACCGTGCTTTAAGCCGTTTCAGCAGCTCAATGACCCGGTCGTCCCGGGCGAGAAACCGCTCCGGCGCGATCTCCCCCGCCATGTGGCGGTGCACCTCCTTGAGGTCGCCCCCCAGCTTGATGCAGGCGGCGCTCAGGGGCGCTTCAAGACCGCTCGCGGCGGAAAGCTCCGCACGGGTCTCCTTCACCAGGGAGAGCGCCGCCTCCTCGTCGATCCCCTTCAACGCGCCGATGTAGCGGGCGAAGGAGCGGGCGATCTCCCGGCTGAACGCGATGTTGGCATAGAGGGTGCCGTCCAGGTCGAAGACGATGGCCCGGATGCCGCTCTCCCGCACCTGCCGCACCGCGTCCGCCAAGTCTATCACGGCCGGTCCCCCTGTCAAAGCAGGCTTCCCCAGGTGCGCCGGCACAAAAGCGGCGGGTCGTCCACCCCCTTCGCCTGCACCAGCACCCGGAAGGTGTCACCCATCCCCCCTTCGGGGAGCATCAGCTTCTTCAGCGCCAGCCGGTTCTTCAGCCGCTCCTCCTCCGTTGCCGCCGTTGCCTCCAGCGCCATCATCTCCGCCATCATCCCCGCCGCCATGAGGAACCGGTACTGCTCGCCGAACCAGACCGTGGCGAGCCCGAGCCGCTCCCCCTCCCGCATGAGGGTGGTGAAGTCCACGTGGCTCGTCATGTCCTGCTCCCCCGGGCGCCGGAACGGGTCCTCCTCCACGGTATGCCGCCAGTAGCAGAGGAGCGTTCCGTTGCGCCGCATCGGGCCGTACAGCTCCGCCGCCTCGTAGCCGTAGTCCACTGTCAGGACGAATCCCCGCTGCAGAGACCGCTCTACGGATGCGAGCCAGCCGGGAAGCGCCAGGTTTACCTCGGCCCGGTGCCCGACCCCGAGGGTTACCCCCAGGTCCCGGAACCGTTTCGCCAGCGCCGGTGTGGACGGATCGTCCAAAAGCTCCGTCAGGCGGCCGTCGGTGACGGTCACGTACCGCTCCTTCAGGCAGTCCGGCGTCATCTCCACCGCGTGCACCGGGAAGGCGTCCAGGAGTTCGTTGGAGAGAATGCAGCCGGTGAAGGAGAGCTTTCCTGAAGCCAGCGCCTCCGGACTGCTCCAGGCGATCCGCCCCCTGTGCGCACGCAGAGTCTCCTCCTGCACCGGACGGAGCGACGGCTCTGCCTCGATCAGCCGGTAGGTGAGCCGGTCGTACAGCTCCGGCTCAAGCTCCCGGATCGCATCCAGGATGTCGCAGGCGAGCCGGCCGCCGGCGGCCCCCGGCTCCACGGCGTCGAACCGTTCCGGGCTCCCCATCACCTCCCACATCCGGCAGAGCTCCCGGGCGATCAGCCGCCCGAAGAGGGCGTGGACGTTGCTGCTGGTGTAGAAGTCCCCCTCCGCTCCGACCTTGCGGCCGGGGGAGGTGTAGTATCCCAGCCCGGGCTCGTACAGGCAGGCGGCCATGTACTCCGCAAAGGTGATTCTCCCCTTCTCGCCGATCCGGTCGATGAGGAGCCGCTGCAGGGGGGTGATGTCGTCGTTGGTCACGCAAGCCTCCGGAATCATTTTTATATAGAGGACGGGGGCGGTTTTGTCAACGTGCGGCAGTGCGGTCCGGGGAAGGAAATTCATGAAGCCCGCTAAAGATTGTGCCGGGGCTGCCGATACGTTCAACTGTGGGTTACGTGTCGGCCATGAGAGCGAAGGGTCCCGCAGGTTTCTGTCGGGACGACGTGGTGTGGCATGTTTGGTTGTGCGGGGTTTTCGGACTCCTTTCTCCGGTGGTAGCCCCGCACAACCACTTTTTATAGATCTGATATGAGGCATGCTCCGGGAGGAAACGATGACACGGTCGACAGATCGGAACAGGGGGGCGTCCCGCTCACGGCTCGTACTGCAGGAGATCGACGACCAGCTCCGTGCCATGTCGCGTCAGATCGGGCGGATCGCCGCGGCGACCGGTACCCTGCCGCGCGGCGCCGTCGTGGCTGACTTCGGCAGCGGCATCACCCGCATCGGCGACACGTTCATCCTCTCCATCGATGAGGCCGCACCGTCCCGTCTGGCACGCGAGATGCGGCTCCTGATGGAGGAGCGCCGCCGGGAGGATGTCCCCTCCTAATCCCCGTCGCCGTACCGGTCGGCCATGGCGCGTACCGCCTGCCGCGCCTCGTCACGCAGCCCCGCCGGCTCCAGGACCTCCGCCAGCGGTCCGTAGGAGAGGACCCAGGCGAGGATCTCCATCCGCCCCCCCGCCTCGAACGCCAGCTCCACGCTCCCGTCCCCGTTGACCGTCACCCGCTGTGTGGGATGCCATCTCCGCCCCGTCACCGCGTGGGCCACCGTTGCATCGAACCGGACGCGCACCCGCATCGCCTCTTCCTTCACGATGCCGAACGCCTGCTGCAGATGCTCCTCCGGCCGGAAGTCGTCCGGCATCTCGAACCGCTCCTTTTCCACCGTTACCGACGCGATCCGTTCCACCGCGAAGGTCCGGAGCGCCTGCCGGTTGTGGGTGTACCCCAGAAGGTACAGCCCCCCCTTGTAGAACAGCACGGTGTACGGGTCCACCCGGTAGCATTCCTCCGCCGCGCCGCCCCCCTTCTTGTAGCAGAGGGTCACCCGGTACTGGTAGATGAGCGCCTCCCGCAGACTCTTCAGCACCGCCGTTGCCTCGTGGTAGTCGTGCCGCCCCTGCAACAAGGGGAGGGAGATGCGGGAGATCCGCTCCAGGTGCGCGGCGTAGCGCGGGGGGAGCACCGAGTTCACCTTGTCGAAGATGGACTGCAGGTCGTCCTGGAACGGGGTCCCCTGCAAAAGGTCCATCTGGGAGCGGAGGAAGTAGAGGGTCATCAGCTCCGGCAGCGAAAAGGCGATGGGGGGGACCCCCTTGAAGGTGGTGATGAACCGGTAGACCTTGCGGCTGTCCAGCCAGTCGGATACGAGCGGATAGCCGGCGTCGTGGATGGCGTTCAGGTCGCGGTGGATCGTCCGCCGGTCCACCCCCGTCTCCTCCGCCATCTCCTCGATGGTCACCCCGTGGCGTGCCTCGATGAGCCGCACCAGGTTGTGCAGCCGCGCCGCCTGGGAATACTTCTTCGCCGGTTTCCCCTTCTGCATGATCTCCTCCCGTCTGTCGGTAGGGAGATACTACCCCAAGCGGCAGGCGGTGGGAAGGGGAAAGAACCGGGCTCGGTATGCGGGCAGAATGGTCAGGCCCCGAGCCGGAACCACCGGGCGGTTTCGTTCAGGTCCACGGCAGTGTGGGCCAGGTCCTGCGACGAACGCATGACGTCGCTGAACGCCGACCTGATCTGGCGGGCGACGTTGGCGATCTCGTTGATATTGCCGGTTATCTCGTCGGCGGTGGCGGACTGCTCGACGGTAGCCGTTGCAATCCGGGCCACCATATCCGCAATCCCCTCGATGTCGGCCACGATCCTGTCGATGGAAGAGAGGGAGCCGTTGACGATCTCCACCACCCGGTCGATGGCGCTGCTCTCGTCCATGATGAGCGTGACGGTGCCGTCGATCCGTTCCCGCATATCGTTCACCCGCTGCGTGATCTCGCCGGTCGCCGCTCCGGACTTCTCGGAGAGCGTACGTACCTCGTTCGCCACCACGGCAAAGCCGTGTCCGGCATCGCCCGCCCTGGCCGCTTCGATGGCGGCGTTCAGTGCCAGCAGGTTTGTCTGGTCGGCGATGTCGTTGATGAGGTCGACGATCGAGGTGATTTCCCGCGATTTCTCGCCGAGCGTTTCCACCTGGCGAACGGAAGATTTCATCGTCTCCGCGAAACGGTTCAGTTCCTCCATGGCGTGATGCATCATCTTCTTGCTGTCGGCCGCGGTGCCTTTCGTCGTTTCCGCCGTGCCGGCGGTCTGGTGCGCATTCCGGGCGACATCGTTAATGGTCTGCGACATCTGGGATATGGCGACGGCGGAATGTTCGATGCGTGCCGTCTGGTCGACGGTGCCGTGCTCAAGGGTGACGGCGGTGGACGAGAGCTCTTCCGAGCCGCTCGCCATGCTCGATGTGGCTCCGCCGATCCTTTCGGCGATGGTGCGCAGGCTGGCCACCATCTCGGCCATGGCCCTCTGTACGAGCCCGATCTCGTCGCTCCGCCCGGTCTCGATGGTGCAGTTGAGGTTTCCCGACGAAATCTCACCGGCCGAGCAGATCAGGTGCGCCAGCGGGATGGCGATGGCCCGGTAGATCCAGTAGCCGAACCCGAAGCCCAGCAGGATGGCAATGGCGCCGATGACCATGATCATGGTGAGGCTGTTGTTGATCATGCCGTTCACCGCGCCGATGGCCTTTTCCTGCTCTCCCCGTGCGGCAACGACGGTCTGCTTGCCTTTCCTCGCCTGCAGGAGGACGATCTCCTTCAATCGGTCCGTTTCCCTGACGACGGCATCGTGGGCGTCGATCTTGCGCCGGATGGCGCTGGCAACGCCATCCGGGGCGGTGACGGCCGTCCGTATCCCGTCCAGAGATGCGCCGGCCTTTTTCAGCAATGCCAGTTCCTGCGTCGCCTGGATCTTGGTCAGCTGGTTTCCCACGGCACCTTCGGACGTGCGGATCTTGCCGAACTGGTCCTGGACGATGCGCAGTGCACTGTCCACCGCCGCGGTGGAGTCGGCGGTGAGCATCCGGGAAACGATGCCGTCCAGGGCGATGCCGTTGGCCACCAGTTCCGAGTTGCTTTCCAGCGCATTGAAGGCCAGGGCGGATTTCCGGGAACTGGTTTCCTGCCGTTTCAGGGTTGCGTCGCTGCGCTCGTACATATCTTCCAGGATGTCTTCCAGACCGGCGTAGAAGCCGTCTGTTTTCTCCGAAATATCGTTGAGCAGGGCTTCCGACCTGGCCGGGGCGTTGGCCGCTTTTGCCCTGAAATACTCTTCGATTTCCGCCGCCAGGTTTTTGGCCTCGCCCATGAATTTCGGGTTGCGCTTCACATCGCCGTTCTGGAGCAGCCGTTTCGATGCCGATCTGGCCTCGTTCAGATACCGTTTCGCCCCGTTTCGCTGGAACTGGAGGAGTGCCGCCATGATGCCGCGGAGCTGCGACCTGGCCATTTCGAGGCTGGTGAGCTGGTCGGCCAGGATGGCGCGGTCCTTGACCGCCGCGGCGTAACTGCCGGCACTGGCAGCCTGCATGGTCTTCACTTCTGCGTCCAGGTTCCGGAGCAGATGCAGGGTGTCGTTCAGGCGCGCCTGCACGGTCTTGCTCGCCCTGGCGGCGTCTTCGTCTGCGGTGAGGCGCGATTCCACCGCCCGGCAGAGGGATTCCCGGATGGCCGACAGGTCGCTGACGGTCGTGTAACGCTCTCCGGAGAGCGCCTCCAGCTCCTGCTGGGCCGTGCCGGCTTCCGCCAGGGATCTGCCCGCCTCCGTGACATAGTTGTCGAACTCGTTCCTGTCGCCGGCCGCTCCGATCTTGACGAGATCGGTGGTGATCCCCTGAATGGCACGCTGAAATTCGAGGGTCCGCACCTGGAAGGGGGTACTCTTCTCGGTCAGTGCGGTCAGTTTCTGTTTGATGAAGCGCATGCTGACGTAACTGGTGGAGGAGAGGGACAGGATGATTGCGGCGATGATTGCCACATTCAAGAGGAGCTTGGTTTTGATTTTCATCGGATGGGCCTCTCCGGGGGATAGTCGGCAACCGGCGTCAGGTCGCGCCGGCCGATGCCGCACTGGTCGAACGGGCCGTCGTGATCGGCTTAGCGGGCATGGTGCCTGTGAGCCTTATCGGAGAAAGGCGCGGGGACTTGAAGATGTTTCATGTATTCATATGCGGGATGGCCGTTGTGGCGGAGCTCGTTCGCGTCAGCGCTGCCGTGGCCGGCAGACCGGCTGGCCGGGCGGCGAGTCTGCAGCGAGATCGATGCGTCATGTGCGGGACGGGGTACGTTGCGGTGAGCGGGATGAATTGCCATAGACGATCCTCATAAAACGCGGTATAACGTTCGAGCCGGCTGCGGGAACATTGGCAGCCGGTTTTGTATCCCTCAATGTTTTTGCATCTTGTAGTGTGGCGCGGCGTTGCGCGAACGACTTTGGTTTCCGGAGAAAGTGGATGCCGTATGGCCCTGCCTGAAATAGAGCTGCACCGAGTGATCGGGCTCCTCGGGGTGTTCTGCGAGGAACGGACCGGCGACGCGGTCTTACTCGAATACGCCATTCGGGGGAACCGGGTGACCCTCACGGAATCGCGACCGCTGTTCATCGACCCGAGTGTGTGGAACCGCGTGAACGTGGCCCAGTTCGAATTCGACCCGGAGAACCGGATCTGGGTGCTGTACTGGTATGACCGGCGGAACCGGCGCCAGCCGTATCCCACGGGGAGGAACCGGGATACGCTGGAAAAGCTGATGGTGGAACTCGTCAACGATCCCACGGGGATATTCTGGGACTGAGCGCATCCGCCTAAACCCTTCAGATTCCCTTTCTTGACATATGCATATAATATGCATACACTTGAGCAGGTCATGAAAATAACATTCGACCCAAGCAAGGCTGCAGCCAACTTCCGCAAGCATGGGATCAGGTTTTCCGATGCCGAGCCCGTCCTGTTTGATCCGCTGGCCCTGACGCGCGAGGATAAGGAGGCAGGCGGAGAGCAGAGATTTGTATCGATTGGTGTGGATGCCGTCGGAAGAATTCTTGTTGTCGTGTTCACGTACCGCGGCGAGGAAATCCGGTTGATTTCGGCACGCCCGGCAACCGCAAAAGAAAGGGAATGCTATGAAGGCTGAATACGATTTTTCCAATGCAAAACGCGGTGCTGTCGTGCCGCAGGCCGGGAAAACACGGATCACGATTTATCTTGACGATGCCATTCTTGAGGAGTTTCGCAACCGTGCGGATGCGGCGGGCAAGGGGTATCAGACCCTGATCAATGACGCCTTGCGGGAGTACCTCACGAAAGGTTCAGGCAGCCTTGAAGAGACCCTGCGCAAAGTCATTCGTGAAGAGATGGGACGTGCTGCCTGATACAACGAGGCACGCGTCCTACAAGAAGCGGCAGACGGTTGTGACAAGGGGGGGTAAGGGGACATCCTTAAAGCGTTGGAGAGAAACGCCGCTTTTGCCTGGCACCAATTCATAAGGACACAAGCCTTGCATAAACCGCGGCGGTACACGGACTCCGCTTTGCTCCGCCGGTGCGCATTGAGCCGTTGACAAAAAACATGACCCTCCAATTTCTCGAACTCAAGATCCCCCCGCCGCTGGTGGCGCTCCTGGCCGCAACCGCCATGTGGTGGGTCGCCGGACATACGCCGGTGCTGCCGCTGTCCCCGGCCTTCTGTCGCGTGGCGGCGATTGCGATCGCCTCATTGGGGGCCGCGTGCGATTCCGCCGGACTGATCGCGTTCCTCCGGTCGCGCACGACCATCAACCCGATGCGGCCGGCGGCGACCCGCGCACTGGTTACCTCCGGCATCTACCGGTTCACCCGCAACCCGATGTACGTGGGGCTGCTGCTGTTCCTGACGGCGTGGGGGATCTTCCTCTCGTCGGGGTGGGCGCTGCTGGCGGCGCCGCTCTGCGGGGGATACCTCACCCGCTTCCAGGTCGTCCCCGAAGAGAAAGTGCTTGCAGAACGGTTCGGTTCCGCATACGATGCGTACCGCGCACGGGTGCGCCGCTGGCTCTGACGCCGGATTGGCGTACCTTTCGCCGCCGAATCAACCAGAGAAGGATGGTCAGATGAGTCTTACCGAAACCGGCTGCAAGAAGGTCTCCGAGCTGTACCCCGATGTCACCAGGATCGTCCTGTTCGTCGCGTTCCAGCAGGCGGCGGCAGGGGCCGACGCCAACTACCAGCAGATCATCTTCACCCCGGATTCGGAGGCGGCATTCCGCCTCGACTGCTCGCGGGACGCATGCGTGGACGGCGGGTTCGACTACGGTCCGTTCATCGACGAACTGATCAAGAGCGGCGAATCCCGGGCTCATGGCACGATCGCCTGCGAGGGATGGCTCGTTGACGGCGAGAACCGCCGGCGCTGCTCGCTCCACTCCGAATACCGGATCGTGATCGACTGAGCGCAGCATGTGAATCGCCTCCGAACGTGAACAGCCCTTGAAAACTCCGTGTTTTCAAGGGCTGTTCACGTTTGCGGTCTCGGACCGGCTATTTCGTCCGCTTGGCCGAACGCGTGATCCGGGTCCGGTAGTCTCCCCCTGCCGCACCGTCCGGCAGTGCAGTCGCGACGACCCGTGTTTTAGCTGTTGACATGCGGACGCTGCTTGACTAATGCTATCGGGAACGTGTCGCTCAAGTCGATGCGGTTTTGACCGATAACATTTCCATGTCACTTCTTCCCGACCGCGGTTTGGAACATTGCATGCCCCGTTTCTTTTCCCGCATCGTCTTCCCGCTCGCGTTGCTGGTCGTCCTGGTGGCCGGCGTGGTTTCCTCTGCGGATGTCCCGGCCGCGCCCCGCTCCGTCAGGGTCGTGCTCGACGACAACTACCCCCCCTTCTCATTTCTCGATGCCCACGGGCAGCTGCAGGGAATTCTGGTAGACCAGTGGCGTCTCTGGGAACGGAAAACCGGCATCCGTGCCGAGTTGCACGGCATGGACTGGGGCGAGGCGCTCCGCCGCATGAAGGCGGGGGAATTCGATGTGATCGATACGGTTTTCGAGACGGACCAAAGACGCCGGTTCCTCGAATTCGGCAAGCCGTACCAGAACATCGAAGTCCCGGCGTTCTTCTACAACGATATTGGCGGGATCACCGACGCCGCCTCGCTTCGGGGATTTCCCGTCGCGGTGAAGGAAGGGGATGCGGCGGTGGATCTGCTGCAGCGGCAGGGGGTTACCGACCTGCTGTACTATCCCGGTTACGAGGCGATCGTCCGGGCGGCGGCGGAACGCAGGATCAGGATCTTCGTTGCCGACAAACCGCCGGCCCTTTACTACCTGAACAAGTACGGTCTCACCGACGAGTTTCGTGCCACCCGGCCGTTGCAGGTCGGCGCGTTCCACCGCGCAGTCCGGAAGGGGAATGCCGCGCTGCTCGGGACGGTGGAAAGCGGCTTCGCCGCCATCTCCCCCGCGGAGTACCGGCGTATCGACCGGAAGTGGTACGGAACGGGGCTAATGGGTGGCGGGTCGCTGAGATACCTCGCCATGGCCGTCGCGGCGGCGGTGGGGCTCGTCTGCGGGCTCGTGGTCTGGAACCTTTTGCTGCGCCGCGCCGTCAACCGGCGCACCGCCGAGCTGGCTGCCGGCGAGGAGCGCTACCGGACCCTGATGGACAGCATCCCGCTGGGGATCTCGGTCGTGGACAGGAACTACCGGATCGTCATGGCCAACCGCACCCAGGCGGAGCTGTTCGGCCACCCGACCGACTGGTTCGCCGGCAGGTACTGTTACGAGGAGTACGAGAAACGGGAGGCCGTCTGTACCCATTGCCCCGGCACCGTCTCGATGGCGACGGGGAGCATGGCCCGTGCCGACGCGGAGGGGGTCCGGGACGACGGCAGCAGCCTGACCGTGCGGATCAGGACCGTGCCGCTCCGGGACCCGGACGGTGCCCCAAACGGGTTCATCGAGGTGGTTGAGGACATCACCGACCGCAAGCGGACCGAACGGCACCTGGACCGTGAACGGACCCGGCTGCGCACCCTCCTGCAGACCATCCCCGATCTGGTCTGGCTGAAGGACCCGGATGGACGGTTCCTCTTCTGCAACGCACGGTTCGAGCAGCTCTGCGGGGCCGCCGAGGCGGATGTCGTCGGCAGGACCGACTACGATTTCGTGGATACCGCGCTGGCGGACTTCTTCCGCGACTACGACCGCCGGGCCATCGCCGCAGGGGGACCGACCCGCAACGAGGAGTGGGTGACCTTCGCCGCCGACGGTCACCGCGAACTGCTGGAGACGATCAAGACCCCCATGTACGACGGGGAGGGTAACCTGATCGGCGTCCTGGGGATCGCCCGGGACATCACCTCCGTGCGCGAGGCGCACCAGCGGCTGGAGGAGGAACTGGTGCGGGGGCAGAAGCTGGAATCCCTCGGCGTGCTGGCCGGCGGCATCGCCCACGATTTCAACAACGTCCTCACCGGCATCCTGGGGAACATCTCCCTCGCCCGGTTGCTGGTGGGGGACGACCCCAAGGTGATTTCGTGCCTGGCCGAAAGCGAGAAGGCGGCAAAACGTGCCGGCGAGCTGACCCGGCAGCTGCTGACCTTCGCCCGGGGAGGGGAGCCGGTGCTGAAGACCGTCGATCCGCGCCATCTCGTCGAGGAGTCCCTGACCTTCGCCCTGCGGGGCGCCAACGTGAAGGGGACCATGGAATGCCCGGCCTCCGTATGGTGCATCGACGCCGATCCCGGCCAGATGAGCCAGGTGTTCAACAACCTGCTGATCAACGCCAAGCAGGCGATGTCGTCCGGGGGGACCGTCACGGTGACCATGGAAAACCGCCTGGTCCGGGACGGAGACCTGCAGCCGCTGAAGGCCGGGAGATACGTTCAGATCGACGTCCGTGACGAGGGGACCGGCATCCCGCCGGAACACCTGCCGAAGGTGTTCGACCCCTACTTCTCCACCAAGGCGGAGGGGAGCGGACTCGGGCTCGCGTCGGTCTACTCCATTGCCCGGCGGCACGGGGGGATGGTGACGGTCTCGTCCACCTCGTCTGCGGGGACAACGTTCACCCTGCTGATCCCCGCGGCGCCGGAGGGGGCGGTGGAAGCGCCGGCGCCGGGCGAGGTCTCCCGTGCCGGGACGGGGCGGGTCCTGGTCATGGACGACGAGACGATGATCCGGGAGGTCGCCGTGGCGATGCTCGCTGAGCTGGGGTATGCCGCAACCGCCTGTATCGACGGCGGCGAGGCGGTCCGGCTGCACGCGGCCGCCCGCCAGGCAGGGGCGCCCTTCAGCGCCATCATCCTGGATCTGACCGTCCCCGGCGGGATGGGGGGGCGTGAGGCGGCGCAGCAGATCCGGTCCGGGGACCCGCAGGTGCCGCTCATCGTCTCCAGCGGCTACTCCGGCGATACGGCCGTCGCCGAATACGCCGCGTACGGCTTCACGGGGAGCGTCACGAAGCCGTACGACCTGAAGCACCTCTCGGCGGAACTGGCGCGGGTGATCGCGCCACACCACCCTCCATCCTGATGCCGCAGCGGCGGCACGATGCCCGACCTTTCCTCTCCCCCCCTTTGACAAAACCTGCCCGCCGCACTACAGTAGCAGCCCATGAGATTCGATCTGCTCGTCATCCTCGGTCCCACCGCCTCGGGCAAGACCCGCCTCGGGGTGGAGCTCGCCCGCCGCCTGGACGGCGAGATCGTCTCCGCCGACTCCCGCCAGCTGTTCCGGGGGATGGACATCGGCAGCGGCAAGGACCTGGCGGAGTACGGGGAGGTGCCGTACCACCTCATCGATATCCTGGAACCGGGGGCGGAGTTCAACGTCTTTCTGTTCCAGCACCGCTTCCTGGAGGCGTTCGCGGCGATCCGGGGGCGCGGCCGGCTGCCGCTCCTCGTCGGGGGGACCGGGATGTACCTGGAGTCGGTGCTGAAGGGGTACCGGCTCGTGGCGGTACCGGAGAACCCGGTCCTGCGGGCCGAGCTGGCGCCGCTCTCCGTCGCGGAACTGGGCGAGCGGCTGCGGGCCGTCTCCGACCGGCTGCACAACACCACCGACCTCCTCCTCCCCGACCGGATCATGCGGGCCATCGAGATCGCCCTCTACGAGCGGGACCATGCACCGGAGCCGCTGCCCGATATCCGTCCGCTCATCTTCGGCGTCCGGTGGGAGCGGGGCGTGCTGCGGGAGCGGATCACGCGGCGGCTCAAGGAGAGGCTGGAGGGGGGGCTGATCGAGGAGCTGGAGCGGCTGCACGCCGGCGGCATCCCGTGGGAGCGGCTGGAGTTCTACGGGCTGGAGTACCGGTTCGTGGCGCGGTATCTCAAGGGGGAGCTGAACGAGAGCGACCTGTTCCAGAAGCTGAACGGTGCCATCCACGACTTCGCCAAGCGGCAGGACACCTGGTTTCGCCGGATGGAGCGAAACGGCACGGCCATCCACTGGCTGGACGGCGCCGGCGACCCGCTGGCGGAGGCGCTGGCGGTCGTCGGCGAACAGGCAGGTAATACTTTCCAATAACTCCGACTTGGCAGCAAGTTCCTCCCCCTTCAAGGGGGAGGACAGGAGGGGGATGGGGGCAACCGCCGAACGATACCCATCCCCACCCCATCCCTCCCCTTGAAGGGGAGGGAGCACGATACAGAGTCTTGCCTTGTGTGTAGCGGCATGAGTATGTCATGAACCTCCCCGATCAGATCTCCGCATACCTCATGTCCCGCGCCGCCGCCGGTCCGTGGGAGCTTGCGGGGGACGGCGTCACCGGCTTCGCCGGCGCGGCGGTGATTCCCGCCCTGGCGGAGAGCGCCCGTCTTCCCGCCACCCTTCTCTCCCTTGCCGCCGCATCGCCGGAACTCCTCGCCTGCTGGCTCGTGGTCGTGGTGATGAACCACCGTCCCGACACTCCCGACGCCGACCGGAGCGGACAACGGGGCCACCCTCCTGCGGGCGATCCGGAACGGCGGAACGTGACGGATCTCCTCCTGAAACTATCCGGTTGACAAGATTCCTGCCGGAACATACAGTTGGGGTTCGGGGTACTGCGCGGGCAGCGGTCCCATACCACGCCAGACGGGAGTCACGGTGAGCGGAAAGAAACTGAAACGGATCGCACTGGGAGGGGTAGCCGGTGCCCTGGTGGCGATGGCGGTGATTGCCGTTCTCCAGATGCGGCGCCATGTCGACACGATGTCCGATGCCCAGGGGCTGAGGCTCTTCCGTGAGACGCTGCATCTCGTCCAGGACAACTACGTGGAGAAGGTGGACACGAAGAAGCTCGTCACCGGGGCCATCAGGGGGATGCTGGCGAGCCTCGACCCCCACAGCTCGTTCATGGGGCCGGAATCGTACAAGGAGATGGGGATCGCCACCAGCGGCTCGTTCGGCGGTCTCGGCATCGAGATCAACATCAAGGACGGCAAGCTGACCGTCATCTCCCCCATCGAGGATACCCCCGCCTACCGTGCCGGCATCCGGTCCAACGACTACATCTGGAAGATCGACGGCAAGCCGACCCACGGCATGACCATCAGCGAGTCGGTGCGCCTCATGCGGGGCGATCCGGGCACCCGCGTGACCCTCTCCATCCTGCGGGAAGGGGACGTGAAGGTGCATCGCTTCGAGCTGACCCGGGCGATCATCAAGGTCACCAGCGTGCGCTCCAAGCTCCTCGAACCGGGGTACGGCTACCTGCGGATCGCCCAGTTCCAGGAGCGGACCGCCCAGGATATGATCAAGGCGCTGAACCGGATGCGCGCGGCCAGCGGCGGCAGCCTGAAGGGGCTGGTGCTGGACCTGCGCAACAACCCCGGCGGTCTTCTGGACGAGTCGGTGGCGGTGGCGGGACGCTTCATCGGCGACCGGCCCGACAACGCCCTCGTGGTCTACACCCAAGGGAGGCCGGGCACGCCGCGCCACGACCTGAACGCCAGCATCGGCGAGAAGGAGCCCCATTACCCCCTCGTGGTCCTGGTGAACGGCGGCAGCGCCAGCGCCTCCGAGATCGTGGCCGGTGCACTGCAGGACCAGAAGAGGGCGATCATCATGGGGACCCAGACCTTCGGCAAGGGGTCGGTGCAGTCGGTCATCCCGCTGCCCGGCAACAACGGCCTGAGCCTGACCGTCGCCCTCTACTACACCCCCAGCGGCCGCTCCATCCAGGCGAAGGGGATCACCCCCGATATCATCGTCGGCCAGCGGGACATGCGGCAGATCTTCAGCAACTACAGCGGGAAACGGCAGCATGCGCTGCGGGAGAAGGACCTGCTGAACCACCTCGCCGGAACGGACGAGGCGAACCCGGCATCCTCCGCCGCCCCGCCGAAGGCGGTGCCGGCGCTTCCGGCCGTTCCCCACGAACTCCCCCCGGCCCTTGACGCGAATCCGAACAACGACTATCAGCTGTATCGCGCGCTGGCGCTGCTGAAAGGGCTGAACGTGGTGAAGCGGCTCGATGCGAAGGCGCCCTGACGGCCGTGCCGCCGTCGCGCCGAAAGGGATCGTGATCGTCCATGTACTGCGCCTACTACGGGTTCACGGAAAAACCGTTCACCATCACCCCCAATCCCCGGTTCCTCTTCCCCAGCAGGCACCACCGGGAGGCGCTCGCCCATCTTCGGTACGGCATCGCGAACCGGGCCGGCTTCATCCTCCTGACCGGCGAGGTGGGGACCGGCAAGACCACCCTGCTCCGTACCTTCCTCGGCGAACTCGACCGGCCCGACTGCCGCATCGCCCTGATCTTCAACCCCTGCCAGACGGCCCAGGAACTTTTGCAGGAGATCCTGCGCGAATACGGCATCGCATGCGCGGAGACCGGCCTTGCCGGGATGCTCGACCGGCTCAACCGGTTTCTTCTGGAGGAGAACGCCGCCGGCCACACGGTGGTGCTGGTCATCGACGAGGCCCAGAACCTGCCGGTGCCCGTGCTGGAGCAGATCCGCCTCATCTCCAACCTGGAGACGGAGACGGACAAGCTCCTGCAGATCATCCTCACCGGCCAGCCGGAACTGGAGCCGCTCCTGCAGTCCACCCAGCTGCGCCAGCTGAACCAGCGGATCACGGTGCGGTATCACCTGCTGCCGCTGGATCTGGCGGACACCCGGCAGTACGTCGTCCACCGGCTGGTGACGGCGGGAGGCACCTCGCAGCGGCTCTTTTCGGACGGTGCGCTGCAGACCGTCTACCGGGCGAGCGGCGGCGTTCCCCGGCTCATCAACCTGATCTGCGACCGTGCGCTCCTGGTCGGGTTCGCCGACGACTGCCCCTCCATCACGACACGGGTGGCGCTGAAGGCGGTGCGTGAGACCTTCGGCCGGACGATGCGGCGCCGACTGCGCACGGCGACCCTTACCGTCGCCGGCCTGGCCTGCGTCGCCGCGGTGGTCGTGGCGACCCCCTACCTGCGCCGGACAGCCGTCCCGCCGGTGCCGGCGGCGCCATCCCCTCCGGCCGCGGCCCCCGTACCCGTCTTGCCCGCCCCGGTACCGGCCGATCCGGCACGCCAGAGGGTCCAGGCGGTCAACGCCCTGGCCCAGGCGTGGCACGTGGCGTTCATGCCCGAGAAGGGGGGCGATGCCACCCCCGCTCATCTGGCGCGGCTCGCCCGGCAGCGGCGGCTGGAGCTCATACGGTTTTCCGGCAGCCTGGAGCAACTCGTGCGGCTCGACACCCCGGCGCTCCTGGAGCTGCGGGAGCCGCACGGCGGCCGCCGGATCGTCGCCCTGGCCCGATACCGGGACGGCCGTGCCGGGCTGGTGCCGGCCGCGGCGGTAGGCTCCCCGATGGCGTTGCCGGCGCTGAAGCGGCTCTGGACCGGGCACGCCTACCTGTTCTGGAAGAACTACCAGGATATCCCGCTGCATCCGGGAAAGAAGGGGGACGCGGTGGCGCTGATCCGGCTGCAGCTGCTGCTGGCCGGCACGGGGCACTATGCCGGCGAACCGACCGGGCTTCTGGACGGCCGGACGCGCGCCGCACTCCGGTCGTTCCAGACCTCCGCCGGGCTGAAGGCCGACGGTGCGCTCAATGCACAGACACTGCTGCTCCTGTACCGCAGGAGCGGACTATATCCTGTTCCGTCTCTGGGAGCGGATACGCGGGGGCGGTCATGAGTTCGATTCTCAAGGCGTTGCGGAAACTCGAGGAGCAGCAGGCGGCCCGCCGTGGGGAGACCCCTCACGTCACTCTCCGTCCGGCACCGTCCGGCCCGCGGTGGCGCGCTCCCACCGCCATCCTGGTCTCCGTGGTCCTGGCAGTTGCCGCCACCGTTGCGGTGATGAACGGCATCTCCCCCCGCACCGCTCCGGAACCGGCGCCGCAGGCCTCGCCGCATCGGGGGCCGGCGCCGGAGGGAGTGGCGGGTGCGCAGCCGACGGTGCCGGCGACGGAAGAGGTGACGGTCCCGACCGCCGTCCCCGACCGGGAGGTGGAGGGTGGGGAGCCGATCCCGGCCGACGAGACCGGGCCGGTGCGGATGGCGGTCCCGCGGAGTGCGGTACCGCGAAGGGCCCAGGCGGTACCGCCGATGCCGGCGCTTGAGGAGCCCGAGACCACGGCGCCCCTCGCGGCGATACCCCGCGGCTCCCGTGAAGCGCGGCTGAAGCAGGCTTCGCCACGTACCCTGCCAAAGACGCAGACAATGGACCGCGCCCTTGCCCCGCCGCCACCCTCCCAGCCGCTGACCGTATCGGGGATCGCCTGGCAGAAGGGGGAAAGCGACCGGATCGCCATGGTGAACGGATCACCCGTGACCGAGGGGACCGTCGTCGCCGGCGCGCGGGTGGTGGAGATCAAGCGGGACAGGGTCCGTTTCAGCCGCGACGGCGCCGAGTTCGAGATCCCCATCGGCACCGGCGGGGATCGCTGAGGGTGGGTTCGGAATTGATGCGCCCTCACTCTATCTCTCTCCCTCGGGGAGAGGGTGGCCAAAGGCCGGGTGAGGGAATGAAAACGGGAGCAGACGTTTGAACTTCATCGACAGACTCAAGGGCGGTGTGCTGGTGGCGGACGGCGCCGTCGGCACCATGCTCTACAACAAGGGGGTCAGCCTCGACGCCAACTTCGAGCACCTGAACCTGGTGCGTCCGGAGCTGGTGCGGGAGCTGCACCGGGAGTACCTGGACGCGGGTGCGCAGCTCATCGAGACCAACACCTTCGGCGCCAACCGGAGCCGGCTGCAGCCGATCGGCCTCGGCGGCCGGGTGCGGGAGATCAACCTCAGGGGGGCGGAGCTCGCCCGTGACGCCGCGGCGGGACGGGACGTCTTCGTCGCCGGCTCCATGGGACCGCTGGTGCGGACCCGTGGTGAGGATGCGGAGCCGGCCTCCGGCGAGGTGGCGGCACTCTTCCGCGAGCAGGCGGACGCCCTGGCGGAAGGGGGGGTGGACCTCCTGTTGCTGGAGACCTTCACCGACCTGGGGCAGCTGCAGGCGGCTCTTGCGGCCGCCCGGGGAACCGGCCTGCCGGTGGTGGCGAGCATGGCGTTCCAGGAGGGGGGGCGCACCGCCGGCGGCGCCGATGCGGAGGCGGTGGCGGTGGTGCTGGAGCGGGCAGGTGCTGCCGCCGTCGGTGCCAACTGCAGCGCCGGCCCGCTGGAGGTGCTGAAGATCGTTCAGCGGATGGCGCGGGCGACAACGCTGCCGCTCATCGCCTGCCCCAACAGCGGCTTTCCCGAGTACGTGGAGGGACGCTACCTGTACCGCACCACCCCCGACTACTTCGCCCGGATGGCGCGGGAGATGGTGGCGGCCGGCGCACAGATCGTGGGGGGGTGCTGCGGCACCACCCCCGACCATATCCGCGCCATTGCCGCCGCCGTTGCGGGGATGCGGCCGGCGCCGCGCACGGTGCATCCCGTGGCGGCATCTCCGGCAACGCCCGCCGCCGAACCGACGCCGACGGGCGGCTTTCTCGCCGGTTGGGGGACGCGGCCGGTGGTGACGGTGGAGCTGGACCCGCCCCGGGGGCTCGACTGTGGCAAGGTGCTGGAGGGGAGCCGGGTGTTGAAGGCGGCGGGGGCCGACGCCATCAACCTGGCGGAGAACCCGCTCGCCCGCGTCCGGATGGGGAACCTCCCCCTGGCGCAGCTGATCCAGCGGGAGGTGGGGATCGAGGTGATCGCCCATATCACCTGCCGCGACCGGAACCTCCTGGGGATGCAGTCCGACCTGATGGGGGCGCATCTTCTGGGGGTAAAAAACCTGCTGGCGGTGACCGGCGACCCGGCGCGCATCGGCGATCACGCCGGCGCCACGTCGGTGTACGACCTCAACTCCTACGGGCTCATCGAGCTGATGGCGGGCCTGAACGCCGGTGTCAACGGCCTCGGGAACCCCATCGGCGGGAGCACCGGCTTCACCATCGGTGCGGCGTTCAACCCCAACTCCCCCCGGATGGAGGTACAGGTGGCGCGGCTGGAGAAGAAGGTCGCCGGCGGCGCGGCCTTCGTCCAGACCCAGCCGGTATTCGACCTGGCGGTTTTAAGGGAGATGCTGGACCGCACGCGCCACCTGTCGATCCCGATCCTGCCGGGGGTGCTGCCGCTCGTGAGCGAGCGGAACTGCGAGTACCTGCACAACGAGGTGCCGGGGATCAGCATCCCCGACGCGATCCGGCGTCGCATGGCCGGCAGGGAGAAGGAAGAGGGGGCGCGGGAGGGGCTCGCCATCGCGCGGGAGTTCATCGCCGCGGCGCACGGCATGGTCGGCGGTTTCTATCTGATCCCCCCCTTCGGCCGGTTCGGCATCGCCGCCGAGCTGGTGCGGTTCATCCGGGAGCTTCCCGCGCGAAAGGATACCCCATGAAAAGGATACTGGTGGCACTGCTTGCCGCCGGCCTGCTCTGTTCCTGCCAGAGCCTCGAACTGGAGCGCAACGCCCAATCCCTCGACGAGGCCACGCGGGGCTATAACGCGCATATCCGCTGGCAGGAGATGGACAAGGCCTGCACGGAGTTCGTGGACCCGCCGCTGCTGGAAGAGTGCAACCGGCGGGCGGAGGCGGCCCGGAGCGTGAAGGTCACCGATTATCGCGTGCGGAGCCTCGTGTACGACAAGGAGCACGGCACCGCCCGGGCGGTGGTGGAGTTCGACTACTACGTGCCGCCGTCGGTCACCCTGAAGACACTGGTGGACCGGCAGAAATGGGCTCTGACGGGGAAGGGGGACGCGCCGAAGGAATGGCGGCTGAAGACGCTGCCGCCGGAGTTCCGGTAGTGGCGTATCTCACGTAAAGGTGCCAAGGGCGCCAGGAAATCCCCATGTGTCGGCAACGAAGGGGATCAAGGAAAAAACGGCTTGACTGATTAGACTGATCGGTCTATGTTTTAGCCATGAAACGCACACACAACAAAGAAGACATCGTCCAGGCTGGACTCGACATCATCCATACCAGGGGGTTCAACGGTACCGGCATCGAGTCGATCCTGAAGCAGGCAAACGTGCCGAAGGGGTCTTTCTACAACTTCTTCTCCAGCAAGGAGGAGTTCGGCCTTTCCGTCATTGACCTCTTCATTTCCGACATGGGCGGGCTGATGCAACCGCTCATGGAAGATGTCTCGTTGCCTCCCCTTGTTCGGATAAGGAAATCCCTGGAAGCCCTTATCTCCCGGTTTGAAGATAATAACTGCTCCAAAGGGTGCCTGATCGGCAACCTGTCGCTTGAAATGTCCGATCAGCATGAGGCGTTCCGGCAGCGTCTGGAGGATGCTCTCCAGAGGTGGATCGATTCCCTTGCCGTGATTCTCGAAGAAGCCCTCGAGGAAGGGGCTGTCCCCGTCGATGTCGAACCCGCGGTGCTCGCGGAGAATATCGTCGCTTCCTTCGAAGGTGCTCTGTTGCGTGCAAAGGTGAAGAAGTCGGTCGAACCGCTGAGGAACTTTATCCATCTCTATTTCGACGTATTTCTGGGCTAGAGGGTAGCTGAGCCTTTTGAGTGGGATTTCTCGGCACCTTCTATTTTTGTTCTTGTTTTTAAGTAGACCGGTCTAGTCAATGAAAGAGCTATGGTTTTCTGGGATACAGAGCGATAGGGGCTCCATCCCTAATGGTAGTCGGCAGTAACGCTGCCTGATTTGCGCATGGCAGGAAACAAACATTGAGGTGGAGAGAAGATGTCAACAACAGAGCACGGTAGAGTGGCAATGCAGGAGCTTTTTCAGGAAACGACCATTGGCGGAGTATCGATCTCCAACAGGTTCTTGTATTCCGCGACTTGGGATGGACTTGCCGACGACGACGGATTCTGTACGCCGAAAAATGTCGGCATGCTTGTGGAACGGGCACGCGGCGGTGTCGGCTTGCTCATCACCGGGATGGCCTTTGTCACCCTGGACGGAAGGGCCGCTCCCTGGCAGTTGGCCGCTCATGATGATCGGTTCCTGCCTGGGCTCGCCGATATGGCGAAGGCCGTTCACGAGGCGCACGGCAAGGTGTTCCTGCAGTTGGCCCACGGGGGGTGCTATGCCCCGAGCGCCTTGACCGGCACGGAGCCTTCAGGCCCTTCCGCAAACGGGTCCGATCTCTTTCCCCTCTGCCGCGAAATGACCTCGACGGAAATAGACAAGGTGGTTGCCGCGTTCGGTGAGGCTGCAGCCAGGGGAAAAAGAGCGGGCTTCGACGGGGTGCAACTCCATGCGGCACACGGATATCTGCTTTCCCAATTCCTGTCACCTTTCTTCAACCAGCGGACGGACCAGTACGGCGGAAACCTGGAGAACCGCGCTCGATTACTGCTCGAAGTCGTTCAGGCCGTGAGGACGGGGGTTGGCAAAAACTATCCGGTCTTGGTGAAGATCAATTCAGAGGACTTCGTAGAGAATGGCCTCTCGGCTGATGAGAGCCTGGAGGTATGTGCCATGCTGGAGAAGGCTGGTGTTGACGCTATCGAGATGAGTGGCGGTACTCCCCCCGGAAAGTATAGGAGCTTCAGGACGGGGGTCGCCGAGTCGCCGGAGAGTGAGTCCTACTACCGCGAAGCTGCGGCTCGTTACCAGCAACGGATCGGCATCCCGCTGCTGCTGGTGGGCGGCATCAGATCCCTGGAGGCGGCTGGAAGCATTGTGCGTGATGGCGTCGCCGACTACATCTCCCTGTGCCGTCCCCTCATCAGTGAACCGGACCTGGTAGGGCGATGGAAGGCCGGTTACACGAAACCAGCTCTCTGCATATCCTGCAACGGATGTGTGGGACCCGCCCGAAACGGCAGCGGGGTGCAGTGTGTCCTGTGACGCTGCGGACTGTGTATAGGGCAACTTACAACGCTACCCGTTAAGCACTCGCGAAGGGAACCTTGTTGAGGCTAGGAGAGAGGCGCCATGAATTTTGATCAACAGTCGGCCAAACAGCCAGTAGATTTTGAAAAACGAGAGGAATTCGATAGGGACCCGAAAGGGTTTATTGAGTGGGCGATTCTAGACTATGTCGCGAATAGCCCGTCCAATAGACTTGAAAATTTCGACGGGGCGCCCATCTTCGAAGCTCCCATAATCGGTTATGCGAACGGCGACGACCCTATCTTCGGAAAGTATAAGAAGGCGGTGCATAAGGACCACTTCATGCCGCGCGAGATCCTGGAAAAGTATCTAACAGAGGTGCGCAAGGTTGAAACTCCTGTGGTGGAGAAGGTCACCGTGGTTGCCTTTGCCTTACCGTACAATCGGGAAACGATGAGGGTGAATGCCCTGGAAAAGCATGGGCCGACTCTGCGTTGGAACCATACCCTCTGGAAGGGAGAAGATTTCAACAATGAACTTGTAAAACATATCATCGCCTCACTCGAGAGCGTTGGGGTGGAAGCTGTTGCTCCGGATCAGACGCCCTTTTTCAGTATTGTTTTTCCTCCCGAGCCCCTTGCCTCTTACTGGTCCCATAGACACATGGCTTATGCAGCTGGTTTGGGTACCTTCAGCCTTAACGATGGGCTTATTACGCCAAAGGGTATCGGGGTGCGTTGCAGCAGTTTTGTGATCAACACGAACTTGGAACCTACTCCAAGACCTTACACACATCACCTGGCAAATTGCACTTTTTACGCAAATGGCGAATGCGGAGCCTGCATCGCGCGATGTCCAGGTGACGCAATTACCAAGGACGGGCACGATAAGGCGAAATGTCTTTATGTCAATTTTGTTCAGCATAAACCCTGGCTGGACGGCGAACACGGCCCCGGTTACACTGGTTATTATGCAGGGTGTGGCCTCTGTTTTACTGGAGTCCCTTGCTCAACTGGCATACCTGGACGGCGGGCTTCAAAAGAGAGTGGGGAGGTTAATGGCCGCAGATAACGGCCTTCTCGGCTACTCCAAGGTACTCGATAGAAAACTTATTAATATTTCAAACTCTCTTGGAGTGTCGGAGGGAACGCTCAGAGATAAGGATGGCACGCTTTACGCTCACGCCACAGCCACCTGCATGATATTTCGTCGCAAACAGACCACAGCACGGTAACCAAAGGAGAAAAACAATGAGCACCGAAGAGAAAAACAAGAATTTCGTCCTGGAAGCGTTTCATACGCTGTTCAACAAGCGCGACTATGCCGCGGCCGAACGCTTCTGGTCGCCCGACTATATCCAGCACAGTGCCTATATCGCGCCCGGCCGCGAAGGCCTGTTTGATCTCGTCAAGGCAGCGCCCG
>JAJYBI010000009.1 GCA_021779095.1 Deltaproteobacteria bacterium
ACGGGTTTCGGGACTGCTTTTGAGCCGCAGCAGCTCCCCCCAACCGTCGGCGGAAAAGGGGGAGATGTCGAGCACGATCCCCAAGGGACGGCCGTCGGCAAACGCATCCAGCCCCACACTCCTCACACCGTACCCGGCCTGCCGGATATATCCCTCGACGATCTCGCCGCGATGCGGTTGCTCGCCAAGCCCCATCAACCAGAGTTCTCGCTCCTCAGTCACCGTAGCCATTATGATCCCCATTGCGGCATATCATTTTAATGAAAAGATAGCACAATAATTGCCAACCGCAAGGAAAACTTTGCGACGCCGCCGGGTCGTATTGCAAACGCAGACCTCCTGTGGTAGCGTCGGGACCGGCAGCAACGACCCCGGGGAGGATACCACCATGAAGAGCTCCGTCTATTTCGCCGACATGCGTGCCGGCCACAAGGAAAACCTGTTCGACAAGATCGGCAGGTTGATGCAGCGGTGCGGGATCGGCAGTCGTATCGCCGCCGGCAACCTGGTGGCGGTGAAGGTGCATTTCGGCGAACGGGGGAACCACACCTTCGTGCGCCCCGTCTTCATCCGCCGGGTGGTGGAGGAGATCAGAAAGGCCGGCGGCAGCCCGTTTCTCACCGACTCCTCCACCCTGTACCCGGGGGAGCGGAAGGAAGCGGTCTCGGCGCTCACCTGCGCCGTCGAGAACGGCTTCGCCTTTGCGGTTGTGGGAGCGCCGCTCATCATGTGCGACGGGCTCCGGGGACACACCGCCGACTGGGTGGAGATCCCCGGCGAACTGCTCCAGCGGGTCAGCATCGGCACGGAGATCGTGGAGGCAGACGCCCTGGTGGCGGTCTCCCACTTCAAGTGCCACGAACTGACCGGATTCGGCGGCACCCTGAAGAACCTGGGGATGGGGTGCGCCAGCCGGGAGGGAAAGCTGATCCAGCACTCCACCGTCGCACCGGAGGTCGCCGAGGAGTACTGCACCGGCTGCGGCGCCTGCCTCAAGGCCTGCGTGCACGACGCCATCTCGTTCATCGAGGGGCGGGCGCGCATCTCCCCCGAGGCATGCGCGGGATGCGGGCGCTGCATCACCGTCTGCCGTGAGAAGGCGGTAAAGATCCAGTGGGACGAGGCGGCCCCCCTCACCATGCGGAAGATGAGCGAATACGCCCTCGGCGCGGTGAAGGGGAAGGAGGGAAAGACCGTCTACCTCAACTTCATCACCCAGGTCTCCCCCGCGTGCGACTGCTACGGCCATGCGGACGCCCCCATCGTCAACGACATCGGCATCTGTGCCTCCACCGACCCGGTCGCCCTGGACCAGGCGTGTGCAGACCTGGTGAACACTGCCCCCGGCAACGCAAATACGGCGCTGCAGAGCGGCCTGGAGCCGGGCGGCGACAAGTTCCGGGGGGTCCATCCGGAGATCGACTGGGAGATCCAGCTGGAGCATGCGGAGAGAATCGGCCTGGGGAGCAGGAGTTACGAACTGGTGCGGCTGTAGGGAGGGTTACGCGGTGCGGCGCACGACGGTCTGCAGTGCCGCCAGGAAGGCGTCGACATCGTCGGGGGTGGTGAACCAGCCGGGACTGACCCGGACCGTGCCGGCCGGGAAGGTACCGATGGTACGGTGGGCCTCCGGCGCGCAATGCAGGCCGACCCGGACCTCGATGCCGAACTCCCGGTCCAGGGTGAAACCGAGCTGCGACGGATCGACATTGTCCAGGGTGAACGACACGACGCCGCTTCGCTGCCCGACGGCGGCGGGACCGTACACCTTGACGCCGGGAAGCGCCAGGAGCCCCTCCCGCACCCGTTCGGCGAGCGCCAGCTCGTGCCGCCGGATCGTCTCGATCCCCGTCTGCCGCACGAACTCCAGCCCCGCCTTCAGGCCGGCGATCCCCGGCGTGTTGAGGGTTCCGCTCTCCAGCCGCTCCGGAAATCCGGCCGGCTGCTCCGGGTCCGCCGAGGAGCCCCCGGTCCCCCCCACCAGAAACGGCTGCGGAGCGCACCCCTTCCCCACGTAGAGGATTCCCGTGCCGGGCGGGCCGAACAGCCCCTTGTGCCCCGGTGCCGCCAGAAGGTCGATCCTGTCCGCCGTCACGTCCAGCGGGATGATCCCCGCGCTCTGGGCCGCATCCACCAGCACGAAGGCGCCGGCATCCTTCGCGATGCGGCAGATCTCGCCCAGCGGCTGGATCGTGCCGGTCACGTTGGAGACATGGGAAAAGGCGACGAGCTTTGTACCGGGGCGCACGGCGGCGGCAAGGTCCGCCGGGTCGACGAGGCCGTCCGGGCCGCACGAAACGCGCGTTACCTCCACCCCACCCTGCGCCGCGCGGTACAGCGGCCGTATCAGCGAGTTGTGCTCCATGGTCGTCGTGACCACACGGTCGCCCGCCCGCAGCATGCCGGAGACGGCAATATTGAGCGACTCGGTGGCACTGTGGGTGAAAACGATCCGCGAGGAATCGTCCGTCCCCAGAAGCCGCGCCGCCTCCTCGCGGGCGTCGAATACGAGGCGGGTCGCCTCCAGCCCCCGGCGGTGCGTCCCCCGTCCCGGGCCGACCCCGATCTCCCGCAGGGCGTATTCCATGGCGCGGTAGACGGTCTCGGGTTTCGGATGGCTGGTCGCCGCATTGTCGAGGTAGATCGGCATGGGCAAAACCTAGCATGTTACCCGCTCCCGTGGCAACTCCTTTCGGAGCGGGCCCCGTAGCGGCGTTTTGCCGCGCCGGCAGAAGGTCGCCGGCCATCATTTCCAAGACAGGGTCAAAGCTGTTGCGTTAATCGACGCGACTTTGATATATTAAAAAACGGATTTTGCGCACGAATCGATCAGATTGGAGACCAAGACGCTTATGCAATTCCGTACCGCTCCCCTCCGCCGCACCTGCCGCATCCTCCTGCTGACCCTGTTGATCCCGACGATGCTCCTGTCCGGCTGCAAGGAAACCAAGAAACGGCCGGTCATGCGGATCGGTTTCATGAACTGCAACAACCAGCAGGAGACGATGCAGCGCTTCACCCCGCTTGCCAAGTACCTGTCGGAAAAGCTGAACATCGATTTCATCCCCGTGCCGGTGGACACCGTGGATTTCGAAAAGCGGTTCAAGAGTGGCGAGTTCGCCTTCACCCACACCAACTCGCTCCTCTATATCATCCTGAAGAAACACTACGATATCCAGCTGATCGCATCGGACAAGCGGGGCAACTTCGGCGCCCGGTCCGGCGGTGCCATCATCGCCCGCAAGGGAAGCGGCATCACGAAACTGAGCGACATCAAGGGAAAACGGATGGTCTTCGGCCCCCAGCTGGCACCCACCGGCTACCTGGCGGAATACGACCTCATGCTCCGGAACGGCATTGATCCGGAAAAGGACCTGGCATACTACGCCATCCCTTCCGGCTCGTACAAGCACGAGAAACTCATCTACGGCGTCCTGTACGGCAAGTACGACGTGGGGGCCGCCCCGCTCCTCGATATGGAGAACATGACGCGGGAAGGGAAGATATCCCCCGACGACTTCGTCATCCTGGCCCAGACCCCCATCATCCCCTACTGCACCTTCGGCGCCGCCAAGAATGTCGACCCGGAACTGGTGAAAAAGTTCCGCCAGGCGCTCCTCGATCTCAAGCCGACGGACACGGTGGAGGTCGACGGCGAACGGGTCAAGGTCCTCAAAGCGGCATGGGACGACGGCTTCGAACAGCTCTTGGACAGCGACTACGACCCGATCCGCGACATGGCCCGCCGGGTCAACATGCCCCCCTATCAGAAATACTGAGGACACATGCTCAAGGACAGGTTCGACTGGCTGCTCGTGGCCCTGCTTGCGGCCGCTACAATTTCCCTCCTGGTACTGCTCGCCACAAAGTCTCCCGACGCCGGCGGCTCACGCGCAAACGCATCCATTACCAAGGCCATGGAGCAGCAGATGGCCACCCAGGCGCGGGTGGCCTTTCTCCAGAAGCTGTACGCCCCCGTGGAGACGATGCGCACTGCCGGCGACCTGCAGGGGGCCCTCTTCAAGCTGGACGAACTGGCCCGCACCTATCCCGGTGAGGCGCACAGCTTCATCCTGAAGGGGGAGATCCAGCACCAGCTCGGGGCGGACGACGAGGCGATCGCCAACTACGTCCAGGGGATCAAGCTGAGCGGCGACTATATCGACCGGAACAGCCCCCTCTCCCGGCGCGACGATATCCAGCGCCTCGTGGACACGGCGGGCAGGACAATCGCCAGCCGCTTCCATGCAAACCCCGACAACGCATCCCTCGCCACCGCCATGAAAAACGTCAACTACCTCAAGAGCAGGCTTGCCGGAGGGTGTGAATGACCGAAAAGCTGCGTGACCGCCACTTCTGGATCGTCGTGCTGACCGGGGCCCTGCTGGGAGCGCTGGGGGTACTGCTGGCCGTCTGGGGGAACCCGGAAAACTCGGGGATCTGCGTCTCCTGTTTCATCGAGAACAGCGCCGGCGCGCTGGGGTTCCACGACAACCAGCGGATGCAGTACCTCCGTCCGGAACTGATCGGCTTCGTGCTCGGCGCCGTCGTCAGCGCAGTCGCCGGCCGCGAGTTCAAATCGCGCGGCGGCAGCGCGCCGCTGCAACGGCTCGTCTCCGGTATCTTCCTGATCGTGGGGTGCGCCATCTTCATCGGCTGCCCCATCAAGCTGTTCCTCCGCCTCTCCGCCGGCGACCTGACCGCCGTGGCCGGCGTGCTCGGCCTCGTGGCCGGCGTCTGGGTCGGGTTCCGCAGCATGGCCCACGGCGTGGATCTCGGTCTGCACCGCCGCGACAAGGGGGGGAGCGGTCTGCTCGTTCCCGCCTTCTTCGTCCTGCTCCTCCTGTTCCTGCTGCTGCGCCCCGGGTTCCTCCTGGCGTCCACCAACGGCAGCGCCGCCGAGTACGCCCCCTGGACACTGTCGCTCGGCGCCGGCCTCCTGCTCGGGGCGCTGGCCCAGCGCAGCCGCTTCTGTATCACCGGCAGCGTGCGCGATGCCCTGCTCATGGGGCTCCGCTCGTACATGATCTGGGGGTTCATGGCCTTCTGCGTCGCCGCGGTGGCGTTCAACGTCGCCACCGGCCGGTTCCACGCCGGCATGGCCGGTCAGCCCGGCGCCCATCTGAACCATCTCTGGAGCTTTCTCGGCATGGGGCTGGTGGGATGGATCTCGGTCTTGATCGGCGGCTGCCCGTTCCGGCAGCTGATCAAGGCGGGAGAAGGCGATGCGGATGCGGGGATGGTGGTGCTGGGGATGTTCATCGGCGGGGCACTGGTGCAGTCGTGGGGGATCGCCGCCACGGCGGCCGGTGTGCCTTTCTACGGCAAGATCGCGGTCCTCGCCGGCTTCATCTTCATCCTGTTCACGTCGCTCCTCTACCGGGAACGCACCGCGTAACTAACCCCAACAACAGTAATTGGACGCAGATAACCGCGGATAACAACCGATAAAAAATGGACTCACCGGCAAGGTGAATCCATATCGAACGTTTGTAAGCTTCTTTGTGTGTCCTGATCCGCGTTCATCAGATCTGATCCGCGTCCAAAAGCTTTTTCCCGGCTACGTCACACACCGCACCCCGGATCGGGCTCGTCCCACGAGCCGGTAACGAACAGTCCCCGCCCGCGGCACCCCCCCAGACAGTCCGCACGATCGGCACACAGCCCGCACCCCGCCGGGGTGCGCATGATCCGCTCCCGGACCTCCCGCTTGCCGGCGGAGACGGCGATCTCCGCAAGCGTCGTCCTGCCCAGGTTCCCCAGCGAAACGGGGAGCGTGGGACAGGGGTGCACCTCGCCGTCCGCGGCGATATGCAGCATGGTGTTCGCCGCCTGGCAGCGCCCGTTGGGGAACTGCACCTCCGGGTAGAACGCCCGCCAGAGAAACGGGTCGTGGATGGTGACCCGCACCGTCTCCCGGCCCTCGATCCCCGAAAGCTTCTCCGTCAGCTCCCGCCGCTCCGCCCCGCTCAACCGGAACGCAACCTCACCCGCCGTGAGACGCTGCATCGGCAGCACCAGCGGCACGCCGCGCTCGACGCAGAACGCGGCAACCTGCGGAATCTCGCGGTAGTTGCCCCCCGTCACCGGGAAAGATATCCCGATCGACACTCCCGCCTGCCGTGCGGAGGTGAGAAGCCCGTCGACCGCCGCTGCCATATCTGCGAACGCCCCCAGACCGACGGAGAGCTGTTTCAGCCGCAACGGTGCAAGGTCGGCAAGGAGTTCGGGGGTGATTCCGGCTACGGGAAGGGTGAGGGAGACGGCGATCCGCCCCGTGGCGAGCCGCTCAAGGACGGTCAGCAGCGCGGCGTCGGCAGTCTGTGCGGTGAGATCAGCGCTCAGGATCTTCAGATCGATGATCTGGCCGGCGATTGATGCGGGGTCCGGGACTCCGGGACCCGGCGGCGCCAGGTCCCAGTAGATCCGGATGGGGGTCTTCAGTTCGGAGATGTTCATGGTTGCCAGCAGTGGGGGTCGGGGCTGTTGAAGTCGCCGGTCATGGCCAGCGCCCGGGCGCTGCAGCCGCCGAGGCATTCGCTGTAGTCGGCGCAGCCGGCGCACTTGCCGGTCGGCTCCTTGTTGCGCAGCTTGAGGAGAACGGGGGCGTTCTTCCAGACCTCCCGCAGGTCGTCGGTGACGATGTTGCCGACGACGATCGGGATGAAGCCGCAGGGGGTGATGTCGCCGTTGGTCTTGATGTTGAGGGACAGCTTGCCGCAGACGCTCCCCTTCACCATGCTGGTGGTGTCCCGCATCCCCAGGGAGGCGATGATCGGGTCGTCGAGGGAGATATCAAGGCTCCGCTCCTTGCGTTTCTCGCGAAGCGCCTTGACGTAGAACTCCTTCCACTGGGCCGGGGAGAGGTCCAGCTCGTCCCGGTTCGCGAACCCGAGGCCGGAGCACTTGAAGTTGTGGAAGTTGAGCTGCTCCGCCCCGAACTCCTCCGCCAGGGCGATCAGTTCGTCGATATGTTCGTGGTTGAAGGTGCAGATGACCGTGGAGATGGAGGTCCTGATCCCCGCCTCCCGCAGTGCGGTCAGGGCGTTCAGGGCGCGCTCGTGGCTGCCGGGCATCCCCCGGAACCGGTCGTGCTGCTCCGGCAGGTGGCTGTCGATGCTGATCCCCACCTTGGAGAACCCCGCCTCCTTCAGCTGGCGCGCCTTCTCCCGGTCGAGTAGAAAGCCGTTGCTGTTCATGGAGACCCGCAGCCCGGCCCGCGCCGCACAGGAGGCGATCTCCGGGAGGTCCCGGCGCAGGAGCGGCTCGCCGCCGCCGAAGTTCACCGACAGGACCCCGGCCCTGGCGACCTTCTCGATGCAGCCGCAGAGGATGTCCGCATCCAGCTCGTCACCCGTGTCGCTCCGGCTGTAGCAGTGCTGGCAACTGAAGTTGCAGCTGTTGTTGATCGCCCAGTTGATGGTCAGCGGTGCCTTCAGCTGTATTTCACTCATACTTGACAAACCCCTTCTGAAAAAGCTCGGCCAGGAAACCGGCCACATCGGCCCGTAAGACCTCGGGTTCCACGTCGAACTGCTCCTGGAGTTCGGCGATGATCTCGTCCGCACTCCTGCCGTCACACAGTTTCCAGATCTCCGTACCGAGGATGTTGAGGGTCACCATCATGCCGTCGGCAAACAAGAGCGAGGTGCCGATCTCCTCCACGTTGTCGCCGCGTTCCAGCCCCTCGTTCGCCTCGGCCGCGGCGTCGTCCTCCTCGCGCCACATCACGTCGGGGTTGCGCACGAGCTTCCTGTCGTCTCTCACGATTTCCGTCTCCTCGAAGCCGTTCTGTGGCGGATTCCCGCAGCGCGTGCAGGAACCCGCCCGTTCGCTCATCAGTCGCCCTTGGAGGTCATGGACGCAATCACCAGGTTCTCGCCGGACGAGTTGCGGATGCCGTGGTCCTCGAAGGCGGGAACGACGACGATCTGGCCGACCTCGATGGTCCGGGAATCCTTGCCCGACAGGAACTCCCCCTTCCCTTCGATCACCATCCAGATATGGTTGCCGTGGTGGGTGTGGGTGATGATCTCCTGCCCCGGCTTCATGCAGAGCATGCTGATCCTGGCGTGGTCGTCGGACCAGATCGTTTCCTGAACCCGTTTCTCGTCGCTGAACTTCTTCAGTTTCGGTATATCCAGTATCTGCGTTTTCATGCGTCCTCCAATTGAATGGTAGTGCGGTCCGGCTCAGCGGGACCGTTACTGCATCGCCGCCAGCGGCGGCGTCACGCCTTGTGCATCAGCTTCAGGAACCGCCCCAGCAGTACGGACCCACGGTAGAAGAGATGCGACGCAACGGTGGTATGGATTTCGTCCCTGTTGTCGGCATGTCCGGCGAACAGCACGCCGAAACGGGTCGAAAGCCGGTTGACCTCCGCCAGGCTCCCATCCTGTCCCGGCTCGTACCTGCCGGGGACCACCAGCATGCTCTTGCCGTCCTCCACGAATCCGGCGACGGCTTCCAGCTCGCGGTCGGACAGCTGCTCCCCACGGGACGTATCGCCGAAGAAAAGCCAGCACTGGTTGTATGGCTGGAGCAGGGCGGCGGAGAGCACCGGGGTCTTGCCCCGGTCGGTCGCCTCGACCGTGTACCCCTTCCGCCGCAGTTCCGTCAGGATCGGAACATTCCCCTCCAGCCCGGTGACTCCGGACAGGTCGTACACCAGAATCTTTCCCTGGACGGGGGAGACGCTGTTCCGATCGAGCCAGGCGGCGATGTTGTCGATGTACCTGCGGTTGCCGTACAGCTGCGCCGCCGCGGGGGAAAACCGTGCCGTGACCGTGTCGAACACGACCCCGCCGCCACCGTCGAGATCGTCGTGGTACGTCGCCACGATGTTCCTGCCCCCCGGGTCCAGGACGACCCGCACATCCGGGTTCTGCTTCCGGATGGCGTAGGAGCTGCCACCGGACACGGAAGCCACCCCCTTCAGGAGGGAGTTGCCCGTATCCACGCCGGGGACGAACACGAGCCCCTCGAATGCATAGGAGATCATGATCGTGCCGATGATGCAGATGGCCATGTAGAGCATGAACACCCGCTTCTTGAAGATGGTCCAGAACATGACCATGGTGGGGATCGCCGTCACCGGGCCGCCGATCATGAACGCCAGGGCCGCTCCGCCGTCGAGGGTCCCGTCCAGGGAGCTCTTGATGTGGTACAGGATGCTCGATGCGCTGATCTGGTGCAGGAACATGGGAACCGACGCGAGGGTGATCCAGACGATGTTCAGCGGGTCACGCCGCCCGAACAGGCCGTAGATCCAGTCGGGCGGCACGTACCGCTCCACGATCATCCCCATGGTCACCCCGACGAGGACGTATTTCCCCACCGGCCAGAGCATCTCCACCGACTTGGCGAGAAAGATCAGAAACTTGTTGCGGGTCCGCACGGCGACCCGGTTGCCGAACTTCTGCCGGCAGTTGCAGCGCAGCCGCTCGTCGGGGTAGTCCTCGTCGTGGAAATCGCCGACGGCGATGGCCCCCTCGATGAAGACGGAGTCGGTGCGGAACCCGTGGTTGCGCAGCAGATGGGTCGCGACCCCCGCCAGAATCCCCATGGAAAAGGCGGCGACGGTCCGGATGACCGTCCACTCCGGTCCCAGGTCGTTGAGGGTCAGCAGGTAGGTGGAGGGGCTCATGAGCGACGAGGTGATCATGAGGGACATGACCGGGGCGAGCGGCAGCTCGGCGAACAGGAGGCTGATCGCGGTCGTCACCGTTCCGCAGGCGCAGAGCGGCGTAATGATACCGATGACAGAGGCGATGAAGACGCTGAAGACACCGTGTTTTCGCAGTACCCTGTGCAGCTTGACGGCGACCTTGTAGGTGCGCAGGTAGCCGGCCAGCAGGATTCCGACGACAAAGTAGGGGAAGATCTCCCGCAGCTCGCCCAGAATGCCATGGGGGTTGATCAGAAGGTCCCACATCTCCTTCCCCAGGAGCACGAGGAACGGGTGCTGCGCCTCCGACGGAGCGAGCCCGTGGATGGTGGGGCCATAGGTCCAGACATGCCAGACGATGAGCGAGAACGAGGCCAGCACCATGAACATCAGCGACTTGTTCGCCTGGTGGTGGTGCCCGGCGGAGCCGTGTACCTCGCATGCATTATCCTGTCTGGTGCTGAAGAACTTCATCGCTGAACCTACCTCCCGAAATCCGGCCAATCAGCCATACCGATGCTCTGTCGGCGGCACGGCGGAACGTATCCCGGCGCCGAGCATCGCCTGCCTACACTGCTTCACCCTGCACGGCGGCAACGCCTCGACGGCCGCGGAACCTTCTGAAAAAAGCAAGAACCGCGCCTAAGGAAACGATCGCAAATCCGCAGAACACGAGCGGCCGCCCCGGGTCCCTGACGATCTGGATGCCGGCATAGAGCCGACCGGCCTCGTCGCGCGAGACCTGCGTGTTGTAGAAATACAGCCCGTGCCAGACGAACGGACCGTTGATCTCTGCCGTCCCGGACACGGGAGGACCGCCATAACCGGACAGCTGCAGGTCGACCCACATCCTCTTCAGTTGGAAATTCTTATACGCGACCAGTTTGAATGCATAGGGGAAATCGGCCGGAAGGGTGCTGGCTCCCGAGGTATCGGCCGTGCCGATCAACCGGTTCTGCCGCAGGACGGTGAGCTGGAGGTTGAGGGTCACGGGGTCCAGCGTCGCCGCTTCAATCCGGTATCCGTCGAGATCGAAACCTTCACCGGTCCTGAGCGTGAAAAGGCCGATCTTCTTCGTGCCGCGCAGCACCCCCACCCGAACCGGCACCGGATAATAGTCGAGATGGACACGCGGGATGGCAAGGTTCATCCCCAGCGGGGCGTCCCGCTTCATGTCCCAGCGGTAGGCCTGGTCGACGGACGTGCCTTCATAGATATTGACGGTCGACACGTAACCGAAGGCGGTTGCGATACAGCCGGCCAGGGTCAGCAGCACCCCACCGTGGATGACCAGTGTGGACCTCGCCACCTGCCTCCACCTTCTGATGGAGCAGACGACGAGGTTCAGGGCCAAGAGCGCGATGAGGCAGACAAAAAGGGGACTGGAATAGATCGTACGTGTCCCGGAAAGGGTACCGGGAATCGCGACTACGCAGATCGCCGCAAAGAGCGCAAGCGTCAGCTCGGTGGAGGCCAGGAATTTTGCTATATCGGTATATATGCGCTGGAAAGACAAAAACCCGTCCCGAGAAAACCGGCGAGCGCCATCGGCCCGTTTCGTCGGGACCTCCGCGTTCCGTGACACCGCCGGCGAAACGTCAGATCAATCTTTTCGCTTTCAGGAAATCCCGCGCCACGGTCTTCGGCTTTTCTTCACCCTTCACGGCGCGCAGCAGCCGGGCCGAGGTACCGTCGTTCAGGATGCCGGACAGCTTGCTCAGAAGCTTCGGCAGGGCGGGCAGGTTCCCCAAGGTATCGGTGGAGAGGACGGGGGCGTAGAGCTGTGGATGCCCCGAACCATGGATCATGCCGAACGGCGCCAGCCAGACCAGGTTCAGGCTCTTGCGGTACTCGCGCTTCACGGTCTCGTAGGCGACCTGCGGACTGCTCTCCTTCGGCAGGTGCATCACGTCCAGCGCCCGGTCGGTGTTCTCGATGATGAGGCCGAGCTTCCCCTGCCTCATCGCCTGGTACATCTCGCCGGCATTCTTGTAATCCACCACCTTCACCGTGGTGCCGGTACGCTCCGCCAGCAGTACGGAGACCATCTCCGCCAGCAGCTGTTCGTTCTCCGCCCCGGTAATGCCGACATACAGGGTCTTGCCGACACAGGCATGGGCCAGCCCAACCCCGGAAAGGGTAATCGCAACCAGTACCGCTACAACGAGTTTACGCATGGTTTCACCTCTTCTCTTCACGCGACTGCCGGCGCGCACCGCCGGCCATGTTCGGGACAACAGTCGACCCCACTACCAGAAAATCGTTCTCATTTTAATGTAACATCAGAAGTAATAGCAACCCCTATTTTCGCGGGAGAAACGGTCAGTTCCCGGGCCGGCACCTGTGCCGGAGGGGGGGGAAACACCGTTGCTGCCCCGAGATAGAACTGTCCCGCGGGAAGGTACAAAAGATACCGCCCGGTCCGGTCCGTCCAGGCGGAGACGAAATCGGGGAGGACGGTAGCGACCTTCTCCCGCTGGGCGAAGACATAGGCGTTCGGAACCGGCTTGCCGGCAACATCCAGCACCCGCCCGCTCACCTTCGTGAACGCATTCTTTTCGCGCTGCCGGCTCTGGGCCAGTTCGCGCAGGTCGGCAACGCTGAAGTCCTGCTCCAGCTGGCTGTCGCCGTACGGCTCAATGATCGTCGGCTCCCCGGAATGGCGCATCCCCAGCTGAAGCGGGCCGAATTTTTCCCCCTGCCGCACCCGGGCGACGGCCCAGTACTTTCCTTCGGGGAGTTCGATGGAATACCGGCCGTCACGCTCCGTCTTCGGCGAGATGTACTCGGCCGGGCGCCGGGTGTTGGTGCTGTCGTAGACGAAGACCTCGGCCCCCTCCACGGGGTGGCCGGACAGGTCGGTGACCGTGCCGTGCAGCACGAAGAGCCCGGACGCGGCGCCGGCGGCGACGACCGTCGCCGGAAGAACCACCAGGAGAGCCAGCAGAAACGGGACGAGACGCCGGATCATTTTTCCACCTCAAGGCCGGTCGGAACCGGCTCCTTCCGGAACGGCTCGTACAGCACCTTGCCGAGCCCCGGTTCCCGGCGGCCGTCGAAGAAGCCGGCGGCGGGGTTGCCGCTCCCCCACCAGTTGTCGCGGGCATCCACGTCCTCGTTGTCGAAATCCCCCACCCGGACGTTGTAGCTGCTGTTGGCGTAGATGTTGTTGCGGTGCAGGACGATCCCCCCGCCTTTTTCCCGGACGAAGACCCCCGTCTCGTTCCGGGTGATGACGTTGTCGGTAAAGGTCCCGATTCCCAGGTACTGGCGGATGCCGATGGTATTGTCGGCGAAGATGTTACGGGTAACCGTCACCGGGCCGCTGCGAAACCGCATGCCGCCGAAGCAGTGAGCAAACCGGGAATCGGTCAGGAGCAGGTTGGTGAAATGGCTGTGCAGCCCCCAGTTGGCGTACTCGAAGACGGCATGGGAGATGACGCTGTTGTTGGCGTGCTCCAGCTGGATCTCGTCCCAGGAGCCCGGCTTCCGGCCGTCGCGCGCGGTAAAGACGATCTCCCGCGACGGCGTGCCGGCGGCATGCAGCGTGCCGCTCACCAGGAGGCCGCTCCCCTTGGCAAAGCTCACCCGCGTCGCGGGGGAGATGGACAGCTGGGCGTCCCGGGCCACCTCCGGCTTGCCGCTCACCACGATCTCGCCGTCCCAGACGACCGACGTGTCGATCTCCGGCAGCGGCCAGACAAAGGGGAGCGGCTTTACCGCATCCGCCTCGTGGACCACCTTGCCCCGTGCCGGATCGTCCAGCCGGTCGCACAGGACCTTTTCCACGTCGTCGCCCCCCCACCAGTTGCCGGTGGCAGTCACGTCGTCCTTCCCTTCGTGATCGATGGCGAACAGGCCGTTGCGGACGAAGTTATTGCCGTCGACGGTACCCGAGAAGGAGATGATGCCGATCCCCCGCTCGCCGTTGCCGGCGAACTGGTTCCCCCTGACGGCGGCCCGCACATCCTGGACGCTCATGCCGTTGATGCCGTTCTCTCCGACGAAATTCCCGGCAAACTCCAGATTGTCTCCGTTCTTCATGGAGACCCCGGTCTCCGTGTTGCCGGTGATCACGTTCCTTGCGAAGCTGCCGTAGTACAGGTCCGCCACCAGCAGGCCGTACCGGTTGCCGTCGAACAGGTTCTCCTCGACGACCACGACCCCCTCGCGCACCCGCAGCCCCTCCCGCAGGTTGCTCAGGAACCGGTTCCCCCTGATCTGCAGGTTGTTCCGGAGGAAGTTCCCCCCCACGTAGTTGTCGCAGACGGTATTGCCGGTGAACGTCACCTCGGAGTTCCGTCCCTGCACGCCGCTTCTGTTGTGGTAAAACCAGTTGTCCCGCAGAAGGACCGTCGACTCCTGGAACTGCATCCCCCGCATGTTGTTGCACAGAATCGAGCCGGTCACCGCAACGTTGGCGAAATGGAAATGGAGCCCGCGATAGGCGTCCTCGATCTGGCAGTATTCGACCAGGTTCCGGGTACCATCGCTGTTCATGATGTTGATGGCGTCCCAGTCCCCCGGATGGCGATCCTTCTCCGCCGACCGGAAGACGATGGGGTGTGCGGCGCTCCCCTTGGCGATGAGGACCCCCTGGATCAGCAGACCGTTCTCGCCGATGCCGTCCCGGTTCGTGTCCTTTTTCGAAAACTCCACCAGCGTGCCGGGCAGGAGCACCAGCCGGCTCCCCTCGGGAACCCGGACGAGACCGTTCACCTGGACACGCCCCTGCCAGATCGTGTCCCCCCGCAGCACCTCGTCGCCGTAGATCCTCCCCACCGGCATTCCGGTCGGTGCGCGGTACGCGGCAAGCTCCTTGGATGCGCGGTAGTTCGCCTCGTACCGGTCCCGCTTCCGGTTTCCCGAAACCGCGCAGTCGCGGCAGACCACCTTCATCCCGGTGTTGGCGAAGATACCGTAGTCGTTGCCGGTGACCGTCACCCGGTCGGCAGTCACCTCGCCCGCAACCCCCGTGGCGGAAATGCCGTACCGGTTTCCCGTGAGTTCTGCATCCGCGAGGCGCGCGTTGCCGGCTACGACGGCAAGGCCCGATTCCGCGTGGTAGATGCGGCACCAGTGCAGGTCGGCAACCCCGCCGTCCACCACGATCCCCGCCCAGCTCCCGGCGCTCAACCCCTTGGCGGCCTCAAAGGTGACGGGAGCGTCCTTCGTCCCTTCCACCACAAGATGCCCCCGTACCGTGATCTCGGTCAGCGGAGACAGGTATTCCGGGTCGGTCTTGGTGCTTTCCGCCTTCGCCACACGGACCACGGTGCCCGGGGCGACGGTGAGCGTCACCCCTGCGGGGACGAGAACGTCATCCGAGAGGACGACCTCGCCGTGCCAGGACGTATCCGCGGTCAGCACTGCGGCGGAAGAGAGCGACGGGATAAAGAAGCAGATAAACGCAACGAAGAGGCAGATATTTCTGATGAAACGCATGGTCATAGTGTGGTGATCCGGGTGAATCGGCGGACCGGAGACGAACGGAGGTGTCGGACAAGCAGCGGTCAGCGCCGAATGTGCTGAGTCACTATACCGTATCCGGCAGAAAAAAGGCAAAGCTAAAGTGGCCGGTCGGCCCCGGTGCCCGCTGTCGCCCGGCCCCTGCAACGCAAAAGGCCCGCGATAACGCAGGCCCTTTCCGGTCGATTGTTCCGTACGACTTCAGCAGGGATGCACGACGGCGCTCCCGACGATTCTGGGGGTAACGTAGGATTTTTTCATCTGACTGCCTCCTTTCGATAAAATATCCGGCGTTCCGGTTACCGGAACCGCAAAGTGGTTAGCGTGGTGGTGGACCGCTCCTGTTCGCCCCCGGCCCCCTCCCGGCGAACTCGACTACCTTGATCGTGATGCCTCCGGTGGAACTACCGGCCCTGGTCACGACGGCAACCGGCGTTTTCTCGCCGTAGGTGCCGATGAACGACCCGACGTTGGGGGCACCGCCGGCGTAGATGTCGCGCGCCTTCAGAAAGTAGCTGCCGCTTCCGTCCACCCGCAGCACGAACCTGCCGTCCGCACCGGCCTTTTCGGAAACGAAAAGCGGCTTACCCACCATATTGGGGCTCAGGTAGGCAAACACCAGTGCACCGTTCACCGGCTTGCCCGCCTCGTCCACCACGACCCCCGTGATGGTGGTCAGGCCGGCGACCGTCCCGGATGGCGGAACGAACGGCACCGCCCCACGGACCGTGCCGAGCTTGATAGTTTGGCCGCTTTTGACTACATATCGCCGGTGCGATCCAAAATAAACGAGGTCACCCTCGTGCGGCGGACGGATCTGCCCCTTCTCGTTCAGCGGTTTGATCGCACCGAGATAGTAGGTCCCCGGCGGTATTTCGGCGGTAAAACCGCCGTTTGCCTCGATGGGAATCACTTCATCAGGCACGCGCCAGTACTTTTCCGGTGACGGCGGAGGCCCCGAGGCGGCATTGAAGAGAAAAACCTTGCCGCCGCCGAGACTTGCTCCGTCTTTCGCAAGGAGGGTCCCGGTGATAAAACCGGTCCTAGCGGCAGCCCATACCGTCGCCGCCATGCACAATAGAAACGCCGCAAGCAGAAGTACCGATCTTCGTACCATGTCAGTCCCCCTTTATACCGCCTCCACCGCAGGGCGGAACAAGAAAGATCGCGTTCCGACCGCCGACACTTCGTGTCGGCAAAAGATGGGTATGCAACGGATATCTGGGGAAGAATAACATACTGCCCCGTTTCCGCCAGAAAACCGGAGAATTAATTTCCACTGAGCATCCAGGCAAGGTCCGAAGGACAGACGACGAGCGTCCTCCCTTCCTCCTCATTTTTTGGGAACCACCGGGATCGCCTGGGAATCGTAGACCGGCGAAAGGCCGGTTACCCAGCTCCGACCGTTCAGGTCGTGACCGATGGACTTGAACTTGCCGTAGAGCTTCTGTTCCAGTTCGTAGGCGATGCGCGGCTCGGCCTCCGCCACGTTCTGCAGTTCGCCCGGGTCGCTGTTCAGGTTGTACAGCTCCCGCTGCCCGTTTTCCATGGTGGCGATGAACTTCCAGCCGTCCTTCGTCCGGATGGAGCGCTTGAAGGTGTAGAGCCGGTAATCGGTCTCGGAGTAGACGTCCCGCGCCACCGGCTGGCCCGCCATGGCCGCGGCGAGGCTCAATCCCCGCAGCTGTCCCGCGGCCCGCTCCGGCATCCGCACCCCCAGAAGGTCGAGGATGGTCGGCATCACGTCCACGCTGCTGATCTGGTCGGAAACGATCCGGGCGTCCTGCTGCCCGGGAAGGGAGACGATGAGCGGCGTATGGATCAGTTCGTCGAACAGGGTGTAGCCGTGGTCGAACCGGTGATGCTCGTAGAACTCGGTGCCGTGGTCCGACGTGAGAACGAACAGGGTCTTGCCGGTGAGGCCGAGCTTGTCGTACTCCTCCAGGAAATGGGCGAACATGGCATCGACCCGGCTGATCTTCTCGTCGTAGATCGCCCGCCAGAAACGGACATCCTCGTCGCGCAGGTAGACCCGCCCCTTGGCCAGCCCCTCCTCCCGCAGCGCCTCCTGCTCCTTGGCCGAGCCGGTGAACCGCCGGTCGTACCCCTTGTCCACGTACCGGTAGTCGTATCCACCGACGGGGATGCTCTGGCCGTGGGCATCGTAGCCGTGGAGGAACACGAACATCTTGTTGTCCCGGTTCGCCTTGATCCAGTCCAGCGCCTTGGGGATGCTCGTCCCCATGCTGCCGAACTTCCCCATCTCGTAGAAGTAGGTGTCGAACCCCTGGTCGTAGCCGAAGATGCCGTTCACCCCCGCGTTGCCGGTGAAGCCGCCGGTGGCGTACCCGTTCGCCTTCAGCACCTCCGCCAGGGTCACGAGCTCGGGGGAGAGCTTCTTCAGGTTGGCGATCACGGTGTGCGGTGGATCGTAGACGGAGAACTTGTTCAGGAGCCGGTGCTCCGACGGGTAGTTGCCGGTGAACCAGGTCATGGAAGCGGGGACCGTCCAGGAGGAGACGGAGATGTTGGTGGTGAACTTGTACCCCCGCCGCGCCATGGCGTCGATGGTGGGGGTGACGTTCCGCCCGTACCCCATGGTGTGCACATGGGCGGCCTGGAGGGCATCGAAGCTCACCAGCACCACGTTGTGGTCCTTGTATTTCCCCGAGAACGCCGCGGCGGCGGCATCGGCCTTCGCCGAACCGGCGAGCCCCTTCCCCGCCATGCAGCCGCCCAGCGCCATGGATACCGCCACGGCACCGGCGCCCGCCGCGGTGAGTTTCAGGAACTCGCGCCGGTCCATCGATTTCACCCCAGCCCCATCATCTTCGTCATACGGTGACATGCGCATTCGTCTCCTTTATGAATGGGTGACTGCACGGCGCGGGCCCTTCCGGCTCCCGCCTCGCCATCACCTGCCCTCGTTCCCCCTCGTCACGCCCACGGTTGCAAGGCCGACTCTCGTCCGTGGCACCAACCACCACGGGGGTCTTACGTCACATTACCATCTTGGCTCCGGAACCGTCAAAGGAATACCTGCACCGATGGGCTACCGCCGCGCGAGGATGCCGGTGGCACAGGCAAGCCCGCCGGCGCCGGCCGTCAGCTGCGTGATCGCCGGCTCACCGGCGACGGCGAGCCCCGCGGCACGGTATATCTCCCGCGTCTCCGGGCAGCCCGCCGGCATGATCACGGTGCGGGGTGCCACCGTCACCACGTTCATCGCCTGCCGGTTGCGCACCTCGGCCGATTCGGGCAGCGGCACGATCCGGTAGCCGTGCTCCGTAAGGAACCGGACCGCCGCCGGATCGGCCAGCCCGGTCCGGACCAGCGCCAGGTCCCGGTCCACCAGCTGCACCGTCCCCAGGAGGTGCTGGGTAAGGCGCTGGTACGACGGGAGCGGCACGCACGCCACCCCCTGCGGTTGCAGCAGATCCCGCACCTGTTCGAAGCCGGCAAGGTTCGTGCGGTTACCCACCCCCACCGCCACGAGCCGGTCGGTGATCCAGAGGGCGTCCGCCCCCTCGAACCGCCCCGCACCGGAGACCGTCCCCAGCACCGGGATGCCGTGTGCCGACAGGGTCCGCCCGGCATATGCCGGCTCCCGCTCCCGCACCGGGGACGCCATCCCCGCCATGATCGCCCCGGCGGGGGTCATGAACAGGAGGTCCCGGCAGTACATCATGTTGAACAGGTAGTGCCGGTCTCCGTCCAGCGGCGCGGGATCGACCGTCGCCACCTCCACGCCGAGGGAGGCGTACAGGGCAAAGAGCCCGTCGAACTCGCGCACCAGGGCGGCGTGGTCGATGGGACGGAGATGCAGGATCGATGCCGGGTCGGGATGCCAGCCCACCTCCGGTCCCGGCCGGTACAGGAGCACCGCGGCGAGGGTTCCGTATTCGCTCTGCACGCCGGACCGCATCAGAGCCACTCCTCCATCCGCGCCGGATCGTACCCCAGCTCTCCGCACATCTCGCGCAGCTGCGGGTCGTCCAGGAGCCGGGTGATGATCTCCTCCCGCTTCTTCCAGCGGTACAGCTGGGGGGGAAGGGTCGACTGCACCACGGGGAGGTCGCTCAAATCCAACCGAGCCGCCTCCCCGCCGGAAATCCCCATGAACTCAAGCAGCCGTCCGAAGGCGTCCCGCCGCGCCCCGATGCTCCGGATGATCTCCTCGAACGGCACCCGGCAGACGGGCCGGCCGCTCCGTTCCAGATAGGTGAGGATCTCCCGGTTCGCCGAGCGCCACTGGAACCCGCAGACCTCCACCAGGTCGCGGTCCGCGTACTCCTGCCACCCCTCGGGGAGATCGAAGTTCCACCAGCTGCCGCCGAAGGGAAACCGGTCGCTGTACCCCTTGATGCTGAGCCGGTCCGGGCCGTCGCCGCCGGCGAGATACGGCTGCAGGTTGTGGGAGAAGAAGCCGCGGTGCAGCCAGCCGTCGTAGATGCCGTTGGCGGTCGCCGCCGGGTTGCGCACCAGGTGGATCACCCGGATCTCCGCTTCCGGGAAGAGCCGTTCGATGAGGTTCATCCGGTAGCAGTCCACGGTGGACTTCAGGAGCAGTATCCTGTCGGACAGGTCGGCGGGGGTCGCCGTGCGGTGGGGGGGCTGGAGGATGAACGGCGGCTCCTCCATTGTGCAGAGCGCGTTCGGCGGCCCCACGGGGATCTCGGTGAAGGGAAAGCGCAGCGCCACCCGGTCGGTGCCGAGGTCGTAGTAGAACGGGTTCACCGCCGGGTAGGCCGCCACCACCCGCTCCAGGAGATCGAGATAGAACTCCTCCGTGTCGAAGAGCGGGTGCCGCGCCCCATGGGCGTCCAGCGCGCCGTCGATGCAGCGCCGCAAGACTTCCGCGTCGAACGGTACCTCCGTCCACTGCAGGGCGAACCGGAGGAGCAGGCGATCGGCGTACCGGTCCCGGTCGATCTCCGCCGTCCGGATCTCGTCTTCGACGCAGTACAGGTCGGAGAAGAAGTCCCGGGCAAGCCCGTCACGGTCGATCACCCGGTCCAGGAGCGGATCGGGGATCTTGTCCGAGGCGAACAGGTCGAAGCCGTCCGGGTCCGTGTTCAGCTTGTAGAACGGCGCCGCCTCCCCGGTGAGCGAATAGACCTGGGGAAGCCGGCGCAAGAGGGTGTAGAGGAGGCTGGAGCCGGAGCGGGAGGAGGAGTTGATGATCACCACCCGCTTCACGTCCGCCAGCGTGCAGGCAAAAAGCGGCGTCCCCCGGTACCGCTCCAGGATCGCCGCCCGGAACGTCCTGACCCGGTCCACCGTCTGCCGGAGGGTCTCCATCTCAGCACCCCCGCCGTGCAACGTGCAGGTAACGCAGGAACAGGAGCTTCTTCACCCGCAGCCGCGAGTTGCGGTCCCGCAGGAGGTGGGTAGTCTCGGCCTTCAGCTTCAAGAGCATCTCGGTCAGACGGTAGCTCGCCTTCGGCCGCATCATCTCCCCGTGCAGCGCCAGGAGCTCGTCCAGCGGCCGGGTGAGCCGGTAGCCGAGGCGGTCCAGCTCTCTGCAGGCGATCGCCTCGAACAGGAGGATCTCGCCGGCCGAGAGGGATTTGCGGAACTTCTCCGCGTTGGCGCGCAGGACCGGCTTCGCCGTGTTCTCCCACGAGAGACTGAGGCTCCCCGATTTCTGCGCCTCCCGCGACCGGTGGTACTCCAGCATCCCCTCGGAAAATGGCTCGCCGAGGAAGCTGCAGAGCCGCCGCACCTCGCCCGGCGGGTCCGCGATCAGCTCTTCGTATTTCAGCAGCATGATCTGCTCCGGGGGGAGCGCAGCGAGCCAGTTCAGGCCGGTCGCCTGCTCCCGCTGCCACCTGAGCGCCGAGTAATAGACGTGGTAGTGGTTGAAGATGGAGGACTTGGCCGACACCGCCACGTCCCGGCCGTCCCGCACCATGAAGATGAACCGGGCGTCGGGAAAGTACGAGAGGATCTCCGGCACATGGTCGATCATGAAGGTGCTCTTGCAGCACCAGCGCCGTTTGCCGGCGTACTCCCGGTACTGGTCGTAGATGGCGAAGTAGACGGCGAGGAGGGTGCGGTCCCGCGCCTCGCGGAACACCCGCTCCCGGTCCGGCCGGCACTCCCACGGATACGGATGCAGCTCCACCATCCGGCAGACGTCGGCGATGAGGAGCCGGAACCGTCCGTCGTCCGCGAGGTCGCCGTAGCGGGAGACCAGCGTTCCGAACAGCTTCACGATGTGGGGGGGATGAGGGACCGCGATCTCCGGATGGGCGTCCAGCATCAGCCGGAGGAGGTTCGTGCCCGAGCGCTCGGTCCCTATGATGAAGATCGGGTTCATGGGGAGGGCGACCTACTTCACCGCCCGGGCGATGACGAACAGCATGGCGTCGAGGATGTCGCCGTCCGTGAACCGGACGTTGTGGAGCCGCCGGAACTCCTCGTTCGCCGACCGGTACAGCGCCCGGATGCCGTCCATGTTCTCTAAAGGGATCGCGCCGTTGTCGATCCACTGGTTCACCGACTCGTCGGTCACGTACTCGATATCCTCCACCTCCCTAAACCCCTGGCGGCGCAGGCGGCCGGAGATGTCGGCCGGCATCAGGTAGTTGCGGCGGGCGGGGTTGCGCAGTTTCTGGATGGCGAAGGTGAGCTCCCGGTCCGCATCGTTGTAGGCGGTGAGGTGGCAGAGGACGGCGGTCCCCCCCGGCTTCAGCACCCGGTGGATCTCGGGGATCGCCCGGTCCAGGTCGGCGAACTGCAGCCCCTGCCGGCAGACGACCGCATCGAAGCTACCGTCGGCAAACGGCATCTCCTCGCTGGGGGCGAAGACGATCTCGTCCATGCACCCCTCCGCATACCGCGCCATCTCCGGGCTGATATCGAGCCCCGTGACCTTTTTCACCTTGCCGTAGAACTCTTTGGCGATGAGGCCGGTGCCGGTGGAGACGTCCAGGACGTGCGCGTCGGGACCGGCGCCGGCGAGCTCGAAGATGCGGCGGATGAGCCGCTCGTCCGTCACCCAGTTGGAGGAGCGGTTGTACTTCTCCGCCCGGTTTCTGAAATGGACCTCAGCACGCTCCATGGGGAAACTCCTTCAGCCGCTCCCGGCGAATCTCCAGAAGCTCCGCGAAGGCGGCGCGCAGCGTGGCCTCCGGCAGGTCGGTCAGGTTGATGATGGCGTCGTTCGGGTCGTTCACCTTCCGCTCCGCCAGGGAATCCAGGTAGGCGAGATGGTCGGTGATATACCCCCGCTCCACCGCCATGTCGTAGATCTTCGTCCCCGGGAACGGGGTCAGGTACTTGATGGAGATGGGGATCACCTCGCTTTTGCGGCAGAACTCCATCATCTTTTTCAGCGACTCTTCGCTCTCGCCGGGAAGCCCCACGATCAGGTTCGCCGCCACCTTGATCCCCGCCTTCACCGTCTCGGCCACCGCGTACTCGATCTCCTCCACCTTCGTCTGCTTGTCCGCCAGGTTCAGCACCGTCTGGTCCACCGACTCCACCCCGTACCAGATGTCGCGGCAGCCGCAGGCGTGCATGTAGCGCAGGAGTTCCGGCTGTATCCGCTCCACCCGGGTGGAGCAGGTCCAGGTGAGGCCGTATCGCTTCAGCACGTCGCAGATCCGGTAGGTCCGCTCCAGGTTGGAGGTGAAGGTCAGGTCGTTGATGTAGAAGTAGCGGATCTTGTGCTTCGCCACCAGGTCGGCCACCTCGGCCTCGAAGCGCTCCGGGCTCTTGTAGGAGAGCTTCTCCATGTTCAGGAAGCAGAAGGAGCAGCGGCCGTAGCAGCCGCGGGAGGAGGTGATCCCCAGCTCCGGGATCTCCGGGTCCTGTTGCACGCTCGGGAAGAGGAAGAGGTCGGGGAGCGGGAGGACGTCCAGGTCCATGAGCTGCCTGCGCTTCGGGGTGTAGTGCACCTCATTGTCCAGGAGCAGCCCCAGGCCGGCGATCCCTTTCGCCATGGCGGGGGTGCCGCCGTTCTCGATATGGTCGAGGAGCTCCAGGAGGGTCGCCTCCCCCTCACCCAGGATGGTGTAGTCGGGCGAAAGCCCCCTGATGAGCGGCTCCGGCAGGGACGACACGAGCGCCCCGCCGATGAGAACCGTCACCGCCGGGTTCAGCTGCCGCACCCGCTCCAGCACCCTGAGGTTCACCGGGTAGGAGTCGATGAAGGTGGGCATGGCCACCACCCCGCCGCGCGCGGCCGCGTCCCGGCAGACGTCCTCGAACGCTTCGCCGATGCGCAGGTCGCGGATCTTCACCTGCCACCCGGCCAGCTTGGCCACGGTGGCGATATGGCTCACCCCCTCCGTCGGGGTCTCCAGCAGGAACTCCCTGTTCGGGGTCGGCACCTGGGGAGAGGTGGGGAGGATCATGGTGAAGGGGGGGCGGGAGCCGGCCGGCCGGGGATGGGCCACCAGCTCCGCGAGTCGCGTCTCGTCGGCGGATCGGGTCATGGCGTGTCACTCTTTCTCTTCAGGAACTTTTCACCCGTTTCCAGGTAGCGATTCCGGTCGTCGGTATAGTCGTAGGGGCGCTCCTCGATCCGCCGGTTCACCCGGCGGTAGACGGCGCGCAGCTCGTCGCGGGTAAGATGCGGCGTAAACTTCACGAAGCCGGGGTGCTCGATATCCTCTTCCACCGACTGCTCCTCGGAGAGCCACTCCAGGTGCTTGACCTCGTCGGTGATCAGCCCGTCCTTCAGGCACTGGCGGTAGAAGTCGGTACCGGGGAGCGCCGAGAGGTACTTCACCCGGGTCACCTCCCTGAACTCGTCGCAGAACGTTGTCAGCTCCTCCATCCCGGCGGGGGTATCCCCGGGGGCGCCGACGATGAAGAGCCCGCCGATCTTCACCCCGCACCGGCGGTGCAGCTGGATGGTGTCGATCATGGAGCTCGTGGAGATCCCCTTGCGGTAGCTCGCCAGCACCTCCTTCGACACCGACTCCATGCCGTACAGGACGATGTCGAGGCCGTGCTCTTTCATGAGCAGGAGCGTCTCCTCGTCCAGCCCCGTCACCCGGGAGAAGGCGGTCCAGCGGAAGCGGTGGCTTTTGAAGGCGACCCGCATCAGCTCGTGGACGTAGGCCCGGTCGGTGACGAAGGTGAGGTCGTTCCACCATGCCATGGTAAAGCCGGTGGCGCGGTAGTAGTCGATCTCCCGCCGCACCCGCTCCGTCGACTTGCGGGAAAGCCGCGGAAAGGCGCGGTAGCAGAAGGTGCAGTCGCAGGCGCAGCCGCGGGAGTAGGAGAGGTAGAGCTCGGGGATCGCCTGACCGCGGAACCGCTCCCAGACGGAGAAGTCCTGGAACGGCACGATGTCCAGGTCCGCCAGCTGGGGACGGGGCGGGTTGGTCCGGATGGCGCCGTCGGCGTCGCGCCAGGAGAGCCCCAGGATCTGCGGCAGCGGCAGGGCGTGTGCGTTACGGTCAAGGGCGTCCAGGAGCTCGGTCATGGTCAGCTCCCCCTCCCCCGCCACCACGTAGTCGGCCCGGGTCGCCTCCAGGAGGAGCCGCGGCACGGCGGTGGCGAGCGGTCCCCCCAGGATCACCGGCCGGTGAGGGCGCTCCTCCTTCAGGATCTCCACCACCCGGCGCACGTAGGTGAAGCTGTCGCCCCAGACGCTGATCCCGACGATGTCGCAGCCGTCGGCGATACCCCGGACAGCCTCCGGGTCGAAGAGGTCCCGCTGGTCGAAGAGCCGGAAACGGTAGCCGAGCCCCCGGATCAATGAGGCCAGGATCGACGGTCCCTCGAACGGGGCGGTATGCACCCATTCCCACCCCCGGGGCACGACGAAGACGGACGGGGGGACGATCAGCCCCACGGAGGTGGAAAGGGTCGCCCGCGCCTCGTGGGGAAGCGGGAGCGCGGCGACGCGGGCGATGGTTGTAGGCGAATTCTGCGGTGCGGTCATGCTCAGGCTTTTTTGCGGGCGGCAAAGATCACCCAGTTCCAGTCCTCGGTGATCTCTCCGCCGGCAACCGCCACCCGGTGGATGGAGCGGTACGGCTCGGGGGCATCGGCGATGAGCGAGCAGACCTCGGCGCGCTTCGCGTCGGAGAGCTCGGGGGCCGCCGCCATCCAGCGGGTGATGTTCTCCCGCACGGCGAGCCGGTGCACCTGCGCCACGGCGAACCAGTCCTTCTCCAGCTCCCGGGCCAGGGTCTCCTCGGTGAAGAACTCCTTCAGCTGCGCCTGCTTGGTGCGGTGGATATGCTCCAGCCAGGGAGCGTCGGCGGCGGAAAACGGCACGGTCTGGCTGAGGATGAACAGGCCGTCGTCCTTCAGCAGCCGGTGCGCCTCCGCCAGGACCTGCTGGCCGTCGTCCAGAAGAAAGTACGCCTGGCGCAGCAGCACCAAGTCGAACGCCCGGTCCATGAACGGCACCCGTTCCGCCGGACTGCAGACGCAGGGGAAGAACCGGTTGGCCTCCTCCGCCATCCCCCGGGTGAGGTCGACGCCGCAGACGTGCCAGCCGTCGGCCTGGAAGTTCCGCCCCACCATCCCCGTGCCGCAGCAGAGTTCCAGCATCTGCCCCCGCGGCCGGTCGCCGGCGGCGCTTATGTGGGCCCGGATCAGCGCCGGATCGGAGATCCAGTTCGCCGACCCGGAATAGGTCCCGGACCGCACGCTGAACTGATCGATTACCTTTTCCATCGGATATGTCCCTTCTCGCGGTTGTCGGCGGCACCGCGCCGCCTTGCTACCATTTCGCCACGTTCTGCCACCGGTCGTCCGCACCGCCGGTGCGACGGAAAAGGCCGCCCCCGCAAGGACATTCCCCTCCGGCCCCGGGCTCGCAAACAGTGCGCCCTAAGGAACGGCCGGCAATAAATGGCACATTCCGGACGAACCACCTATCCCGCAGGCCGGGACGAAACGTGTCCTCGAAGCGGAATCCGGCAGCGTGCCGGAAAAAGGCGGCCGGCACCGGCGGGATACCCGCCCCGCAATCTTTCGAACCGAAGGATATCTGCACAATTCATCGATAATTGCATTACGGGGAATGACATTCTTGGGGGAGAGAGAAGCGTGCTGCTCGCGGCAATCATTACCGTAACGTTTCGGCCTGCCAACGCCTTGCGCCCGCGGCCGGTCTTAATGAGTGATGCTACCATATATACAACTTCGCCCTTGCGCGGTGCAAGCAAATTCCTCCAGCACCGCCGTCAGGGCCGGCCTCCTCCGTAGGTACCGCACCGGGGACACCCCTGCATGGAGAGCGGTTTCTCCAGATGGCATGCGGCGAGCAGCTCCTCGTCCTGAAAGATCTCGGCGGCGGGGCCGTCGGCCATCACCTCGCCCCTGTGGAGGATGATGACCCGTTCGCAGAGTTCCATCACCATGTCCAGGTCGTGGCTCGTGAAGATCTTCGTGTGGCGGAACTCCCGCAAAAGGCCGATCAGCTGCCGCCGGGCGTACGGATCGAGCCCGTTGGTCGGCTCGTCCATGACGAGGATGTCGGGGGACATGGAGAGGACCGTGGCGATGGCGACCCGCTTCTTCTCCCCGCCGGAGAGGTGGTACGGGGCCTTGTCCTGCAGATGCGCCGCATCGACCCGCCGGAGCGCATCGGCGACCCGCCGCTCCACCTCCTCCCCGGGAAGCCCCAGGTTCAGCGGTCCGAAGGAGACGTCCTCCCGGACCGTCGGCATGAACAGCTGGTCGTCCGGGTCCTGGAACACCATTCCCACGGTGCGGCGGATCTCCGGCAGGGTCTCCCTGTTCAGCGGGAAGTCGCCGATCCGGATCTCGCCGGCGGAGGGGATGAGGTAGCCGTTCAGGTGGAGGAGCAGCGTGGACTTCCCCGCCCCGTTGGCCCCGATGATGGCGACGGACTCCCCGTGGGTGATCCGGAACGACACGTCCCGCAGGGCGTCGGTGCCGTCGGGGTAGACGTGGCGCAGGTGCTTGACTTCGACGATATGGTGGCTCATGAAACAATCCCCGTCAGAAGCGTTCCCAGAAGCTGCGGCAGGTTCTGGAACCGCAGGAAGATGAACAGCGCGGACCACCCGAAGAGAAAGACCGTTTCGCGGGTGCCGAACCGGAACGTGTGGCGGGTGTGGAACGCGCCGGTGAAGCCGCGGGCCAGCATCGCCATATGGATCCGCTCGGCCCGCTGCCAGGTCCGGATCAGGAGCGACCCCAAAAGCGCCCCGTAGACCCGCATCCCCAGCCCTTTCCTGCCGCAGGAGCGGAGCTCCCGGGCCCGGGCGGCCCGCCCCCCCTCCTCGGTCAGGACGAAGATGTAGCGGTACAGGAACAGGAGCTGGACGGCGAAGGCCGGCGGCATCCCGAGCCGTTCCAGGGCGCGGCAGATGGCAGGGAAGCCGGTGACCGCCAGAAGGATGATCGCCGCCCCTACGGTGAGGGAGGCGCGCAGCAGGATGGAGGCGCAGGAGATCCAGCCCCCCGAGATCCCCACCGGCCCCAGCCGGAGCATGACCGCCCGGTCGAACAGCGGGTTGAAGATGGCGACCATCAGGGCGAAGGGGCAGAGGAGCGCCACCTTGCGGGCGATGTAGCCGGCGGGGAGGTCGGCGATGCCGATCACCGCCGCGGGAAAGACAAAGAACGGCAGGAGCGCCGACAGTTCGTACCGGCCGAAGGAGACCACGGCGACGATGAAGACGAGGGTCGTCAGCACCTTCGCCCGCGGGTCGAGGCGGTGGATCGGGGAATCGCTGTTGGCCAGGTTGTCGAGCCGCTTGAAATCCAGCAGCGCTCCGTCGATGGACAGCATGGAGGATCTTTCTCCGGGGGATGACGTTTCCGTGCAGCACCCCGGGACCGGACCGGAACCCGGTAGCACGATATCCCGAAATGTAGCACCGTTAGATATAGCCGTTTACCGCCGAATGTTCAACACGTTTTTCGCGGGAGCCGGTGCAGAGCCCGCCCGGGCTCACTGCGTCTGCCCACCTGCGGGGAAATACCGGTTCATCAGCATGGTGAAACGGGGCTCCTGCCAGAGCGACGAAAGCTCCCTGTTGTCGTACAGGGCATCGTCGCGGTACCCCTCCCGGAGCGCCGTCTCCAGCAGGTCCAGCGCCTCATCCGTCCTTCCGGACAGGGCGGCCACGCACGCCAGCCGGTAGGTCACCTCCGGGTCGTTTCGCCACATGCCGGCGGCCTTCCGGAAGATGTCCCGCGCCTCGTCGTAGCGCCTCCGCTCGATGGCGAGGTTTCCCAGCAGGAACAGCGCCTGCCGGGAATCGGGCCGGATCGCAAGCGCCCTCCGGTACATCCGCTCCGCACCGGGAAGATCGCCCCGTTTCTCGTCGTTGATGCCGAGGTAGCCCCACGCTTTCACGTCGTCGGGGCGCAGCGCCAGAAACCTCCGCAACATGGCGGCCCCCCGGTCGAGGTCCCCCATCTCGGTGTAGATCGGCCCCAGGGCGGCGATTGCCATCCTGTTCTGCGGGTCCAGCGCGAGGCTCTTCTCGTAGGCGGACACCGCTTCCGTCACCCGGAGGTCCCGGAAATAGACCTCGGCGAGGCTCGACCAGGCGTACGAGGCGGTCGGGCTCTTCGCCACCGCATCGCTCCAGAGCGCCAGCGGATCGTGCCAGACCGCGGCCCGCTCGGAACCGAGCAGGGCGAGGAACAAAAGCGGCACGACGGCGGCCGCCAGCGCGGGATACCGGCCGAAACGCTCCCGCAGGGCCGCGATCCCCGCCCCGAACAGCGCCGCCGCACCCAGCATCGGGAAATAGAGATAGCGGTCGTTCATCAGGGTGACGAGCGGCACGATCTGGGAGACCGGCAGAAGCCCGACGAAAAAGAACGCCGTCCAGAACCCCAGCCGCCGGTCCCGCCGTGACAGCAGCCAGCCGGCAGTGCCCACGCCGCAGAGCAGGAGTGCCGCCAGGAGGACGGTCCGGTCCGGCCCCTGGTGGATGGGGGGTGCATAGACGGCGCTCAGCCCGACCGGCCAGACGACCATCCCCAGGTAACGGCAGAACACGGTCAGCATGGTACAGAACGTCGCCAGCGGCCCGCCGCCGGGAAAACCGGCGCGCCCGCCGCCGAACTCGGCCCGCTGCACGTAGACGGTGAGTGCCCCCACCGCTCCCGCGAGCACAAGGTACGGCAGCTTGTCCTTCACCCGCAGCCGGCGTCCGGCACCGGGGAACGAAAGGTCATGGAGGAAGAGGACGAGCGGCAGGATCACGGTCACCGATTTCGCCAGAAGCGACGCTCCGAAGGCGACAACGGACGCCGCGTAGGGGCGGCGTCCGGCGCCCTCCCGCGCCTCCCGGTAGCGGCAGTACCATCCCCAGGCGAGGAGGAACAGCAGCATGGCGAGGAGGTTCTTGCGCTGGGAGACCCAGGCGACCGACTCCACCTGCACCGGGTGCAGCAGGAACAGCGCCGCGGCGGCAAGCGCGAGGCCACGGTCGGCGTACCAGCGCAGAAGCAGCCGGTAGAAGAGGAGGCCGTTTGCCAGGTGGATGAGGATGTTGGTGAAGAGGAACCCGCCGGCCGCAAGCCCCCAGATCCGGTAATCCAGGAGATAGGAGAGCATCTGCACCGGGGCGTAGTTGCCGACGTAGCAGGTGGTGAACAGTTCCCGCAGATGGGACCAGGAGAACCCCCGGATCGCGGGGTTGTCGATCACATACCGGTTGTCGTCCCAGTTGAAGATGAACCCGTGACCGAGAATCCGTCCGTAGACGGCACAGGTCGCCGCCACCAGGAGCAGGATCGGCAGGGTGCGGGACTTCATGCATCCCGTCGGCGTGCCCCTCATCGCGCCGCGCCCCCGACCCGGTCCGGGAAATACTGCATCAGGAGATAGTTGAAGCGGGGGTCTCCCCACAGCGCCGACAGCTCCCTGTTGTTGTAAAGTTCATCGTACGCGCCGTATCCCCGCTGCAGCGCCTTCTCCAGCCAGGCAAACGCCGCGTCCCGGCGGTCCTCCAGGGCGGCCACCCGGGCCAGGCCGTAGGCGGAACCCGGATCGTTCGTCCCCTTCCCCTCCGCCGTGCGGTAGTATCTCCGCGCCTCGTCGAGGCGGTGCCGCACGACGGCCAGGTTCCCCAGCAAGAGGTAGACGCTCACCGCACCGGGCTGGATCTCCAGGGCCTTTTTGTATGCCGATTCCGCCTGCGGGTAGTCGCCCCGCTTCAGGCAGTTGTCCCCGAGGCTGACCCACCCCACCGCATGCCGGGGGTGGCTCTTCAAGAGACGCTGCAGGAACGCGTACCCCTTTTCCGGCTCACCCTGCTCCGTATACAGGTTGCCGAGGCCGTTCAGGGCGTGGGGGTTTTCCGGATCGTACGCAAGGGCGCGCTCATAGGTGCTCCGCACCGCCGCCGTGTCCCCCCGGAGCCGGTACGCGTCGGCAAGAATGCCCCAGGCCCGGTCGCTGGCCGGATACCTGGATACGGCATCGTTCCAGAGGAGAAGGGAGTTCTGCCAGACGCCGGCCCGGCGGAAGGAAACTACCGACAGCACTATGACGAGCATAACGGCTGCCGTAGCGACGAGTCGGGCGTATCTCCCCCTGCCGGTGTTCATGAGGTACGACAATCCATGTCCCGCCAGGGTGGCCGCACCGATCATCGGCAGGTACAGATAGCGGTCGTTCATCAGGGTGACGAGCGGTACGATCTGTGCCACCGGCAAAAGCCCGATCCAGAAGAGCGCCCCCCAGAACACCGGGCGCCTGTCCAGACGCCACAGCCGCCACCCGGCAAGGGCAATCGCCGTCAGCAGCAGCGCCGCCCCGGCGACCGCCGCATCGAGATGCCGGTGAATGGTCGGCGCGTACTCGGCGCTCAGATTGGCGGGCCAGACCAGCATGCCGAGATACCGGCAGAAGACCGGCAGCATGGTGAGAAAGGTCGCCCAGGGGGTGCCGCCGTGGTATCCGGTCCTGCCGCCCCCCAATTCCGGCCGCTGGCTGATGCACGCGACCGCCCCGACGATGCCGGCCGCGATGAGATACGGCACCTTGTCCCGGAACCGCACACGGCGCGTCTCCCCGGGAAAGCAGAGATCGAACAGCACCAGGACAATGGGCATGACCACGGTCATGGACTTGGCAAGCAGCGACAGGACGAAGGCAACGAGAGACGCGGCGTACGCCCACTTTCCCCTCCCCGCCGGAGCCTCGCGATACCGGCAGTACCCCTCCCACGCCAGGAGAAAGAAGAAGATGGCGAGGAGGTTCTTGCGCTGGGAGACCCAGGCGACCGACTCGACCTGCACCGGATGAAGCAGGAAGAGGGCCGACGCGCACAGCGGCACGCACCGGTCGACATACCAGCGGCGCAGCAGACGGTACAGCAGCATGCCGTTTGCGGCGTGGATGACGATGTTGGTAAGGAGGAAACCGCCGGGACGAAGCCCCCACAGCCCGTAGTCCAGCATGTAGGACAGGATCTGCACCGGCGCGTAGTTGCCGACGTAATAGCGGCTGAAGGCGGAGCGGACATGCGCCCATGAGATCCCCCAGGCGTCGGGGTTGTTGGTCACATAGGCGTTGTCGTCCCAGACCTGCAGGAAGCCGTGGCCGAGGATGCGGCCGTAGACGGCGAAGGTGACGGCCAGCAGACAGAAAAGCGGCAGAAGGGATGACCGGGATATGTGGGTACGGTGGGAGGGCAACGGGACGCTCGCGTTATCGGAACAGGTTGTATTTCAGGATGCACCGCACGGCGGAGAGGCCGTCCCGCCAGCCGATCTTCTTCCCCTCGCGGTAGGTCCGACCCGCGTAGGAGATGCCGACCTCGTAGATCCGCACCCCCAGCCTGGCGATCTTGGCCGTGATCTCGGGCTCGAAGCCGAAGCGGTCCTCCTCGATGGTGATCCGTTCCAGCACCTCCCGCCTGAAGGCCTTGTAGCAGGTCTCCATGTCGGAGAGGTTCAGGTTCGTGAGCATGTTGGAGAGGAAGGTCAGCAGCCGGTTCCCCAGATAATGCCAGAAAAACAGCACGCGCCGGTAGTCACCCGTGACGAAACGCGACCCGTACACCACATCGGCCTTGCCGTCGAGAATCGGGCCGATGAGTTTCCGGTACTGCCGGGGGTCGTACTCCAGGTCGGCATCCTGGATGACGACGATATCCCCCGTCGCATGGCCGAAGCCGGTCCTGAGCGCCGCCCCCTTCCCCATGTTCCGCTCGTGCAGTACCACCCGGGTCCCGTCGTCCTTCAGCCCGCACAGGATCTCGCGGGTACCGTCGGTGGAGCCGTCATCGACGAGGATGATCTCCTTGTCGAGATCCACCGCCCGGACGGACAGATACAGCTCCCCGATCGTCGCCTTTTCGTTGTAAACGGGTATGACTACCGACAGTTTCATGGGATGCGGTCCACCGTCCGTTCGGAGATAATGGGCCACCGGAGCGTCAACGTCCCGGCAGGATGCGATATTTGAGCAGGTACCACAGCGCGGACAGGCCGTCGTACCAGCGGATCTTCTTCCCCTCTTTCCAGCTGCGGGGGGAGTAGGAGATCGGCACCTCATGGATGGCGATCCGGCGGCGCAGGATCTTGCCGGTCGCTTCCGGACAGAACTCGAAGCCGTTACCTTCCAGGTTGAGCCCCTTGAGAAGCTGGGTACGAAACACCTTGAACCCCGTCGCCTCATCGGTGATGCGCGCCCCGTAGAGCCGGTTGGTGACCCAGCTCAAGAAACGCCCCCCCCAGTAGAAGGCGTGCGACGACCGGGGATTCCGGCCGAGGTTGCGCGAACCGTAGACGACCTCGACCGCGGGGTCGTCGAACGGGGCGAGGAGCACGGTGTAATCCGCCGGGTCGTATTCGAGATCGGCATCCTGCACCAGCACCAGATCGCCGGTCACGGCCGCAAGCCCCGTACGGACGGCAGCCCCCTTCCCCTGGTTTTGCTCATGCCGCAAGATCCGGAGCGGCGGCTGGCCGCTCTCCTCAAGCGCCGCGAGAAGTGCCGCGGAATTGTCCGACGAACCGTCGTCGACAACGATGATCTCGTACGGCAGCCCCGTTGCACGCACCCGGCCGACGATCTCCCCGATCGTCGCCTCCTCGTTGTAGACGGGCATGATGACCGATAACCTCATACCATCCTTTTCAGACCGGGACAGACGCCCCGGCATCGCGCGAAGACGTACGGCGTTGCCCGTTGCGTTCGTTGCGGTGTTGCGTTATCGACTGCCGTGTCCGGGCTCAGTGCCCCCTGAGCCTGCGCACGGTCTCCAGATTGCTCCGCAACTGCGGATCGCCCGGATAGTACCGAAGCCCCCGGAGCAGGAGAGTTTCCGCCCGCTTCCGGTCCCCCCGTTCCAGTGCGATCTGCGCCAGGGTCGTGAGGGTCGAACGCGAACGCGGCGTCAGATCAAGCAGCCGCTGGAAGGTCGTGTCCGCCTGCGCCAGATCTCCCGCCTCAAGCTGCAGCAGCCCCAGGTGCGTGAGCGTGAACCGGTTTTCCCAGCTCCGGCTCGCCCGTTCCATGAGCTTCATCCTCAGCGCGGGGTACAGCCCCGCACGGTCGAGGAAGAGAAAGATGTTCTCCATGTTGGGATAATTGGTTGCCCGTGCCACGAGGGATGCGATCTCCCCCTCCGTCACCGCCGGCGGCTGCCGCGGATAGTCGGCACGCAGCCAGAACGAAGCGGCGTAATCCAGATACACCAGCCGCCACTGCGGATCCCGGACAAGCATGGGGAGCAGGCCGGCGGCATCGGCGGAGCCGTTTTCGATGAGGAGCCCCCGGAACCCGTACCTCTGCTGGAGCGCGTTCCAGCGTGCCGGCTGAACGGACGCATCGGCGGCGGCCGCGTACACGGAAAGCAGCTGATCGGGGTCGTACGCCTCGAAGCGGCCGTCGAAAAACGGTATCCGCCGCGGATAGCCGTGGAACTCGTAAAAGCCGCCCAGGCTCTGCGAGTTGAACACCGGGGCGGTGAACTCCAGCCGGTCGAGCAGCCGCGGCAGCCCCAGCGGGACGTAGTCGGCCGAGAGCCCCAGGCCGAACTCGTGGGGCGCCAGAATCCGGACCTGCTCCCATGCCGGGCGGGGCGACCAGACGAGCAGGGCGACGACAGCCGCGACGCCGGTTGCCGCCAGGCTGGCCCGGCGGTAGCGCGCAAGGTCGACGAGCGACAGCAATTCCGCCGCCAGGGGGGCCGCGACCACCGCGAACAGCGGCACATTGCGGATGCCGGTCAAAGACGTCACGAACATGGCGACGACGATCAGTATCCGCGCCGCCGGCAGCTCTCCCTTCCGGCGCCAGACGACGGCAACGAAGGAACTGACCAGGCAGGCGACCAGGAGGTAATAGAACCAGAACGCGATGGTTGTCCGGCCGACCTCCCCGAACGGCGACGCCATGTCGTACATCCCCCGGAACACCCTCGACGAGGCGGGACTCACCTCGGTCATCAGCAGCCAGGCGAACTTCAGCGTCTCCAGGGGGCCGGGGGTGATCAGACAGCCGATCGACACCGCGCCGAGCAGATACGCGAGGCTGCGCGCCTCGGCAAACCGCCGCTGCCGCCAGCCGCGGATGAGTGCCTCGGCGAGATAGCAGCCGACCAGAAACGGGCCGATCACGAATATCCCGTGGGCATTCGTCCAGATCACCTGCAGGCACGCAAGCAGGGCCACGCCGGACAGGGAACGGTATCTCTCCTCCTGCAGCCACCAGTAGTAGATGGAAAGCACGAGAACGGAGACGAGCTCGGGGCGTATGGTAAAACGGTCTTCACAGGCGAGGGCCGTCACCAGCACCAGCAGCCACGACACGGCAGCCGGACACCGGACGCGGCAGGCGCGGTACACGAAGGCAAACGTCCCCCCCCACAAGAGGAGCTGCAGCGCCTGCAGCCACCAGAACCCCGCAAACCGGTAGCCGGCGGCCGCGATCACCTGGAACAGCCACTGGGAATCGTGATACGGCCGGCCATAGTTCAGCAGACTGAACCTGTCCACCGCGGGCAAGGCACCATGGTTGAGGATGTAGTTCCCCATGGCCAGGTGAAACCATATGTCGTATTCGGAAATCCGGCGGATGAGGAAAAAGCCGATGACCGCGACGACCGGCAGCGCGATCCGGAGTTGGGACGTTTTGTCGTTGGTTTTTGTCATTGCGCCTCGGAAGATGCGGAGCGACCTGCAACTGCGGTACGCCAGTGTACCACCGAGCCGGACGACGCATCAACAGTTAACGTTGTTGCAGCGGGGAACCGGGCCGGCGACACCGCTCACCGCCGATCGATCCAGACGATCGGCCCCTGCTCGTCCCCGGCCCGCGCGAAGTCCTCTGCGGCCTCTTTCGCCATCCCGAGCGCTTCCAGGGCGAGCCCGCGGTGATAATAATACGTGGGATCGGGGAGCATGGAGATCGCGGCGGTGAAGTCCCGGACGGCCGCGCGGTAATCCCCTTTAGCACGGTAGGATTCGCCGCGGAACGCGTACAGGTTGTAGACGGTGTCGCGGAACCCCCCCGTCACGCGGTCGATCGCCGTCGAAAAGTCGCGGATCGCCGCATCGTACTCCCCTTCTGCATGATACACCCGTCCCCGTTCCTTGTAGGCGATGACCTCGGGATCGACCTCGATCACCCGTGTCCAGAACGTCTCCGGGCTCTTCCAGACGTCGATGAGCCGTACCGTCAGCACCGCATGCCAGGCGAGCAGCGCGCAAACCGCCCCGGGAAGCAGGTAGCGAACGGCGCCGCGATTACCCCATCGTTCCCGGGCCGCCACCACGATGACGGCGGCGGCGATACTCGGCGCAATGGCGGAAAGGTAGGTAAAGCGGGCCGCATACGCCTGGTCGCCGTTCTGGAAGAACGCCAGTACCGGCAGAAGCGGGAGCAGGAAGGCCGCCCAGGTCGCGCCGACCCAGTGCCGCTTCCTGCCGGCGACGACACACGCGCAGCAGAACAGCAGGGCAACCGCCGTCGTGACGGTGAAGTAATCGGGGATGGGGTCCGGGATCATCCGGTAGGGAACGATCCCCACCGGCCAGAGGAACAGCCGGCAGTATGCGAAGATCGCGTTGCCGGACACCACCAGCCGCTGGCCGAACGGGAAATACGCGTACGGAACGAGATAGTTGCTCTGACCGGCGAGATAGAACGTCAGCATCGACATCGCCACCGAAACCGCCAGGAACGGGACCTTTTCCAGCAGCATTCTCCGGACGTTTCCCGTCCGCAGCCGCCCCAGGGGATACCAGTCCGCAACCAGCAGCATGGCGGGGAGCACGACGCTCACGGACTTCGCCATCAGCGACAGCACGAACAGGACGAGGGAGAGGAGATACGCGTGCAGGGCGGCTCTTCCGCCGCGCTCCTCCCGTATCCGCGCGTATCGCAGATACAAGAGCAGCGCCCCCAGGGTAAAGATGCCGTTCAGCACGTCCTTGCGCTCGGTAACCCAGGCCACCGACTCGACCCGCAGCGGATGCATCCCCCAGAAAAGGCCGGCGAGGAGCAGCAGCCACCCCCTGGAGCGCCCCGCATCCGGCACCGCCGTCTCCCCGATCCCCGCGGCGGTACAGAGCCGGTCGGCCAGCAGCACGACCAGCACGACATTGACGGCATGCAGCACGATATTCGTCAGATGATAGCCGGTGGGGTTCACCCCCCAGAAGCGATGGTCGACGGCCAGGGAAATCCAGGTCAGCGGCATCCACCACCCCTCGTACGGGCGGGTGAACGCGTCGACGAGCATCGCCCCGTCCAGTCGCCCGAGGAGGGGGTTGTTCAGGATGTAGACCGGATCGTCGTAGTTGACGAAGCCGCAGGAAAGGCTCTTCAGGTAGACGAGCAGGCAGATCAAGCCGGCCGCTGCGGCCACCAGCCAGGTTGCGCCGGGTATTCGCGTCGGACGGCTCACTGTTCTTTCGTAAAATACGCCTGGTTTTCGTCGGTTCCGACCGCTCCACGGGTCAGCACCCCCGCCTTGCCGTGCGCGTCAAGCACGATATTCACCGACGTTTCCTGGGGTATCGTCAGGATCTGCTGCCAGTTCCGGCCATCCACGCTCCTGAATATCATGGCATCTTCGGAGAGCGGCGCCTCGATCTCGTGCCCGACACCGACGGTCAACGTTTTGTCCGCCCCCACCGCGATGCTCGCATGTTTGGACGGCTTGACCTCCGTCACCGTCTGAGACGTCCAGGAGCGGCCGCCGTTGCCGCTCGTGTAGACGTCGAGGGATTTGTTGTTGATGAGGGTGCTGGCGATGTACACGTTGTTCGCATCGTAGGCCGCAATACTCATGGAGCCCCTATCCCCGACAGGTGACGGGGGGATCACGTCGACCGGTTTCGACCACGCCTTCTTGCCCGCACGCCTCTTTACGTACGCGACGCCGATCCGGCCGGCGCCGCTCGTGCGGAGATACGCCACGTGCAGATTGCCGTTCTTGTCCAGTGCGGCATCGACGCTCCTGCCGTCGCCGGTGGTAGTTACACCGGGGATCTGCACCGGCTTGGAAAAGATGAACTTGGGCGCGTGCGCCGTCACGTAATACACATGACCGCCGTTTCCCGTAAAGAGGACATCGATCTCCCCTCTCCTGCTTGCGACGGCCAGCAGGCTATTGATGTCGGTGACGGAGCCGCTGATTCGCAGCGGTTTGTGCCAGTCTTTGAAGTCCGAGACGTCCGCCCGCGCGTAATACACACCGCCGATCGTTCCCGACGCCTTGTCGGGCTGCACGGTCCAGACGGCATGGACCGTCTTCTTCGTGGAACCGGCGACGGCCACGCTCGCGTTGTGGTCGAGCAGACCGATCATCCTGCTGTCGATCATCGTCGGCGTCGCGGCCAGTTCTCCGTCGGTCGACACCTTCGTCACGATCAGACGCTCGTCAAGCCCATTTTGACCGCGCTCGACGGAAACAACATAGAAGTCCCGGCCGTCCGTCGCCATTATCTTGGCCCCGGGGGCGGATGAATCGCCAGAAAGAAGCTTCTGGGACGCACTGAAGGAAGACGGTTCCTGTGCGAAGCCCCTCCCTCCCATGGACACGGCAACGACCAAGCACAATGCCGCCCCGAACAACAGCTTACCGTTGGAATATCTGCTCATAACGCCTCCCTTGACTCTCATTTCGTTTAGTCGATCAACCGGAAACCGTACGCGTCCCGATGAATCCGTCGTTCTCACCTGAAGTATACCCATTACATGACCGCCATGCACCTGAAAGAACCGCCGCCGTTTCCCGGCCAGGCAGCCGGGCCGGATTCGCCGCCCGCCGGCCGGGGACCGGTCTGCCACCGGTCGAACGGTTCATTCCCAGTACCACTGGATGGGGGTTGCGTCCCCCTGCGACCGACGGAAATCCTCGGCCGCTTCCTTGTCCCTCCCCAGCCGCTGCAATGCAATCCCGCGGAAATGATAGTAGTTCCTCCGGGGGTACATCTCGATTGCCGTCGTGAAATCGCCCACCGCCTCCTGATTGAGACCGGCGGTGAGATATGCCGCACCTCGAAAGGCGTAGAGATAGTAGATGAGCGGCATGCGGTTCCCGGCGGCGATCCCGATGGCCGCCGAGAAGTCTGCGATGGCGGCGGCATAGTTCCCCGTTTCATAGTAGTAGCAGCCGCGGTTGAAATACGACCTGCCGAGCGGATGATACTCGATGACCCGCGTCCAGAGCGTTCCGGTATTCTTCCAGATGCCGATGAGCCGTTCCGTCGTAACGGCATACCACACGGTAACGGCGAGCAGCGCCGTCACCAGCGGAACGCGCAGCAGCCTGCGCCGTTTCGCGCAGGCCCGCCCCGCGGCAATCGCGACGACGATACAGGGCGCGACGGACGGCAGGTAGGTATATCGGGCGGCATACGCCTGATCCGCATTCTGGAAGAACGCCAGCACCGGCAGAAGCGGCAGGAGGAACAGGAACCAGGTCACGACGGCAGGCGCTCGCTGCCTGCAGGCAGCGATGGAAAGCAGGGCGGCGCTGACGACCACGATCGTATGCACGGTGTAGGAAAGCGGCAGGTGCGCCGGGATCACATACAGCGGCACGATATCCGTCGGGACGAGCTCCAGCCGGATGTACTCGAACAGTGCGTTCCCCGAAACGAGTATCCTTTCGACGAACGACAGGTTGGCCATGCTGGCGAGGATGTGCAGACGGGACGCGACATAGAGCGACAGCGCGGAGAACGCGAACGAGAGCAGGAAAAACGGCACCTTCTCCGCAAGGATACGCGGCAGCCGCTCTTGTCGCTGGCGCTGCAAAGGATACCAGTCCAGAACCAGGAGCATGGCCGGCACGACGACGCTGACCGGCTTTGCCATCAGCGAGCAGGCAAACAACGCCAGCGATGCCAGGTACAGCCATGATGAACGCCCTGCGCCCGTCTCCCGCCACCGCACATAGCGGAGATAGCAGAACACGGCCCCGAGGGTAAACAGGCCGTTCAGCACGTCCTTGCGCTCCGCCACCCACGCCACCGACTCCACCCGAAGCGGGTGGATACCCCACAGAAGCCCGGCCGCCAGCAGCATGCCGGCGCGCAGACGCGGGGAAAGCCCTTCGCCGCCAGTGGAGCGGACCAGCTCATCGGCGATCAGGACCACGATCCCCGTATTGACCGCATGGAGCAGGATGTTGGTCAGGTGGTACCCCAGCGGGTTGACCCCCCAGAAATGGTAGTCGACGGCGAACGAAAGCCAGGTCAACGGCATCCAGAGGTCGATGGCGTACGAACTGCATGCCCAGGCGATCAGCTTTCCGTCGAGATGACGAATCGCTCTGTTCTGCACGACGTACCCCAGGTCGTCCCAGTTGACGAACCCGCACTGCAGGGCCTTCAGGAACACCGCCAGACAGAGCAGCGCCGTCACGGCCGCAACCGCCATGACGGGGCGTCCGCCGGCGACCTGCCGTTTTCCGGATGCATCGCCTGCCTGCGTCACCATCCGTTTCTACCGTCCATCGATCGTCCCCTTCCCCAGGTCATAGACGAATATGCTGTACCCGATCTTCGCAACGGGCTGGTACTGCAAAAGCCATTTGTAGGTATCCCTGTCATCCAGATAGAGCCCCTGCAGATTCGTGGCGCTGATGGCAAACGGCTGGCCGGGATGCAATCGCGCGACACGGTCCGGATCGGGGTTGTACAGGTAATAGCTCGGCATCCAGTCATACGCGATGCCGTACCGTGCCGGCGAATCCATGCCGAAATAGCTGAGGCTGATCCTCGGGATATGGTGCTCCGCCATATAGCGCTGCAGCCCCTTCAGATCCTGTCCCCAGTCGAGATTGCTGTCGACGAGATATTCATACCCGTTTCCGGGTCCGCCGACGAACTCGTTGAAATAGGCGAGATAGTGCGGCGCGCAGCCGATAAGGGCGACGACCTGCCAGAGGGCGGCGACGCCCGCACCGTACCGCACCCGTTTCCCGCACGCAGCCAGGCTCCCGGCAAGGACGAAGATGAACGGATAGACCGGCAGGATATACCGGATACCGATCGACTGGTGCTCGATGCTGAAGAACCCCGCGACGACCAGGATCGGTAGGACGAGAAACAGCGTGTCGGTCCGGTCCGTTACCGGTTTCGCCATCCACAGGTACAGGGCGGCGACGAACAGGACGATGACCGGCACAGGCGTCTTGATGAGAAACGCAACGATATCGTAATACCACCAGCCGTGGGTCGAGTACTGCCCCATGAGAAATGCCGCATGCCCCCGTGCGGCGTGGGCGAGCTGATAGCGTATCCCCTGCAGATAGGGCGTTATGTCGAAAAAATAGGCCGAAAGAAACAGGAGGGCCGCCACGGCCAGCGCCACGGCCAGCGCCGGCACCGGGTTCCTTTTATCCCGGCGGGCGACGAGCAGGGCATATGCCGCCAGGAGCGGCAGCAGCAGTACGGCCGTGAACTTCGCCAGCAGGGCAAGCCCGAGGGAGATGCCGGCCGACACCCGGTTGCGCAGCCGGTCGTCCCTCCTGCAACGCCACAGATAATAGACCGTCATGAAGAAAAAGGCCGTCAGGGGGAGATCGGGCACGATCAGACCGGCATAGGCGAGGATGGTCGGGCTGAACACGTACAGGACGAGCGAGAGGAACCCGCCCGCGGTGCCGTACAGCTCGCAGCTGAACCGGTAGACGTAGTACCCCAGCAGCACGCCGCACAGGGTGAACAGCAGCCGGGACGCGATCAGGAGCCGGTCGTTCGCGTTGTCGGCGGACGACAGCAGGACCTGCCCGCGCAGCATATCCTCGTCGCCGAGAAAGTCCAGGTCCCTGGTCCTCCCGGGATACTCCCAGATACGCCGGTCCTCGTGCACGAACAGGAGCGGTACGCTGTTTAAGTAGTAGGACAGGGGCGGATGGAGAATGGAGCCCATGATGTCCCACCGGTGCTGCAGGAGGAGGTACTTTCCGATGCCGAAGTAGTTGACCTCATCGAACGTAGCCGACTGGGAGCGGATACTCACCGTCGAAAGGGCAAGAAACGTCGAGAGCAGGACGACCAAAATCCCCCTTCGTGCCGAATCTGTCATAACGTCGTGTGACCTCGCCGGGGATTATTCAGGTTATGGCATACACCGTAGCAGGGTGCACAAAAAAAAGGTGAGACGAACGTCCGCCTCACCTTCCAATGGAAAAGTCACCGCAATGAATTAGCAGGGGTGTACAACCGCGCTGCCAACTATCTTCGGTGTTACGTAGCTCTTTTTCATCTGGGCACCCCCTTTCGTGTTAGTCATGCCGTTACCAGGCTGGCAGATTGTGTGTGGCGATGGAGGCGCCCGGTGACGGGCGCCTCCGCGACGGTTACCACGGCGTCCTGTTGTTCCACTGCTGGTTGGTCGGGTTGTAGGCCGAGCCGCCGGCAGTCGCGGAGTTGTGGCAGTTGGAGCCATAGGATGCGGTCGTCGGCTTGGCCGTCTGGAACCACCACGGACCCGGGTTCTGCGCATTGCCGGAGGTACCTTGGTAGCGACCGCCGCCGCCGGGGAACCGGCCGGCACCGTTGCCGCTGCGCGAGTAGGTCGTGCTGTTCTGCAGGATGTTGCCGACGTTGGTCGTCGTGCTGCCTGCGGTCGAGCTGACCGTGCCGCCGGAGGCGACCTGGCCCCGGTGGTTCACGTTCAGGCAGTTCGTCACCATGAGCCGCGGCAGACGTGACACGTGCGGCGCGTGACACTTGGAGCAGGTGTAGGCATGGACCTTGTTGTTGAGGTTGCCGCCCGTGCCGGTGGTGGCTGCCCAGCCGGCTACCGACTCGTGGACCCGGTCCTTTGTCTTCCAGTTGGTAGACGACGCTGCCGGCCGCGTGGTCAGGTTGGCCTGCGTGTGGCAGTTCAGGCAGAGTCCGGCGAAGACGGATGCCGGTTGGGTCTGCAGGCCATAAGCGCTAGAAGAGAACGCTCTGAACACCTGACCTCTCATATTCCCCTTGGCCGTGGTTGCAGCGGCACCGCCACCCGCAGCACTCGGCTGGTTAAGCAGGGTGTTCTGGTCGATATGGTAGCCGGGGATCGAACCGCCGGGAGATACGCCGGCGAACTGGCTGCCGCCGCCGCGTTTCACCGCGATACCCGCCTTGTCCTCTTTGTACGGCGAGGTGAGCCAGGTACCCTTCAGCATCGGTACCGCGTACTGCTCGGTCAGGGTCGGGGATACGCCGTGCGGGTCGTGACACGGGGTGCAGAGGCCGCCGATCTGGTGCGCAGCCCTGGAGCTGACGGAGTCGCCGGACACGCTGGTGCCGAAGTGACCGCCCATCGGCTTGCGACGGTCGTTGGAGGAGTTGACCGCACCACCCATCTTGTAGTTGGTGTAGTCGGTCCGTTTCACCATCGGCACGGTGTAGCTGCCGAAGTACGGCGTATCGAAGTAGCCGCCGATCGCCTGGGTAGCTCCGTAGGTTGCCTGGTAACCCCACGGACGGCCGGTGGCCGTTGCGTTGAAGTGGCAGTCGAAGCAGATGCCGGCGCCCGGGTTGTAGCTTCCGGCGGTGGTCGTGGTGGTGGTGCCGTTCTGACGGTACGTCATGGTGCCGCCTGCCGGCGCATAGGTGGCAGCGTAACCGCCGAGGCCGTTCGTGGTGTTCTTCAGGATACCGCCCTTGTTGCGGCCGGTGGAGCTGGAGTAGTTGCTGGTGACGCCGGCAACCGCGGAACCGTGCGAGTTGTGGCAGTCGTAGCAGTCGACGTTCACGTTGGAGGTGATGTTCGGGATCGTGCCGTCCGTACCGCCGTTGGTGCTCCACCCCATGGCGTTGTTCGCCGCGTTGCCGTGGGCGGAGAACGCCTTGATGATCTTATGTTTGCCGTTGGTGCCGCCGATCGCCGGCGAGCCGCCGGAGGTGGAGTACTGGCTCCACTTCGCCGTGCCGGTCTGCGAGTAGCGCTCGGCAATGCTCTTGCCGTCCCACGCGTACTTGCTCGGGCTGTTGCCGTCGCTGAACGGGTTGGCCGGTGCGGTGCCGTAGGTGCCGCCGGTGTGGCAGCCGAGGCAGACCTTGTTGAGGGAGTCGATCTGGGCGCGGGTACCGTTGGCGGTGTACTGCACCGCGCTGGTGCCGGCCGTGTAGGTGGTCGGACGGGTACCGCCGCTCCAGACGACGAGGTCGACCACATCGCCCTTCACCTGTTTGTGGTACGTGGTGTTGATGGAACCGTCGGAGTTCGCCTCCCAGTGGCACTGGTAGCAGTCGTTACCGGTCACGCCGCCGGCCTTCTGGACGTGGTGCGACTGGGCGCTGAACTCGGTTGCGACGGCTTTGCGTTCGCCGCCCTGTACCGTGCTGTGGCAGCCGGTACATACCACGTCGACCTGACCGTTGATATGGAGCGACGGGGTAACGAAGCCGGTACCGGTGGCGTTTACCTCGGGATGACAGGTCTGGCATTGAGCCGGGGTCACGCCCGTATGGACGCCGTCAGACGTCGGCGGCGGGTAGCCGTGGCACTTGCCGCAGTCGTTGGACGCCACGCCGGTCAGCAGGGTCGCCGTCCAGGTGGGGGAGAGCACGACGCCGGCCGGCGGGGTCGGCTTGTTGCTGGCCAGGCTTGCACCGTGACAGTAGACGTTGGCGCAGGTCTGGGTGGCAGCGGTGAAGGTCGGGGTCAGGCCGCCGGTGCTGGCAAGAGCGCCGAACGTCGTCGAAGCCGGCAGAGGTGCGCTGTAGTGGCCCGCATCGCCCGGGTTGACCGGAACCGTGTGGCACTGGTTACAGGTCAGCGTCGGACTGCTGTAACCGTGGGTCCCGTTGATGTGGCTCACGTGGATGGTGGATATGACGCCGGTCGTGGTGCCGTCGGTTGCCTTGAAGCTCGTCGCCGGCAGCGTAGTGGTATGGCACTTGTCGCAGACCGCCGTGCCGGAGAGGGTCGTCCCCCAGGTCGGCGACAGGTTGCCGTGGCAGGTGACGGTGCAGCTGCCGTAGGCGGCGCTCGGTGCAGGCGCGCCGGTTCCGCCGGAGTTGGCCGCGGTGCCGCCGGACGGCTTGTAGGTTGCCGATGCGGAGATCGCGGACAGGTTCCACTGCACGTTGCCGTTGAGGTGCGCCATGTTCGTCCCGTTGTCCGGGTGGCAGCTGGCGCAGCTCAGGTTCGCGCCGGTGGCGGAGAGGTGAACGTTGTGGTTGCCGGTTGCCGGCGGGGTCGTCTTGTCGCCGTGGCAGGAGTTGCAGGCGATGGTGGTACCGGTCCATGACGGGTTGGTCCCGCCCGAGCCGGTCCAGTTGCCGTGGCAGTAGACGCTGCAGGTAGCCGCGTTTGCGGCGGTGGTGATAGTCGTGCCCGTACCGGCCGACCAGGTCTCGCCGGTAAGGGCGTTGTTGCCGGTAAAGCTGCCGCCGGTGACCGTACCGCTGAACTGCGGGAAGTTCGTATTGTTGATCGAGAAACCGATGTCGATGGTACCGCTCGGCATGGACTTGCTGCCGTAGCCGTTATGGCAGGTGTCGCAGACCATGCTCAGGCCGGTATGGATGAGGTGCGCACCTGCGTTTGCCGGCGCAGCGCCGAGGGCGTTGGTGGCCGGCGAGGCGAGACCGTCGGGTCCGCCGATGGTGGTGGTGCTGGGCGGGTAACCGTGGCAACCGTTACAGCCGACCGGTTTGAAGCCGGTGCTGTGGGAATGGCAGCTGGTGCAGTCCTTGTTACCGTTGTGGGTCTTGTCGGTCACCTTGGACGCGCTGTACTGGTGGAAGGTCGTCAGGCGGTGGCAGACTTCGCAGATGTTGGTGGAACCGTTCACCGCGTAGGTCCGGTTATCGTTGCCGAAGACGCCGTTCTGGCTGTTGGAGGAGGCGGTCATCCGGGTGAAGACGACGGGACGGGGGCCGTCCGGCGTCTGGACCGTAGAGGCGATCCGCTTGATGTTGGTCGTCGTCCGGGCATGGCAGGTGGCGCAGGTAAAGGTGGTACCCCACGTGCCGTACTTCGTGCCCAGGTTGTCACTGTTGTGCATCAAAGGACTGGACGCCGCCTCGGAGGTGTTCGGTGTTACCCACCCCGGCAAGATGAACACAGTGAGGAGCATGGTAAAGGCCACTGCAAGTGATACCTTCGCCCCCAAACTCATTCCGTGGATTTTCTTCGCTATTGCCTTTCCCATGGTGACCTCACCTCAAAGAAGTAATCTGTTCTTAGCTCAAAATGTCTGGTAGTGCCGGGCCCGAAGGCCCGGCGTCCGTTCCCTTACAGGTTGGTATGGCAGAGGGTACACTGAGCCGCTTTGCCGACATCCGTTGTCCAGTTGGCAGGCTTGCCGTTGTGGCACGCAATGTTGGAGCAGGTGCCGGCACTGTACATGGAGTTGTTGAGCACCAGCTTGGCCGTGTCGTAGGAGCCTGCACCGGCCTTGTAGGTGGTACGGGTCCAGTAGCCGCCGGCCGCCGTGTAGCTGGCAAAGGACGCATCCCGGATCTGGGCCTTCGTCTTGATGGCCGCACCGGTGTAGAACGAAAGGTCCACTCTGCCGTTTATGTGCATGGCGCGGTTGGTGATCACGGCGTTCCCCTTCGGATCAGAGGCGTGGCAGGTAGCGCATGCCGTGTTCTGGTCGTTGTAGCCGACGTTGATCGTGGCGTTGTGGCAGATGTTGCAGCTGAGCGTCGTGGACTGGGCCGGGTCGCCGTGACCGGCGGACACGCCCACCGCACCGCCCGTCGGCAGCGTGCCGGTGGCACCGTTGAAGACGTCGTCGCTGTGGATACCGACCACGTGGGCGGCGTGGGCGCCGGAGGTCGGCGAGTTGCCGTGACAGCCGGCACACTTGTCGCCGGCAAAGACACCGCCGTACCAGTTGGGGGTGGTGACGTAGGTCGGGGTCGCCTGGCCGTTGCTGTGGCAGTAGACGCCGGAGCAGGTGACGTTGGAGCCGGAGGCGATGACGTTCGCGGTCGCAGTGGCGGAGTTTTTCGACCGCAGGGTGCTGAAGGCGGTCTCGCCCGCAGCCGGAGCATTCGTCACCTCGACCTCGATGATACCGTCAGCATGCTTCGACAGGTCGGTCGGGTGGCAGTTGGAGCAGCCGAAGGCATAGTAGGTATTGGCCGTCAGCTCGGAACCGCTGGAGAGGTTGGAGGTGAAGTTGTAGAAGGCGACCGTATTGATAAGGTTCCCCGTGTGCGCCTGGTGGGCACCGCTCAGCGTCGGGTGGCAGGTCGTACAGGTGGCAACGGAACCCCAGGTCGGAGTCGTCGTGTACGTACCTTTGCCGTTCGAGTGGCAATAGACGGTGGAACAGGTCTTCGCACTGGAGTTGTAGGTTCCCGCAGCATTCAAGCCGGAGAAGCTGATGTCCTGTCCGCTCACGTTGTAGGTCCCGTTGATGTGCGTAGTCGTGCCGGATACCAGCGCCGTGGCGCTGGCCGCCGTATTGGCGTGGCAATTATTACACGAAACCCCGCTCAAAGCCAAGTGGTTCGGATGGCCGAGGGATGCACTGACGTCGTGGCAGCCGGTGCAGGTGAGCGCCGTGGAGGCCGCGGTCCATGAAACCGTCTTGTAGGCCCCTTTGCCGTTACTGTGGCAGTAGACCGTGGAGCAGTTCTTGGAAGCGTCAAGTGCGCTTTTGGGTGCCCTGGCTCCGGAGAAGTCGACGAAGTGGTTGACGTGGTTCGCCTTGGTGACGATCGTCTGGTTGCTGGTGGTGGAAACCGTCTTGGCGTGGCACTCGCCGCAGGCAAACCGCAGGGGCGAGCCGCCCAGAGTGTTGTTGATGTGCTGGGCATGCTTGTTGGTGACCATCTGGCGGTTGGCGGCAGCGGTGTAGTCGCCGCCGTGGCAGCCGGTACAGTTGGTGGGGAGCGTGCCGCCCCATTTCGGCGAGGACATGACCGTGAAGGTACCGGAGGTCTTGGTACCGTCGCTGTGGCAATAGACGTTGGAGCAGTACCCCGTGGCGGAGCCGACTGCCTTGGTCATCGGTGAAAGTGCGTTGTTGTACCGGCCGTTCACCGCGGTGCTGGAGTTGTTGAAGGCGACGTTGACGAGCCCGTTGACATGGTTGCCGGCGGCGATGTTCACGGAGGAGCTGCTCGTGGCGGTCACGCTGTGACACTTCACGCAGCTGAAACCGTAGCCGGAATCAGAAGCCACATGCTTGGTGTGGGTACCGGTGGCAATGGCGAGGGACGCGACGCCGTCGGCCTTGTGGCAGCCGGCGCAGGTAAGGCTCCCGCCCCAGGTGGGAGCGACGTTCGTCGTGAGCGTGCCGGTGGAAGCCTTGGTGCCGTCACTGTGGCAGTACAGGTTGGAGCAGCTGCCGTTCCGCGAAGAGGCGGTCAGGTAGGTCGGGTACGCCAGGTCGGACGTCAGCGAGTATGCGGGCGAACCGACGCCGGCATTGGGCGCGGTGGTGAAGGCGAGCTGCAGGGCGCGGTCGCCGGCGCTCGTGGCATGGGCGAACGGTTTCGCTTCGACGGTGTGGTCGGGGTGGCACTTCACGCAGGAACCGGTACCGGTACCGTAGTACGCACCATGTTTCGCGCCGGGGCCGGTCAGGGAGGGATGGCCGCCGTCGGCGGGGGGTGCGGCATGGCAGGTGCTGCAGCCGGCGGGTGAAACAAGTGCGGCCGAGCCCCATGTCGGGGTGGTCGCATTGAAGTGGCAGTTGACGTTGGAACAGTTCGCCGGAGCCGGTACCGTGGTCTGGTTCGTGAAGGTGACCGGGGTCCCGTTCACGTTGAGCTGCGCGGCCGTCGGGGAGTTGTTGATGTTCGCGGAGAATTCCACCTGACCGTTACGGTGGCTCGTCGTATATCCGCTGTTCGCGTGGCAGCGGGTACAGTCGGTCGCCACCGCCGTCGCGGGGAGGTGCGTGTCATGGTTCCCGACGAAACCGCCCGAGTTGATGTCCCGGGTGGAGGAGTCCAGCGGCGGCATGCCATGACAGGAGTTACATGCGAGATTGTACTGTGGGGCAGCATTGGCGACGCCACTTGCAATGAATATTATCGACAGTGAGATCAGCCAGAAGACTCCCAGCCGCTGCTTGTGTCCCACCTTGTGATGTTTTTCCATTGTCGACTCCTTAATATATTCCTGGGAACGATTCGGTTATTAGTTATCTCGTGCAATCGGTGGTGAGGTGTCTCGCAACACCTCACCCTTGTATCACAATCAGCGTTCCGTACTCCAGCGCGGTGACGGCTTGAAGTGACAGCTTGCGTTGAAGCAGCTGCCGGTCTTGTTCACCGCCGGCGGATTGACCTGGTGTGCGCCGGAGTAGGTGATGAACTGCGTGCTGTTGAACCGCAGCTTCGGATCGACGGCCACCTTGACATTGCTGATGTGGGTGCTGACCGGGGTAATCATCTGATGCGATGCGCCGCCGTTATGACAGACACCGCAGTTCGCCCAGCCGTCGGCCTTGTTGGCGTTCGGGTTCACGTGCTGTGCGACTACGTGCGCACCGCCACCGCCGGAGTAGTCCTCGAACTGGCCGTACTGGTACTTGCCGGCCACACCGAAGTCCGTACCCTGCACCAGGCCGACGTTTTTCGGGAGCGGCGGGTAGCCGTGGCAGGAGTTGCAGTCTGCGCTCGGCTTGAACGCGCCGCCGCCATTCGTCGGATTGTGCTTGTGGCACGATCCACAACCCGAGGTGGGATGACCGGTCGTGTCGGGCACACCGGCACGGTAGTGGGCCGTCTGGGTGTGGCAGACCTGGCAGAAGCCGTAGTTGGTCGTCGTATTGACCCAGTCCGTCGCGCCGCCGGCGCTGTCCGTCAGGATGCTGATCGTGTGCGGCTGGCCGTCCGCCGGGCTCACGATGGACGAACGGAGCATATGAACGTTGGTCGATCCATGCGGATCGTGACAGGTGGAGCAGAGCGATCCCTGCACACCCTTGGACACGAAGTGGGTGCTCATGTTGAGGAACGCGGCATTTGTCACCTTGGTGGCGTCGTGGTGGCAGTAGTTGCACTCCTGGTTGGTCGTGCCGTCACCGAGAACGGTGTTGAGGCGCTTCGTGCCGCCGGGCACGGCGATATGCTGCGAGTTCGGATCGTGGCAGACCGTACAGGTCTCGCCCGCACCGAGGAACTGGCCGTGACCGGTCGTGCTGTATTTGGAGACGTCCGGCGCCGTTACCCCGTTCACCACCGAGAGGGTGCCGGTGTGACAGGAGCTGCAGACCGGCTGGCCGCCTGCGGTCCAGGCCGGGGTGCTCTGCGGATGGCAGGTGGAGCATGCGTTCGCGACGAAGTCGACCGTACCGTTCACATGGAGCGGCGAGTTGATATTGCCGTTGAAGTTGTGGCAGGAGTTCGCGCACCCGGTGATGTGGGGACCGTACGCCGCCGTCGTGTGAATCGGATGGGCATTCGTGCTGATGTCGTTTGACTTGTGACAGCTGCCGCACAGGGGGACCAGCGATCCCTTGACCCAGGTGGGTGCCTGGACCGGCGGGCCGCCTGCGCCGTCGCTGTGACACCGGTTGGTACAGGATGCCGGCGTGGTGCCGGACGACGGTACGTACCGCGCGGAGGTCATGGAGCCGAAGGCGACGTTCTTCACGCCATTGACGTGGAGGCTGTAGTTCTTGATCGCCGTGCTGCCGCTGGCGACGGTCGAGTGACAGGTATCGCAGGAGTACTGATTGTAGGTACCGCCGGCCACGTGCAGCTGATGGGCACCGGTGTCGTAACCGGTGGCGCCGACATCGTGACAGGTCTTGCACTCGTTGGCGGTGCCAACTATCGTCCCCTTGCCGTTTTTCCAGGAAATATTCTGCATTGCGGGCTTCCAGAGCCCGTTACCGTTGCTGTGGCAGTAGACGTTGCTGCAGACGGCACCGGTCGTCGTATAGGTCGCCGATGTTCCGGCGAGGATGCCGGTCGTATCCTTGAACACGTCATGGTACGTGCCCGTTGCATGGGAGTTCCCCTTGTGGCACTCGCCGCAGGAGTAGCCGTACACCTTGGTCGCCGGGTCGATGGACGCATGCAGGGTATGCGGCGTCGTGGACTCGGTGATGCCGTTGGGGTTGGCGGTGGCATCGGTGCCGTAGACGTTGGCGTAGCCGTCGGGTCCGCCGGTATGATCTGCCGCCGGCGGGAAGCCGTGGCACCCGTTACACGCTGTCGGTTTGACGTCATGGGAAGTCGGCCACAGGTTGTGGCAGGCGATACAGTCTGACCGCTTGGTGACGGTCGGGTCGTCGTGCTGTGCCGTGACGCCGGCCGGTATCACGTGACACGCCTGGCAGACCCCGCGACCGTCGGACCGCTTCCAGTCGGCCTGGGTCAGGTCGGTGGTCGTGTAGACGATCTGGCGGCTCTGCGTGGTTGCCGTGGAGTACTGCAGGTAGCGACGGAGCAGGTACACGTTCGGGGTCTGCACCGGATCGGTAGATTTGATGTAATCGACGTGGCCGGAGTGGCAGGTGTCGCACTGGATCCCTTCGTGACCGTCGGAGGAGTGCTGCACCTTGCCGGCGTGGCAGGTGTTGCAGGCGTTGATCGTCGTGGATTGGGCGTCGGCGCCGAAACGGTCCGTACGGAGCAGCGTACCCTTGGATGCCTTCAGCTTCATGACGGGACGAACGGAACTCAGGTTGTCGAGTGTCGCGGAACTGGAGTCGGCGTAGTGCGGATTGTGGCAGGTCATGCAGACGACCTGACCGTTTTTGAGGTACTTGCCGAGATCGGATGTGTAGTTTGCCGGGTTCGCATTAACCGGCATCTTGTTGAAATGGGTGGGGTCTGCCGCAACAGCAGCGGAATAGCTGATCATTACCGGATGCGATCCGGCATCCGCAGTCGTATTGTTGCGCGAACGGTGGCAGTCTACGCAGATCTGGTCGCTGCTGTTGTCGATACGGAGCAGATTATCCGTCGGCGTCGACAGCTTGATGTTATGACAGACGTTACAGCTGACCACATTTCCAGCCGCCAGGTACCCGGAGGCGAGCGACGAATTGAGGGGAGGCTGCGCACCCGATGGCGAAGTACCATCGGAAGGAGCTTCCCAGTTGTGGGTGCTCTGCGTGCCGATTTTGGGGAAGCCAGGAGTCGTACCATATGGGTTCGCCAGGTCACCAGGCTCGAATGGTCTTCTTTCTGCCGTCTTACCGACCTTGTGACAAGATATGCAGAGGTTATTAAACCCCGTCGTCTTGAGGACCGGATTTGGTGTGTGGCAGGCGTTGCACGCGAAATTGTGCGGGGGCTCCACCGCCAGCGCCACTGATGACAAAAGGAAGACCATTGTCACTGCGAGTAAGATGTGTTCTATGGACCTGTTCATAGGTTCGCTCCTAAAGACGTAAGAAGTTTAACTCTACGCAACTGCTACTTGTTGTGACAGGCGAAGCAGAGCTGACTGCCATTATTGGTCACCCGCAGGAACGGACGCAGGGACGGGTCACCGCCGATGGAGTTCCCATGCGAGTCGTTACCGTAGGCGACATGGGGGTCGTGGCAGCTGGAACATTCAATCATGTCGCCGTTCGGCCCGGAGAACCTGATCCCCTTCAGCTTGGCAGTGTTGATATCGTTCAGCTTGGTGGGGGTCTCCGCCTGGGCGGCAGCGTAAGAAAACGAGATCGGGTGATCGTTGGTAAGATCTTTCCCGATGGTGGTCGGCAGGCCGCTGATCATCGGCACGAGGTTGGAGCCGGCGATGGTCAAGCTGCCGGCGGGGGTACCCGTACCGGTCGGCATGTTGTGCACGACGTTCAACGCGGATACGCCATCATGGCAGCTGAGGCACATGAGCGATTCGCCGCCAGGAGCATTGACGGCGCGGGCGACGCTGGTCAGACTGGCAGACGTATACATGTTGAACGTGCTCGTCGGCGTTGCGCGGTTCCACAACGGCTGACCGATGGCAGCATTGTGAGGGGTATGACAGAACACGCACACCTGCGTTTCTCCCCCGGAAGATACCGATCCCGCATAGTACGCCCGCGCCGCAGGCCCCTTATAGAATGGCGTGCCTGGTGCCGAAAGGTTGTGAAGGGTGCTTGACACATTACCCGACGCACCATACGCCAGAGATGCAGCGACCATCAGGAGCAATCCAATGACAGAGGTTATTATCGTCTTTCTCATTTTCGTTCCTTTTCCAAGAGGAGATAAAGTATCACACTATGATTCGATTACCAAGCCGACGGGTTCATCGCTTTCTGCAGCAGCAGCCCACAGTCGACCGCCGTGATAGAGCCATCGGGATTCGGCTTCCCGGCGACAAGCGGCCCCACATCGCCGTGCGTCAACAGGTACACCGTAGTCGGACGGAGATTGACGGAGGCGGAGAGACAGATCTGAACGTCGGTCGTGTCGACGCGGATATCGCCGTTCAGGTCGCCGTCAGGCTTGCCGGCGTTGAGGAACCTGCTGCTCGTGTTGCCTGCCGCGTCCGTCGCAACAACCTGTATGGTGCTGTAATCGATGCCGGAACCGGTAATCACGAAGGTATAACCGGAGGCAGTCCGGGTGAGCGTCGAGCCGGTCACGCCGGTGCCGGAAATGGTCAGCGTGGCACCCGCCTCCACATCGCCGGTGATCGTGCTGAGCGAGCCGGTAGTCTGGGGGTTGAGCGTCAGGTACGGACCGGTCACATCGTAGATCACGTTGCGCGTGACGGAGGTGGTATTCCCCGAGACGTCGGTTACAGTCACCACGACGACATACCTCTTTTCCGTGGACATGGGGAACGCGAAGCTCCAGCTGGTGGTACCGGTCACCGTCACCGGCGCGCCGTCGACGGTGGCGGTGACCGTCACGGCCTCACCATCCGCATCGCCGGCCGTACCGGAAACGGTAATGCTCGCATTTTTCGTGGAGATGTCGGCGGCCGGCGAGGTAACGGCAAGCGTCGGCGCGCCGGTATCCAGCGTGACGTGACGCGGCACCGTTACCGTCGGGTTGCCCGCCAGGTCGGTGGCGGTAACGGTAATGAGATTCGTACCGGCGTTAAGCGGTACCGTGGTGGACCACTTGCCCGCCTGATTCTGCGGCGGGTTGGGATTGGCTATGACCGGTACCGGCGTGCCGTTCACCTGCACGGTGGTCGTCACGTCGTCGATATACCCCGATACGGTCACGGTCGGCGTATTTACCGACGAATTGTCCGTCGGAGAAACCACCGTCAGCACAGGGCCGGTGTTGTCGTAGGTAACCGTAGTGGTATGTGCCTTCCCGGGGTTTCCGGCCCCGTCGGTGGCAGTGACATCGATCGTGTTCACCCCTACGTTGAGCACCTCCGGAAGCGTGAACGAGGTATCTGCCTGCACGGGCACCACCACGGCAGTACCGCCGTTCAGCGACACCGCCACCGTGGCGGGGGTATGCACGTCGGTCACCCGGCCGAGCACCGTAATGGTCCCGACGTTGGTATAGGAATGATCCACCGGCGTCAGGATCTCGATGTCCGGCGGCGTCACGTCCGTCACGATGCTCCGCGTGACCGTCGCGTCGAGGTTGGTCGGGACGGCGGGAAGCGGCTGATTGAGGCTGCAGGTCACCGTCAGATTGTTGTTCATGTCGCCGGCAAGCGGCGCCGCATAGCTCCAGGAGGTACCGGCGACCGTCGCACTGGCGGTGACGCCGGTAGCCTGGTTGTAGATCGTCACCGACGCACCGCTGCTCGTCGTACCGGTCAGCGTTGTGGACGTCGTGTTCATGAGCGGATTCGTGGCCGCCATGGTACAGGCGGGCGCCGGTCCAAGGGTCACCTCCTGGAACGAGGCGGTCTTGGGACCGATCTGGGTCTGCGTCGACGGATCGACGCCGAGCACGGAGATGCCGTAGGTGCCGACGGCGGAGCTCGGCACGCCATACGACCACCTGTTACCGCTGATATTCGTCACCTGCACCGGGGCGCCGGCCACACCATTGAAGGTAACGGTGACGGTGATGGTCATCCCCGGCAGGGCGGTACCGGAAATGGTCGTAGGATTGCTGCCGGAGTAGGGGGGGACCGGATCGAGCGTCAGGTAGGGGCCCCCCGCCGATACACCACCGTCGATGCCGTACACCGTAACGTTGTTGGGAAGGCCGTTGGAAACCAGCAGCAGGTTGTTGGTCGCGTCGAAGTAGACATCATTCGGCGACTGAAGGTCACCGTTGGAAGGGTTCAGGGCGTACTGACCGATATACCCGAGCTGGGTCCCGGCACCGGCCGGATCGATCACGCTCACCTGGCTCTGCGGCGGATCGAGCACGTAGAGCCGCGTCCCGGAAGCGGAATGCTCGATGGCGAGACCGCGCGGCAACACGAACTGCATGGCCCCGCCCCCCTGCGAACCGATGGTCTTGGCAAACGTGTAGCTGGGCACGTTCCAGAAATTGAGACGCCCGTTCATCGTATCGGCGACGATGATCTGCTTGGCGGCGCTGTCATACACGATGCCGCTCGGCTCGATGGCGCTGCCGTCGGCCGCACCGCCGGAGGCGCCGAAGCTGTTGGAGGGGTATCCCGGAACGGCAACGCCGGTAGTTATCGGATCGCCGTTATAGTTGTACACCTTCACGCACCCCTGCGTATGGGACGTCATCACCCCCCAGGTCGCGTAATAACCGGAATCCACCACATAGATATAGCCGGCATCGTCGAGCGCAATGCCGCCCGTCTTGAAGAAACTCCCTTCCGGCGTGCCCGGCGTGCCGAGCTGCTTCACGATGGCCCCCGTCGTCGGGTTCACGATCGCCGCATAGGTTCCGAAACCGACCACCAGGTTCCCGTCCGCCCGGGCCGCCATCCCGCCGATCGCCGAGTCATACGGAAGGGTATTCACATACTGGCCGGTCTCCTTGAGCACCGCGATACCGCCACCCCCCAACCCGTTGTCGTGGACGTAGACCTGGCCGTTGGCATCCATGGTGAGCCGATCGGTGCTCGGCGAGCGCGGCGGGACCGCATTCGCGTCGTTCCAGTCGATCGGCTTCTGTACGGTTACCACCGGCATCGTCGACGCCAGCGAAACACCCGCCTGCGAAATGACCGCACCAACCAGCGAGATGGCCAGAACCGTGATGAATTTCTTTATACTGGGTACCATGTGAACGCCTCCGGAATAATGGAGATTACAGTAGTTACGAGATAGTGCCGTCGGTCTCGTTGTGATGCAACGCACACGATTTTTGCAACATCAGTGCCCAACCGCGTGCAAATATCGATCTTGCGCAAATGCACCTGGCCCCATGCAATGCTTTCATCGCAGAAACAGATACATCGCAGGTCGTTCGCTTGCCGGGAATAATGTGCGGGGAATGTCGAAAATGATGCTGAGGTGCCGGAGCCCGGACGGGCCCCGGCGATACGGCTTACCGTTACTTGAGAAAACCGAACTTTTTCATCCGGTAGCGGAATGCATCGATACCGAGGTTCAGCTTCTTGGCCGCCTTGGACTGGTTCCAGTCCGTCACTTCCAGTGCCTGGCGGATGAGTTCCTTTTCAACCTCTTCGATATCCACCCCTTCTGCCGGCAGCTTGAACGTCGACGTCGAAGCCAGGCCTGGAGCCTGTGTCCTGGCGATGATTTCGGCCGGCAGGTGTTCCACCACCAGGGTGTCCTCGCTCCCCAGGATTATGGCCCGTTCGAGCACATTCTTAAGCTCGCGGATGTTGCCGGGCCAGCTGTACTCCACCAGCGCCTTCTCCGCCGGCCTGGATACCCCCTTCACCTGCTTGTTGAACTCGGCGCAGTACAGCTCGATGAAATGCTGGGCGATGAGCAGGATATCGTCCCTGCGCTCCCGAAGCGGGGGGAGGTAGATGGGTATGACCTGGAGACGATAGTACAGGTCGTTGCGGAACTCCTTCTCCTCGATCGCCTTCAAGAGGTCCTTGTTGGTGGCGGAAACGATCCGTACATCCACGGGAATGACCTTGGAGCCGCCGATGCGCCGGAACGTCCGGTCCTCCAGAAACCGGAGGAGCTTCGCCTGCATCCCCATCTCCATGTCGCCGATCTCGTCGAGAAAGACCGTGCCGCCGTCCGCCAGTTCGAAGAGCCCTTTCTTGGTCGCCTTGGCGTCGGTGAATGCACCCTTCTCGTGGCCGAACAGCTCGCTCTCCAAAAGGGTCGCCGGGACCGCCGCGCAGTTGATGGCGACGAACGGCCGCTCGGCGCGGGCGGACTTGTAATGAATATACTTCGCAACCAGCTCCTTGCCGGTCCCCGACTCCCCCTGGATGAGCACCGTGGAGGCGTCGCTCTTCGCCACCTTCTCCATCATGTCGATGAGATTGACCATGTGCCTGCTGGTGCCGATGATCTGCGGCAGGCCGAACTTCTTCGAATGTTCGGTCCTGAGACGCGCCACCTCACGACGCAGGTCGGAGGTCTCCAGCGCCTTCTTGATGACGATCGCCATCTCGTCCAGGTTGAACGGCTTGTTGATGTAGTCGTACGCACCGAGCCGCATGGCGTTGACCGCAGTCTCCAGACCACCGTGGGCCGTCACCATGATGACAATGATCTCGTCGTCGATCTCCTTCACCTTTTCCAGCACTTCGAGCCCGGAGATGCCGGGGAGCTGGATATCGAGAAGCAGGAGGTCCGGCTGGTCGTCCCTGACGATCCGGAGCGCATCCTCTCCCGTGCCGGCAGTGACCACTTCGTACCCCTGCTTCTTCAGGTTCTGCTCAAGAGACCAGCGGATGAGGTGCTCATCGTCGACTACCAGGATCTTCGTCTTCTTCATTGCGTGCTTCCTTTCGGTGATGTCTCGGTGGACTCGGTACGGCACGAATCGCCTAACCGGCACGGCATGGTTGCAGGGGGAAGTTCGATGGTGAAAACCGTTCCCGCCCCGTTTTCGCTTGCGACAGCCAGCTTCCCGTTATGCTGCTCCACCAGCTTGTGACAGATCGCCAGACCGAGTCCGGTCCCCTGCGCCTTCGTGGTAAAGAACGGGGTAAATATCTTTTCGAGGATCTGGGGCGGAATGCCCGGGCCGGTATCGGCGATGGCGATACTGACCACCTGATGGTTCGGCCGCGCCACGAGCGACGTCGTGATGGTAAGGAGACCACCGTCCTGCATCGCCTGCACCGCGTTCAGGATCAGATTGAGGAATACCTGCTGGATCTGCTTCGGGTCCACACAGACGGCCGGAAGATCGTGCTGCAGATTGAGGACCTTTTCGATGTTCTTGCCACCGCGGTGCTGGGCGGCGAACAGCATGGTCTTCTCCAGTATCCTGTTCACATCGGCACTCACCGGCTCCGGCGGTGCCGGCTTGCCGAAGAAGAGCAGGTCGTTGACGGTCTTGTCGAGGCGGCTCACCTGTTCGAGCACCTCTGCGGCGATCCCGTTCAGATCGTCTTCCGGAGGAAACGCATCCCTGATGATGGTGATGGCGGCGGCGATGCCGGTGAGCGGGTTCTTGATCTCGTGGGCGATCCCCGCCGCCATCTCGCCGATGGAGGCGAGCCGGTCGGCACGCTCCATCTGCTGGAAATGGTACGCCTCCAGCTCCCGTTTCGCCTGGTCCAGCTTGTCCACCATGGAGTCGAAGCTGACGATCAGCTGACCGACCTCATCCTTGGAGTCCGCCTTCATCCGCACCGACAGGTCCCCCTGCTCCACCCGGGACATGTTCTCCACGATCCGGTTCAGCGGTTTCTTCACGAACTTCAGCATGACGAGCGATATCCCCACGGAGAGGAAACCGACGATGGCGATCGTTGAAAAGAAGAACAGCTGTGTCGCCTCCATCATCCGCTTCTTGGTTTCCGCCAGGGAGTAGCTCACGCTGAGAATGCCGATGATGTGACTGTTGTAGCCGTGGCAGATATGGCAGGCCTCGTCGTTGTAGATCGGCTTCTGCATCATGAAGACTTCACCCTCGCCCGGCACGTTCGCCACGCCGGACTCGCGGTCGTTGATGAAGAGCTGATAGTCCGTGTCGTCGACCGGCTTGCCGACCTCCTGGGGGCGGGACGACTTGAGGACGATCCCCTGGGGATGGAAGATGCGGACGCCGGTCAGCTTGTGGCTCTGACCGACCATCTCCAGGATGATCTGCACATCCTGGGTGTTTCCGATCCGCATGGAGTTGAAGATGCTGCGCTCGATGGTACCGAGAAGCAGTTCGGTGTTGTCGCGGGCCGACTTGATGATCTGGGACTGCTCCCGCTTGAGGTAGATGTATGAGCAGGCGGTGACGCCAACCGTCACCAGCGTGATGCAGAAGACAATGACCCTGGTTGTAAGGCTCTTGAAGATCAAGCCGTCTCCGTCCTGGGGATGATCCGGTGCAGCTCCTGCCGCACCCGCAATTGATACCCTACTAAGGGGGCATTACTGACCCGACGTGTTCGCGTTACCGAGCGGCGCACCGGGATCTCCGGGGTTGCCGTTGGGAACGGGATTCACACCGGGTCCCGTAACCGTCGTCGTGACCGATCCGGCCAGTCCCGCCGGCCGGTAGATGAACTGCCAGTCGCTGTACTTCTGCTTCCCCTTGAACTCCTTGTAGATCTCCGGGAAGTTGTCCTGCTTGATCGGCACCGCCTTGCTCGTACTGGCCACACCGACGATGCCGCGGACCGGGTCCGGCGGCAGCACGGCGAAATCCTTGCCGGTGATCGGGTCCTTGTACAGCCGCCGCAGGTACCGGATCGTTTCGGCGGAACGCGGGTCCTTCAGGAGGTCCTTGAGGGAGGAGAGCCGCATGGCGGGCGGCTGCCCCGGCAACGGGTTGTTCCACCGCTCGATGGCGTTCCGGTACTGCGTGCCGCGGAACAGGAGCTCTTCCTCCCGCTCCCGCTGCATGGCCGTGGACATGACCTGGGCGGAGACGCTCATCATGATCCCCATGATCACGATGATCACCAGCACCAGGATATAGGTGAACCCCGCCGAGCTGCGCAGCACGGATTGTTTCATCCCTTCGCCTTGAGGACCTCCCGGGCGGTTGCCGCAAGGTTCTCCGCCGTGAGGCCGAAGTATTTCAGAAGCTCCTCCGCCTTGCCGGAGGTGCCGAACCGGTCGTTGATCCCGACCCGCTTCACCGGCACCGGGCACTTCTCCGACAGGAGCTCGGCCACCGCGCCGCCGAGGCCGCCGACGATGGAATGCTCCTCGGCGGTGACGATGGCGCCGGTCTCCCGCGCCGCGGCCACGAGGATCTCCTCGTCCAGCGGCTTGACGGTGCCGATATGCACCACCCGGGCGGAGACCCCCTCCGCGGCCAGTTGCTCGGCGGCGGCGAGCGCCACCGCGGTCATGAGGCCGGTGGTGACGAAGGTCAGGTCGGAGCCGGGACGCAGCATGCTCCCCTTGCCGATCTCGAAGGCATAATCCGCGGGGAAGACGGTGGGGACCTTGTTCCGCCCCAGCCGGATGTAGAACGGCCCCTTGGTGGCGGCGGCGGCGCGGATCGCGGCACGCGTCTCCACCCCGTCGGCCGGCACGATGACCGTCATGTTGGGGACGGCGCGCATGATCGCCACATCCTCCACCGACTGGTGCGAGCCGCCGTCCTCGCCCACCGTCACGCCGCCGTGGGTCGCCACGACCTTCACGTTCGCCTTCGGGTAGGCCACCGACTGGCGCACCTGCTCCCAGGCCCGCCCCACGGCGAAGATGGCGAAGGTGGAAAGAAACGGGACCTTTCCCGCCGCGGCCAGCCCGGCCGCCGTCCCCACCATGTTCGCCTCGGCGATCCCCATGTTGAAGAACCGCCCGGGGAACTTCTTCGCGAACAGCGAGGTCTTGGTGGAGCCGGACAGGTCGGCGTCCAGCACGACGACGTCGCCGTTCTCCGCACCCAGTTCCGCAAGCGTCTCGCCGTATGCATCCCGTGTTGCAATCATGCCGCTCATATCTATCATTCCTTTCAGAAACTATTCCGTAGTAGATGAAACCGTCCGCATCATTCCGACGCGAACCCCTCGAAGCAGCCGAGACATGCCAGCGCCCGCGGCAGCTCCTCGTCGCTGGGGGGCACGCCGTGGTAGGACGCCTTGTTCTCGAAGAACGAGACCCCCTTCCCCTTCACGGTGCGGGCGACGATGACCGTCGGCGTCCCCTTCGCGGCGGCCGCCGCGTCCAGCGCCCCCACGATGGCGCCGAGGTCGTGGCCGTCGATCTCCAGCACGTTCCAGCCGAAGGCGCGGAACTTGTCGGGGATGGACTCGACGTTCATCACCTTCCCCACCTCGCCGTCGATCTGCAGGCCGTTGGCGTCCACCAGGGCGCACAGGTTGTCGAGCCGGTAGTGGGCCGCCGCCATGGCCGCTTCCCACACCTGCCCCTCCTGCAGCTCGCCGTCACCCATGATGGCGTAGACCCGGCTTTCCCGTCCGTCGAGGCGTAAGCCCAGGGCGATGCCGTTGGCCATGGAGAGCCCCTGCCCCAGCGAACCGGTACAGACCTCCACCCCGGGGGTGGACTTGCTGTCCGGATGTCCCTGCAGGTGGCTGCCGAGCCGGCGCAGCATCATCAGGTCTTCCTTGGGGAAATAGCCGGCCTCCGCCAGCGCCACGTACTGGGCCGGCGCCGCGTGTCCCTTGCAGAGCACGAAACGGTCGCGGTCGGGCCAGGCGGGGTCCTCCGGGCGGTGATTCATGGTATGGAAATAGAGGGCGGCAATCATGTCGATGGCCGACAGGGACCCTCCCGTATGTCCGGACTGGGACTTGTGCAGCATCCTGACGATATCGATACGCAGGTTCCTGGCCTTCTCTTCCAGGACGGCAATTCGCTCTTTCACCGGTGCTCTTCCTTTCGGTTAATGGTGGTTACGGGAGGTGATCCCATCGATCAGTCGTCTCCGGCAACGAGGTAGTTGAGGATGATCTCGTCCAGGCTCTTTGCCGGTTTGGCCTCCGCGGGGGGGGTGGCGGACACGGGGGGTGGAACGGGCGGCGCGGCGGTGACGTGCTCAGGAGCCGCGGGAGCGGACGGCGCAGGGACGGCGGCGGGTTCCGGCTCCTCAGGCTGCACGGCCTCTTCCGGCCGGGGGGCGGAAGCGTCAGCGGGGAATGCCCGGTCGTCGAACGCTCCGTTCTTGAGCCGGCGCAGGACATCCTTGTGCTGCTCCTTCATCAGCTCCTCGACCACCTGCTCCAGGTTCTCGATCTTGAGGATGTCCGCGTAGCTGGTCTTCCTGGAGGTGATGATGGTCCCGCCGCGGTACAGGAGGGTGATGATATGCGGGTTGTTGACGCCGCTGTCCTCCGTCTGGACGTGGAATATCTCGCCGCGGTATTTGATGTTGTGATTGAACCCTACGACCATGCCGCATTCCTGTCCGCCAAATGGCGTAATTGACTCAAGCTACCATAGAAAACAGGCCGTTGCAACAGATTATATCCCCGGCATTTCAATACGTTATGACCGGCTAACGTTGCAGGAGCTTTTTGATCCGGGCGACCGCCTCCATGGCATCCTTCGCGTACAGGTCGGCGCCGATCTCCGCGGCGTATTCGGGGGTCACCACCGCCCCCCCCACCATGGTGAAGCTTTTCACCCCCGCCGCTTTCAGGCGTGCGATGACGTTTTCCATCTCGCTCATGGTGGTGGTCATGAGGGCGGACAGCCCCACCGCATCGACCTGCCGCGCCAGCGCCTCGGCCACGATCCGGTCGGCGGCGACGTTCTTCCCCAGGTCGATCACCTCGAACCCGTGGTTCTCCAGGAGGGTACAGACGATGTTCTTGCCGATGTCGTGGATGTCCCCCTCCACCGTGGCCATGAGGATTTTGCCGGCCGAGCCCAGCTCCGCCCCCTGCATCTCTGCCTTGAGGCGGGTAAAGGCGGTCTGCATGGTGTCCGCCGACTGGATCACCTGGGGGAGGAAGTAGATGTTCTTCTCGAACCGGCGCCCCACCTCCTCCAGGCCGGGGAGGAGCCCGTCGTTGCTCACCGTAAGCGGGGTCATCCCGGCGGCGAGCGCCTCCTCCACCAGGGCGACCACGTTCTCCCTGTCGCCGTCGATGACGGCGCGGGAAAGGCGCGCCTCGATGGTCTGCGGCTGGTCGCCGGCCGGTACGGCGGACGCCTCCACCGCCCCCTTGTAGACATCGATGTAGGCGGCGGCGTTGGCGTCGCGGTTTAAAAGCACCATGGCGGACCGGAAGGCGTCCATCATCGGCTGTTCCTTGGGATTGACGATCGCCGCGTCCAGCCCCGCCTCCATCGCCATGGCGAAGAAGGTGGAGGAGATGACCGGCCGGCGCGGCAGGCCGAAGGAGATGTTGCTCACCCCGAGGACCGTGTTGAGCGACAGCCTCTCCTTCACCAGCCGGACCGCCCGCAGGGTCTCCATGGCCCGCTTCTGCTCGGCGCTCACCGTGAGGGTCAGGCAGTCGATCACCAGGTTCTCCCGGGCGATCCCCATCTCGTCGGCGGCCTGGGCGATCCGCCCGGCAACGGCGCACCGCTCCTCGCCGGTGGCGGGGATGCCGGTCTCGTCCAGCGTGAGCCCGATGACGGCGGCGCCGTATTTTCGCACCAGCGGCAGTACCCGGGCCAGGCTCTTCGCCTCACCGTTCACGGAGTTCACCAGCACCTTGCCGTCCGCCGCCTTCAGCCCCCGCTCCAGCGCCGCGGGGCTGGAGGAATCCAGCACGAGCGGTGCCGATACCGCCCCGGTAACGCAGAACACCGCCCGCTCCAGGGCGGCGGGTTCGTCGATGCCCGGGGTCCCCACGTTCACGTCCAGGAGCGTCGCCCCGGCGGCCACCTGCTCCAGCGCCTCGCGCCGGATGTAGGAGACCTTCTCCTCCCGCAGTTCGGCGGCGAACCCCTTCTTGCCGGTGGGGTTGATCCGCTCGCCGATGATCGCCACAGGCGCGCCCGCCCCCAGGGCGACGAAGCCGCTCCGGCTGGAGAGGAAGGTCGTTCCCGGCGCCGGACCGCACGCGCGGAACGACTGGTCGCGCCCCTCCAGCGCCTCCCGCATGGCCCGGATATGGGCCGGGGTCGTGCCGCAGCAGCCGCCGATGATCCTGACCCCGAGTGCCAGGAGCCGGTCGTGGTAGGCGGTCATCTCGTCGGGGGTGCCGGGGAAGACGGTCCTGCCGTCTTTGAGCACCGGAAGCCCCGCGTTCGCCTGGGAGATGAGCGGCAGTCTCGTCACGCGGCGCATGGCGGCGAGGATGTCGTGGATGCCCTCCACCCCCAGGCCGCAGTTGGAGCCGACGATGTCGGCGCCGGCCGCCTCCAGGGTGATGGCCGCCGCCTCGGGCGGGGTGCCGAGCACGCTCCGGCCGTTGTCGTCGAAGGTGAGCATGGCGATGACCGGGATCTCCGCCGACAGCTCGCGGATGGCGATGATCGCCGCGCGGATCTCCTTGATGTCGAGGAAGGTCTCCAGGGTGATCAGGTCCGCCCCCGCCTCGATGAGCGGTCGCGCCTGCTCCCGGAACTGGTCCGCCATCCAGTCGAAGGAGACGTCCCCCACCGGCTCCACGAACCGTCCCGTGGGCCCCATGGAAGCGGCCACGTAGGCGCGGTCCTCCGCCACCTCCCGGGCCAGCGCCACGGCGGCACCGTTGATCTCCCGGATCTTCCCTTCCAGCCCGAAGTGGGACAGCTTCTCGCGGCTGCCGCCGAAGGTGTTGGTGACGATGATGTCCGCCCCGGCGTCCAGGTACTCCCGGTGCACCCCCGCCACCACCTCCGGCATGGTGAGGTTCAACTCCTCGGGAGACTGGCCGGGCTTTAAGCCCCGCTCCTGCAGCATGGTGCCCATGGCGCCGTCGAGGATCAGGACCCGTTCGCGGACCGCCTGGAGAAATGGGATCTTCATCGTTGTTCGTCCTTCCCGTTCGTGGTATCCGCCGGGGCGGCGTCCTTCTGTTCCAGGGAGTAGTCAGGCTCCAGCGGCTCACGCAGGTCCAGATGCCCCTTGAGCGTCTCCACCGGCTTTCCCTCAACCCGGAACGCGACCCGCTTCACCTGGGGCAGGTTGGCGCAGACCGTGTTGACGATGGAGTAGACCTCCCCCATCTCGGCGCTGCTCCCCGCCGGTATGCCGTCGATCAGGTCGCGGTTGAAGTCCAGGACGGCCGTGCCCTTGTCCAGCTTCGCACTCAGAAGCTGCAGGGTCGGCGGCAGGGGGGTTTCCAGATCCCCCACCGGACCGGCGACCAGCTGCGCCACCAGGGCGTTCATGCAGGAGACCGGGTCGCCGCAGGCATCGATGGTCCTCCCCTCGGTCTTCAGGGCATCGCCGTCGCGTTCGATGAAATAGAGCGTCACCACGACGGTCGTCGCCTGCTGTGCATGGGGGGGGGCGACCGGCTTCTCGTTGCGCTCGGCGTACTTGCGCTGGATCAGCACGCCGATGATCACGGCAAACACCACGAATGCGATGACGACGACCCCCGTGCGCCGGTTGCCACTGCGTCTACCCCTCATCTGCCCGCTCCCCTTCCGCCGTTTCGTCTTCCAGGTTCACCTGGTACACGTCCCCCAGCCGGCCGCCGAGGAACCGGTTGCCGACCTTGATGAATCCCGCCGGGATATCGGTGACGAAGTAGTGGTGGTTCCCCCGCTCCGCCGTCGGCCGCAGGAGCCGCTCCCCCTTGAGGATCTCCGCCACGGTCAGGGCCGTCTCCTCTGCCGAGTCCACCAGCACCACGTCGTCCCCCACCACCTCGGCAATGACCTCTTTCAGGAGCGGATAGTGGGTGCAGCCGAGCACCAGGGTGTCCACCCCCTCCTCGCGCAGCCCCTCCAGGTAGGTCCGGGCGGTGAGCCGCGCCACCTCGTTGTCGGTCCATCCCGATTCGGCAAGCGGGACGAAGAGCGGACAGGCGCGCGTCACCACGGCGACCTCCGGGTTCAGCCGCTTGATCGCCTTCGTATAGGCGCTGCTGGCAATGGTCCCTTCCGTGCCGATGACCCCCACCGTCCCGGTGCGGGTGGTAGCCACCGCCCGCCGGGCACCCGGCTCGATCACCCCGACGATCGGAATGGAGAACTGCTGCTCCAGGGCGTCCAGCGCCACGGCCGATGCCGTATTGCAGGCCACCACCAAGAGCTTCACGTCCCGCCCCTCCAGGAACGAGGCGATCTGCCGGGAATAGCGGATCACCGTCTCCGGCGACTTCGTGCCGTACGGCACCCGGGCCGTATCCCCCAGGTAGATGGTGTCTTCCTGCGGCAGGACGCGGACGATCTCCCGCAGGACCGTCAACCCCCCTACCCCCGAATCGAATATGCCGATCGCCTTCCAGGCCACGCCATGCCCCCGCGCATTTTTCTCAAAAACACAAAGGACTTATAGTATTTTATGCCGCAAGGCCGTGTCAAGGCATTTGCATAATCCCGCTGTTACGCTAAACTCCTTTATCTTTTCGGTATTTTCTGGTATTGAAACTGATGAGTCGCGCTCCGGGAGGATGCATGGACAAGCAGGCACTGGTGAACGAGGCGCAGAAGGCGCTGGAGCCGTTCGAGACGCAGAACATCGTCACGTTCATCAAGCATATGGGCACGCGGAGCTTCATCGACCACCCCTGGCTCATCGTTATCTTCCTGGCGGTCTTCTTCTACGCGGTCGTGAAAAAGTCCCGGTTCGTGCTCCTGTTCCTCTTTTCCTTCTTCTCCATCATGCTCCTGGTACGCTACACCCTCCCCGCCGACGGCGAGCTGTCCGTAAAGTCGCTGCTCCCGATGGCCGGAGGGGGCGTCTTCATCGGCGCCGTCATCATCTATTTCTCGTTCATCAAAACGGACTGACACCTTGCAGCGTACCGGCTTCACCACAACCATCCCCCTCGAGATCCTCGTTGCCGCAGACCGCATCCCCGTCGACCTGAACAACGTCTTCATCACCAGCGCCCGGAGCCACGAGATGATCGAGGACGCGGAGCTGGACGGCTTTCCCCGCACCGTCTGCGGCTGGATCAAGGGGATCTACGCCGCCGCGCTGGAAAGCGGCATCCACGAGGTGATCGCCGTCACGGAGGGGGACTGCAGCTACACGAAGGCGCTCATGGAGGTGCTCTCGGTGCGCGGCGTCGCCACCGTCCCCTTCGCCTACCCCCAGGGGCGGGACGCGGGGACCCTGCGCCACGAAATGGAGCGGCTCATGGGGCACTACGGCGTCTCGTGGGACGGTGTCCGCCGGGCGAAGGAGCGGCTCGACGCCATCCGCCGGGAGGTAAAGGAGATCGACCGGCTCACCTGGGAGGAGGACCGGGTCACGGGGGAGGAGAACCACTACTTCCAGGTCTGCACCTCGGACATGAACGGCGACTGCGACCGGTTCGCCGCCGAGGTGACCGGGTTTCTCGCCGAGGCAAGGGCGCGCGCCCCGCGCACCGAGCGATTACGGCTCGCCTACATCGGCGTCCCCCCCATGACGGCGGGGCTCTACCCGTTCCTGGAATCAAAGGGGGCGCGGGTCGTGTTCAACGAGACCCAGCGCCAGTTCGCCATGCCCTACGGCATCGACGACCTGGTGGAGCAGTACCGCGCCTATACCTACCCCTACGATATCTTCCACCGGCTCGCCGACGTCCTGATGGAGCTGGAGCGGCGGCGGGTGGACGGGGTGATCCATTACGTCCAGTCGTTCTGCTTCCGCCAGATCGAGGATATGATCGTGCGCACCAAGCTCCCGCTCCCGATCCTCACCCTGGAGGGGGACAAGCCGGGACCGCTGGACGCCCGGACAAAGATCCGGATCGAGGGGTTCCTGGAGATGCTGGAGGAGCGGCAGTGAGGATCGGCATCGACCTGGGAAGCCGGATGGCCAAGTTCGCCCTCCTGGACGGGGAGACGGTGGTCCGCACCGCCGCGCATGACACCATCGGCTTCTACAAGCGGTACGGACGCCTGGAGGGCGACGAGCTGGTGCTTGACCTGGCAGCCACCGGCATCTTCACGCCGACGGAGCTTTCCGGCGCCGTCCTCACCGTCACCGGCTACGGCCGCAACACCCTGAACCTCAGGGGCGCGAAGGTGGTCTCCGAGATCCGCGCCCACGTGGCCGGCGCCCGGCTCCAGACAGGACTGAAGGATTTCACCATGCTGGACATGGGGGGACAGGACACCAAGGTGGCGCAGGTCAGGGACGGGCGGCTCGCGGATTTCGTCATGAACGACAAGTGCGCCGCCTCCAGCGGCCGCTACCTGGAGAACATGGCCGCCATCCTGGAGGTGGACCTGGACGAGCTCTCCTCCCACAGCGACGACCCGGTCCCGCTGGATGCCACCTGCGGCATCTTCGGCGAATCGGAGCTGATCGGCCAGATCCTGCGCGGCTTTCCCACCGCCCGGCTCTGCGCCGGGGTGAACCAGACGCTCGTGCGGCGGGTGCTCCCGATGCTGCGGCGGTTTCCGTCGGAGACCCTGGTGCTCACCGGCGGCGTGGCCCGAAACCGCGCGCTGGTCCGGCTCCTGCAGGCGGAGCTGGGGCAGGAGATCGTCGTACCGGAACACCCCCAGCACAACGGCGCCATCGGCTGCGCCGCCATGGGGTGACGGCGCCCGGCAGGATGAGCCAATCCTTTCCAGACCACGTTCCTCCCCCTTCAAGGGGGAGGCCAGGAGGGGGATGGGGTGTCTTGCGCCTGACTCCCCCCATCCCCACCCCAACCCTCCCCTTGAAGGGGAGGGAGTTTAATGTCTCATGACATTTTCAGGATCACGGAGGAAACATCCATGAAGATCACCAAAAAAGACTGGGCGTTCATCGCCCTGGTCGTCGTCGTACTGGCCATATTCATCGTCATCTCCGGCCGGGAAAAGACGAAGAAGGTCCCGTTCGACGACACCCACAAGGTCTTCTACCAGAAGGCGGAGAACGGCCTGCCGGGCCAGAAGGAGGCCGACCTCGGCTGTCCCCAGTGCCACAACAACGAACAGGGGGGGATTCCCTTCCCCGCGAAGCACCCGGTCAAACCGAGCGCCGGCCCGATGAGCTGCCACCTGTGCCACAAGTACGACCGCTCCAAGCTCTGATTCGGACGGCGGCGTGACCACCCTCAACCTCACGGCGGCGCTGGAGCGGCTCGTCGCCGACATCGCCGGGCAGGCAGAGGAGTTCCGCCACGTGGACCCGGACCGGCTCCTCGTCTGCCTCTCCCCCACCCGGGGCGGCGGCGTGCACGGCACCTACGCCAAGATCCACCCGTTGCGGTTCCCGGGGGGCGAGACGACCTCCCGGGTCCGCCGGCGCGGCCGGTACTGGACCTGTACCATGCCCACCGTGACCCACCAGGGGCGTGAGATGCTCTACGTCGTCTACTTCCTCGTCCCCCGCTTCTTCGACCTGTCGCTCAGGGAGAAGCTCATCACCGTCTTCCACGAGCTGTACCACATCTCCCCCGCGTTCGACGGCGACATCCGCCGCTTCCCGGGGCGCAACTACGCCCACGGCAGCTCCACCCGCGCCTACAACCGGCGGATGGGGGAACTGGTGGACGCCTGGCTCGCATTGGAACCCGATCCCGACATCCTCACCTTCCTGGACGGCGACATGGAAGCCCTGCGAAGTCGCCACACGGCGCTCGTCGGGCGGAAGATGACCGCCCCGCGCATCACGGTGACCCGCGCATGAACTCCTCTCCCGCACAAAATAGTCCTACGCAGGACCGGCTGTTCCGCACGGCCCGGCTCCTGGCGCTCATCACCATCGGCTGGAACGTGGTGGAAGGGCTCGTCTCCGTCTGGCTGGGTGCTGGGGACGACACCCTGGCGCTCTTCGGCTTCGGGCTCGACTCCTTCGTGGAGGTGATCTCCGGCATCGGCATCCTGCACATGGTGCTGCGGCTGCAGGCAAACCCCGGGGCCGTGCGCGACGCGTTCGAGCGGCGGGCGCTCCGGATCACCGGCGGGGCGTTCTACCTCCTGGCCGCCGGCCTCGCCGTTACCGCGCTCCTGAACGCGCTCCACGGCCACCGCCCGGAGACCACCCGCTGGGGGATCGTCGTCGCGCTCGTCTCCATGGCGGGCATGTGGTTCCTCATCCGCGAGAAGGTCAAGGTGGGGCGGCAGCTGGATTCCCCCGCCATCCTGGCGGACGCCGCCTGCAGCAAGGTCTGCCTCCAGCTCTCCGTCGCCCTCCTGATCGCCAGCGCCGGCTACGCCCTCACCGGCATCGCCCTCTTCGACGCCCTCGGCGGCGCCGTCATCGCCTGGTTTGCCTACCGGGAGGGACGGGAGGCGTTCGCCAAGGCCCGCAGCACGAACGGCTGCGGCTGCAGCTGCAGCTGCGGCGGGTAATGTGCGCAATGACTCGCATGGAGATATCATGGCCCGAACTACGGTAAAACTTCCGCAGGATCTGCTTGTCGAACTGATGTCACTCGTTCAGACGCAAAGCAAGACCGAAGCGGTGATCATCGCTGTTAAGAACAAAATCCGTCGGCAAAAACTTGATAGTATCAAGGCGTTGGCCGGCAAGCTTGAGTTTACGGCCGAGGCGGATACGCTACGACACGGTGACCATTCCGATTGATCCGCAGTAATCCGCATTTTCCGCCCCTATCTCATACCGCCAAGCGTCTCACTCCCGCCCGCAACAATCGATTCACTTTAACCCCGATTCATGTTACAACCGAGCAGTTGCACTGCCGCTACCGGTAAAGCAAGATCACGACACAGCACACCGGGATGTGATGGATTGAGCACACATTCGTGAATCTGCCAACCATATAGATATAGATATGTTTGGTAACTGATCAAAAAACGACTTTCATCTACATGTATATAGACGACACCCATCTAGCTGTATATAGATGTAACTACATGTATATGGTTCCATCTACATGAGGTCGTCCGCACAATAATTGGTTGTATCGGAGAAGATTAATATGCACGAACATCAAGAGAAGGAAAGTTACTATGTAGCCGCCGTTTTTTTGGCCATAGTATTAACTGCAATCGTTACTGTGGCGGCATGCGGGCAGGTGGCGTCCAATAAATGGGATATAGTCACTGGTGTTTCCACCGCAATATATACTACTATCACAGCTTTTTTATTATTCCTTGCTGCAAAACAATTTAAGTTACACAACGATGTCGCAGCGGCAGATTTCGCACTGAAATTTAAACATGATTTCTTTACCGAAGAGACAAGGGGATTAATTTCACTTTTGGATTATGATCAGCTGGAGTTAGTAATTACAACTGACAAATTTGCATACTTTAAAATTAAACCAAAAACCAATGACGGTGTTTCATGTCATGACTTCATACATGGTAATAGAAACAAGTATTCATCTTATGAAATGGACGATTGGGTGCTTAATCACCTAGAAGATGTTTGGGTATTTTACACCAAAGGCGCATTGAGTCTGGATTATGTATATCAAGGTTTTAGTTATTACATTGAAGTTGTTATAGAAAACGACGAAATAAAGAAATACTTAAAGTGGCTAAGAAAAGAAGTTGCCCCTGATTTATATGAAGGATTAGAGATGCTTTGTCATGCTGTAAAGGAAGAAGCTGTTAGGCGAAACTCTGATAAAGAAGGATAATGGGGCAAACCGGTTTTCGTTTTTTAAGTGAGAAATGACGGAAGGGAAGTGAAGGGGTCGGGCTTCCAAGATGACAAGTTAACGACTCAATCTTAACGACTTGGATGCCCGACCCCATTCCGGCTCTGTGAAGAATGTAGACGCGACCCCGAAGAATCTTCCAAGAGGATCTTATGATATTTATCCAAGAAAATTCTTTTTTCAAAGAAAACGCTTTCTACTTCTGCTCAATGATTCCCTTAATCATTAGGGTTTGTGTGATAGTTTATTATAGAAGTGAAATGATGAAGCCTCTTCCAAGCGGAACTAGGGATTCTGATGCATACAGAGGTTTTATCTATGCCTTTTTAGCAATTAGCACAGCCGTATTGTTTGCTCTAACAATTTCCAATGCAAAAAGTGAAATCCACCTAAACAATGCTATTTTTGCTGCTGTTATCAGTTTTGTTGGATTTTATGCCTCGCTATCGATTCAAACTTACAAGTTTAATATTCTAGCTGAGCAAATATCAGATGGATTATTAGATAACTCCTGCTTTGCGTTATTTTTAGCTGTAATTGCAGTTCTATACGATGGCTACAAACTAACACAATTCGGCAACTCACTGATAACGTTAATGATTTTAACGTACTTTATCGACTTTTCTATAAAAATGATATTAAACATCAAAGTGCTGAGGGGGTAGTATGCGAATTAAAAAAATTAGAATTGGGAGAGATAGAATCAGCATTTGCGGTAAATTTATAGACGTAAAAGTTAAGATTACAAAGGAGAAGGGATGTTCAAAAGTCCTTATTTCGCCACTAGAAAAGGTTCCAAAAACACGCTATAAAAAGGTGTCTCTAGCTAGCATGGGGTTTAGATCGAAAGAATTAATAACTTCGATGGCCATAGAATATATGCGTTGTGAGATACACAGCTACACATTTCGCAGGGGAGATAAGTGTAAGTACTGTCCTTAGACGTTTTAACTTCTTTCGTGACGAGAAAATTAGGAACGAAGCGCTTGTGCCTACCTACCTTTTGACAACCAGCGAGACACAAAATATCCAACCAGAAAGGGTATTTCCCCATTGGGAAGAGAAAAAATGCACACTTCCAAGAGCATTCGCAGCATCAGTGATATTTTTTGCGGTCAAACCATCAACCTCCCTGAGAAGTCGGGCGTCTATGCTTTTTGGTGGATCGGGCCGAAGGAAGCGTTGATGGCTGCAAATAGACATATCGTCCTCAAAGGCCCTAAAGAGCTTCCTGTCAACGTTGAATACAAAGATTGGTGGCCACCTGAGCTCACATACCCATGTCTTTATGTTGGCAAGTCAACAAACATAAAGAATCGTTTCTCTCTTCATATCAAGCGCGGTTCACCGGGCAGACTCCATAAAGCACACCCAGGCAATGTAAAGGCAAAGCCATGCACAACGTCATGTCAGCTCCGCTTTGGAATTGAGCACGTGTTTCCAGATGAGGAAAACCCCCTTAACTTGATTTTTCGCCATGTCGGATTCTCATACCGCACAGACTTTCCAGAGAATGCAATCGCAGAGCGCTTCTTTGAAGAAGACAGGTTAGTCGGCATCTGGAGGCCATGGTTCAACATCGACTCTGAGCGCTAATGCTGAATCTATCACTTTTTAACAGTCATGAGGAGCATTCCAGAAGGGTCAGGTCTACATTCTACATTTTCCATTTTGTGAAGAATGTAGACGCGACCCCGAAGAATATTTCGAGTGACCAGTATCAAGTTATTCAGGGATATTTGGATTATAATTTTCTTTACAAACGACTATGTAAGTGTAGGAATTAAAATTTATGATTAGATTAATGTGCGTGTTATTTGTATTGGTTGTTGGCATTGCTTTGTATGGATGCTATGGCGGTGATAGGTCAAAACAAATTGATCTGTCAGAGCATAAGCGTTTGGCGGATTATGCTATTAAAATAAATAAAAATACAGGCGTTAAATATTATTATCCAGACGGTGTGGCATTCGACTATGGGCACTTGATTAGCAGTATTGATATCGATTCAAAATTTAAAATCTATAGCGCTGATATACATTCACTGGTAAATAAGCTAAAAAGTATGAAGTCGAGTATAGCAATAGGTAATGGCTATGTATCGTTTTACTATCACGGTGATGCACTTGGTTCGGACGAGTTCTATGTAATTGTTAATAATAATAGATGGCTCGACAGCTTTAAGGCTGATAATAATAGGATTGGATTGCACGTTACCAGTGTCAGAAAAATAGATGAAGATTGGTATTATATTGTGGCGGATTGATAATACGTTACGGAGATATTGCTCACGCAACTAACTCCTCTGGACAGACAGCAATATTCTCCTACAAGAAGTGGTGAAGAAATGTATATATTGTATTATACAAAAGCTTCAACAATGTCATTCGGAAGTTCTCAAAGTATCAACTTTGAATTTACCACAACACGGGATCGAGCTTTTCATTGTAAGTTAGAATCAATTTGTAAATATATTGATTCTTTTGGCGATAATTGGTCACGATTGAATTTGAATTTCCTTCCAGACCAAGGATATCCTGCTATCAAGTTCAGGCTCAAACACCCTTCTGGCGAAACTGGTTTCGATATAGTAGATACACCCAATCAGATCTACTCGAATTTTTTGCGGAACGCTTATATCCTATCAGATCAAGATAGCCTCCTTGTGCCACTGTCCGGATGTACAATGCTTGATACACGAGTTTTCGAAATGAGAGGTAGTATTGATCCAGTTATAACTTTTAATAACCCAGATCCATCTCTCAAAGCATTTCTGAAGGAAGCTAACGTAATAGATGGTGGTGTGAACATTGAACACATCGCAAAATGTATAAATATGTGTGATGCTATTTCTGTTTGGAGTATGGCTTACGGAACCAATCCTGTTACGTTAACTAGAAATTCTAGCCAATTTATTTCTTCGTTAAGGTTCTTGCTCAAGCAATCGGAAGTTGAACTTGCAGAGGTCGAAGATGAAAGTATGTTACCTGAGTGGTAGAAGGTTAATGGTAGGGCTTAGGCTGTAGGTTCGATCGTTAGACGTACGCATACTGGGTCGTGTCCAGGTCTCTCGAAAAATGATGAAATCCATCAAAACCGGTAGTTTCAAGTAAGAGAACAAATGATCCAAAACTTTTCTGCATATTCAGACTACACCATAAGAAGGGAAGAACCAGAAGGGTCAGGTCTACATTCTACATTTTCCATTTTGTGAAGAATGTAGACGCGACCCCGAATAATCTTCCCAAGAACGTTTGCCATAACGACCGGTAATGCGGTCCTGAAGATGACAGTTCAGTGATAATGGGGGGACTCAAATGGGGCGTACACCTATAGCAATATTAAGCATTACTTTGTCAACCGTTATTAATTATTTTATTAATAAGCATGTTATGACAGAAAATATTGTTATTCAACTTAGATTTATAAATATTATTATTATAGTTTTAAGTTTTGTATGTTTATTCATAGGTATGCTGGTAAAAGCAAATTTACCAGACGATTTGGATTATAAAAGTTATAAATATTGGGCGCTAAAAGAATATATAAAAAATGAAAATGATAGATATAAAGTGTTTCTTGCAAAATTATACATACAAAACGACAAATTTGTAACATTTGTTGCTGGATGGTTTATTGGTTATGTTTGTGCCAAATATTTATAATACGTATTTTGTTCATATGACAATTATAAGCAAACATCTGTCATGAGCTGTACGTGACGCGAAAGTCAATACTGCCAGTAATGTTTAGGATTATTTATACAATAACTTTTAAATTTACCAATAATTCATAATGTTAGGAGGAATAAAATGTCAAATGTTTCAGTATCTACACAGATGGCTGATTTTATGAATAACACGCAGGACTTACTTGGGTCATTAAAGACTGTTATTTCTAATAGTAGTGATATCGACTATACTCAAATTAATAGTATTATTTCAAGTGTATCAACAATAATATCTTATGCTTTAAAAGAAAACCCGCTTGCATCTGCTGCAACATTTTCCAGTAATCTTAGCAATGCTTATTCTGACAGCCAAAAATTTACTGCTGCGCTTAATAGCAATAATACACATGACATGATCGTTTATGGTCTATCACTTGTTTCAGACTGTGCAGCTGTAGAGGAAGCAGAAGGGTCAGGTCTACATTCTACATTTTTAATTTTGTGAAGAATGGCCTTCTCGGGACGTTGTCATTTTGTCGAATCTAGTCGCGTAACCATTTGAAATAGGCAGGAAATGGTGCCATGAGTTGAACAGACCCACGCCAGCACACCTTGGGGCGTAAAGGGTGGCTTTGGGGTCAAGCCTGCAAAACTGCAAAAAAGTGAATAAGACCTTCTCGGGCACGTTGTTCATTTTGTCGCATCCAGTCACGTAACCATCTGAAACTGGTGGAGCATAGTGCCAACGGGTTGGAATAAGAACAGAGGGGCACGGCGCGTGACGCCTGCTCACCCCGCCCGCCCCGAAAGGAGCCCACCGATGACCGACCTTCAGGACCTGTTCGCATCCCTCCGCCGCAGCCCGGCCATCCTTGACGCGTTCGTCCGCACCATTCCGGAAGACCGCCTGGACATCCGCCGGGGCGATGGATTCTGGACCATCGCGGAGCATGTGAGCCACCTGGCCCAGGTGCAGCCCATGCTGCTGCAGCGAATGGAGCGCTTCCTGGTCGAGGAGGCGCCCGTGTTCGTACCCTACCTCCCCGGTGCCGGCGAGGACGAGCCGGCGACGCCGCCCCGCATGGAGATGGCGGCGGCGCTTGACCGGTTCGCCGACTACCGCGACCGCCAGCTTCGGTTGCTGGAGGCAGCCGGCGAGGCCGTCTGGCGCAAGGCGGCCACCCACCCGGAATACGAGGCGTATTCCCTCTACATCCTCACCCGCCACGCCCTGATGCACGACCACTGGCACATGTACCGCATGGAGGAGCTGTGGCTTGCCAGGAACGCCTTTCTCACCAGGCTGGACTAATCCCCCTGCCCTGCCGCCCGGAACGTGTCCTGCGCCATCCTCGCCCCCATTACACGAAAATACCGGCTCGTGCCCCGCGCTACGGCGCAGGGAGCCGTGCCCGACAGCACCGGCGTCCTCCCCTTTATTGCATTGTGAGAAAATTTTCGGGACAAATTCATGGACAAGACCGGAATAGACAGATAGGTTGACAACCATCCCGGCTAAACCGGCCTTTACATTCGGGCGGACGCCGACACTACATCCAAGAAGGTACGTATGAACAAGCTGGTCCTGGCAAAATACATCGCCATCGTCGCCGTCATCGGCACAATCCTGTTTTATTTTTTCGGGCACGCCGCCCCTGCCGTGTTGCTCACCCCCGACGCCGGTCTGATCGGCGCCGGCCGGGTGCTCGACCTGAAGCTGGACGCGGGACGAGGGGTGCTGAAAGCGGTGACCGTTACCGCGGTACAGGGCGGGAAGACGGTCAGCGTCCTGACGAAACAGTATGCCACCGGGAGCCACCAGGCCGCGGAGTCGTTCAGCCTGGCGCAGGCCGGTCTGACGGACGGGGCGTTCACCCTGCAGGTCAGGGCGACCAGCTCCGCACCCGGTTTCGGCGCCGACCGGACCACCAGTCGGGACCTTCCGTTCACCCTGGATACCAGGCCGCTGGACGTGACCGTCGTGACCGTCGCCAACAACATCTACCAGGGCGGCGCGGGGCTGGTCGTCTACACCGCTTCCAAGGAGCTCGAAAAGTCCGGCGTCGTCTTCGGCGACCGGTTTTTCCCCGGCTACCGGCAGGGTGGGAATCAGTACGCCTGCCTCTTCTCCTTCCCCTTCGACATGGCCCCCGCCGCGTTCGTGCCGAAGGTAATCGCGGTGGACAAGGCCGGCAACGAGCGGCTCACGGGAATCTACTATCACATGATCCCCAAGACCTTTTCGACCGACCGGATCAACCTGACCGACAGCTACCTGGACAAGATCGCCGGCGAGTTCAGGGACAGGTACCCGGAGGCGAAAACACCACTGGAGATATTCCTCAAGGCGAACCGTGACGAGAGGGGACGGGACTGCAAGCTGATCGGCGACTCCAGCCGGAAGAGCTCGCCACTGCCGCTCTGGCAGGGGGCATTTCTGCGCATGCCGAGAACCGCACCGCTCGGCGGGTTTGCCCAGGCCCGCACCTATATCTACCAGGGGAAAGCGGTCGATCTTGAGACGCATCACGGCTTCGATCTGGCATCGGTGGCCCACGCCGACGTGCCGGCCGCCAACAGCGGCACCGTCGTCCATGCCGGCGACCTTGGCATCTACGGCCAGTGCGTCATCATCGACCACGGGCTGGGGCTGCAGTCCATCTACGGGCACCTGAGCCGGATCGGCGTCAAGCCGGGCGATCACGTGGAAAAAGGTCAGATCATCGGCAGTACCGGTGCCACCGGCATGGCCGGCGGGGATCACCTGCATTTCGAGATGACGATCTCCGGGCAGCCGGTCAACCCGGTCGAGTGGTGGGATGCCCACTGGGTGCAGGACAATATCACGCGCAAGCTCGAACTGGTCAAGGCGGCCGGGGCACGATAAACCCTCGGATGCAAGACTTTGATCCCGTGGCGTTCGTTGCGGCGTTGTGTCACCAACGGCTGCGTTTGGGATAATCAGCGGTTGGTTCGAACGACGGGGGCACTCCACTCCCCCGCCGGAACAACAAACGCCCCGCCGGTTCACCGGCGGGGCGTTTCGTTTCCGATCGATGCTGCAAGGTCTACCGTGATGCGCACCTGTCCTTCATGGTGCCGCTCTCCCCGGCCGAAGGCGCAGTCGGGCTGAAGAGCCTCTCACTTCTGCAGGCCGCGCACCTACTGATACATCCACGATGTTGCCACGGTCCTGCCGAATGCATCCGTCGCACGCACGTCCAGATACCCCGTTCCGCTCGTCGGTGCGCTCCCCGTCGGAGCGGTCATACCCATGGTCGCCGACGTACCGTTCATGGGAATCCCCAGGACCGTTTCATCGCCGAACGTACTGCTCGAAATGCTGAACTTTGCATCCATCATGGTTACCGGCAGTCCCGTGGGCGTCGTGTAGGCAAACGGCATCGTCAGCATCCCGCTCCCCCCCATCATCCCCATCATGTTACTCATCATGGTCGAGAAGGCGTGGGTCGCAAGGTTGCCCGCGGGGGTGACGGCAGGATACAGGCCGGAGGTTGCCGCAGCCTCCGTGCCCGTGAGGCATCGCCTTGCAAAGGTCATGACCCGCTGCTCCACCGGGTTGTTGCGCGGCGGAAGCGAACTGTAGAAGGTAAAGGTGAACGGTGCATTGTCCGCCATCAACGCTATGTTGCCGTCGCTCATCGGATAGAACTTGTCGCCCTTGCCGGGGAGCGTTGCATCCGGCGTCTGCAGCATGAATATGGTCGGATCCGCGCTGTCCTTGATCATCTCGATGCCTCCCCCGGGGAGGCCGGTACCGGTTATCACGGCGGCCTTGAACGCATTCCCCGGGTCGGACATGTCGAAGTGGATCCCCGCCTGGGTCCGGGTACCGGTGGCGGTCTGCCATTGCTGGTTCAGCATGGAGTTGGCCATGAAGGACCTGTGTCCGTTGCCGGTGATCTGCCACTGGTTGCCGGCGTTCTTCTTCATCACGAACTCGTCCGAAAACGTCGCATTGGACATGACGGCCGCCCCATCGGACAACCGCATCCGGAACGAGACGATATAGCCTCCCCCCGCCCCGTTCCCCATGAAGGTAACGCCGGTCATCTGGCTGATCGTTCTGCCGTTGAGGAACGAGCCGATCCCGGTGCGGACCATCTCCATCTGCTGGGTCCTGGTCCTGCCGTCATTAAGGCCGAATCCGGGGTCCGCGGCGAAATACGGGTCGAGATCGGTCGTCGTGACCGCAGCCCCCTTGTTGAGGGCGCCGCCCAGATTTGTCAGCATGGCGGCGATGTTCTGCATATCGGTCGGCAGGGTGCCGTTGCTGACCGCCGCAACGGCCGCAGGAGGGGTCGAGCCCATCATCTGGGCGCGCGTTGCGGCCCCCAGGACGACCCCGGATGTACCCGACGTCTTGTCGACGACCGTCATCGTTCCCGAGCCCGTGTCGATGCTCATCCGCACGACATCGAAGACCGCATCCAGCCCCGTATGGTTGGCACTGTAACTGCCGGTGACGGGGTTGACGGTTGTGGCGCCGAACTGGTTCAGGATGTTGGTCATCATGACCCGCATGTTCGTGGTGGCCGTATTCATCGCCGGCAGGGTCATGGCCGGTGCATAGGTCGCCGGTGCGTTGTAGGCGGTCGCCGGATCGTTGACCCCGGCGACCGCGGCGCACACGACATTCGACATCGGGTTGATGTTGGCGGTACCAGCAGCGAGGGCGAACGAGTACATGGTGTACCCGGTCCCTCCGGCAGTCCCGTCCGCCTTGAGGAAGAACGGCGGCCTCATGTTGGAGACGTCGAAGGAAAAGCTCCCATCGGCGTTGAGGGTCTTCGGCGCCCCCGGGGCGGCTGTTCCGTTTTGATCCACCAGTGAAACCTGCCCGGTCAGCGGCGCCCCCGCCGCTGCGACACCGGATACCGTCGGAGTCGTCGACGATCCTCCACCACCGCAACCGGAGAACAGAAGCGTCCCGACTGCCAGCGCTGCCAACACCAACATCCTGCCGATCTTCGTGCCCATGCTCTGCCTCCTTTTGCGCATGCTCGTTCCGTTACCGATCACAACCCGAATCCGTCAGTACAATTAGAGCATTTCAACTTTTTGAGTATAGCCCCCGGAGGGGCGTTGTCAAAGGCAGACAAGCGCAACCGGATGCGGCATAGTGAGAACCCCGTAGTCCGTCGTCTCCGGTAACGGGGTGTCTTGTGTCATATCATCATGCCCGTCCCTCCCCATAACGGAAAACGCCCCGCCGGTCTCCCGGCGGGGCGTTTCACTGCCACGATCAATGCTGCATCTAGTTTTCGAGCAGATCGACCTTGATGTCCCAGTTCTTGATCTTCATGGTGCCGTTGCGCTCCAGGTTGAGGTGCATCTTGAAGGCGCGGTCCCACAGCTGCGGCTCGTGCCCCACGTTGCGGCGCAGGCAGTCGGCCTTGGCCATCTCGTAGTACTCGGTGAGAATGTCCTTGTAGTCCGGATGGGCGCACTTCTCGATGATGACCTTGGCGCGGTCGCGCGGGCAGAGGCCGCGGACGTCGGCCAGCCCCTGCTCGGTGATGAGGACGTCGAGGTCGTGCTCGGTGTGGTCGATGTGCGAGCAGTGCGGCACGACGCAGGAGATACCCGTCGGGTCGGTCTTGGACGGCCGGCTGGACGGGGTATGCATCATCTTCAGGAAGCCGTTCCGGAGGAAGTCGCCGGAACCGCCGAGGCCGTTGATCATCCGGGTGCCGCCGACGAGCGTCGAGTTGGCGTGGGCGTAGATGTCGATCTCCACCGGCGTGTTCATGGCGATGCACCCCAGGCGGCGGATCGGCTCCGGTGCGTTGGAGATGGAGAGCGGCCGGAGGGTGATCTTGTCGAAGTACTTGTCCCAGTTCTCGAAGAAGCGCGGGAAGCCCGGGTTCTCGGAAAGGGAGAGGGAGCAGGAGGAGGCGAAGTCCAGCTTGCCCGAGTCGAACAGGTCGAGCATGGTATCCTGGAGCACCTCGGTGTAGACGGAGAGGTTGTAGAACGGGCCCTTGGCCAGGCCGCCGATGACGGCGTTGGCGATGGAACCGACCCCCGACTGGATCGGGAGCAGGTTGTCGGGGAGCCGCCCCATCTTCACCTCGTGGGAGAAGAAGTCGATGATGTGGTTGGCGATCGCCTCGGAGGTGTCGTCCTGCTCGGAGAAGGCGCGCCCCTTGTCGCGGTACTTGCTTTCCACCACGGCGATGATCTTGGAGGGGTCGCACGGGACGTAGGTGGTGCCGATGCGGGAGTTGGCCTTGGTGATGTTGAACACCTGCCGGTTCGGCGGATGGTTGGCGACGACGATGTCATGGATACCTTCGAAGGAGGGCTCCCCGGTGTTCACCTCGACGATGATCTTGTCGCAGATCATGAGAATCTCGGGGATGACGCCGCAGGAGGTGGTGGGCACCAGGCCGCCGTCCTCGGTGATGGCGGAGACCTCGATGATGGCCAGGTCGAGCTTGCCGCTCTCGGTGTCCTTGGTGTAGAAACCGTAGCCCAGGTCCTGGGCGAAGAGGGAGAGGTGCTTGTCGCCCATCCTGATCCGGCCGGCGTTGATCCCGGCGGCGATGTCCTTGCCGGTCTGGTACGGCCAGCGGCGGTCGATCATGTCCAGGGAGGCCCAGCGGTTTTCCGTCTCGGCCCCCACTGAAGCACCGATGAACAGGTTGAACTTCAGCTTGCCCTGCAGGTTGTTCTTCTCCACATGGTCGGCCAGGGCGATGGGCACCGCCTTCGGGTAGCCCGCCGGGGTGAAGCCGGACCAGCCCAGGTTCATGCCGGGCTTGAAGAACTGGATCGTCTCCTCGGCGGTCATGACCTTGCTCAGAAGCGACTTGTGGCGGATACGATCTTGCAGGGTACCATACTCAGACATGTGCTACCTCCCGTTTTGTAATTATGTTTACCGCCGGAATCTCTTAGCCGACCTGCGCCAAACGTCGCGGACGCCCGCCCGACGCCTGCGGCATGGCATAAAAACTGTATAATGTATACAGAATCAGTAGAACCGGATTCTACTCAAGCGAATACACCAAGTCAAGACAAAATACCGGCGGCAAAGTAAATGCGGGAACTGTCGTACAAATCGACACATGCTTTTCGCCTGTCGGGTCGCTTCCGACATGGCTGAAGTACCGGGATCTATCGGGAACGTGCGGAACGTGCCGCAGGGATGACACATACTCCGTCAGGCAGAAAGAGGAGGGGCAACTGCGCAGGGGGAGAGATAAACGGAACGTACTATGACGGGTGCAGCAAATTGGAAGATGAGCAGATTCGGGCACATGCCGGGCCGGCCAGCTCCCGGCAGAGGCCGGGAGGCTGGCTGCAGCACGTGACCACCATCCAGTTAGCCGAGACAGCAGGCCGGGATGCCGTACCTGTTTGCGATGACCCTGATCCTCCCCTTCAGTTCCTTGATCTGCGCCTCCAGCGCATCCGCCTTGGCGGCGTCCACCCCCTCGGAGCCGTACAGGTTCCGCAGCTGACTCTCCTTCGCCTTAACCGCGCTGGTCAATCCAGAGACCTCATGGGCAAACTGCTGCTTGACCTGCGTTCCGGTGCATGACCCGGCGGTCCCGTCCGACACGGCGGCCGAGGCCGATACGGCGCCGACGGAAAGCATCCCCGCTACCAGTGCGACTGCGATGATCATCTTGTTTTTCATGGTCTGTTCTCCTTTTTGTGATGTTGTGCAACCTGTGCACCCGATGATTACCCACTGGCTTATCAACTTGCGTGCCAAGGCCGAAGAATTCGCGTAACACAACGCAATAGCTCGGTAATTTCAAAGCCAGCATGACCCGGCTTACTTGGTGCTCAAACGAATATTCTACAATGCCCTCCTATTTTCGTTGAATTTTCCACAACAGCTCACAAGGGCGTCTGTCTGCACACCTTTGCTGACAAGCGAATATTCCACGATCCGCTTCCGTTTCCGTTAAACCCTCCACATGATCTCATGAAACAATCTTCAAGGGGCCGTGTATACTGTTACACACGGCCATCATGGGAGGGGATATGCGATGAAAAAAGACACCGGATCACACAAGAAGCTGCTGGCTCTGATCGCCATCATCGCCGTCATCGCCCTTCTGCACTACCTGACGCCGACCGAGCCCCACACCTACCACCGGCTGCACATCATCCTGCGCAAGCTCTACTTCCTCCCCCCCGTCATGGCGGCGGCCTGGTTCGGGCTGCGCGGGGCATGCGCCACGGCCCTGGCGGTCAGCCTGCTCTTCGGCACCCACGCGTTTCTGGACTGGCCCGGCAACTACATGGAACAGGCGAACCAGCTGGGGGAACTGGCAGGGTTCTGGGTGGCGGGGGTCGTCCCCGGCCTGCTGTTCGACCGGCAGCGGGAACTGCTCCGCGAGGTCGCCGCAGCCAACGAAGAAACCCTGCTCGCCCTGGTATCGGCGCTGGACCTCAGGGAACGCAACACCCGCCTCCATTCACAACGGGTGCGGGAGTACGCCGAGCTCCTCGCCGAGCGATGCGGTAGCGACGCGGCGACGCGGCGCGAGATCGGTTTCGGTGCACTGCTGCACGACGTCGGCAAGATTGCGGTGCCGGACCATATCCTTCTGAAGGCCGATACCCTCTCGGAGGAGGAATGGCAGGTGATGCGCCGGCATCCCGAGGCGGGATACCGGATCGTCCAGCGGATCGGTTTCCTGCGGAACGCCGCGCAGATCGTCCGCGCCCACCACGAACGGTACGACGGCACGGGGTATCCCCGGGGGCTTCGGGGGGACGAGATTCCACCGGGGGCCCGCATCTTCATGGTGGCCGACGTCTACGACGCCCTGACCTCGCCGCGTCCCTACCGGACCACCATGTCCCACGAAGAGGCGGCGAGCGAGATCGTGAAGCGGCAGGGGAGCAAGTTCGACCCGGCGGTAGTGACGGCGTTCCTGTCCATCCCCGTCGGTGAGTTAAAAGCCATCGCCGCACGGTACCGGGAGGCGGACGTGGGCGACTGAACCGATACGCCCCCCCACAGCCCCTTCTGCAGTGGAGAATATTCTTCACCAGCACCTCGAATATTCTCCATTACGGCTCACCGCCACTTCTCCTCGCCAAAACCGGCATGCGAAAACAACCCGTTACAAGCCATGCACGCTTGGCACGACTGTTGATACCTGCAATCCGGGGTGGACCGGGAGAACCGGCGTGAGGAAAGGGAAGGCCATAACCGGATTCTACGGGATTGCAGCGTCCACCGTTCCGGTCAGCCACATTGCATGCAAAATCCCCTATGTTATTGTAGAACGTACTACGAGTGCGGAAACCTGCAGGCACGAGGTCATGCGGGCATCACTGCCGGGGGTGCGGCGCCCTCCCGGCAAAGGACGAAGTCACGGAACCGAACGGCCGAATCGATGGATTCGGAACAAAGTAGAAAGGAACCGACGTGTATAAACGGATGATCGTCTATTGCATCGCCGCCATTTCGGCGCTTTTGCTCTTCTTTTCCATAAAGAACTACCGGGACGCGCGCCCCGTTGCCGACGACGTGCTCTTCGGGCTGGCGCACTCGATCCATGCCGCGATCGAGTTCAGCATCGAGAACGACCCCTCGATGCACTCCCTGTCGCACTTTCACGCGAACGACGTGGTCTTTTTCGGGCTCGTCGACAACCGGGGAATCTACCGGTTCCATACCGACCCGAAACGGATCGGGACCCGGATCAGCGACCCGACGATGATGAAGGAGCTCCAGTCCGAAACGATGACCGGCGAGCGGATCAGGCTGCCCGGCGGCGAAGAGGGCTACCAGCTTTTGACCCATGTGCACGCCCATGGCGGCACCCTCGGGCTGCGCCTCGTGATGGACACGAAACGGGCGGACGTGATCATCCGGAACGCGCGCGCCAACATGGTGATCATGGTGACGCTCCTGATCGTGAGCTGGACGCTGACCGCCCTGGTCTTCCACTACGTCCTCCAGGAAGAGACGCGCAAGCGAGACATGGCAAAATTCGAATATCTTGCTAAACTGGGAGAGATGGGCGCCCTGCTCGCCCACGAACTACGCAACCCCCTGGCCGGCATCAAGGGGTTTGCCGAACTGATCGAGCGAAGGTCCGACACCCCCCAGACCAGGGATTCCGCGCACCGGATCCTGACCGAGACGCTGCGGCTCGAAAATCTCACCACGGACCTCCTGGCGCTGGCCAGAAGCGAACGGATCGAGAGGCAGTCCGTCGACCTCACCGCACTGATCGGGCAGACGATGGAGATGGTGCATGCCGAAGCGGCATCGCTGCAGGTGACCGTCGACATCGACTGCCCGCACCCCGTGCGGGTACCCGGCGACCGGGACCGGCTGGCCCAGGTGCTGCTCAACATCGCACGGAACGGGCTGCAGGCCATGACCGACGGCGGACGGCTGCGCATCGCAACCCGCCGGTCCGGGCAGTGTATCGAGATACGGATCAGCGACACCGGTCACGGCATCGACCGGGAGACGATGAACCGGATATTCGAACCGTTTTTCACCACGAAGGCCCGCGGAACCGGACTGGGTCTGGCGATCTGCCAGAAGATCGTCACCGAGCACGGCGGGTCGATCGACCTGGACAGCTCACCGAACGGCACCACCGTAATCATTTCACTGCCCGGTGCAGATACCGAGGAAACCGCATGAACGGCACCGTTCTCCTGGTTGAAGACGACGAAAACTTCAGGGCCCTTCTGGAAACCGTCCTGGCGGATGAGGGGTACCGGGTGCTCACCGCAGCCACCGCCCGGCTCGGCCTGGAGATCCTGCAACGCGAACCGGTCGCGCTGGTGATCTCCGACATGAAGATGCCCGGTATGAGCGGCATGGAGCTGTTCGAAGAGACCCTGGCGCTGCCGGACCCGCCGCTCTTCATCTTCCTGACGGCGTTCGGTACCGTGGAAGAGGCGGTGGCCGCCATGAAGGACGGCGCCTTCGACTTTCTCACCAAGCCGCTGAAAGACATCGACTCCCTCCTCGGCATGGTCAAAAGGGCGCTGGCGGCCAGACCCGAGAAAAGGGGGTGCCTCTCGCGGACCGAGACGGATGCGGCGGGGCTGCCGCCGGCGGAGATCATCTTTGCGGGACAGGCCATCCAGACCGCCCACTCGCTCGTGCACAACGTCGCATCCACCCTGGCCAGCGTCCTCATCACCGGCGAGAGCGGCACGGGGAAGGAGATCGTCGCCAAGACGATCCACCTGTTGAGTCCGAGGAACAAAGGCCCCTTCGTCCCGGTCAACTGCGCCGCCATCCCGGAAAATCTCCTGGAAAGCGAGCTGTTCGGCCACGAAAAGGGTGCTTTTACCGGGGCGCATCAGGAGCGGATCGGAAAATTCGAACTGGCCGAGAGGGGGACCGTATTCCTGGACGAGATCGGCGACATGCCGCTTCCGCTGCAGGCGAAACTGCTGCGGGTCCTGCAGGAAAAGAGCTTCGTGCGGGTGGGGGGGACCAGGGAACTCAAGGCCGACGTGCGGGTCATCGCCGCGACAAACCGGGACCTGAAGCGCGACGTCGACGAACGACTGTTCCGCGAAGACCTGTACTATCGCCTCAACGTGTTTCCGATCCATCTCCCGCCGCTCAGGGAACGCCGGGACGCCATTCAGGTCCTGGTCGAGTACTTCGTCAGACAGTTCAGCCTGCAGTTGAACAAAAAACTAACCGGGATCGAACCGGAAGCGGCAGGGCTGATCAGGGACTACCACTGGCCCGGCAACATACGCGAACTGCGGAACATCCTCGAACGGGCCAGCATCCTGGCGAGCGGCAGGATCGGCACGGACGACCTGCCCGAGCAGATCGTGCACCATGCGGCCCGGGAACACCGGCCGGAAGGCCGGGAGCTGTTGAAGACCATGGAACGGGACATGATCATCAAGGCGCTGGAAAGGCATGGCGGCAACCGGCGCCTGACCGCGGAGGAGCTGCAGATCTCGCGCCGGACCCTCCAGTATAAACTGAAGGAGTTCGGGCTGATCGACGAAAAGTAGGGAGTGCAACCCGTTTCACCCGCGGTGCAATCCGTTGCACCGAAACGGAGCCAAGATGAGCGCTGCATGGTGAAACCAAACTCATTTCACCGCAAACGCCGCCGGCACCCCCCCGGAAACAGGCACATGATCTCCCGAATATCTCGACGGCACGATTTTGGCCTCGATTATGCAGTTAGCAAATGCGTTACACACCCTAACCCTTTTGGAGGAATCAGATGAAAAAAATTATTAGCACAGTAGCAATGACAGGGATGATGGTCGCGGTTGCCAGCGTTTCCTTCGGCATGCCGCGCGTGATGCCGAAACCCACCACGATGCAGAGGCCGACGACCATGCCGTCGACGATGACCTCCACGGCGCCGATGACGATGACCGGTACCATGTCGACAACCACGATGCCGATGTCCGGCACCGGCACCATGACCGGCAGCACCGGCACCATGACCGGCAGCACCGGTACCATGACCGGCAGCACCGGCACCATGACCGGCAGCACCGGTACCATGACCGGCAGCACCGGTACCATGACCGGCAGCACCGGTACCACGAGCGGCACCGGCACCATGACCGGCACCGGCACCACGAGCGGCACGTCCGGCAGCATGATGTAACGACGGTCCGGACCGGACTACGTACGAACACGACCTGAAAGGGGTGGGCAACCACCCCTTTTAGGTTGCCCGCCGCTACTATCCCCTTCAGAGGAACCACACATCATGCGCACCCGTTTCTTCCCCATCGTCGTCACCCTGTTCGCCTGCATGCTCATCGGCCTGGGTCAGGCATCCCTGGCCGCCGCGGCGCCTGCACCTGTAATCACGGGGTTCCAGGCGCTTGCCGACGACAACACGGCCATTCCGCCGGACACGCAGGGTGCCGTGGGCCCCTCGCACGTCATGACCGTCCTCAACTCCCAGGTCCGGATCGAGGACAAGGCCGGGACGGTGCTCTCGACCGTGTCCCTCGACACCTTCTTTTCGTCGCTGAAAAACGCCAGCGGGGCGGCGTTCTCGACGTACGACCCCCGCGTCTGCTTCGACCCCATCGACAACCGCTGGGTCGTCATCGCCGCCGCCGACCCGCAGTCGTCCACGTCCGCCGTCCTGGTCGCCGCGTCCCAGACTGCGGACCCCACCGGCAACTGGAACTTCATCGCACTCCGGACCGATGCCGCCGGCGCCAACTGGGCCTATCTCCCCGCCCTCGGGCTGAACAAGGACTGGATCGTGGTGACGGCCAACCTGTTCACCGTCAGTGCCGACGGATTCGTGAACGCGACGGTCTACGTCATCGACAAGTCGCAACTGTATACCGCCGGCGCGACCGTCACGCCGAAGGCGTTCGCGGACAGCTCCGGGGCCTACGCCCTGCAGCCGGCGGTCACCTACGATCCGAACCTCGCCACGGAGTATCTGGTCGACAGCTGGAACGGCAACAATAACGGAGTCGGTACGGTACGCATCGGCACTGTTTCGGGCGCCGTCGGCTCCGAGGCGTACACCGCGGGGACGTTCTCCCCGTCCGTTTCGTCCACCTGGGGCGGCAGTGCGGCCAGCGAGATCCTGCCCCAACTGGGCGCGACCAACAAGATCGACGGCGGCGACGACAGCATCGAGAACTGCGTCTACCGCAACGGCTCGCTCTGGTTCGCCCAGACGGTCTACCTCCCCGCCGCGTCCCCCACCAGGACTGCGGCGCAGTGGTGGCAGATCGATCCGACGAGCGGGACGGTACAGCAGTTCGGCCGCGTGGACGACCCGACCGGCGCCACCTTCTACGCCTATCCGACCATCGCCGTGAACAGGAACAACGACGCGCTCCTCGGCTATTCGTCGTTTTCCGCAACCCAGTACCCGTCGGCGAGCTATTCGTTCCGCTACGGCACGGACGCCCCCAACACCATGCAGGCGAGCAACGTCTTCAAGGCCGGGGAGGCGAAGTACTACAAGATCTCGTCCGGCACGGTCAATCGCTGGGGGGACTACAGCGCCACCGTCGTCGACCCGTCCGACGACCTCACCCTCTGGACGATCCAGGAGTACGCCGCCACGCCATCGGGAGGGACCGACATGTGGGGCACCTGGTGGGCCAAGGCCACCCCGTATTTCAATCTCGACGTGACCCTCGCGGGGACGGGCAGCGGCACGGTGACGAGCGACCCCGCCGGGATCTCCTGCACCGGCGCCACCTGCAGCTCCCTGTTCGATGCCGGTTCGACGGTGACGCTGCTGCCGACCCCGTCGGCCACCTCCACCTTCAGCGGCTGGTCGGGGGCATGCGCGGGGAACGGCGCCTGCACCGTGGTCATGGGACAGGCGGGGAGCGTCACGGCGACCTTCGACCTGGCGCCGCTCTTCAAGAACGGCCAGACCGGTACGGCATACGGAACGCTCCAGGCAGCCTACGACGCGGCATCTTCCGGAGACGTCATCCAGTTGGAGAACGGCACCCCCGGCATGACGCTTACCGCGGCGGCGAACAAGACCGTAACCCTCATGGGAGGGTACGACGCCTCGTACACGACCCGGCCCGGCATGACGTTCATACAGGGGCCGCTGGTCATCAGCGCCGGCACCCTGATCGTCGACGGCATCGGCATCCTGTAACAGCCCCTGCGGCGATCCATGTCGGACACAACCGCACCGGTCAGCCGTACCGATCCCGGCAGGCTGACCGGTGCGCCATGATCCCAGGACCCAAAGACCAACCATGACGAAGAGACTCGCACAGCTCATCCCCGCACTGGCCATCTGCCTGCTGCTGGTTGCCGCGCCACGCACGGTGCGGGCGGACGGCAAGCCGGTATCCTATCTGCTCGGGATGGGGTTCCAGTTTGCCACCGGCACCTACGGCACCTCGACGAGGACCGACACGATCGTTGCGCCGGTATCGCTCGCCGTCAACCCCACCGACCGGCTCGGGTTTTCGGTCACCCTCCCCTATGTCTACCAGAGCAACGACGGGGTGCTCGCCACCCTGAGCCAGAACGGCACCCAGACCGCAACGAAGCAGTCGCAAAGCGGGGTCGGCGACCTGACCCTTCTGGGGACCTACGTGCTCGTACCCGAGAAACCCCATCTGCCGCAGGTGAGGGCCAGCGTCATCGTCAAGGTCCCCACCGCCGACAAGAACAAGGGCCTCGGCACCGGGGAGTTCGACGAGGGGATCACCGTCGGCCTCTCCAAATGGTTCAGCAAGTGGTACACCTTCGCCGAGGCGGGCTACACCTTCCAGGGGAAGACCTCGCTGTACGCCTTGCGGAACTACACGACCTTCAACGCCGGGGTCGGCTATCAGGTATCAAGCAGGTTCCGCCCGACCATCTCGGTGCGGGGGTCGACGCCGATGACCGACGGTTCGGGCTACTGGGTTGAGACCAACCTGGATCTGTTTTACCTGGTGGCGCGTCATACCGGCATCGAGGGGTACGTCGGCACGGGGCTGACGGCCGGCAGCCCGGATTACGGCACCGGCCTCTCCGTCTACTACGAGTTCTGATACGCTGATACGGTGTTGGCGGATATACCGCTGAACCGAACGGCTGCCGCCGGGACACCCGGCAACCGGACTGCATATGCAACGGGCCGCTCTCTCTGGAGCGGCCCGTTGCCGTTTCGACCGGATGTGCTGCGAGCGCCGGGTCCCGACGTCGGCGAACGCTCAGGGGACCTCCTCCACCTCCAGCAGGAAGGTGGACTGCCAGCCGGTGTAGACGTCCGGCGTGCCGGTAACGGGCGACACATACACCCTGAGTTCGTGCGCACCGGCAGCCACCCCGGTGGCATAGCCAACCAGCGTCGACTGCCGGTGCATGAGCCCCGTGTCCACGTAGAGCGAGGTCTTGAGCGACGAAGACAGCGGGGCGCCGTCCAGGTAGATCTCCCATTTCGCCGCCGAGTTTGCCCCCAAAACCCGGAGGTTGTCCGAGTAGGTGATCCGGAGCCGGCTGTCCGCACCGAGCTTGGTGAAGACCAGATCCCTCCCGGATACATAGCCGTTGTCCGTTCCGTCCTCCGTCGAGCCGGACACGTAGGCGATGTGCGGCGGGCCGACGGGGGTCCAGGCAGACCCGGTGGAGAGCAGGAGCGCCTTCGTCGCGGCGTCGTAGTACAGCTGTCCCTCGTTGGCCGGTGCGGCCGTCGGCGGTGCGGTGCCGCCCGGGACCCGCAGGGGAGAGATCTGGCCGCCGAGGGCGAGGTTGCCGCCGACGGTGAGATCCCCCCCGACATTCCCGCTGCCGGTCACGCTGTACGATGCCGCCTGGGGGGTGGTGCCGTTCTGGATGTAGTAGGAACTGCCGGGCAGGGGAGTCCGGGCGTCCGACAGGCGGGGGTCGTTCCCCGCGGCGACCGTTCCCGCGGCCGCCCCCACGGCGATACCGAGAGGGGACGCCGGGGTGCCGGCGCCGGAAAGCGGGGACGCGGCGGCGACGGACGAGAGCTTGCCGTTCCACGACGCGGCGGAGGCGATTTGGGGATCGGCCAGGGGCGGACCGGCGTAGCCGTCCGCCGTCCCGGCCCGGTAGGCGTACCCGACGCTCGTAATCCGCTGCCGGGGGGACATCTCGGCGTCCGCATCCACGGCGACACCGAGGTAGAGGCTGTCGGCGGCAAACGCCGTCGCGGGGACCGGCGTCACCGCCCCCAGGGTGACGCCGTAGACGCCGTTCGCGACGGATACGGGCTGCGTCTCGCTCCAGAGGGGCGTACCGCCGCTGGCGGTACCGTACAGCGCAAAGGTCATGTTGTGCGTGCCGGACACCGGCACGCCGCCGCTCCCCGTCACCATCCCCTGGTAACTGATGAGCTGCGGAATTGCAAACGCCACCGCCGGCACCGCCAGCACCAGCCACAGCAGGACCCCCCACCCGATTTTCTTCATAACGGACACTCCCCGGCGCTCAGTTCCACCGCAACGGCGTACGGGCTGTCTCCCGGGACAGCGGTCTTTCGTACGCCGGCAGTTCCCTGGATTTCGGAACAATCGGCAGTGGTCATGGTAGCAGAAACCGTTGCAAACGAATAGTCGCTTCCGGGGTGCGCCGGCAACACACCACTACGGCAATGCGGCATTCGGGCAGGCAGGAAATGTCATCGTCACCCCATCTGGTAGAATATGACGAGACATGGACAACGGCCGTAACTCGCGGGACGTTCCGGGGAAGACACCATCGCCCACGAAAAAGGAGTATCCAATGAACATCAGACTCGACGACAAACGGGCCGCGGTGACCGGCGGCAATTCCGGCATCGGGGAGGCGATCGCCCTGTGCCTTGCCGAAGCGGGCGCACGGGTGGCCATCAACTACGTGACCCATCCCGAGGCCGCAGACGCCCTCGTACGGCGAATCCGGGAAAAGGGCGGCACGGCCATGGCGATCCGGGCCGACGTGTCCGATCCCGAAGCCATCGCGGCCATGTTCGAACGGATCGATGCCGCCTGGGGCGGGATCGACATCCTGGTCAACAACGCAGGTATCGACGGCACACGCGCCTTCGGCTGGGAGGCCGATATCGCCGCCTGGCGCAAGGTGATCGAGGTGAACCTGCTGGGCGCCTTTTACTGTGCCCGCCAGGCCCTGCAGAGAATGGTGCCACAGAAAGGCGGCGTCATCCTCTCCACCAGCTCGGTGCATGAAGAGATCGCCTGGTCGGGCTACAGCGCCTACACCGCCAGCAAGGCCGCCGTCGGCATGCTGACCAAGACGCTGGCCCAGGAGGCGGCGCCGCATGGCGTGCGCGTCCTGGCGGTGGCGCCCGGTGCGGTCAGGACCCCCATCAACCGCTCCGTCTGGAGCGATCCGGAGAACATGCGGGACCTGCTGGAGAAGATCCCGCTGGAACGGATCGGCGAACCGGAGGAGATCGCCCGCATGGTGGTGGTGCTGGCCTCGGACATCGCCTCCTATGTAACCGGCCGCACGATCTTCGTGGACGGGGGAATGACCGACTATCCCGACTTCGCCCATGGCGGCTAATCGCCGCTGCAGGTAACGGATTGAAATGATCCTGGCATGAATTCCAGAGACGGGAGCCGTTATGGACACATCGAATCGCATCGCACCGGGCTGGCCGGGCATTCCGGCGCGCTGGACCTCCAGCGCCAAGTCGGGGGTAGGCGCCTCCCTCGGCAGCATGAGCCGCGTCTGGTTCACCCTGAGCCACGGGATCTTCAACGAGATCTACTACCCGCGCATCGATCAGGCCTGCGTGCGCGACATGGGGTTGATCGTCACGGACGGCGCGGCATTCCTCTCGGAGGAAAAACGCGATGCCACCAGCGAGGTCGGCTGGCTGGCCGATGGCGTGCCGGCGTTCCGCCTGGTCAACAGCTGCCGCCGGGGGCGCTACCGCATCGAAAAGCAGATTCTGGCCGATCCCCTGCGGGACGCCGTGCTGCAGCAGACCCGGTTCATCGCCCGGGAAGGGCTGGTTGCGGACTACCGGCTTTACCTGCTGCTTGCGCCGCACCTGGGCAATCACGGCGCCGGCAATACCGGCTGGATCGGGGAGTACAAGGGGGTTCCCATGCTGTTCGCCGAACGGGACGGCAGCGCCCTGGCCCTGGCCTGCTCCGCCGGCTGGCGGAAGCGCTCCGTGGGGTTCGCGGGGTCCTCGGACGGCTGGCAGGACCTGTCGGCCCATCATCGGATGGCTTGGGACTACACACGGGCCGAAAACGGGAACATCGCCCTGACGGCGGAGATCGACCTGGAAGCGTGCGCCGGTGAGTTTCTGCTGGCCCTGGGATTCGGGCGTAACGCCGCCGAAGCGGGGAACCGTGCCCGCGCCGCGCTCCAGGACGGATTCGAGGCGGCGCAATCGGTGTATGCCGGGGAATGGGAACGATGGCAGGCGCAGCTGCTGCCGCTCGACGACGGCCGGACAGACGACCGGCACAACATGTACCGGGTCAGTACGGCCGTTGTGCGCGCGCACGAGTCCTTCCATTTCCCCGGCGGCATCATCGCCAGCCTTTCGATCCCGTGGGGATTCAGCAAGGGGGACAACGATCTGGGGGGCTATCACCTCGTCTGGCCGCGCGACCTGGTGGAGTCGGCGGGGGGGCTGCTGGCGGCCGGCGCCCACGGGGAGGTGCGGCGCGTGCTCTGCTATCTCCAGGCGACACAGGAAGAGGACGGGCACTGGGCCCAGAACATGTGGCTGGACGGCTCTCCCTACTGGAACGGCATCCAGATGGACGAAACCGCCCTCCCGGTGCTGCTCGTCGACCTGGCCCGGCGCGAAAAGGCGCTGGCCGCGGACGATCTGGCCCGGTTCTGGCCGATGGTACGCAAGGCCGCGGCCTACCTGGCCCGCAACGGCCCGGTGAGCCCGCAGGACCGCTGGGAGGAGGATCCCGGCTACGCACCCTTCACGGTTGCGGCCGAGATCGCCGCGCTCCTGGCGGCGGCGGAGCTGGCCGAACTGCACCGGGAGCCGTCCATCGCAGCATACCTGCGCGAGACCGCCGATGTCTGGAACGGCTCCATCGACCGCTGGATGTACGTGACCGGTACCGACTGGTGCCGTGAGTTCGACGTCGCCGGGTATTACGTCCGGATCGCCCCGGTCGAGGCGGGCGACGGGGTGTCCCGCTTCCGGCAGAGCATCCCGGTCAAAAACGTTGCGCCGGAACAGGCGGAAAGCCCCGCCTGCCATCTGGTCAGCCCCGATGCACTGGCCCTGGTCCGTTTCGGCCTGCGCGCCGCCGACGATCCGCGCATGTGCGACACGGTCAGGGTAATCGACGCGCTGCTCAAGAAGGAGGCGCCACAGGGGCCCGTCTGGCATCGCTACAACGGCGACGGCTACGGCGAACATGCCGACGGTGAACCGTTCGACGGCACCGGGATCGGCCGGGCGTGGCCGCTTCTGACCGGCGAACGGGCCCACTTCGAACTGGCGGCGGGGCGGGACGCGGAGGCACGGCGGCTCCGGACGGCGGTGGAATCGTTCGCCGGGGCGGAAGGGCTGCTCCCCGAGCAGATCTGGGACGCAGAGGACCTGCCGGAGCGGGAGCTCTTTTTCGGCCGACCGTCCGGTTCCGCCATGCCGCTCGTCTGGGCGCATGCCGAATACCTGAAACTGCTGCGCTCACTGCACGACGGCCGGGTCTTCGACATGCCGCCGCAGACCGTGCAGCGCTACCTGGTTGAAAACACACAGGCGCCCTGCCTGGTGTGGCGCTTCAGCCACAAGCTGCGCTCCCTGCCTGCCGACAGGGTACTGCGCATCGAGACGCTGGCCCCGGCGGTCATTCACTGGAGCGACGACGACTGGCGGACGCCACGCGACACCGGTACGCGGGACACGGGGTTGGGAATCCATGTTGCAGACCTGACGACGGCGTCGCTCCCGGAAAGGACGGAGGTAACGTTCACCTTCTACTGGCCGGACGCGGACCGATGGGAAGGCACCGACTTCCGAGTCCGGGTCGATTCCACGTGACAGGTCTGCCATCGAAACCTCATGGCGCGCCGGGATGTCTACTGGAATCGGGACAACCTGATGGAAGCGATCGATGGGGGGGGAGGAAGCGGAAATAGGGCGGCCGTTCGGCCCACCTTCCTGTCGCCGGCAACGGCCCGGGCGGTCATACCATATCGGGAACGCAGGCCTGACTAAAGTTCGAACTGACCGCCGGCTACCGCCAGTTTGACACCACGTAAATCCTGAACCACGAAAAGGACACCGTCGAGTCAGGCGGGCTATGAACGATGTGCGACCTCCTGAACCGCATCCGTCGCGGCGCACGCCGGCCACATGCCGCTCGATCTCGTCCTGCGGGCCCGGGAACGTTCACGGGAGGGGAAACTGCCAGAGTTCAGCACCGCTTTTACCCTTTCTGCTGCCTGAACTTCGTGTACAGCGCCGGGACGAGGGCAAAAAGCCCCAGCAGGGCAAACGAGCCGAGCACGCGCGGCGAGACGATGCCGGACAGCGAATCGACGGTGGCGAGGCTCGCCCCGGCGTTCACGAAGACGAACCCGCCGGGGATGATCCCCAGCAGGGTGCCGGTGAAGAAGGTCCGAAGCGGCAGCCGGGTCAGCCCTGCCGCCAGGTTGATGAGGAAGAACGGGAAGACCGGCACGAGCCGCAGGAACAGGAGATAGTTGAGTCCACGGGCCTCCAGCTCGCGGTTCACCCCCTCCAGCCGTTTCCCGAACCGTTCCTGCACCAGGTCGTGCAACAGATACCGGGTCACGAGAAACGCCAGGGTCGCGCCGACCGTCGCCGCGATGACCGCGTAGAGCGTCCCCAGAAGCGTGCCGAAGATCGCCCCCGCCGCCAGCGACAGGATCGCCGCCCCCGGCAGCGACAGGGCGGTCTGGACGATGTAGATCGCCATGAACCCGGCTACCGTGGCGACCCGATGGGCATCGTAGTACTCAAGAATCGCCTGGCGGTTTGCCTTGAGGGCGGCGAGGGTCAGAAACCTCTGCAGGTCGAACCAGAAGAAGAGCCCGACGGCGACGGCAGCGACCAGGACGATGACGATCCTTTTCCCCCTCATGGTTACCCCCTGCGCCATTTGAGCCAGCCGGCCAGGAGCCGCTGCACCCGCGGCGTCAGCCGCGACCTGTTCCAGGCGTCGGCGAGCTTTCTGATCGCCTCCGCCTGGGTCGGATAGGGATGGATCGTCCGGCCGATGGCCGCCATCCCCAGGCCGCTGGTGATGGCCAGCGACAGCTCGTTGATCATCTCCCCGGCGTGCCGGGCGACGATGGTCGCCCCGAGTATCCGGTCCGTCCCCGACTGCAGGTGGACCCGGGCGAACCCCTCCGTCTCCCCGTCCAGCAGTGCCCGGTCCACGTCGGACAGCGGCGCGGTCAGCGTCGTGACGTCGATCCCCTTCTCCCGCGCCTCCTTCTCGTACATCCCCACGTGGGCGATCTCCGGGTCGGTGTAGGTGCACCAGGGGATGGTGAGGCGTGAGACCTTCTGCCGCCCCATGAAGAGGGCGTTGGCGATGAGGATGCGGGCCAGGGCGTCGGCGGTATGGGTGAACTTGTAGGGGAAGCAGCAGTCGCCGGCGGCGTAGACACGCCGGTTGGTGGTCCGCAGCCGGTCGTCCACCTTTACCCCGTTTCCGTCCCGGGCGATCCCCGCCGCCTCCAGCCCCAGCCCCTCGACGTTGGGGGCCCGTCCGCCCCCCACGAGGATCGCATCGGCCGCCACCTCTTCCGTCCCGCCGTCCCGCGCAAGCAAAAGCACCCGGTCGATCCCGCGCCGCTCCGCACCGACGATCCGCGCCCCGAGCCGCAGCTCGATCCCCTCGCGCACGAAGGCGGCCTGCAGTATCCCGGCGGCATCCCCGTCCTCCCGCCCCAGGATCTGCGGCCCGGCCTCCACGACGGTCACCCGGCTGCCGAACCGGGCAAAGGCCTGGGCCAGTTCGCAGCCGATGGGGCCGGCGCCGATCACCACCAGCCGCGCCGGCAGCTCGGTCAGGGAGAAGACCGTCTCGTTGGTGAGGTACCCCGTCTCCGCCAGGCCGGGGATGGGGGGTGCCGCGGCCCGGGCGCCGGTGCAGACAGCCGCCCGGTGGAACTGGAGCCGTTTCCCGTCCACCTCGACGCAGTCCGGACCGGCGAACCGCCCCTCGCCGATGAAGACGTCCACCCCCAGTTCGTCCCGGAAGCGCCGGGCCGAGTCGTGGGCGCTGATCTCCGCACGCAGCCGCCGCATCCGTTCCATCGCCACGCCGAAGTCGAACCCGGGTTCGCCGTCCCGCACCCCGAACGTTCCGGCGGCCCGGGCGTCGAAGCGCGCCCGGGAGGCGCGGATCATCCCCTTGGACGGCACACACCCCACGTTCAGACAGTCCCCCCCCATGAACTGCCGCTCGACGAGCGCCACCCGAGCCCCCAGCCCGGCGGCACCGGCGGCGGCAACGAGCCCGGCCGTACCGGCGCCGATCACCACCAGGTTGTAGCGCCCGAGCGGTTCCGGGTTGACCCAGTCGGCGGGATGGACGTTGGCGATCAGGCGCGCGTTATGCTCGTCGTCGGGGAGGAGGAATGATGTGGTCGTCACGATTTGGAATTTATCCTGATTGGTCAAAGTTTACTTCTATTCTACAGCACAGTACTTCATATTCTTCTTGATTCATTCCAAAATGTATCACTCAGATCACCCGGCTGTCGTACGCCCAGTGCAGCAAGGCCTGACGCTGCCTTCTCCGGCACGTCAGATCTCCGGGCAGACAGTTTAAGTGAAGCTGGGCAATGTGCCTTCTCATTGCTTTCCACCTGCCGATCTGCCGGGCATCATCCGCGCATCTCCGTCCCATGTAATAGCGGCAATACCACTGGAACCACCCACGTGGGTCCTCGTGATAGATCCACCCTCTGGCCCGCCAGTATGATAAAGGCTTGGAGGCGTTGACACCAAAGTAGTTCAGTTCGGGAACGTGTCTCTCGTGACAGAGCCTGGCATGGGCAAACCAGTCTTCAGGGAACTCATCCGTGCAGTCGGTCATGTACTTCCCGCCGAAAACACCCATTTCAAGCATTTCCTTCGGTGTCAATTCAGGCGTGAACTCCGGATGAAAATGCATTCCCATCGGCTCCGACAGCGTATAGATGTAGTTGTTCTGCATCAGGTCGTCCACGATTACGTTTTTGGGGGCCATGGTTGTCCCTTTCCGCATAGATCCGGGAGAGTCTGGAGAGGCGCATACGGTTCAGACGTGATTTCGCAGCATCAGCTCGGCGGGATGGGGCGACAGGTAGTACTGCTGCTGCAGGTACTGTTGGCCGTACTTCCTGACGTAATGCTTCAGGAGGGTCAGCGGCACGACAAGCGGAACCAGCCGGTCGTGGTATTCCGTGATCACGCCGAGCAGCTCTGCCTTTTCCGGCGGACTCAATTCCCGCTTGAAATAGCCCATGATGTGCATCAGGACATTGGTGTGCTTCCTGACCGTGGCGTGCATGGCGAGAGCCTTCATAAGCTGCTCCTCGTAGATGAGGACCAATGCGGGCCATGCCATCCCGTTGCCGTGAGCCACCAGGCTCCCCATTTCCCGGTAGATGCCGGTGCTGTGGGACAGGATGAGCAGTTTATGACGGGTATGAAACGTCACCAGGCGGCCCAGGTCGGGTTCGTCCCGCAGGAAATCCTTCCAGCGACGGTAGCAGAATACCCGTTCTATGAAGTTCTCACGGATTGCCGGGTCATGCAGCCGTCCCTCCTCCTCAACCGGCAGGCGGGGGAAATGCCTGACCACGGCTGCGGCGAACAGTCCGCTGCCGCTCCTGGCCGGCATCCCGTCGCTGTATACCTTAACCCGGAACAACCCCGAGCTGGGGGAACCCTTCTTGAAGATAAAACCGCACAGCTCCTCCCCCTCCAACGCCCTGACCGTGCTCGCGCAAAAGGAGAGCATCTGGTCGGTCCTGTCGATACGGGTCTTGTTGGTTACGAGCCGTGGCTGCGCCGGGTCGCCTTCCAGGCGCATCGCCTCGCGTGGAACCGGCATGCCGCAGCCGACCTCCGGGCAGACCGGCACGAAGGCGAAGAACCTGCCGAGGATGTCGGTGATGTAGCGGTCGTGCTTGTGCCCGCCGTCGTAGCGCACCTCTTCACCAAGCAGGCACGAGCTGACGCCAACCTTTATCGAACTGTCCATGGGATCTCCATTGCCGCCGCACCCTTTTCACGCATTCCGGACTCGTGCCATCTGCTCAGAACATCTTGTGCAAGGCGTCTTGCCGCATGTGTCGCAAAATTCTATCAGAACGAAAGGGTCTGTAAAGAACCTGCAATCCGGGCTACGACACCTGCCCATCACCCGTCCACGGGGCGTTGACGTTCATCATGCCTGTCGTGCGATGATCGAGCGACCTGCCGAGATCGAAAAAAATTTATCATGAACCGCCCCGTTCCATCTCCTCCCCCAAAGCCTGCCTCCAGAAACGATCTTACCCCCTTGACACGCATAAGATGCATACTTACCTTTTTCTCGGAAACAACAGATGAAAGGAGGTAATCCAGATGGCAACCTGGGATCTGTTCAAGGAGATGGACAACCTGAGAAGGGAGATCGACGAAGCGTTCAGAGGAGCCGGCCTTGGCCGACCGTTTGGATCGACATTCCTTTCGCCGGTGACAACCCATCGTTTTCCGCTGGTCAACTTCAGCGAGGACGAGGGCCATGTCTACATCGAGGCCCTGGTACCCGGCGTCGATCCGAAGGACGTGGATCTGACCGTACTGCGGAATACGGTCACCATCAGCGGCGAGCGCAAACCGTTCGCCGAGAAGGAAGGGCAGATCGTGCACCGCTCCGAACTCGGCTCCGGCAAGTTTTCCCGGACCCTGGAACTGCCGGTAGACATCGATCCCGACAGTATCACGGCCCAGTGCAAGGATGGCGTCATGCTCATCACCCTGCCCAAGGCCGAACATGCCAAACCGAAAAAAATCGACATCAAACTTTCGTAACGATTCGGAAAGGAGGTAGCCAAGATGGCAGCCAACGGATTAACGGCAAGAAACGACGAGCGGAATCTGCAGACCAGAGAAGAGACACGCTCCAACGAGCGCTACATCCGCCCGGCGGTGAACATCATCGAAAACGGGGATGGGCTGGTCCTGACCGCCGATATTCCCGGCGTCGCGAAGGAGACCCTCGACATCAACGTCGAAAAGGGGATTCTGACCATCAGCGCCCCGGTCAGCCACACTACGCCCGGCACAACGGCGCACCGGGAGTTCGAACTGGCCAGTTACTACCGCCAGTTCTCGATCCCCGAAAGCCTCGACCACGAAAAGGCCCAGGCGGATTATGCAAACGGCATCCTGACCCTGCGGATACCGAAAGCGGAGGTTGCAAAACCGAAACGGATCGCCGTTCAGGTCGGTTGAGAATTAAGTCAACACAGGGGGTGATCATCATGTCGAACCTGTTGCCCGGGAAGTGGCGCGAGGCACCGGATGGGGTTCATGACAAGTTACCGGGTGCCGGTCTCCTGAACCAGCTGTAATGTCCAGAGGGCCGCATGATGCGGCCCTCTGTGGTTATAGTAATTATTCTCCGTTTCGTGCCGAGCGGATGGAGAGAACCTGCTTGATATCAGAAGAACGTATGGTACAGGGCCTTGCATTTGGGGATTCACGAAATCACGGGACACCGCCCCCATGCCCCCTCCATTGACCGCGGCCCTTTCCCGTACCTCCGACGCTTTCCGCCATTGCCCCCCCAGTCCCGCCGCGTGAAGAAGAATGCCTCCCCTCCCTGCGCCCTCATCTCTACCCCGTCTTCCGGTCCAGGCTCCGGTACTGGATCGCCTCGGCGATATGCTGTTCGCGGATGTTCTCGGCGGCGGCCAGGTCGGCGATGGTGCGGGCGACCTTGAGGATGCGGGTATAGGAGCGTGCGGAGAGGCCGAGCCGGTCGGTGACGAGCTCCAGCATCCGGTGACCGGCGGCGTCCGGCTCGCAGAACCTCTTGATGTGGCGGGGAGACATCTGGGCGTTGCAGTGGACCTTGGTCCCCCTGAACCGCTCCTGCTGGATGGCGCGGGACGCCTCCACCCGCCGGGCGATCTCCGCTGACGGCTCGGCGTCGGCCCGGTCCGAGAGCTCCCGGTACTTCACCGCCGGCACCTCGATATGGATGTCGATCCGGTCCAGGAGCGGGCCGGAGATGCGGGAGCGGTAGCGGTGGATGTCATGGGGGGTGCAGGAGCACTGGTGCAGCGGGTCGCCGCTGTAGCCGCACTTGCAGGGGTTCATGGCGGCGACGAGCATCATGCGGGAGGGGTAGGTGAGGGACAAAAGCGACCGGGAGATGGTGACCCGGCCGTCCTCCAGCGGCTGGCGCAGCACCTCCAGCACGTTTTTCTTGAATTCGGGGAGCTCGTCGAGAAAGAGCACCCCGTTGTGGGAGAGGCTCACCTCCCCCGGCTTGGGGGTGGTGCCGCCGCCGATGAGGCCGATGTCGGAGATGGTGTGGTGGGGCGAGCGGAACGGCCGGGTGGCGACGAGCGCCCGGTCGCCTTCCAAAAGCCCCATGACGCTGTAGACCTTGGTGGTCTCGATCGCCTCGTCGAACGACATGCGCGGCAGGATGGAGGGGATGCGCCGGGCGAGCATGGTCTTCCCCGAACCGGGCGGACCGAGCATCAGGAGGTTGTGGGCACCCGCCGCCGCCACCTCCAGGGCGCGCTTGGCGTGCTCCTGCCCCTTCACCTCGGCGAAGTCGTCGCCGAGGTCGCACGAGCTGAGGAACAGCTCCTGCAGGTCCACGCCGTGCGGCGCGATCTCCCGGCTGCCGTTCAGGAACTCCACCGCCTCCGCCAGCTCCCGGACGGCGATGACGTCGAGCCCCTCCACCACCGCCCCCTCGCCCGCGTTCTCCACCGGGACGACGATGCCGCGGTACCCTCCCCGCCGGGCGGCCACCGCCACCGACAGGCAGCCCCGCACCGGCTTGACGCCGCCGTCCAGGGACAGCTCCCCCATGAGCAGGTAGTCCTTCAGCCGCCCCTCCTGCACCACCCCGGTGGCGGCGAGAATCCCCACGGCGATGGGGAGGTCGAAGGCCGCCCCCTCCTTCTTCACGTCGGCGGGGGCGAGATTCACGGTGATCTTGCGCTGGGGAAACTCGTATCCCGCGTTCTTCAGGGCCGAGCGGACCCGGTCCTTGCTCTCCTTCACCGCCCCGTCGGGGAGCCCCACCGTGGCGAACTGGGGAAGCCCCTGGGCGATATCCACCTCCACGTCCACCTGGATGGCATCGATGCCGACGAGCGCGCTTGAAAAGACCTTGGCGAGCATAAGAACCCCGGGTGCCTAGCGTTTTAACGATTCCAGATACCGGTCCGCGTCCAGCGCCGCCATGCAGCCGGTGCCGGCGGAGGTGACCGCCTGCTTGTAGTACTGGTCCTGCACGTCCCCCGCAGCGAACACACCGGGGACGCTCGTGGCGGTCTGGTTCCCCTCCTGGCCGCACAGGGTCCGGATATAGCCGTTGTCCATCTCCAGCTGTCCCTCGAACAGCCGGGTGTTGGGCTGGTGGCCGATGGCGATGAACACGCCGTGCACCGGGATCTCCTTGGTGGAGCCGCTCGTGTGGCAGACCCGGATGCCGGTGACGCCGGACTCGTCCCCCAGCACCTCGTCCAGCTGGTGGTGCCACTCGATGGTGACGTTTCCCCCCTTGGTCTTCTCGATGAGTCGGTCCGCCAGGATCTTCTCCGAACGGAACTGGTCGCGCCTATGCACCACCGTCACGTGGCTCGCGATGTTGGAGAGGTAGAGCGCCTCCTCCACCGCCGTGTTGCCGCCGCCGATGACCGCCACCTCCTTCCCCCGGTAGAAAAAGCCGTCGCAGGTGGCGCAGGCGGAGACCCCCTTCCCGGCAAACGCCTTCTCCGACGGCAGTCCCAGGTATCTTGCCGACGCGCCGGTGGCGATGATGAGGGCGTCGCAGGAGTAGGTTCCCGTATCGCCGGTGAGGACGAACGGCCGCGCTTGCAGGTCCGCCTTCACGATCTGGTCGTAGATGATCTCCGTGCCGAACCGCTCCGCGTGACGCAGCATCCGGTCCATGAGATCGGGCCCCTGGACGCCGTCCGGCTCTCCCGGCCAGTTGTCCACCTCGGTGGTGGTCATGAGCTGTCCCCCCGGCTGCAGGCCGGCGATGAGGGCGGGTTTCAGGTTCGCGCGGGCCGCGTAGACCGCGGCGGTGTAGCCGGCCGGTCCCGACCCGAGAATGATCAGTCTGTGGTGTGCGGTGGTCATGGAATCTCCTCCTCAATACGGTGCGGTAACGATACCAGCAGCAGCCCCGAAATGCAAGCAGGCGCGGCCGGCGCGCGTTTGACCGGTGCCGGTCCGTCTGCTACACTTCCGGGCAACCGCCGTGAAGCGCGAACCATCACCCAGCTCCAGGCCGAACACAAGCCAGAAGCCCGGATGGGACACGGAAAAGGCGGAAACATCGGATAACGGCGGATCAAGGCTGCCAGCAAGCTGGTATACTATCTACGAAGGGGCCTGCCCCGCTTTTTCCGCATCCGATCCGCTCCCCCTTCCAGCTCTGATCACTACGAGGTTTCCGTGACCGCCGAACACCACCTGGATACGAGCATCGCCGGCAGGTTCAAGTACGCCATCGCCCTCACCGCCCTCACCCTCATCGCCGAGGCGATCGGCGGCATCTGGACCAATTCGCTCGCGCTCCTCTCCGACGCCGCCCACGTCTTCCTCGACCTGTTCGCCCTCGTTCTGTCGCTGGCGGCGATCCGGCTCGCCGGACGTCCCGCCACCGACACCCGCTCCTTCGGCTGGCACCGGGCCGAGGTCTTCGCCTCGTTCATCAACGGTCTCTCCGTCTTTCTCATCGCCCTCGGGATCTTCTTCGAGGCGTGGGGACGCCTGTTCCGGCCGGAGGAGGTGAAGAGCATCCCGATGTTCGTCATCGCCGCCATCGGCCTCGTCATGAACCTGGTGGCGGCCGGCGCCCTGCACGAGCACTCCCACGACGACCTCAACGTCCACAGCGCCTTCCTGCACGTCATCGGCGACGCGGCGGCCTCCGTCGGGGTCATCGTCGGCGGCCTGATCATGCACTTCACCGGCTGGTTCGTGCTGGACGCCCTCATCTCCATCGGCATCGGCGCCATCATCTTCTTCGGGGCGGGGCGGGTGCTGCGTGAGTCGGTCCATATCCTGCTGGAGGGGGTGCCGCGGGGCTTAAGCGTCTCGGCGGTGACGGAGGAGATCCGGAAGGTGGAGGGGGTGAACGCCGTGCACCACCTGAACATCTGGACCATCTGCTCCCACATCCTGGCGCTCTCCGCACACGTGGACGTGGAGCCGGAGTACAAGGGGAGGCAGGCGGGGGTCCTGCGCCGGATCGAGGAGCTGCTCCTGGAGCGGTACCACATCACCCACACCACCCTGCAGGTGGAGTGCACCATGTGCGTCGAGGGGCCGATGTTCAAGGAGTTCCAGCACCGCCCGCGGGTGGGGCACGATCATGACCATGGGCATCACGGACATGACCACCATGGGCACACGCACTGACTATCTGTAAAATCTGCTACAGAGACACAGAGACTCGGTGAAAACTAAAAGCGTTATCAGGGATATGGGATGTAAACTAGGACAACCGATTTGGACGCGGATAAACGCAGATGAACGCAGATACGGCGAAACCCGAATTCTGTTTTCAAAATCGGTGAAAATCTGTGTAATCCGTGGATAACAGGTGTAGGTTTTCATCCTGACCATCCTGTCAACGTGTGTTGGTTTTCTCTGTGCCTCCGTGTCCCTGCGGCAGGGGTTCAGATGATGGCATTGGAGTCTTATGCTTCCCTACGAACTGATCCTCGACGCCTCCTATCGGCTGAAAAAGCGGGTGCGGCACACGGAGCTGATCCACTCCCCCTTCTTCAGCGAGCGGCTCGGGTACCCGATCCACTTCAAGTGCGAGAACCTGCAGCGCACCGGCTCGTTCAAGATCCGCGGCGCCCTCAACTTCATGACCGCCCAGCCGCGGGAGGCGCTGGAGTCGGGGGTCATCACCGCCTCCGCCGGCAACCACGCCCAGGGGGTCGCCTTCGCCGCCGACCTCTTAAGCGTGCCGGCGACGGTCTACATGCCGGAGACCACCCCACCCCAGAAGGTCTTCGCCACCCGCGACCTGGGGGCCGAGGTGGTGCTCACGGGCCGCAACTTCGACGAGGCGTACGCCGCCGCCGTCGAGGCGGGAAAACAGAGCGGCGCCCTCTTCGTCCACCCCTTCGACGACCCGCTCGTCATGGCGGGCCAGGGGACCATCGGCCTGGAACTCCTGGAGGAGCTTCCCGACATCGCCACCATCCTCGTCCCCATCGGCGGCGGCGGGCTCATCTCCGGCATCGCCACGGCGGTCAAGGAGACCCACCCCCACATCAGGATCATCGGCGTGGAGACGGTTGCCGCCCCCTCCGCCCACTACTCCCTGAAAGAGGGGAAGATCGTCCAGGTGCCTGTGTCGGTGACGCTTGCCGACGGCATCGCCGTGAAGAAGCCGGGCAAGCAAACCTTCCCCATCATCCGGGAGCTGGTGGACGAGGTGGTGCTGGTGGAGGAGGAGGAGATCGCCCAGGCGATCGTGACGCTCCTGGAACGGAACAAGCTCCTGGTGGAGGGGGCGGGGGCGGTACCGCTGGCGGCGCTTCTGAACGGCAAGGTGGAGGGGGTGCGGGGGAAGACGGTCTGCCTTTTGTCCGGCGGCAACATCGACGTGAAGACCATCTCCGTCGTGGTGGAACGGGGGCTTCTGGCCGCCGGCCGCTACCTGAAGCTGAAGATCGAGCTGGACGACGTGCCGGGGGCGCTGGCGAGTCTTGCCGCCGAGATCGCCGCGGTAAAGGCCAACGTCTCCATCGTCACCCACGACCGGCGCTCCAAGTCGCTCCCCATCGGCAAGACCGAGCTGCTCATCGAGCTGGAGACCCGCGGCTTCGACCATATCCAGGGGGTCATCGCCCACCTGGAGGGGGTGGGTTACCTGGTGGAGGTCATGAAATAATTCTGTCAAGAAATCGCGATCCGCTCCGATATGTTCCACTACGGAGCCATTATGATCGCTGTCGACACTCTCATTGCCAAAAAGATCCGCCTGCCATCGCCCCCCACCATCGCCATCAGGATACTGGATGCGGTGCGCCGCGACGACCGCTCGTTCTCCGAGCTGGCCGGGGTCATCAAATCCGACCCGGCACTGACCGCCCGTATCCTCAAGGTTGCCAACTCGCCCTTCTACCGCGTTCTCTCCGGAGTGGGAAGCATCGAAAAGGCGCTGTCCGTTCTGGGCACCAACGCCATCAAGAATATCGCCCTCTCCTTCATCATCGCCGGTAGCCTGCAGGGGACGACAGACGGCAGATTCGATCTCGACCATTTCTGGAAACGCTCCGTGACGGCAGCGGTTGCCGCCGACCTGATCGCCCGTCTCACCGACCTGGACAACGACGACCTGTTCGTCACCGCGCTCCTCCAGGATATCGGAACCGTGATCATGGCATCCAGCTGCCCCGACGACTACCTGCGCGTCCTCAACGAGAGGGTTGTTGCATGCCTTCCGCTGGAAGAGATGGAGCGGGCGGTGTTCGGGTTCGACCACCAGCAGGCCGGGGCGGAACTCCTCAGCATGTGGAAGCTCCCGGAATCCGTGCACACCCCCATCCGGTACCACCACGCCAGCGATGTCGCTTCACATGAATACCGCCTGGTTGTCACCGTCCTCGACATCTCCCAGCGATTCGCGGCCCTCTTCCTCGGCTCCCGCAGCATGGAAACCGAACTGAATGCCATCAAATCCGGCCTGGCCTCCACATTCGGCATCAAGGGGAGTGCGGCCGACACGCTCATCGACAACGTTGCCGAACGGACGATCGAGGTCTTCGCCGCCTTCGATCTGGAACCGGGCAACATACGCCCCCTCTCCCAGATGATGCAGGAGGCGAACGAGGAGCTGAGCAACCTGAACAGCTCCTACGAGCTCCTGGTGGTTGAACTGAAGCAGGCAAAGGAAAAGGCGGAAAAGCTCGCGCAGGAGCTGGGGGAGGCGAACGAGAAGCTCATGGAGCTGGCGTTCCGCGACGGGCTCACCGGGCTGTACAACCACCGCTACTTCCAGGAGGCGCTGGACCGGGAGATGGCGCGGGCGGACCGTTACGGACGGGGGCTTTCACTGCTCCTGTTCGACATCGACCACTTCAAGCGGATCAACGACACCTACGGACACATGCGGGGCGACCTGGTGCTGAACGAGCTGGGCAGGGTCATCGCCGACTTCGTGCGGGTCAGCGACGTGGCGGCCCGGTACGGCGGCGAGGAGTTCGCCGTCGTCCTGCCGGAGACGGACCTGGCCGGGGCGAAAACACTGGCGGAACGGCTGCGGAGCAGTGTCGAACAGCTCGTCATCACCGCCGACGGCGAGAAGATTACGTTCACGGTGAGCATCGGCATCACCAGCTACCACGCCAGATCGCGCGTCAAGGAAAAGGCCAGGCTCATCGACATGGCCGACAAGGCGCTCTACATCTCCAAGCAGAGCGGCCGCAACCGCGTCTCCGTCATGAGCCTGCCCGGCTGCTGAGCGCCTCATCACTCTCCAGTGCCGGCAACGAGAGCCTTCTGAGAAACCGCCGCGTCCGTTCCGCCCCGTTACCCGCATCCGTAAGTTCCGGCCGGTGCAGGTCGGCGATCGTATCCAGGTCGTACCATTCCGGCAGCAGTTCCACCCTCAAAGCCGCCTCTTCCCCCCGCGCCAGGCTCGCACCCATCACCTCCGCCGTGGACCAGGCGATCCCCCCGAACAGTACCCCGTGCAGCTCCCGCAGCGCCAGCAGGCAGTAGCCGCCGTCGTCGCTCGGCACGTACACCGCGTCGGCGCCTGCGGCGAGCCGCTCCAGCGCCTCCGTCACAAACAGGAGCGGCAGGTCGGGGCTGTCGCTGCCGATGACGGCGGCGCGCCCGTATCCCGCGGCGAAGACATGACGGAACGCTCCCGCCATCCGCGCTCCCAGATCTCCCTCGGCCTGGGGGACGAGCCGGCAGCCGGGAGCCACCCCGCGGAAGTACGCCTCAGCCCCCTCCTCGTCCACGTAGAAGAGCAGCCGGTCGATGCCGGGAAGGGGGCTCGTCCGGTCCAGGATGTCGAGAAGCATGCAGCGGTAGAGTTCGGCGGCTTCTTCGGGGGAAAGGGGCGGAGAGAGACGGGTCTTCACCCGCCCCGGTATCGGCCGGCGGGCGAAGATCAGGAGTGCACAAGGGTTTACGGGCATGGTTCACATTTTAATGAAGGCAAAAGGTTTAGCTTTTTCCACAATTTCCGGGTTTATTCACAGGGTTTTCCACAGGCGGTTCGCGCTGGCGCTCGATGGCCGCGTAGGCGGAGTGGTTGTGGATCGATTCGAAGTTCTCCACCTCCACGGCGAACCAGGTGATCGCCTCCCGGGCGGAGAGACGCATGGTCGCCTCGCGCACCATGTCCTCCACGAACTTGGGGTTCTCGAACGCCCGCTCGGTGACGAACTTCTCGTCCTGGCGCTTCAGGAGCGACCAGACCGGGCTGGAACCGCACCCCTCCATAAGCTCGATCAGGTCCTCGATCCAGATGAAGTCCCGGTAGCGTACCCGCACCGTGATGATTGAGCGCTGGTTGTGGGCGCCGTAGCGGGAGAGCTCCTTGCTGCAGGGACAGAGCGAGGTGACGGGAATCCTGATCCCCAGGACGAAGTCGTACTCATCCCCCAGGCTCGCGTTGAAGGTGCAGGTGTACTCCATGAGGCTCTTGGCGCCGGAGACCGGGGCGGTCTTCTCGATGAAGTACGGGAACTCCACCTCCAGGTGGGCGCAGGAGGCGCCGAGCTTCTCCTTCATCCGCTCCAGGATCGGCTCCATCCGGTCCAGGGCGATCTTCTCCCGGTACAGGTTGAGGATCTCGATGAACCGGCTCATGTGGGTCCCCTTGAAGTGGTGGGGGAGGTCCACGTACATGTTCACCCGGGCGATCGTATGCTGGAGGGAGTTGTTCTTGTCCATCACCACGATGGGGTAGGAAATGTCCTTCACCCCCACCTTGTTGATCGGGATGTTGCGGGTGTCGCGGGTTTTCTGGATGTCTTTCATCGCTGCCTCGTTATCAACGCTCAAAAAAAACCACCCCCACCCGCCGGATATGCTCCAGCAGATCGGGGTTATCGATCTGCCGCAAGAGCGACAGGTCGATCTTGTAGGGGAGCAGCAGGTCATCCAGCCGATTGGCCAGGGCCAGCAGCTGATCGTGCGTCACCTCTTTCCCGACGATGGTCAGGTCGATGTCCGATCCGTTTCGCTGCGTTCCCTTGGCGCGGGAGCCGTAGAGGATCACCCGTTCCACCTGCGGGCAGGCGGCGAAAACGCCGTTTATCGCCGCAATCGTGCTCTCCGTGAGGCCGAAGCGGAGCTCGGTCATCTGTCCGCGATCCCCTGCATCATGAGATGCAGCGCTTCAAACAGGGCAAAATAACGGGTCGTGATATTTTTTGCGATGGCCTGCGCTGTCTCTTCGTTGTAGGTATGCGCGGTCAGGTTCCGGTCCTTCAGCATCGCCATCCACCCCTCGCCGTCGCTGATCAGTTCCAGGTTGAACGCCTCGCGGATGGCATCCCGCGATCCGTGGATGTTCTGGTTCCCCTGCTCGAGCAGATAGTCCCGGATGACATTCCACGCCAGCTCGTAGGTATACTCGAACGCCTGGATGATCCCCTGCTCTTCAAGCTCGTTCAGCTCGCCCTTGGCGATGAATTTTCTCAGTTGGGCCAGCGCCTTGGTATAGTTTGTCAGGCGCTGTTTCCAGCGGATATCCGGATTGGTCATAGATCGATCACCTTTCATGCAACGAACCCGACGGCACCAACACCGCTATCCGCGTGAAGACGCATACGGCACCGGATCGACCGCCCCCGCCTCCGCGAACCCCTTGAGCCGCAGCCGGCACGAATCGCACAGCCCGCAGGCGGTGCCGTCGGGCGCCGGGTCGTAGCAGGAATGGGTGCGGCCGTAGTCCACCCCCAGCGCCAGCCCCTTTGTGATGATCTCCGCCTTGGTGAGGTGGATGAGCGGGGTGTGGATATGGAACCGGCCGCTCCCCTCCACCCCCGCCTTCGTCGCCAGGTTCGCCATGGTCTCGAAGGCGGCGATGTATTCCGGGCGGCAGTCGGGATAGCCGGAGTAGTCAAGGGCGTTCACGCCGATGTAGATGTCGAACGCCCCCAGCGTCTCCGCCCACCCGAGGGCGAAGGAGAGGAAGATCGTGTTGCGGGCCGGCACGTAGGTCACGGGGATGTCGCTCCCCACCCCGTCCTTCGGCACGGCGATGTCGCTCGTCAGCGCACTTCCCCCCACCTGCCGGTAGTCGAACGCCACCACCAGGTGGTCGGCGGCCCCCATGGGGCGCGCGTTATTTTTCGCCAGCTCCAGCTCCACGCTGTGGCGCTGGCCGTAGGCGAAGCTCATGGCGTACGGTTCGAACCCGTCGGCCCGGGCGATGGCCAGGCAGGTGGTGGAATCGAGACCTCCGCTGTACAGCACGACTGCTTTTTTCATGGTGTCGTATCCTTCGATCCGGCCGCGTGCGACCGCTCACTCACTCCCCCGCCGGCTCCGGCGTCCCCTCGCCCGCCGGCTTCTTCTTCCGCGGCCGGCGGCGCTTCTTCTTCACCGCCTCGCCTTCGGCAGCGGGAGCTGCCGTAGCGGCCGGAGCAGGTGCCGCACTGCGGCGGGCCGGGTGTGCCGAGTTCTTTCCCTTGGCGGGTGCGGGCTTGCCACCCTTCCCGCCCCGCCCGGCGCCCTTGCCCGCCGGCTGGGGTTTCGGCCGCTGCTTGACCCGCACGAAGTCGTGGACGAACAGGTCGTCCTCGGCCCATTCCGTGGGGATCTTGTCCTTGATGTACTCGTGGATCGCCTCGATGTAGAAGGCGCCGTCCTCGTCCGCCAGGGAGATCGCCTTCCCCTCGGCGCCGGCCCGGGCGGTGCGGCCGATGCGGTGGACGTAGTCCTCGGCGTCCTGGGGGAGGTCGTAGTTGATGACGTGGGAGACCCCGTCGATGTGCAGGCCGCGGGAGGCAACGTCGGTGGCGATCATGATCGGCAGCGTGCCGTTCTTGAAGTCCTCCAGGATCTTCATTCTTTTCCGCTGCTCCACGTCGCCGGAGATGACCCTGGCCGGGAACCCGTTGGCGTTCAGCCGGTCGTCCAGGAACTCCGCCTCGCGCTTGGTGTTGACGAAGATCATGGTCCGCTCCATCCCCTCCTTGCGCAGAAGACCCAGGAGGAGCGGGAACTTCTCCTTGCGGGCCACGTGGTACAGCACCTGCGTAACGCGCTCGGCGGTCATCTGCTCCGGGGTGACGGCCACCTTCTCCGGCATGTTCATGAACTCGTAGGCGAGCTCCATGACCCGCTGGTTGAGGGTGGCGGAGAACATGAGGTTCTGGCGGGCGTCGTAGGGAGGGAGCCGCCGCAGAATGAACCGAAGGTCCGCGATGAACCCCATGTCGAACATCCGGTCCGCCTCGTCGATGACGAGCATCTCGATCTGCTTGAGGGAGTAGACCTTCTGCTTCAGGTAGTCGATGAGCCGCCCCGGCGTCCCCACCACCACGTCCGCCCCTTCCTTCAGGGCGTTCTTCTGCTTCATGTAGTCCACCCCGCCGTAGATCGCCTGGATGGAGAAGCCGCAGTGCGCCCCCAGCTGCTGGGCGTCCTTCTCGATCTGCACCACCAGCTCCCGGGTCGGGGCGAGGATGAGCGCCCGGGGGTGCGTCCCCGTCTCCGCCCGCTCGTTCCTGAGGAGCCGGGTGAAGAGGGCGATGAGGAAGGCGGCGGTCTTCCCCGTCCCGGTCTGGGCCTGCCCCGCCACGTCCTTGCCGGCGAGCGCCAGCGGCAGGGTCTCCTCCTGGATGGGGGTACAGTCGGTGAATCCGGTCTCCGCTATCCCGCGATGCAGGAGCTCCGGCAGGTCAAGTTCGGCAAACTTCATGAAAACCTTTCTTTTCCGCGTAATTTCAAAGGTGTATCTTTACCACACGAGGGGGGGATTGGCAACGGTAGAGTTGCCGCAGGACCGCGTATTCCCGCCATTTTGCCCCTTCCGTCCGTCACGCGGCTGTGGTAGAGTGGCGGGCCATTTCATGCAACAGGACCAACCATGACCCAATCATTCATCCATATCGAATCCCCCTTCTACCTGCGCGAGGCGGACCTGGCAACACCTGCGGACTGGCCGGCGCAGTTCGGCAACGACCGCCCCATCGCCCTGGAGATCGGCTGCGGCGTCGGCGACTTCATGGTGAAGACCGCCCTCGATCTGCCGGAGACAAACTTCATCGCCATCGACTTCTACAACAAGGGGTGCTGGAAGACCTGCCGCCGGCTGGAGCGGTTCGGGGTAACGAACGTGCGGGTCCTGCGCGTCGAAGCGCGCCAGTTCATCACGGAGCGGATTCCGCCCGGCTCCCTCTCCGCGGTCTACATCAACTGCCCCGACCCCTGGCCGAAGAAGAAGCACCGCAAAAGACGGCTCGTGAACCGGCAGTTCCTGGAGTTCCTCCGGCCGTTTCTGAAGGAGGGTGCGGATTTCCATTTCGCCACCGATTTCGACGACTACGGCATTGATGTGGCGCAGATGCTGCCGACGGTCCCCTGGCTGGAAAACCGGCTCTCCCCCGACCCGTACGTGCACGAGCTGGAGGGGTACCACCTCTCCAAGTACATGCGGAAGTTCATGGCCGAGGGGAAGCGGATCTACTTCGTGCACTACAGAAAGACGGGCTAGGGGCACAAGGCTCAGGGCACAGGGAAAGTCATTATGGTCTTCCCTTGTGCCCTGCGCCGTGCGCCCTGTGCCCGCCGCAAGGCGACAGACATGCAGACCTACCTCACCCCCCATATCCCCGGCACCGGCGGCGAGATCAAGGAGACCCCCGAGGACTTCCTCGTGGCGGAGATCCCGCTCTATCTCCCGTCCGGCGAGGGGGAACACACGTACGTCGAGATCGAGAAGCGGGGGATCACCACCCTGGAGGCGATCCGCCGCATCGCCCGCGCCGTGGGGCTGCCGGAACGGGAGATCGGCTACGCCGGGATGAAGGACGCGAAGGCGCTCACCCGCCAGACCCTGTCCGTCCCCCGTACCCCGCCGCAGCAGCTCCTGGCGCTGGAGATCCCCGGCATCCGGTTCCTCTCGGCGCAGCGCCACCGCAACAAGCTGAAGATGGGGCACCTTTTCGGGAATCGGTTCCGGATCAGGGTGCGCGGCACAGCCGAAGGCGCCCGGGAACGGGCTCAAGCCGTGCTTGAGGTGCTGGTACAGCGCGGCGTCCCCAACCGGTTCGGCGAACAGCGGTACGGCGGCCAGGGGAACTCCCACCTCATCGGCGGGGCGCTCCTGCGGAACGATTTCAGGGGGGCGGTGGACGCCCTCATGGGGGACCCGGACAAGGTGCGGACCCCCGACTGGAAGAACGCCATCATCGCCTGGCGTAAGGGGAACCCGGAGGAGTGCCTGCGGCTCCTTCCCGGCGCCTGCCGGGGGGAGCGGGAGGTGGTGAAACGGCTCGTGGACCGGCCCGGCGAGTGGGAGCGGGCGCTTAGGGGGGTGGACCCGCGCCTCAAGACCCTGTATCTCAACGCCTTCCAGTCGTACCTGTTCGACCGGGTCCTGGAGGAACGGCTCCCCGACCTGGACCGGATCGAGGAGGGAGACCTGGCCTGGAAACATGCCAACGGCGCCTGCTTCCTCGTCACCGACCCGGACGCCGAGGCGCCCCGGGTGGCGGCGTTCGAGATCTCCCCCACCGGTCCCCTCTTCGGCGGCAGGATGACCCGGCCCGCCGGTGCAGTGCTGGCGCGGGAGAACCAGATTCTCACTGCGGAGGGGCTCACCCTGGCGGACTTCGACCTCCCCGGCAAGGCGCGGATGGACGGTGAACGACGTCCGTTGCGGGTTCCACTCTCCGAACCGGCGGTAGAGTATGATCCGGAAGGGCTCGTCATCTCCTTCGCGCTCCCCAGGGGGAGCTACGCCACATCAGTCCTGCGCGAGGTGATGAAGACCGGCTGAGATGGACAGCCGCCCCATTGCTGCTACACTATCGGAGACGAAACAGCCGGCCCGCGCCGGCACGCGGATTTCCCGAAAGGAACACTCCCCATGAAGATCCCGCGCACCCGCTACGAGGTGAACCTGTTCCGGCCCAAGGAAGGGTACATGGTGGACGAGCTGGCGGCCATCGTCGCCGTCCTGTTCGGCTGGGGAACGCTTACCTTCGGGTTCCAGTTCCTGCTGCGCTTCCTGGAGGAGACCCCCTCGGGGGAAAGCTTCCTTACCCGCCTCTCCTTCTTCAACCTGCCGTTCCACTTCTGGTTCACCGGCCAGATGCTCCCCTTGTGGTTCATCATCCTCTGTCTGGCGTTCAACCTCTACATCGACCGGCTGACCATGCGCCACAGCCGCAACAGGGACCGCTCCTATGACTAGCGCATCCGAGCAGCTCCTCCCGCTCGCCATCGTCGGCACCATTCTGGCCGCCTTCGTATTCGTCGGTCTGCGCCACAAGACCCTGGCGGCATCGGAGTACGACATCCGCGGCCGGTACACCGGCCGGCTCGGCGGCGGGGCCGCCATCGCCAGCAACTGGATGAGCGCCGCCAGCTTCCTCGGGATGGCGGGGCTCATCTACCTGTACGGCTACTTCGCCCTCGCCTACGTCATCGGCTGGACCGGCGGCTACGTGCTGCTGCTGGTGCTGATGGCGGAACAGATCCGCCGCTTCGGCAAGTTCACCGCCCCCGAGTTCGTGGGGGACCGCTACGCGTCGCCGGCGGCACGGCTCATCGCCGCCGGGGTCTCCATCGGCATCACCGTCATCTACTGCATCGCCCAGTTCAAGGGGATCGGCATCGTCTTCGGCTGGCTCTTCGGGGTGGAGTACCGGACCGGCGTCCTGATCGGCGTCGCCATCCTCGTCTCCTTCATCGTTCTGTGCGGCATGCTGGGGGTGACCCGGAGCCAGCAGTTCCAGTACCTCGTCATCATCACCGCCTTCATCCTGCCGCTCATGTACCTGGCGCACCGGTTCGGCTACTTCTGGGTGCTCCCCCAGTTCGGCTACGGCGCCGCCATGGACGAACTGGCGACCCGGTTCAAGATCGACATGGCCGCCCCCTTCGCCGGCGGCTCGCTCTTCCAGTGGACCTCGCTCTGCTTCACCCTGATGGTGGGGACCGCCGGGTTGCCCCACGTGCTGTCCCGCTTCTACGTGGTCCCCAACGTGCGGGACGCCCGCTGGAGCGTCGTCTGGGGGCTCTTCTTCATCGCCCTCGTCTACTGGTCGGCGCCGGCCTACGCCGTCTTCGCCCGGCTCATGGAGGCGCGCGCCGGCGCCATCCCCGATCCGGCGACCGCCCGGCAGCTTGCCGACGGCATCGTCCTCACCGCCGCCCGGCAGGGGGGGGTGCCGCCGTGGCTCCTGGGGGTCCTGGCCGCGGGGGCGGTGAGCGCCGCCTTCTTCACCACCGCGGGGCTCCTCATGACCGGCGCGGCATCGTTCTCCCACGACATCTACGCAAGCTTCATCAACCGGCATGCAACGGACCGCCGGAAGATGTCCGTCGCCAAGAGCGCCACCCTCGTCCTGGCGGGGATCGTGCTCCTCCTGGCGCTCAACCCGCCGGGGCTCATCGCCGAGATCGCCGCCACCGCCTTCGCCCTGGCCGGCAACACCATCTTCCCGGTCTTCCTGCTGGGGATCTGGTGGGGCCGCACCAACGGACACGGCGCCATCGCGGGGATGCTCACCGGGATCGCCGTCACCTTCGCCGCGCCGCTCCTGGGTTCTACCTTTCCGCTGCTCTCCCGGCTCTTCCCCGTCACCTCGTCCGCCTTCTTCGGCGCGCCGCTGGTCATTCTCGTCATCATCACCGTCTCGCTCCTGACCCCGCCGCCGGACGAGAGGATGCGCCGCTTCCTCGCCGACGAAGTGCACGGGCACCTGGACTAGGGGCGTTATTATGGCGCTTTTTCTCGGGGAGATACGGGGCGAGGTGGCGCAGTGGAGCCGCACCGCCGACCTCCTGGACCGGTTCCAGGCCGAACTGAAGGAGGAGCTCTCCGGCATGCGGCCGGAGGAGAGGCTCGCGGAACTCCACCGCTGCCGTGAGACCATCCGGGAGGAGCTGCAGCGGGAGGAATGGTACCGCGAGGCGTTCCGCAGCTCCGCCGAGCGGATCGCGGCGGTGGACGGTCCGGAGAGTCTCGCGCTCGCCGTAAACGAGGCGTACGGCCACGCCGCGGACTACTTCGGTATCCGGCATTCCGTCGTCGCCGTCCATGCCGTCTGCAGCTCGATCATGGACCTGGCGGTGCAGGCGGCGCTCTACCACGCGGAGCGGCTCCTCGCGGCAACGGGGCGCACCGCACCCGCGCCGTGGAGCTGGCTGGCCTGCGGCGACCACGGACGGCGGGAATGCAGCCTGAACCGGGAGCTGTCCGGCGTCCTCTGCTGGGAAGGGATGGCCGATGGAGCCACGGCGTACTTCAGCACCCTGGCGGGGATGGCGACCGCCATGCTCCTGGAGGCGGGGTTCGCCAACCGCGACGCACTCCTCCCCTCCAACCCATCCTGGCGCGGCAGCCTCGACGACTGGCGGAACCGGCTGGCGAGTTCACGGTGGGTCGCCGCAAATCCCGCCTTTTTTGCGGACCTGCGCCACCTCCACGGCGCGCCCGGCCCCGCCGTCGCCCTCATCAGGCTGATCAGAGAGACGCAGCTCTCGCGGGACAACGGCGTGCGAACCCGCAGCCGGCGAAGGTCCCTGCGCGAACTCGCCCGGATCGTGGCGTCGTTTCCCGCCGGGATTGATCTGTTCGGCAGGTTCCGCACGGAAAAATCGGGACCGTACCGCAAGCGGTTCAACCTGGGGCTCTACGGCATCGAACCGCTCGTCAGCAGCGTTCGCCTCCTGGCCATCTGCCGGGAGACCGTCGGCACCGGCACCGTGGACCGCATCCGGGAGCTGCAGGAGAAGGAGCGTCTGTCGGTGGACCTGGCGGAGCGGCTCCTCACCTCATGGCACGCGTTCCTCCGGCTGCAGATCGCGAACGAGGCGGCCGGCATGCCGGCGGAAGGCTCCCGCTTCGTGGAGATCGGCACCCTGTCGGCGGAAGAACAACAGCGGCTGAAGGCGGGGCTGGAGGCGGTCGAACAGCTGCAGATGGTCGTCTACCAGACCCTGGAGCCGGCCTGAGAGTCCCGTCATGCGTATCTCCCTCTCCACAGGCACCCTGTTCATCTTCCCCCTCGTCAGGGCGTTCGAGCTCGCCCGTGAGGCGGGGTTCGCCGGGATGGAGCTGATCATCAACCAGGAGTTCCAGCGGACGAGCTGCCGCAGGCTGATCGCGGACGTTGCCGAAATCCTGCCGATCCTCTCCATCCATGCGCCGTTCATGCCGCTGGACGGCTGGGGCTCTCCCATGGACTCACTGAAGCGGTCCGTGGAGCTGGCGGCGGAGGCGAATATCCCGCTGGTGAACTTTCACCCCCCCTCCTGGATGGGGATGGAGTTCGGCTTCTGGCGCTGGCTGTACCGGATCATGGACTTCCAGGCGGAGATCGGCCAGAACGCGGTGCAGGTGACCCTGGAGAACATGCCGTGGGTCGGCCGCTACAAGATCAACCCCCACCTCTTCGCCAACACCCAGAAGCTGGTGGATTTCATCACCGAAAAAAACCTGTACCTCACCTTCGACTGCACCCACATGGGATCGGGAAAGGCGAGCTTCATCAACGACTTCTACCACTGTTACGAGACCGGCCGGGTCCGGAACATCCATTTCTCCGACTACGGCCACGGCCGCGAGCACCTTTTGCCGGGACGGGGCATCCTGCCGCTCACCCGCTTCTTGAATCACCTGCGGAACACGAGCTACAGCCACGCCCTCACCCTGGAGCTCTCCCCCCACGAGTTTCCCCGCGACGAACGGGTGATCGTGGAGAGTCTGCGGGAGATTCGGGAGTATCTGGAGCGGGAGACGAGGCATCCCGTGCCGGAGGGGGAACAGACGGCTGGCGGGGAACTGTTACACGACGCGACGGCATGATCCGTCGCGCAACGGAGGGAAAACCATGCCGATAGCCATGATCGCCGCAGTGGCGCTGACCGTACTGGTGGCGACGTTCTCGGTGCAGAACGCGCAGCCGGTACAGGTGACGTTCCTGAAGTGGTACTTCGCGGAACCGCTGGTGGTCGTGCTGCTCCTCACCTTCGCGGCTGGGCTGGTGGCGGGCGGGCTGGCATCGGTCCCGTCCCGGTTCCGCAGGATGCGGGAGCTCTCCCGGTGCCAGGCGCGGGTGCGGGAGCTGGAGGCGGCCCGGGCGCAGGAGCCGGAACCGCCGGCAGGCGAACCGCCACCGGAAGAGGAACCTCGCCCATAACCCGATCCGCACGGAAACGCCTAAAGCGGTAAAGGCCCTTTATCTCCGCGCAGCCTCACCCTTCAGGCCCGTCAGGGTCCTCACGTCTTACGTCTTACGTCTTACGTCTCGCGTCTTCCACTCCCTCACATCTCACCCCCCTCCAAATTGTCGCTTGCGGGAAAGTGAATTTTGTTTTAGATTTATGTTCGCTTACCGGAGAGCCCAGTGAATCAAGTATCCTGCCCCCGGAATTCGCTCCACGGCACCCCGCTGGAGGAGTGTCTTGCTGAGGTGTACCGCTAGCTGCGGACGTTACCGATATAGGTAACCTGGCAGACTAGGTAGATTCTATTCGTAAGTGCACCACGTGAGCTAAGCAGAGGACATGGCAGGCAAATCTGGTAGTGTGTGAAGCGCGACCAACACATACCCCAGGAGGAGCCCACCATGTCCTACACGCATCTTA
>JAJYBI010000039.1 GCA_021779095.1 Deltaproteobacteria bacterium
GATAAGCATTGCTTCTCCCGTGTCGGACTTGATCGTTTCTCGCAAAAACAATCTTATCCGTCACTGAGAGGCAATGCCCTTATTTTTTCAGCCCGCTACCCACAGATTCTGCGGACGAGGCCGTTTCTGGATGTCGCCGACGGAGTGGGCCATGACCCCCCAGAGCCCGTAGAGCAAGAGCAGCGCCGCCACGGCGAGCACCGCGTATCCGACGAGCTGCACCGGCTGGGGTATGGCGGGGCGGGCATCGATCGCCGCCGGTTCCGCACCGCCTCCGGACGGTGGCGGCGGGGGGATAACCGGGGCGAACTTCTGGTGCAGCCGCGCCGCGTCCCGCTTCAGCTGCTCCTCTTCCCGCCTTTTGCGCAGCCGGTCGTTGTACTCCTTGCCGATCAGTCCGCACTGGGGACAGACGTCGAAGGTCTCCTCCGAAAAGGTGGAGAAACTGCAGCTCGGGCAGGTGTTCATGGCGTCCGGGCTCCAGCTTTTCGTCTGCCGCTTCACCGTGAAGCTCGTGTTGCAGCGGGGGCAGTCCATGTGGCGCCCTTCGACGGGAACCTCCAGGTCGCTCACCTCGCCGGTCAGATGGCAGTGCGGACACTCGATCTTCATTGCTGCGGCCTTTCTAGAGGAATGGCGGAACGGGGGGAGACCCCGTGGCTTGCAAGATGCGTGCTCGGCGACGCAGGACGGCAAACCTCCCGAAATGGTTGAAACTACCGGGAGGGGCAGGCTGGGGCGAAACCGGGAAATGCCGGAGCGGGTCCGGCCGGGTGCCGAAAAACGTCGGTGCCTTCCCGTTCCGCCGATGCGGCCGTGGCGCTGGATAACCTCCCCGGATTCTGCTATGCTCCTTTCCGTATGACCATTACTCCGATCCGGCGGCTGTCCGCATGACACACAACCCGTCTCCCCTCTTCGCCCAGATCCGTGCGGCCCTGTCGCCCGCCGAGGCGCGCATCGTCCTGGCCGGCCTGAAGGGGGCGGCCCCCGCCTACGCCCTGTCCCGGCTTTTGGAGGATGGTGGCCCCACCTTCCTCGTGGTGGCCCCCGATACGGACGCCGCCCAGGAGTTCTGCCGGGAGGCCCGCTATTTCCACGGCCGGCCGGAGGATATCCTCTACTTTCCCCCGTGGGACACCGCCCCGTTCGAACAGTCCCCCATCCACCCCGACATCACCGGCCAGCGGCTCCACACCCTGTTCCGGCTCCTCTCCGGCCGGGTCCCCGCCGTGGTGACGACCGTCGCCGCCCTCTCCCAGCGGCTGCTCCCCCGGGAGCTCCTGGGGAAGGCCTCCCAGTACCTCGTGGCCGGGGAGGAGGTGGAGCGGGAGCCGCTCCTGGAGAAGCTCGTGCTGCTGGGCTACTCCCCCGTACCGCTGGTGGAGGACCGGGGGGGCTTCGCCGTGCGCGGCGGCATCCTGGACATATTCCCTCCCGACCAGCCGGCGCCGGTCCGGATCGAGTTCTTCGGCGACTTCGTGGAGACGATCCGCACCTTCGATCCGCTGACCCAGCGCTCCCTGCAGCCGGTGCCGGAGCTGGTGCTCATGCCGTCCCGGGAGGTGATGCTGACCAAGGAGGTGATCGGCGCCTTCGCCTCTAGGCTGAAAAAGCGCTGCGACGACCTGGACATCTCCGCCGGCCGGCGCCGCGCACTGCTGGAAGAGCTGGAGAACGCCGTCTATCCCCACGGGATCGAATACCTGCAGCCGCTGTTCCATCCCGGGCTGGAGACCCTGACGGACTACGTGGGGAGTGGCACCGTCAAGGTCGTCCTCGATCCGGAGGCGATCTCCGAGGCGGTCCACCGGTTCCGCGACGAGCTGGCGGCCGGGGAGCGACGCGCCCTGGAGCACGACCGGATCACCTGCGAGACGCGGGAGCTGTTCCTGGGACAGGAGGAGTTCCGCCTCCTCCTGGAGCGGGGGCGGCGGATCGACGTACCGGCCCTGGAGGTGGCGGGCGAACTTCCGGCGGACGCCGTGCGGATTCCCTTCGCCGGCGAGGGGAACCGGGACTTGAAGCTGGACCTGAAGAAGGAGAACGAGGCGGTGCTCCGCCCGCTGGTGGAAAGGCTCGCCGGCTGGCTCGCCGAACGGCAGCGCGTGCTGATGGTCTGTCACCAGCATGCGCAGGTGAAGCGCCTGTACGAGCTCCTCGCCCCCCACAACCTCCCCGTCGCCGTCTCGGAGCGGCCGTTTGCGGCGGAGCGCGACCACTTGAGCGGCCGGATCGAGATCATGGAGGGGGACGTCTCCCGGGGTTTCAGGCTGCCGGAGGAGGCGCTCGTGGTCATCGCCGAGGAGGAGCTCTTCGGCCGCCGGGTGCGGCGCCGGGGGCTCACCGAGGCGCGCAGGAAGCAGATCCTCACCTCCCTGGCGGAGCTCAAACCCGGGGACCACATGGTGCACCTGGATTTCGGCGTCGGGCGGTACCGGGGTCTGCAGCACCTGAAGCTCGGGGAGGTGGAGGGGGACTTCCTGCTCCTGGAGTATGCGGGGGACGACCGGCTCTACCTGCCGGTGGACCGGATCAACCTGGTGCAGCGGTACGTGGGGGCGGAAGGGGTCGAACCCCACCTGGACAAGTTGGGGGGGACCTCCTGGGAGAAGGCCAAGGCGAAAGCCCGGGCCGTCGTGGAGGAGATGGCGGAGGAGCTCCTGAAGATCTACGCCGCCCGCCAGGTGCAGGAGGGGCACCGGTTCTCCCCGCCGGACGAGCTGTACCGGGAGTTCGAGGCGTCGTTCGCCTTCGAGGAGACCCCGGACCAGGAGGCGGCCATCGAGGACGTGCTGCGGGACATGGAGAGCCCGCGTCCCATGGACCGGCTGGTGTGCGGCGACGTGGGGTTCGGCAAGACGGAAGTGGCCATGCGCGGGGCGTTCAAGTCGGTCATGGACGGGAGGCAGGTGGCGGTGCTCGTCCCCACCACGGTCCTCGCCCAGCAGCACCTGGAGACCTTCCGCGCCCGGTTCGAGGCGTACCCGGTGCGGGTCGAGATGCTGTCGCGCTTCCGCACCCCGAAGGAGCAGAAGGCGACCCTGGAGGGGGTGGCGAAGGGGGAGGTGGACATCATCATCGGCACCCACCGGCTCCTGCAGGCGGACGTGCGGTTCAGGGAGCTGGGGCTCCTCATCGTGGACGAGGAGCAGCGGTTCGGCGTCGCCCACAAGGAGAAGCTCAAAAAATTCCGGGCGACGGTGGACATCATGACCCTCACCGCCACCCCGATCCCCCGCACCCTGTACATGTCGCTCATGGGGATCAGGGACCTGTCCATCATCGACACCCCTCCCGTGGACCGGCTCGCCATCAAGTCCTACGTCTCCCGCTTCTCCGAGGAGCTGATCCGGGAGGCGGTGCTGAGGGAACTGCGGCGCGGCGGCCAGATCTTCTTCGTCCACAACCGGGTGCAATCCATCGGACTCATGGCCGACCACCTGCGGCGGATCGTGCCGGAGGCAAAGATCGCCGTCGCCCACGGCCAGATGGAGGAGAAGCAGCTGGAGGAGGTGATGCTTTCGTTCATGCACGGCGAAACGAACCTGCTCCTCTGCACCACCATCATCGAGTCGGGGCTGGACATCCCCAACGCCAACACCCTCATCGTCAACCGGGCCGACACCTTCGGCCTGGCCCAGCTGTACCAGATCCGCGGCCGGGTGGGGCGCTCGCGGCAGCGGGCCTTCGCCTATTTCCTCATCCCCGGCGAGGGGGCCATCTCCGCCGACGCCCGGGAGCGGCTCCGGATCATCCAGGAGCTGACGGAGCTGGGGGCCGGGTTCAGGATCGCCACCCACGACCTGGAGATCCGCGGTGCCGGCGACCTCCTGGGGGGGCGCCAGTCCGGGACCGTGGCCGCCGTCGGGTTCGAGCTGTACACGGAGCTCCTGGACGAGGCGGTCAGAAAGCTCAAGGGGGAGGAGCTGGCGGAGCGGGTCGAGCCGGAGATCAAGCTCCGGGTGCCGGCCTTCGTCCCCGAGGACTACGTGCGGGAGACGGGGCAGCGGCTCGTCATCTACAAGCGGCTCACCCAGGCGGAGGACGCCGGCGAGGTGGACGAGATCGGCAGCGAGCTGGCGGACCGGTTCGGCGCGCTCCCCCAGGCCGCCCTCTACCTGCTGGAGGTGATGAAGCTCCGGATCCGGTTCAAGGCTGTGCTGATCCGGGAGGCGGAGTTCGACGGCAAGCACCTCGTGCTGTCGTTCCACCAGAAGACCCCCGTCTCCCCCGATGCGATCATCGGCCTCATCCGGGAAAGGCCGAAAACGTACCAGTTCACCCCCGACTTCCGGCTGGTGGCCCTGCTTCCCGACACGAGCTTCGACGGCGTGCTGCAGGAAGCCAGAAATCTCTTGAACAAACTGGGGTGATATGCTAATTTTCATAAGATTTTTAACCATTTCACCGCATAAAGGAGCACCCGTGCGCCGTCATTCTCTGTTCAAAGCCGCCGTCATCGTTACCTGCCTCTTCGGGCTCGTGGCCTGCAAGTCGAAATCATCCACCACCGGGACCGCCGGATCGCCGAAGACGCAGAGCCAGGTCCTGGCCGAAGCCAACGGCGTTTCCATTACGGCGGACGATTTCAAGAAGGAGCTGGAGACCCTCCCGCCGTACCTGAAACCGATGGCTCAGACCCCGGAAGGGAAAAAGGAGCTCTTGGACACGATGGTCGTCCGGGAGCTGATCCTGCAGAAAGCGGCCAAGGACGGGATCGACAAGTCCCAGGAGGTGGCGGACAAGCTGGCGGAGCTGAAGAAGCGGGTGGTCATCGAGGCGTACCTGCGCAAGCAGGTGGAGGAGAAGGTCAACATCCCCGATGCGGAGCTGAAGAAGTTCTACGATGAGAACAAGGAGAAGTTCCGCACCGGCGACCAGGTCCGGGCGAGCCATATCCTCGTGAAGACGGAGAAGGAGGCCCAGGACATCCTCGCGCAGCTGAAGGCGGGGGCCAAGTTCGAGGACCTTGCCGCGAAATACTCCATCGACAGCTCTGCCGCCAAGGGGGGCGACCTGGGCTGGTTCGGCAAGGGGGTCATGCTCCCCGAGTTCGAGAAGGCGGTCTTCTCTCTCAAGGAGGGGCAGACCTCCGGCATCGTCAAGACCAAGTTCGGCTACCACATCATCAAGCTCACCGGTACGCGCAAGGCGGGGATCATGCCGTTCGACGAGGTGAAGGACCAGATCAGGGCGGCGCTCCTCCCCGCGAAACAGCAGGAGCTGTTCCAGAAGATCAAGGACGATGTGAAGAAGGGCGCCAAGATTACCATCAACGAGGATGCCCTGAAGGAACTCGGTCAGAATGGCGCGGAGCCGGCGGAAGCGCCGGCGAAGTAGCCGTCCCATCCACGGAGGCGGGGGAATCCCGCCTCCCATCCCTGCCGTGCTCTCCACGCAGAAGGCTCAATCACACGTGAAACGTTTCGTTCTCATACTCCTTGTGCTGCTCCTCATGCCGGCGCTTCTCCACGCGGAGATCATCGACCGGATTGCGGCGGTCGTCAACGACGAGCCGATTACGGTCCTGGACGTGAACCGCGAGATGGCGTCCCTCAAGAAGGAGGCGGAGCGGAATCCCGCCCTTATTGCCGGAAAGAGCGATGCAGAGCTGCGCAAGATGGTCCTCGACCGGCTTATCGACAAGAAGCTGGTGGAACAGAAGGTCCGTGAGCTGGACATCAAGGTCGGCGAGGAAGAGATCCGCCAGGCGATCGAGGATGTGAAGAAGCAGAACAACCTGTCCCAGGAGGCGCTGGTCAGCGCCCTGGCGAATCAGGGGATGTCGTTCGACCAGTACAAGGCCCAGCTGAAGGAACAGCTGGAGCGTCTCCGGCTGGTGAGCCAGGAGGTCCGCTCCAAGATCCAGGTGGGGGACAAGGAGGTCCGGGAGTACTACGACGCCCACAAGTCGAAGTACACGACGGACGAAACGTTCCATGCCCGCCAGATCTTCTTCAAACTGGACAAGAATCCGACGGCCAAGCAGCTGAGGGATACGATGCTCCGGGCGATCCGGGTGATGGTCTATCTCAAGGCGGGACTGAATTTCGCGGACATGGCGAAGAAGTACTCCGATGATCCGAACGCCAAAACCGACGGCGGCGACCTGGGGACCTTCCACAAGGGGGACATGATTCCCGAGATCGAGGATGCGGTCACCAGGATGAAGCCGGGCGAGATCAGCGAGCTGGTGATGACCCCCGTAGGGTTCCACATCATCAAGCTGGAGAGCATCACTCCCGGAGCGGTCCGTCCGTTCGACGAGGTAAAGGGGGCGATCGAGGAGCAGTTGTACCGCAAGAAGTCGGAGGAGCGGTTCAACGAGTGGGTGAAGGAACTGAAGCAGAACGCCGCCATCGACATCCGGTAGCACGCCCGCTTCCACGGCATATGCACAGGAAAGGCCCGGTACCTCCGCGTACCGGGCCTTTGTCGTCTGCGTCGCCGGTTTCGTTCCGGTGCGTTACAGCCCCTTCTTCCCCAGCTGCTCCAGCAGTTCCCGCTGGGTACCGGTGAGCTGGTCCGGCACCCGCACGTTGATCCGCACGTAGAAATCGCCCCGGCTCGTCTTCCCCTGGTGGGGGAACCCGAGCCCCTTGAGCCTGATCTTCGTTCCCGGCTGGATACCCGCCGGCACCTTGATCCGTTTCGTGCCGTCCAGGGTCTCGATCTCCAGCGCGGTCCCCAGTGCCGCCTCGGTGAAGCGGATCAGACGTTCCACGACGATGTCGTCACCTTCCCGGGCATAGACCGGGTCCGGTGAGATCCGCACCGTGAGGTACAGGTCCCCCGCGGGCCCGCCCGTGGTGCTCGTTCCCCCCTGACCCGCCAGACGCAGTTTCGCGCCGTCGGCGATCCCTTTCGGCACCTTGACGGAGAGCTCCTCCCGCTTGCCGTCCCGCTTGAACGCTACCCGTTTCTCGCAGCCGTTAAAGGCGTCCCGGAACGAGACCGTCACCTCCATGGTGTGGTCCTCGCCCCGCTGGGGGCGCGCCTGGCGGAAGTTGAACCCGCCGGCACTCCGCCGGCCTCCGCCGCCACCGAACATCTGGGTGAAGATGTCCCCCCCCAGCCCCATCTCCCGGAAGAGGTCTCCCACATCGAAGCCGCGGAAGATATCCTCCTGGGAGTAGCGCTGGTGGAACCCCGCCGAGCCGAACTGGTCGTACTGCGCCTTTTTCTGCGGGTCGGAGAGGACGGCGTACGCCTCGTTGATCTCCTTGAACCGCTCTTCCGCCTTGGCGTCGCCCGGGTTCTTGTCCGGATGGTACTTCACCGCCAGCTTCCGGTACGCCTTTTTTATCTCGTCGGCCGAGGCCCCTTTTTTCAGTCCCAGCGTTTCGTAGTAATCCTGTGCCATGTCCGGTCCTTTCCTCTTGATGCCAGCTGTAATCTAAACACGAATCGGGCGGGTGTCAACGGCTCATGCGGCTTCTTGACAGCCACCGTTCGAAGGTCTAATATTTAGGAGACCGAATTGTTCGGTCGAGGAGGGACATGGAACGGATCGAGCGGATAGCCCAACTGTACCCCACCATCATCCGGGTCATGGGGCGGATCAGGAGCGTGGTGCACGAGGGGATGGACCTCTCGTACAACCAGTACAAGATGCTCCTGACCATCTACGACAAGGGGAGCTGCCCCCTCAACCAGCTGGCGCGGGAGCTGCAGATCGCCATGAGTTCCGCCAGCGAGATGGTGGAACGGCTGGTGACCCAGGGGTTCGTGCTCCGGACGGTGGACGAGGAGAACCGGCGCCAGGTGACCATCTCCGTCACGGGGCGGGGAGAGGCGCTGATCCGGGAGCTGCAGCAGGGGATCGTGGAGAACTACCGGGCGCTCCTGGGGCGACTTGCCGACGACGAGCAGGAGGAGCTGGTGCGGGCACTGGAGACCCTGGCAGAGATTCTGGGGAAGCTTTGAGTAGAATCTGGTAGTAACAGGTGGAATGAACGGTATAATCGTTGGGACTTTGGCACAAGGCTGAAAGGAGTTGGGGATGAAAAAGGCGGTGGTGGTTGGCGGGGGCATCTCGGGGCTGGCGACGGCGTGGCTTTTGCGTGAGAAGGCACACGCGGCGGGGATCGAGCTGGAGATCACCCTGCTGGAGAAGGAGCGGCAGGCCGGTGGCAAGATCAAGAGCATCCGGGACGACGGTTACCTCTGCGAATGGGGCCCCAACGGCTTTCTGGACTCCAAGCCCCAGACCCTCGACCTCTGCCGGGCGCTGGGGGTCGACGGACGGCTCCTGCGCAGCAACGACAACGCCCGCAAACGGTTCATCTATTCCGAAGGGGTGCTGCACCGCCTGCCGGAGAACGGCCCCTCGTTCCTGAAGAGCGACCTCATCTCCTGGCCGGGGAAGCTCAGGCTCGCCCTGGAGCCGACGCCGTTCATCGCCCGGGCGCCCAAGGGGGACGAGACCCTGGCCGCATTCGGCCGCCGGCGGCTGGGGGACGAGGCACTCAAAAAGCTCATCGCCCCCATGGTGTCGGGGATCTTCGCCGGCGATCCGGAGACCATGTCGCTTCAGTCCTGTTTTCCGCGCATCGCCGAGCTGGAACGGGAGTACGGCGGGCTGGTCCGGGCGATGGTCAAGCTGGCGAAGAAGAAAAAGCAGGAGCTCGCCGAGGGGAAGGTGGTGGCGAGCGCGGCCGGCCCCGGCGGCATCCTCACTTCATTCCGGGGGGGAATACAGGAACTGACCGATATCCTTACCGATCGCCTGGGGGACGGGATCGTCGCCGCCGACGAGACGGTGGAGCGGATCAGTGCCGGCAAGAGCGTACCGTACCGCGTCATGAGCGACCGGGGCGAGCTGGACGCGGACCTGGTGATCCTGGCGACCCCCGCCTACGCCTCCGCCTCCATGCTGAGCGACCTGGACGCGTACATGTCGCACCTTCTGGACGACATTCCCTACTCCTCCATGACCGTCGTCTGCTTCGGTTACGAGCGGGAGCGGATCGCCCGCGATCTGGACGGCTTCGGCTACCTGATCCCCAAAGAGGAAAAGATGAACACCCTGGGGACCCTGTGGGACTCCAGCATCTTCGAGGGGCGGGCGCCGGAGGGGCAGGTGCTTTTGCGGAGCATGCTGGGAGGCGCCTGTTTCCCCGGCTATATAGGTCTTTCCGACGACGAGGTGCGTCAGCGGGTGATGGGCGACCTGAAGTCCATTATGGGGATCGAGGCGGAGCCGTCGTTCATCCGGATCTTCCGCCACGAGAAGGCGATCCCCCAGTACATCGTCGGACACAACGACCGGGTGACGGCGCTGGAGGAGAAGCTGAAGTCGCATCCCGGCCTCTACCTCACCGGCAACTCCTACCGGGGGATCGGCCTCAACGACTGCGTCGCCGCCGCCCACCGCACCTCCGACGACGCGATCGCCCACCTGAAACAGCGCTGAGCCGCGCCCGACAACGCAAAAGGGGAGCCGCTTTCGCGGCTCCCCTTTTTTCGACCAAAGGCAAAATCAGTCAACTTCATTGAATGGGACGCAGATCACATCTGAAAAGGCGGATCGAGCCAGTTGTTATTGTGCCTCATCCGCCTTGATCCGATTTTTCCGCTTATTCTGCGTCCAATTACGTTTTTTTACTTGTAGCTCTTCCGCCGGAAGAGCCCCGTCTTCAGCGACACGATCCGGTCGAGGAAGAGCATCCCGTCCAGGTGGTCCATCTCGTGCTGGATCGCCACCGCCTCGAAGCCGGAGGCAACGATCTCCCGCGTCTCGCCGTCCGCGTCGGAGTACCGCACCGTCACCGACGTCGCCCGTTCCACGTCCCCCGTGTAGTCGGGAACGCTCATGCACCCCTCCCGCATGATGGCGGCCCCGGACCTTTCCACGATCTCCGGGTTGATCATGGTCAAAAGCCCGTGGTTGTTCTCCTTCCCCAGTTTGCTCGTGGAGACGTCCACCACGCAGACCCTCAAGCTCACCCCGATCTGGGGGGCGGCGACCCCCACGGAGCCGGGCCCCTCGCGCATGGTGTCCACCAGGTCGTCGACGAGGCCGGCGATCGCGCCGTCCAGCGCCGCCACCTGCCGGCACATCTTCTTCAGCACGGGATGGGGATATAGGAGGATCTTCTGGGCGGGCATGATCTAGAGGGAGACCGGCGTGATGGCGCGGGCCGAGATCTCCACGTTCAGCTCCTTCTTCAGGCTGTCCAGAAGCCGCTCCACCTCTTCCACCGCCATTCCCTCGGGGAGGATCGCCTCCAGCATCAGCACGTAGACCGGCTCCTCCTTCGTGCCGATGAGGCGGGTGTTGAGGTCGGTGATGTTCACCTGCCGGTCCGCCAGCTCCCGGGTCACCCGGTAGACGATCCCCGGCTGGTCCGAGCCGTAGACGGAGACGAGGCAGAGCTCTCCCTCCTCCTTGACGGCGCAGATCTCGTCCTCGTGGAGCGACCGGATGTTCGTTACGAGACCGGTCTGCTCCTGGAGCTCCCGGAACTCGTCGGTGAGCCGCGCCTTCGTGAACGGCTTTTCGTGGGAGACGATGAGGATGATGGCGAAGTCGCCCCCCAGCATGGTGCAGCTGGAGTCCTCGATGTTGCACCCGAGCCGGTACAGCACCTCGGAGATGTCCGCCACGATCCCGGGCCGGTCCTTGCTGATGACCGTCACGGCGAAATGGGCCAGGTTGTCTGTACGGGATGTGCTCATGGTAAACCTCACAATTCTTGAACCTGCCACAGAGGCACGGAGACACGGAGAAAGGCTATAAGGAAGCCTCTTGTTGCCATCCTTGAGAAATGGTGCATTGAAAAATCAGCAACCCCAGTCCGGTTCCGGATAATTACGCCGCCTTGTATTCCCTTACGTCTACCTGCGCGCCCAAGCGGGCCATTTCGTCGGACGTCCTGAAGAGTTTCGCTGCGGTTTCCTCATCAACGTATTCTTCACCGCAGTTGTCGCAAACCCTGGCAGGCACATGCTTGACGACCATGGTCAGATCGCCGCGCTCCAACGTTACGGTGGCGACTCCGGGGCTCACATCTCCATGTGTGCAGATAACGCACTTCATGGTTTTCTCCTTTTGTAATCCTGATGCCATCTGGCAGCATCTGGTTCGTACACCGTTACGACAATCGTTTCGCCTGCCTCGCCGTTATGTGCTATCACGATGTGCAAAGGACGACCGCCGCGCCGGCCCAGCACCAGGCAACTCGGATACGGCCTGTCATCAGGATAGTCCTCGATCGCCTCACCATGTTCGAGTGCCGCACGGACGTCCTCAGGGGAAACATTCCGCTGAAACATCCTGTGCAAGGCGGGTACGGAAGATGAGGATGCCGATATCCATTGAAAAACCCTATCACATACTATTTCGTGTTGTGCCAAAAGACGCGGGTATTCCGCGTCAGATCTTGCCGATGAACACCTCACGCGGCTTGCTCGTCCCGTCTGAGGGGCCGACGATCCCCTCCTGCTCCATCTTCTCGATGATGCGGGCGGCGCGGTTGTAGCCGATCCGGAGGCGCCGCTGGACCATGGAGATGGAGGCCTGGCGCGCCTCCGCCACGAGCGCCACGGCGGCGTCGTACTGGGGGTCGTCCTCCTCGTCGCTGCTGCTACCCTTCCCGTCGGACTCCTTCATCTCCAGGATCGACTTCTCGTACACCGGTTTCCCCTGCTTTTTCAGGAAGTCCACCACCCGCTGCACCTCGGCGTCGGAGACGAACGCCCCGTGGGAGCGCTGCATCTTGGAGGTCCCCGGCGGCAGGAACAGCATGTCCCCCATCCCCAGGAGCGATTCGGCGCCGTTGCAGTCGAGGATGGTGCGGGAGTCGATCTTGGAGGAGACCTGGAACGAGATGCGGGTCGGGAAGTTCGCCTTGATGAGGCCGGTGATGACGTCCACCGACGGCCGCTGGGTCGCCAGGATCAGGTGGATACCCGCGGCGCGGGCCATCTGGGCGAGACGCGCGATGGACTCCTCGATCTCCCGGCCGGCCACCATCATCAGGTCCGCCAGTTCGTCGACGATCACCACGATGTACGGCAGGTGGCCGTGCTCCAGCGCCTCGTCCTTGTCCAGGAACGCCTGGATCGCCGCCTCCTCGTCCAGATCCTCCACCTCGTCCACGAGCACGATCTCGCTGGCCCGCAGCTCCTCGATCTCCTTCTCTTCCTTCTCCAGCGCCCGGTTGTAGGAGTCGATGTTCCTGACCCCCTTGTCCGCCATGAGCCGGTAGCGGCGCCCCATCTCCTCCACCGCCCACTTGAGCGCCAGCGACGCCTTCTTCGGGTTGGTGACCACCGGCAGGAGCAGGTGCGGGATCCCCTCGTAGATGGAGAGCTCCAGCATCTTCGGGTCCACCATGATGAGCCGCACGTCCTTGGGGGTTGAGGTGTAGAGGAGCGACAGGATCATGGTGTTGATCGCCACCGACTTGCCGCTTCCGGTGGCGCCGGCCACGAGCATGTGCGGCGCCCGCGCCAGGTCGGTCACGAGCGGCGTGCCGCTGATGTCTTTGCCCAGCGCCATCGGGAGCTTCATCTTCCCTTTGTGGAAGGATTCGCTCGCGAAGATCTCCTTCAAAAAGACCATCTCCCGGTCACGGTTCGGGAGCTCGATCCCCACCACCCCCTTGCCGGGGATCGGGGCGACAATCCGGATCGCCATCGCCTGCAGCGCCATGGAGAGGTCGTCGGCCAGTCCGGCGATCCGGCTCACCTTGACCCCCGGACCGGGAGAGTACTCGTACATGGTGATCACCGGGCCGGGGGCGATCTCCACCACCTCGCCGTCGATGCCGAAGTCTTTGAGCTTCTTCTCCAGCAGCCGGGCGTTCATGGAGAGGGCGTCCTTGTCGATCTTCCGCTCCGTGGCGGGGGGATTGTCCAGGAGCGACAGGGGCGGGGTCTTGAAGTCGCCGTCCGCCTGGATGAAGTCGAAGGTCTCCTGTACCGGTTTCGCCTTCTCCTCGTCCTTCTTTTTCTCCTTCTTTACCATCGGCGCGGGGGGCGGGACCGGCGCGGGGGGCGCCTTGATGACCGGCGCGGCGTGCTGTTCCACCGGGCGGTTTTCCCTGGCCAGCGCCTCGCGGTTCAGGGCGCGCCGCTCGCGGAACTGCTGCCACTGTGCCCCCAGGGAGCCGAGCCACCAGTCGGCGAACAGCACGAACGAGAAGCGGGACAGTACCATGATGGAGGCGGCGAGCATGGGGAGGAGGAACAGGAGCGCCCCGGCGATCCCCAGGTTTCCCCGCAAGAGCTCGGCGGTCTTGAAGCCGACGCCGCCGCCGGTGGGGACCTTCTGCCCCATAAAGCTCGTGAACTGGAAGTTGAAGGCGAAGAGGGAGCTGAGGGAGATGAGGAGCCCCAGGTAGGCGAAGCACTTGTAGCCGCGCCAGCGGATCTCCCGGAAGCGGATCTGGCGGTAGGCGAGGTAGAGGAGCGTTGCGGGGATGAGGAACGCCGCCAGGCCGAAGAGCTGCAGCAGGAGGTCGGCCATCTCGCTGCCGAACCGTCCCCCCAGGTTGTGGATCGTGCCGCCGGCGGTGTAGCTGTTGAAGGAGAGGTCGTCCACGTGGAACGACAGCAGGGAGATGAGGAGGAAGATCCCCGCCGCCCCCATGGCCATTCCCTTCATCTCCAGCTTCAGTTTTTCCTTCTTGTCGGTCTGTTCGTCCATGATAACCCCGGGCGCAGGGCACAGGGCGCAAGGCACAGGAAGAACCGGTTTCCCTCGAGCCTTGCGCCCTGCGCCTTGAGCCTGCTTTTCTACATCTCCAGGATGAGCGGCAGGATCACCGGCCGTCTCTCGATGGTTTTATTGAAGAACCGTCTCAGAATACGTCGCACTTCCAGCTTCACCTCGTCCCACTCCCCCAGCGCCTCCACGGTCATCCCCGCCAGGGTGTCGGTGACCACCTTCCGCGCCTCCTCCAGGTACTCCTGGCTCTCGTCCTCGAAGACGAAGCCGCGGGAGACGATGTCCGGGCCGTAGATCAGCTCGCCGGTGGTCTGGTTGAGGCCGATGATCACCACCACCATCCCGTCCTCCGAGAGGTGCTTGCGGTCCTTGAGGACCACGTTCCCCACGTCGCCGACCCCCTTGCCGTCCACGAAGACCCGGCCGGTCTCCACATGGTCGATGATGCATCCCTCGCCGTTTGAAAAGGCGATGACGTCGCCGTTCACGGCGAGGAGACAGCGTTCCCGCGGGAGCCCCACCCGTTCCGCCAGCCGCGCGTGCTTCACGAGATGCCGGTACTCGCCGTGCACCGGCACGAAGTAACGGGGCTTCACGAGGTTCTGCAGGAGCTTCAGCTCCTCCTGGGAGGCGTGGCCGGAGACGTGCACCTCCGAGACCTTCTCGTGGTACACCTCGGCGCCGCGCCGGTACAGGTGGTTGATGAGGTTGGCGATGGTCCGCTCGTTGCCGGGAATGAAGCGGGAGGAGAGGATGACCGTGTCCCCTTCCTCAAGTCTGATCTGCTTGTGCTCGTCCATGGCGATGCGGGTGAGAGCGGACATCGGCTCCCCCTGGCTTCCGGTGGTGATCATGCAGACCTCGTTCGCCGGGAGCCGCGGCATCTCCTTCAGGTCGGTGAGGACCCCTTCGGGGAGCGTCAGGTACCCCAGCTCCCGGGCGATCTGCACGTTCGCCAGCATGGAGCGGCCGTTTAAAAGCACCTTGCGCCCGCAGGCCGCCGCCGCGTCCACCACCTGCTGCACCCGGTGGATGTTGCTGGAGAAGGCGGCCACGATGATCCGGCCGGGGCATCTGGGGAAGATATCCTGGAACGCCTCTCCCACGAGCCGCTCCGACAGGGTGTACCCCTCACGCTCCACGTTGGTGGAGTCGGCCAGGAGCGCCAGCACCCCCTCCTCGCCGTAGCGGGAGAAGGTGGCGAGATCGGTGAGTTCGCCGTCCACCGGGGTCTGGTCCAGTTTGAAGTCGCCGGTGTGGATTACCACCCCCTCCGGCGTGCGGAGCGCCAGGGCGCAGCCGTCCACGATGGAGTGGGCGACCCGGATGAATTCCACAATGAACGGTCCCAGTTCCACCCTGTCCCGCGGGCGCACCGGCCGAAGCTCCACCCGGTCGTCCAGGTCGAACTCCTTCAGCTTTTCCTTTACGAATCCCAGGGTGAGGGGAGAGCCGTACAGCGGCACGTTGATCTCGCGGAGGACGTAGGGAAGGGCGCCGATATGGTCCTCGTGGCCGTGGGTCAAAAGGATCGCCCGCACCTGGTCCGCCCGCTCCTTCAGCCAGGAGATGTCGGGGATGACCAGGTCGATCCCCAGCATGGATGGCTCCGGGAACATGAGGCCGCAGTCCACGACGACGATGTCGTCGCCCCAGGCGAAGACGGTCATGTTGAGGCCGATCTCGCCGAGCCCCCCTAAAGGGATGATCTTCAGGCCGCTTGTGTCGTGTTCGGGGTCGGTCATAGGTTCAGGTCGGGGACGCGTTCAGTTTGCCGGCGGCAGTTGCGGTACCAGCCGCTGTATTTTGTCGTCGCAGCGGGCGATCCAGTCGGTCCCCGGCTGGGTGAGACCGTGTACCGCGTAGAACGAGCTGCGCAGGGCGCGGTAGGCGACCAGTGCCCGCGGCAGGTCTCCCTTCTTCTCCAGCGACTCGCCGATGTTCCAGAGCTCTTGCGCGGACTTTCCGACGAGGGGGCTGAACGGGGTGTACATGTGGATCGCCATCTCGAAGCCGCCGATGGCGCCGATATAGTCGCCCGCCGCCAGTTTCTTCACACCCAGGTCGTACTGGGTCTGCTGACGGTAGCGGGTGTCCCCCCAGAGGAGCAGCAGGGAGACGACCACGATGACGGCGGCGTTGACGATGATGGTTTTGAAGCGGTCCATACGGTTCCTGTCAGTCGAAAAAATGGGGTACGGCCACCAGCAGCGTGCCGAGCAGGGCGACCACCGTTCCCGCCAGAACGGCAATGGCGGCGAGGATATCAAAAGGCCGGCGCAGCCGGTGCATCGCGGGGAGCCCCCAGGCGATACCGGCCAGTCCGACGACGATCAGGGCGCTATGCAGCGCGGTCATGGGGCACCTCCAGGTTCGATGCGATGGCGTTGCGGACCGTTTCCATCAGTTCGGCGTCCTTCTTTTTCATCCCCGCCGTCGCGATGGGGGGACCGAAAACGACCCGGATGGTGCCGGGGTACAGCGCCAGCCGCGTGCACGGATTCACCCGGTGACTGCCGTTGATGGTGACCGGCACGATGGGGACGCCGGCCCGGGACGCCAGCAGGAAGCCGCCGCTCTTGAACGGCAGGAGATTGCCGTCCGTGGTACGGGTCCCCTCAGGGAAGATGACGACGCTGGTCCCGCCGCGGATTCTGCCTGCTGCGGCCTCCATGCTTTTGAGGGCGCGGCGGCCGTGGCTCCGGTCCAGCGGGATATACCCGGCCCGCGCCATGGAGTGCCCGAACAGCGGAATCCGGAACAGCTCATCCTTGGCGATCCAGGCGAACTGCTGCGGCGAGGCGATGTAGAGCGCCAGGATGTCGAACCCCGCCTGGTGGTTGCTCATGAAGATGACCGGGGTGTCGGACGGAACATGCTCCTGTCCCTCCGCCTCCACCCGGACCCCGGCGAATCGCACGCCAGTGACGCTCCAGAGGCGGCACAGACGGTGGTACCATGCGCCCGTCGGGTCGAACAGGGTGGAGATGATGGTGACCACCGCGGTCAGAAGGGTCAGGGGGATGAAGAACAGCAAAAAGAGATAGGCTCTCAGCATCGTGCAGTCCGCCAGATTTGTTGAGGTAACGTACTGTTTTTTGCCGGGTGAGTCAAACAAATATCGCTTGCCATGCCCTGCCGTATTCGGTAGACTGCCAGCGTTTCACACGTTTGTAATAACGTAGATGCCGATTCCAGTCGAAGATGATGTCTCGCGGCGAGAGCGCTTAGACAGAGAACCGGTTCAAGGAGTCATAACATGGCCAGCCTCAACAAAGTCATGCTCATCGGCAACCTCGGGAAGGACCCGGAGGTGCGCTATACACCGTCCGGCGCCGCCGTCGCCAGCTTCTCCATCGCCACCACCGACCGGGTCAAGGGGAAAAGCGGCGAGTGGGAGGAGCGGACCGAATGGCACAACGTCGTGCTCTGGGGACGTACCGCGGAGATCGCCGGCGAGTACCTGGCCAAGGGAAGAACCGTATTCATCGAGGGACGGCTGCAGACCCGCAAGTGGCAGGACCGGGACGGCCGCGACCGCTGGACCACCGAGATCGTCGGCGAGAAGATGCAGATGCTCGGCGGCAAGGGTGAAGGCGGCGGGGGGCGGCAGGGCGGTCGACAGGACTCCCAGGAATACGGCGGCGCGCCGTCCTACGAGGAGCCGTCCTTCAACCCGGATGACGACATCCCGTTCTAGAGGACCGTCGCGCTTGACATCCGGTGACGTGACGGTGTATAAACCCGATGCCCCGGCAGTCGGACCATGACTGTGCGGGACGACGCATACTGGATGAAGCGGGCGCTTGTCCAGGCGGCCCGGGCGGAGGCGCTGGGGGAGGTCCCCATCGGAGCGGTGGTCGTCCGGGACGGAGCGGTGATCGCCCGTGGGTTCAACCGGCGGGAAGGGCAGAACGACCCTGCTGCCCACGCCGAACTGATCGCCATCCGCCGGGCGGCGCGAAAGACCGGCAACTGGCGGCTCACCGGCAGTACCCTCTACGTGACCCTGGAACCGTGCCTCATGTGCATGGGGGCGATCATTCTGGCGCGCATCGACCGGGTCGTCTTCGGCTGCCTCGACCCCAAGGGGGGGGCGGCCGGCTCGCTGTACGACCTGTCGAACGACCGGCGTCTCAACCACCGGGTGGAGATCACGTCCGGGGTCCTGAGAGGTGAGTGCTCCGGCATCCTCAGCGCGTTCTTCGCGCGGTTGCGACAGCGGAAAAAGGAGCAGAACGGGGGCGTTCCCCCTTTTACATAAATGGAGAGATGGCCGAGTGGTCGAAGGCGGCAGACTCGAAATCTGTTATACCTCCGGGTATCTAGGGTTCGAATCCCTATCTCTCCGCCATTAAATGCCCCTTGTTGCAAGGGTTGCGATGCAGCCCCCGACTTTTACGAAGGTCGGGGGCTGTTGCGTTATGGTGCGCGGAATCCATCGCCGTGGCCGTTCCCGGCGCCTGTACGCGTGATCGCCGCTATCGTTGTTACCCTCCTCGGTACTCCTTCTGTCGATCCGTCGTCCCGTCCTGTACCTGTTTCAGGTTATACACGGGGGGTGTGGAAAACGTTCCCCAAACTGTGGATAACCGCAGCGACTCCCGCCTGATTTTCGATGGTTCTGCGTCATGCACAAGGATTGGGCAGCACGCGTAACCGTGCGAAATGTCGTGTCAATAGGAAATTCCGTGAGGTATCTGACGGATCGTTTGTGGTGAACGGAATAGCTGCCGAAAATCACGGGGAAAAAGTGGAAAACTCCCTCCGGAATGTCACACGGGGGACGAAAAGGGAGGGGCGGTTACCCGCCGTCTATGACCGATTCGAGGAACCGCCGCGCCTCGCGGATGTCCCACGGCAGGAGGTAGGACGGAATGAGGGAGAGCCCCAGGACCCGGTAGATCATGTACCGGACGCAGATGGAGTATTCCGCGTTGCAGTAGTCCTCCTCCAGGTGCTTTACCGCATACGGCCTGCGTTTGGCGAGGCAGGCGTGGAAGGTACATTGGGGCAGCAGTTCGCAGCTTTCCATGGTGGGACCCCACGCATAAAGGTTGGCAGCGGCTAATCAACTATAGCGGCACCGTTCCTTCCCGTCAATCACCCGATGCGGCAAATACGTCCGGTTCCCCGAAGAACCCCGCACGGCGTCCGTCCGTCTGGTACAATGGGAAACAGACCCGGCCCGGGGGGCCGGCATTTCGGCAGGGGAGGAGCGGAGCATGGGTGATGCGACAGCGGGCAGCAGGCGGGCGACGGCGGTGGAGAACAGGCACTGGCTCCGGCGGCAGATGAACCCCTATTTCTTCATCGCCATGAAGGACGAACCGGAGGCGCTCGCCATCCTGGACCGGGAGCTTTCGACGCTGCAGTCGAATCGCCGGCTCATCCTCGCCGACCGGGAGCGCGCCCTCGTCCTCGCCGTCGTCGACCGGCCCGGCTCGCTCTACGATACCCTCCTGCGGGAGCGGGAGCGCGAGGTCTCCTACACCATGATCGCCCACTCCGGCGGTCCGCTGCCGGGGCTGGAGCAGCCGCTGGAGATCCAGCGTTTCGAGTTCGACCGCAAGAGCGGCCGGGAGATCCGGGAGGGGATGGCGGTCGAGGTCCCCGCCGGCATCCGGCGCAGGGTGAGCGGGGAGATGCGGCGCACCTTTCCCGCCTTCGACATGCGGGAGTTCGACCGCACCCTGAGGATTCTCTGGCTCAACAACGAGAGCTACGTGCGGATCTCGCCGCCGGAGCGGGTCGCCCGGATACTCCTCCTCCTGCAGCGGGGCGAGCGGAACGGCGGGCTCTACTTCGGTGTGGAGGAGACCCGGACCCCGGGCGAGACCCGGATCCTCTTCGCCGTGGGGAACCCGCCCCCCCGCGACTTCCTCCTCCAGGTGATGGAGGTGTTCAACCGGTTGGGGATCGGGGTGAACCGCGCCTACAGCCTCACGGTCTCCGACGGCACCCGCCCCTGGTTCCTGGGGACCTTTTACGGCCGGAGCCACGGTGCCGAACAGCTGACCACGGAAAGCGGGCTCGCCCGCCTGCTCGGCCAGGAGCTCTCCGCCACCCAGCTCCTCTCCGCCACCTCCCCCACCTACCGCCGGTTCGTCACCACCGGGATCATGGGCGGCGAAGACGCGGCGCTGGTGGACGCCTTCATCGCCTTCTGCCACACCAACCTGGCCCACAACCAGCCGGACCGGTTCGGGCTGGAGGACGTGCAGAGCGCCTTCCACGCCCACCCGGAGATCGCCCTCCAGCTCGCCACCCTGTTCCGGATCAGGTTCGACCCGGCGGACAACGACCGGGAGGCGCGGTACGGCGTCGCCATGGCCGAGGCTCTCTACAGCGTCAACGAGTACAACACCGGCCACCGCTACCTGGACGAACTGCGCAAGACGATCTTCCGCTGCTGCCTCACCTTCATCATCCACACCCTGAAGACCAACTTCTTCGTCCTGGAGAAGCAGGCGCTGGCGTTCCGGCTCGACCCCGCCTTCCTGGCGGACCTGGGGCACGAGGTCACGGGCGATCTCCCCCAGGCGGTGCCGTTCCGGGTTACCTTCTTCTTCGGCGGCGACGGCTTCGGCTACCACATCGGCTTCTCCGACATCGCCCGCGGCGGCTGGCGCACCGTCATCGCCCGCACCCCCGACGACTTCGTCAGCAACGCCACCACCCTGTTCCGGGAGAACTTCGTCCTCGCCCATACCCAGCACCTGAAGAACAAGGACATCTACGAAGGGGGCTCCAAGCTCGTGACCATCCTGGACGCCACCGACCGGCGGGGAAGCGGGGAAGATGAGAACTGGCGCCTCTACAAGCTCCAGCACGCCGTCACGAGCGCCTTCCTGGACATCTTCGTCACCGACTCGGGGCGCGCGAGGCACCCCGCCGTCGTGGACTACTACGGCGAGGACGAGCCGATCGAGCTCGGGCCCGACGAGAACATGCACGACGCCATGATCGAGGAGATTGCCGCCCTCTCCGTGCGGCGCGGCTACATCCTCGGAAACGGCATCATCTCCAGCAAACGGGTGGGGATCAACCACAAGGAGTACGGCGTCACCTCCACCGGCGTGGTGAAGTTCGCCGAGATCACCATGCACGAGCTGGGGATCGACATCCTCGCCGACCCGTTCCGGGTGAAGTTCACCGGCGGCCCCGGGGGCGACGTGGCGGGAAACGCCATCCGGCTGGTCCTCGCGCGCTGCCCGCGGGCGCAGATCGTGCTCGTCCTGGACGGCAGTGCCGCCCTCTGCGACCCGGCGGGGGCGGACCGGGAGGAGCTTTCCCGTATCGTCCTGAAGGATGACCTGGACGCCTTCGACCCGGAACGGCTCAACCCCGGCGGCTTCATGCTGTTCCGCACCGGCAGCCGGAAGGAGGGGTTGAAGGAGCTCTTCCGGAAGGTGGTCCGCACGGCCGGGGGGCTTTCCGAGCAGTGGATCTCCATCGACGAGTTCTCCCGCGAGTTCGGCGACCTGGTCTTTACCGTTCCCGCCGACCTCTTCATCCCCGGCGGCGGCCGCCCCGAGACCATCGACCGGGACACCTGGCAGCAGTTCATCCTCCCCGACGGCAGTCCGTCGGCGCTCGCCATCGTCGAGGGGGCCAACTCCTTCATCACCCCCGAGGCGCGGGTCCTGCTGCAGAAGAAGGGGATCATCGTCATGCGGGACGCCTCCGCCAACAAGTGCGGGGTCATCTCCTCCTCCTACGAGATCATCGCCAACCTGCTCCTCTCCGACGCCGAGTTCCTGGCGGAGAAGGAGCGGTACGTGGCGGGGGTCCTGGAGATCCTGGAGAAGCGCGCCGGGGACGAGGCGCGGCTCATCCTGCGCCGCCACCGCGAGCCCGGCTCCGGGCTCCTCTTCACCGAGATCTCCGACGCCATCAGCAACGAGATCAACGCCCACTACGCCCACCTGTTCCGCTACTTCCAGGAGCGGCCCCATCTCGCCGACGACCCGCTCTTCCGCCGGGCGATCCTCAACCACCTGCCCCGCATGCTGCGCGACGAGCCGCGATACCGGCGCCGCATCGCCAAGTTCCCCCAGAAGTACCGCTCCGCCATCCTCGCCGCCGAGATCGCCCTGTCGCTCGTCTACCAGGGGAACGCCGAGGCGGGGTTCGAGGAGAGCATCCGGGGGCATCTGAGAAGATATCTGCCAGCGGCAGGGAAATGAAAGGCGGCCTCACGCGACGACGCAACGACGCAACGGGAGTCAAAATCAGGGAGGATGAATTACAATTTCTTCTCTTTCATGTTTCAACATCAAAGACGTTTTGATTCTGAGCTTAAAGCGTTTCGTTGCGTCGTCGCGGCGTCGCGTGAGACCGGGTATGTAATGGGATATGCGGGGATAAGAGGGAGATGACGAGGCCGTCCGGTCAGTGAGGAGCTGATTGCGCGGCTTTTTTGTGTCCGGTCTTGAGGTCACAATCTGTGACCTCAAGTGAGTGGGAAGGGCGCAGATATTCCCTGTTCGCAGTTGTCGAAGATTGCATGTATCGCAAAATTGCGATAAGATGAGGATGGCGATGAAATGGACCGTTGAGTTCCTGAACGGCGAGGTGGAAGGTGAGTTCCTGGTGCTCCCGCAGGATATGCGGGCCAGGTTCGTGCGGGTTGCGGAGCTGATCGAGAGTTACGGGCTGGAAAACGTCGGCATGCCCCACGTCCGCCACTTGCAGGACACGCTGTGGGAAATACGGGCCAAGGGAAAAAGCGGCATTTCCCGTGGCATCTACGTGGCGCTTTCCGGCAGACGCGTGGTTATTCTCCGGGTCTTTGTGAAAAAGACGCAGAAGACGCCGCAGGGCGAGCTGGAACTGGCCATGAAAAGAATGAAGGAGTTGTGAGATGGGAAAAAGCATGATGCAGGTAAAGAAGGAACTGCTGGCCGATGGGGAATTCCGGCAAGAGTACGACGCGCTGGAAGAAGAGTTTTCCGTTGCCGCTCAGCTCATCGAGGCGCGCATGAAGGCTGACCTGACCCAGGAAGAGGTGGCGCGGCGGATGGGGACGACCCAATCGGTGGTGGCGCGTCTGGAATCCGGGAAGCCCCTGCCGAGCCTGCGATCGCTCAAACGGTACGCATCGGCGGTTGGCGGCAGGCTGGAGATCCGGGTCGTGAAGTAGGTCAACCTGTCGGAGTTCATCCCATCCTTCGGCGGCAATAATCGATTATGTGCCTTCCGTTGCGTCGTCGCGGCGTCGCGTGAGGCGCCCCGGACGTTCACAAACACCGAAGATCCCTTCTCTGCGCAAAACCATCACTGTCGATCTGCAGCTCCCACAGGTCGCCGACACCGCTTCCCTGCGCCGTCATGGCACCGGGCAGGCCGAAGTCGGGGAAGGCTTCGCGCATCCGGCGGATCACGACATTCACCAGTTCCGGCATATGGTAGGTCTATTCGGAACCGTCCCCCTGCAGGCCGCCGTTGTCGGGAGGCAGCGAAAGATTGGTTTCAGGGAGGTATTACTTATTTTCCCGCACCATTGACTTTTCTGTTAGTCCGGAGTAATGTCGGAACCGATTTTATTCGATGGGGTATGTGATGGGATGTGCGGGGACAACGGGGAGATGACGAGGCCGTCTGGTCAGTGAGGAGCTGATTGGGCGGCCTTTTTGTTTGAGATTCCAGATTGGAATATCAAGTGCGAAGCCTCGGGTGACTACCCGGTTGTTGTGTAAATGACAACTATTGTGTTGATGACAATGTCTGTGGGTGTATAATCTCGGGCGTGGAGAGAGACATGAAATGCCCGAATTGTGAACAGCACGAGTTGACGGAAGCGCGCGAAAACTACCTGTACCAGGAGTGCGGTCTGGGCAATGTGACGCTGGCGGGGATCGTTGTGCGCCGGTGTCCCGGCTGCGGCAACGTCATGCCGCGGGTGCCCAACATCGAAGGGCTGCACGACGTCATCGCCCATCTGCTGGTCACCAAGCCGGAGCGGCTCATCGCCCCGGAGATCGTTTTTCTGCGAAAGTACCTCGGCTGGTCCGGGGCGGATTTTGCGAAGAACATGCACTGCGACCGGGCGCAGATCTCCAAGTGGGAGCACGGCAAGGTGGGGATGAGCAAGCCGTACGAGCTGCTGCTCCGGGAGATGGTCGCCTCGGGGAAGAAGATCGAGGACTATCAGCGCCACGAAGCGGCGCGGGAGAAGCGGTTCGCGAGCCGGGCGGTGGTGTTGATGCTGGAGGAGAAGGAGTGGCGGGAAGCGGCGTGAGGGTGGGGTGGGAAAATGCAATAATGCAAGCCTGACATGGCCACATTTCTTGTAACATCAAATTTGATGTTGAGGTTGCATGGAATTCAGCGTAGAATTTTATGAGACGAAAACGGGGTATTCGCCGGTGGAAGAGTTCCTCGACGAGTTGCGGTGCTCCGACCCCGATGATTTCGCCGCGATCCTTGCGGGGCTGGCAAAGCTCCGCAACCGGCAGTATCACCGGGAGCCGCTGGCAAAGGCGTTGGGGAAGGGACTGTTTGAGTTGCGCCACGTGGGGAAGCTGAATACCCGGGTTCTCTGGTTTTTCGTCAGGGGAAAGCGGATTGTCGCGGTCCACGGCATTCGCAACAAGGGGCAGGCGATTCCGGCCCGGCATATGGATACCGCCCTGGCGCGGATGCATGACTGGCAGGAGAGGCACGGACAATGAACAAGACCAATTTCGATTGCTATCTTGAAAAGCACCTGGCCGATCCGGACGTGGCGGCGCGGTTCGACCATGCCGGACAGGCCTGGGATGTTGCGCTGCAGATAGCCGATCTGCGCCGTCAGGCCGGTCTGTCCCAGAAGGAACTGGCGGCCCTGCTCCACACCTCCCAGCAGCAGATCAGCCGCCTCGAATCACCGGGGTACGAAGGCCATTCCCTCAGCATGCTCAGAAGGGTGGCCGAAGCGCTGCACGCCCGGGTGCGGGTGGTGTTCGAACCGGTGGAGGAAGAGGGAGCGCCCACGGTTGCCGAATCGGAGAATCATTACACGCCAGGGTAATAAAAAGTGGGAATTGTCCCGGGTTTCTTCTGGTAGTTTTCATACCTTCATAATTCATCCTTCATCCTTGAGCGATAGCGCAGATTTTCCCGAACCATTGACAAACCTGTTAGTCCCATGTAATGTCGGTTTCGATTTTGTTCAATGGGGTGTGCTATGGGATGTGCGGGGATGATAGGGAGATGACGAGGCCGTCCGGTCAGCTGATTGCTGATAGGGCGGTCTTTTTCGTATTACGGTTGACCGCAGTTAAATATACTGTCCCCGGAATTCCTCACAGGTCTTCGCCCGTGGGCAGAAGAAGCGGAACAATGTGACCGTGCCGTTCACTTACCTGGGGCCGGTGGATATGGTGAGTTTTGAGAGCGAGCGGCCGATCAAGATGGTCTGGCGGCTCAGGTATGCCATGCCGGTGGAGATGTTTGAGGATAATAGAAGGTGGGGGTAAGTTGTCGCAAGATAGCGTATTGTTGGGGGACGCGAGGAGTTTCTGGTATGTGAATTCAGAAGGTTGTCAATCCATGGTTAAAGGAGAACTGATATGGCAAAGTCAAAAGTAACAGGACCGAAAGCAGCATCCAGCGCATCGAAAACAATGACTAGCGGTAGTACCGCTGCAAAATCTAAAACGGCAGCAGCAAGTGCATTATCTCAGACGAAGGCACCATCAAAGGTTACCTCTGCCCCTGCGGCAAAGGCTGCATCAAGTGTGTTGCGGGATGGTCGGACAAGCAAGGCGTCGAAGACGGCTGCAGGGAGTGCTTTGTCGCAACGGCCCTCTGGGAAAAAGTCCAGGTAACAGTGAGGTAGCTGATGACGCTTCGACATAAACAACCCTTATCAGTCCATTTCATCTGGCAGCCATCAGATAGCGAAGTGGTTAGTCCGATTATCGAAGCTGTTTCGAGATCCCTGACAAGGGACATCAATAGGCCATTTTCCCGCAATCTTAACATCCCTCTCTTTTTTTATAGTTCTGACAGTCCTTCCATTACGCCTGATGAACCCCCTCAGGATTATGCCGAGCGAAATGTCATATTCGTGTTCACAAGTGTGAATACAAGGGGAAGGGCAAATTGGAATGGTTATATTGCTGCGCTGCCTCATTCAACAGCTACCAAAATAGTACCGGTCGCTTTATCTCGGGAAGGATTAGGACATAGTGGAGAAGGTAGTCTTAAGGATTTGAACTTTATTCGTACATACGAATGGCCTGAGACAACTAAGGTTCAACAAGCCGTTGTTGCCATGGCTCACGAAATATACCGTCATGGATTTGCTGAGATTGCCCAGGAGGATACCGGCAAATCATCATCGATAAAAATTTTCCTGAGTCATGCAAAGCCCGGTAATACAGGCCGGCTACATGCCGAGGCGATCAAGCGGTTCATTGATAATACGAACATGTCTCATTTCTTTGACTCGACGACGATTTCTCCGGGCTTCAAGTTTAACGAGGAGATAATCAAAAGCATCAAGGAGTCAACCATGGTGGCGATTTGTAGCGATGAGTATTCCTCTCGCTACTGGTGCCAGCTAGAAATACTATGTGCCAAAGAGCAACAGCGCCCAATGATCGCGGTTAATTGCCTGAACGAATATGAGGATAGGATTTTCCCGGCCAGTTCCAATGTGCCATGCATACATGTATTACCTGACTCACCTCTTAGCGAAGCCGATATCTTAAAAATACTGATAGCGGCATTATTAGAGACAATTCGTCATTGTCACGCCTTGTCGTTACTCGATTATTACAAAGAAAGTGGTTGGATTGCATCTGACTGCGAAATTTCCTCCAGACCCCCGGAAATTCGTCAACTGCTTGCGATTAAACAGGCTGGTAAAACCGATAGTTTCTGCTACCCCGAGCCGCCGATTTACTCGGAAGAAGCGGAATGGCATAACCAGCTTGACATAAACACATTTACTCCCCTTTGGAGTAAGGCAGAAAGCGACACTTTGCATGGAGTACGTGTCGGCATTTCAATTTCGGATGTTTCAACTGATGGGTATAAGGCTCATCATCTTCATCCTACTCAATCAGTACGACTCGCCCAGGATATCGCACGTCACCTACTCGCCAGATCGGCCACTCTCATTTATGGTGGCGACCTGCGCAAGGATGGATTTACCGAATTTATCCTTGATGAGGCAATAGCCCTAAAAAATCGCTTGAACACTGATGATATCCACGTTGAAAACCACTTGGCATGGCCACTTTACAAAGCAGATGAGCAGGTAATAGCGTGGCACGCTAAATATATGCCGGTAATGGAGACGGTGGAACATGATGTCCCCGGTGACATTGCGGATGATGTCGAAAAAGGTATTTTCTTGCCTCCCAACACACCGCAGAACAAGTACGTCTGGTCGCGTTGCCTTACAGAAATGCGTGTCAAATCGATTGAATCCTGTCAGGCTCGTATCTGCGCGGGCGGGAAGCTCTCTGGCTACAATGGAAAGATGCCGGGTGTGCTGGAAGAGATCATAATTGCGATCCAGAAAAACAAGCCTGTCTATCTGTTGGGTGCCTTTGGTGGTGTTGTTGGTGAGGTATGCAAAGTTGTGTGGAAAGAGGCGTATCCAGAAGCCCTGACAGAGGCTTGGCAGATAACACATAATGCTGAGTATGCTGATCTTCAGGCAATTGCAGCCAAAAGCGGAAATCAAGCTGATTATGAATTGTTGAAAGCGATTGTCGAAGGCGTAGATATTTCAACTTTGTCGAAGAATGCAGGGCTTAGCGAGGGGGAGTATTTGCGATTGATGGGAACTCCATTTGTTGACGAATGTATTCATCTAATCCTGCTTGGGCTAAAGAATCTTTGTATTAAGCCTTAGACCTCTAATCTAAAACCATAGGAGGCAGTCATGAGTAACAATGTCCGGCACAAGGTATTTATTTCCTATCATCACGCAGACCAGGTTGAGGTAAATAATTTTATAACAACTTTTTCTGACGAACGAAATGTATTCATTGCTAGAGCGTTAGGTATTGATATGGAGGAAAGCATTATAAATAGCACTGACACAGATTATGTTATGAAGCGAATCAGGGAATTATATCTTAAGGATTCTACAGTAACAATTGTACTTATGGGTAAATGCACTTGGGCACGCAGATATGTTGATTGGGAGTTACAGTCTTCACTTCGTAGCGGTGAAACCGTAACTCCAAATGGGCTTCTGGGAATAAAATTACCTAGTTATAAAAAAGGGCATGGATACCCTAACAGACTCAATCTCAATTTGAAGCAAGATGATCAGCAGGTAGACTGTTATGCACGTTGCATTGATTACCCAACAAGGAAAGACACCTTGGCTAATGCTATTCATGACGCATTTATTGCGAGAACATCCAGATCACATCTCATTGTTAACCCAAGAGATAGGTTCGTTAATAATCGCAGCTGTCAATAACGGAGGTTGTTTATGCCGGTTTTTTTATCTCACCGAAAGGCTGATAAAGCTTCTGCAGTTAAGATATATGCCTATTTGGAAGCAAGTAAGGGTAGATTCTATTCGTAAGTGCACCACGTGAGCTAAGCAGAGGACATGGCAGGCAAATCTGGTAGTGTGTGAAGCGCGACCAACACATACCCCAGGAGGAG
>JAJYBI010000040.1 GCA_021779095.1 Deltaproteobacteria bacterium
CATGGGGTGTCGCACCACCACCGGCCGGACCCCCTGTTCCCGCAGGATGTCGCAGAAGTAGCGTACCACCTGGCTCTTGCCGCAGCCGGTGCGCACCGCACAGACGGAAACCACCGGTCGGCGGGCGCGCAGCATGGTCGCATCGGGTCCCATGAGCCGGAAGTCGGCCCCGCAGGCGAGCACCTGCGAGGCCTTGTGCATCAGTTCCGTGTGGGCGATGTCGCTGTAGGCGAAGACCACCTGCCGCACCTTGTGGCGACGGATCAGGTCGGAAAGCTCTTCTTCGGGGCGGATCGGGATGCCGTGCGGGTAGCGCGGACCGGCGAGGGATGGGGGATAGCGGCGGTTTGCGATGTAGGGGATCTGGGCGGCGGTAAACGCGACCACCCGGCTTGACGGGTCGTTGCGGAAGCAGCAGTTGAAGTTGTGAAAGTCCCGTCCCGCCGCACCCATGATGATGACAGGGGTTCTCTTCATGATATCTCCTCCCGGGGAGGCAGTATCTGCGTACCGGCATCTCCCGCCACCGCCGCGCCGATCTCGTCCAGGTGGCAGATGATCGCCCGGCGGCCGCCTCCCTCGACGAACCGGAGCGCCGCCTCCACCTTGGGTCGCATGGAGCCGTCGGGGAACTCGCCGGCCTGGCGGTGCCGTTCGGCGTCCTGCGGCGAAAGTTCGTGAAGGAACCGTTCGGACGGCGTGCCGAACCCAATGGCGACCCCCGGCACGTCGGTGGCGATGACCATGATATCCACCCCCACCTCTGTCGCCAGGCAGGCGCTCGCCAGATCCTTGTCGATGACCGCATCCACGCCATGGAACGCCCGCCCGTCGCTCACCACCGGAATGCCGCCCCCGCCGCAGCAGACGACGATGAAATCGAGCCCGTTCAGGAGACGAATCTCGTCCCGTTCCACGATCGTGAGCGGTCGGGGGGAGGCCACGACCCGCCGCCACCCCTTGGCGGTCTGCACGGCCGGCCAGGGGAGTTTCGCCGCCCGTTCCGGCGGGTAGATCGGGCCGATCGGCTTGGTGGGGGTCGCGAAGGCGGGATCGTTGCCGTCGACGACCACGTAGCTCACGAGGCTCACCAGGTGCCGTTTCGGCCCGCCCAGCGCCCTGAGTGCCCCTTCCAGGGTCGATTCGATCATGTAGCCGATCTGCCCCTGTGTCTGGGCAACCAGCAGTTCCAGCGGGAGGGGAGGGACGTCCGGGCAGCTTTCCTGTTGGAGGAGGATGTTACCCACCTGGGGACCGTTGCCGTGGGTGATGATGAGCCGGTAGGTGCCGGCGAGCCGGGCGATCTGTTCCATGGGACGGCGCAGGTTCGCGAACTGTTCTTCAGCCGTGCCCCGTTCTCCCCGGCGGATCAGGGCGTTTCCGCCCAGCGCCACCAGCAGCGTCTGTTTTTGTTTGTTCGATGTCATTGCGCACGTCCCGCTTCTCTTTACATCTCGAGAGAAGTGTAGCACAGGGCTGCGGCGCCTCAACGTACCGGGACGGCCGTGCCTCGCGTCCCCCTGTCCTGTGACGCGCAGAAACTGAAACCGGTTATCGATTCGTCCGCTCTGCGGTATGATTGAGGCATGGGTAAGGGCGAAACGGAGGTGCTGCGGTGAGACGCGAAGCGTAGGGCAATGTCTGCATGCGGACCGTTCAGCGGTATGAACGGGTCCCGCTGATGAACAACAGGACGGGAGTGATCGGCTGCACCTACGACCCGGAAACGGTGCAGGTACGGCTCGAGAACGGTGCTACCGATTCCTCGGAACGGGTCGAGTGCAGCGAGGTAAATTTCCACTAGCCGGCCGGAGCCTCCCGGAAAGGATAAAGGTGGTGGGGTGGTCGCGTATTTGGGTTTGAAATTATCGTCCATGTTTATTACTATGGAGGGTGACTTCCCTGGAGAAGCTCTGCGAACGCGTATCTCCCCGGAGATTCGGCAGAGCCGTTCAACTAACAAGGGTGTACGGTGTCTCAAATGTCTGATAACTCAACGAAAACGCCGCTGTCTGCCCGTGTGATGGCGGTAGTGCTCTGGTGCGCCGCAGTGACGGGGATGGGGCTTTCCATCACCGCGCTCCTGAAAATCTGCAACGCCTGCAGCGAGACCGGCCGGTTTTCGATCTTCGGGATGAATTTCGGTTGGTTCGGAATCGCTTTTTTCGGCGTGATGATCGTTGTCGTCGCCCTGCGCAACCGCTACCTGCCGGCCCGCTGGGCGAATCTGTTCCTCGTCTTTGCTGCTGCCGGTGCGGAGGCGCGTTTCATCTGGATTCAGAAGTACGTCATCGGGCAGTGGTGTCCCGTCTGCCTCGGCATTGCGGCGACGGTGGCCGTTGCCGGTCTGGCGGTGCTGTTCGACATCTTTCGATACTCAAACCTTCAGGGAGGAAGCATGAAACCGGTTTTCAAACAGTTGTTGCTGGTGGCGGTCGCATTTGCCATCGGGCTTGCAGGGGCAACGTTCGGGGTACAGAGCGAGGCGGAAGCCAGCATAGACACCTTCCTCGGCAAGGCGAACAGCCCCGTTGTCGTCTATTTCGTGAGCGACTGGTTCTGTCCCGGCTGCCGCAAGATCGAGCCGCAGTTCGAGCGGATATACGCGGATATTTCGAAGACGGTGAAGGTCGGCTTCGTGGACTACCCGATCCACAAGGAAACCTTGAACTTCACCCCCTACAACCTTCAGTTCCTGACCTATCAGAAGGCCAAGTACATCCAGCTGCGCCGGGCGCTGTCGGCCCTTGCCGTCACGACCAGGAACCCCACTCCGGAACAGGTGCAGGCGGCGGTGGCCCCCCTCGGCGTCAAGCTCCGCCAGATGGATTACGCGGATATCCTGTACGGCATGCAGGCCAACCTGATGGTGTACCGCGGCTATGAGGTAAAGGGGACACCGTCGGTGGTCGTGGCGAATACGAAGACGAAAAAGTCGAAGGTGTTTTTCAGCGAACGTGAGATCAGTCTCCAGGCGATAAAGAACGCCATCAACGAGTTGCAGTAGCTCGAAGCAGGGGCGGGCGATCCGCCCGGTCTAACGTAAAGATGAAGAAAGGGGCTAAGCCGACGGCGTGCCCCTTTTTTTTCGCCGGCGTCCGCCGCCGGAAATCCGGCTTGACCCGTTCCGGGCGGGGTGGTAAGTTCGGCTGGCCCGGCTCCGGGCTTCCGTGTCCATTCCCGTCTTGCGAGGTCATCCATGCAGAACTCCGCTTCCGGCGTCTGGCGTACCGTGCTGTCGCTTCCGGTCGTCGTCGCCGCCCTCGGTTATTTCGTCGATATCTACGATCTGGTGCTGTTCAGCATCGTCCGGGTCCCGAGCCTGCGGAGCCTGGGACTGGAGGGACAGGAGCTCATCGACCGGGGGGTCTTTCTCCTGAACATGCAGATGGTGGGGATGCTCTTGGGCGGCATCCTCTGGGGGGTGCTGGGGGACCGGAAGGGGCGGCTGAAGATCATGTTCGCCTCCATCTTCATCTATTCGGTGGCAAACCTGATGAACGGCCTGGCAACGACCCTGACGGGCTACGCGCTGCTCCGGTTCGTCGCCGGGGTCGGGCTCGCGGGTGAACTGGGGGCGGGGATCACGCTGGTCGCCGAGGTGCTCCCCCGGCACCTGCGGGGGTACGGCACGATGGTCGTCGCGTCGGTGGGGGTGTCCGGAGCGGTCCTCGCCAACGTCGTCGCCAAGACCTTCGACTGGCGCAACGCCTTCTTCATCGGCGGTGCACTGGGGCTCCTCTTGCTCGTTACCCGGATCAGCGTCGCCGAGTCGGGGATGTTCCGGCAGATGCAGGGAGAGGCGGAGGTGAAGAGGGGGAGTTTCCTGTCACTCTTCACCGACCGGAACCGGTTCGGCCGGTACGTGACCTCCATCCTCATCGGCACCCCCACCTGGTTCGTAGTGGGGGTGCTCATCACCTTCTCTCCCGAGTTCGGTCGGGTGTTGGGGGTGACCGGACCGGTATCGGCGGGGAACGCGGTGATGTTCTGCTATCTGGGGCTCGTGCTGGGGGACCTGGCCAGCGGCGTGATGAGCCAGCTGCTTGAGAGCCGCCGCCGGGTCGTCTTCATCTTTCTCGCCTGCACGGCGGCAGGGATCGGCGTGTATTTACTGGCAGGCGGAGTGACTGCAGCGCTCTTTTACTGCATCTGCGGGTTCCTCGGCTTCGGCAGCGGCTACTGGGCGATCTTCGTGACCATTGCCGCCGAACAGTTCGGCACCAACCTGCGGGCCACCGTTGCCACCACCGTGCCCAACTTCGTGCGGGGGATGGTGGTGCCGATCACCATGCTGTTCCAGCTCTGCCGGCATCAGTACGGGCTGGAGCGGGGGGCGCTTCTGGTGGGGGGGGGCTGCATGGCGATCGCGCTCCTCTCGCTCTGGCGCATCGAGGAGACGTTCCACAAGGACCTGGATTATTTCGAGGAGTTTCTGTAGTGGCGAAACGATGCCCTCACTCTATCTCTCCCCCCGGGAGAGGGTGGCCAAAGGCCGGGTGAGGGGAATCCGAGGAGCCAACACCGCCCCTCTTTTTGCATTAGAAGATGGCGTCCAGGGTATCGAAATCGATCTCCGTTTCGGCCAGTGCCTGGACGAGCATGATCTTTTCCGTGTCCTCGGCGGTGAGCTTCGACACGTCCTCGGTGATGATCCGGTAAAGCTCCGCGGTGGTGCTGTTGTGGGCGCGCATGTAGGGGATGTTGCTCCGCTCCAGGATCTGCTGGGTGATCCTGCTGACGGCGCAGGTGCCGGGGATGACCAGACCGACGATCTGCTCGTGGTACTCGGGGATCTGGTACAGGTTCGCCATGGTGACGAGCAGTTCGTCGCGGCTGCTGGTGACGATCAGCAGGGTCGAGTCCTCAAGCACCTCGACGACCCGCTGGGTCGAGGCGGCGCCGATGTGGATATGGTTGATGATCCGCTTCGCCTCGCGCTTGTTGCCGTGCACCGGCAGCCCCAGCAGGTTCGAGATGCGGCGCAGGGTCGGGTTGGCAAGGACCGGGTGGTAGTCGAAGCCGGCCATCACCCGGAACCGTTGATCGGCAAAGCAGCGGCGCAGGAACTGGAGCGAGCTGGCACGCTTTTCCGGGATCAGCTTGTTGGCCATGATCGCCCGCACCTCCACCCCCTCCTTCTCGAACAGGGCGAGATTCATATTGACCGAGTCAACCACGTTGCCGAGCCCTCCGCCGGTCACCATAAGGACCGGTGCGTTCAGCATCTTTGCGATGCGGGCGTTGGACAGCCCCAGGACCGACCCGACCCCCGCATGCCCTGCTCCCTCGATGACGAGGAAGTCGCATTTCTTTTCCATTTCGGCACAGGCGTGCAGGATCTGCTGCCGCAGCGTGTCGGCGGATATCTCTCCTTCCACGACCTTGCGGGTCGTATCGTGCTGCAGCACCACCGGCGACATGAGACGGATATCCCGCATCTTCCCGCATATCTGGGCCATCAGCAGCGCATCCTTGTCCGAATCGACCCCCCTGACGGTAACCGGTTTCGGTCCGATCGGTTTGATAAAGCCGACGCGGCCGTATTTTTTCTGGGCCCGGTACAGGATCGAGAGACTGGTGGTCGTTTTTCCGATGTTCTGGCCTGTAGCGGCGATGAATATCTTCTTTGCCATGTGGTCCGCCTTTCACGGGGGACGCCGGTGCGGTCCGTTGACCGGCGTGGGAAGAAGGCAGGTAATCTCCTGCCCTTGTACTGATATCAAGCTATCACAGAGTATGACGTTGGGCAATCGGGATTGCCGGCGACGTGCCATATCTGGGCTCCATCGCCTCAGACATGCATCCTCCGGCCGTTACGCGGGTTGACAGCCTTCGCCGAACGGTGTTATCAAGCTGGGGGTGTGAATTTTCTCGGAAGGGTAAGGGATACGTGCCGGTCTTTACCGCCAAACGCATGCTGGTTCTGGTCGTTCCATCGCTGGTCCTGGCGGCGGCCTTTTTCGTGCTTCCCCGGATGGCCGGTCTCGATCCCGCCCATCGGGAGTTGGTGACGTCGGCTCCCTACCTCGTGACGACCCTCGGCCTGTTTCTCTCACTTCACTTTCACCGGGGGCGACCGTTCCTCGTGTTGTTACTCCTTGTTCTCTTCTACTGGTCTTTCCGAACATTCCTTCTCGCCGGTGTTGCCACGCATGCGGCGCGGGGTATCTACCTGGCGTTCGCGTTCTTCCTGCCGGTCAATTTCGCCCTCGTTGCCGCCATGCGCGAGCGTGGCGTGTTTACGCCGGCAGGCAGGATGCGGGCCGGGGTCCTTGCCGGCCAGTCACTGGTCGCCGTCTGGCTGTTCCGCTATCGCCTCGCCGATCTTGACCGTTACATCGATGTGCGGCTCGTCTCGATTCCGGCGCTCGATCGCATGGCGCTCCCCCAGCCGGCCCTGGTGGTGTCGCTGGCCGGCATCCTCGTGACCTGCCTGATTGCCCTGCGACGCGCGGCACCGGTGGACGGCTCGTTGCTCGGTGCGCAGGCGGCGTTTCTCGTTGCATGCGGCGGCGTGACGAACCCGGATATTCCCGTGGTGTTCTGTACTGCCGGTGCGCTGGCCGTGACGCTCGGCATCCTCCAGGATTCCTACAACATGGCGTTCCGGGACGACCTGACCGGCATCCCCTCGCGGCGCGCCCTGAACGAGAGCATGCAGGGGCTCGGCCGGCGCTACGCGATAGCCATGGTCGATGTGGACCATTTCAAGCGGTTCAACGATACCTACGGCCATGACGTGGGGGACCAGGTGCTGATGATGGTGGCGGGAAAGCTCCGCGATGTCGGCGGCGGTGGGAAGGTATACCGCTATGGTGGCGAAGAGTTCACGATCGTATTCCCCGGCCGCCGGATCGCCGACGTGGTTCCCCATCTGGAAGAGCTGCGCAAGGTCATTGCCGGGTATCGACTCCATCTGCGCGGCAGCGACCGTCCACGCGACAGCCGGTCGGGGAAGGAGCGGCGTGGTGCGGGGGGAGAGAGGGCAACCGTGTCGGTGACGGTCAGTATCGGCGTCGCGGAAAACGGCGACGGACTGGGCGCCGTCGAGGTGATCAAGGCGGCGGACCGGGCGCTGTACAAGGCGAAGAACCAGGGGCGCAACAAGGTCTGCCGTTAGGCCGCTCACAGCTGCGCAGTGCGTAACGGTACGAATTGGCGACACAGGAAAGGGGCATGGTCGTCTGCATCTGCAGATCGGTCATACCCCTTTTTCGTGTCCGGTCGGATGGGTAATCGCCAGACGGTCGATGTGTACTGCCGTGTTATGCTGCGAAGCTGTAGTCTACCCCCTCGACGCATTCAGCGGTCGCGGAGAGAAACGATGCTTCTGCGGGATCGGCGACGATCTCCGTCATACCGTGATTGACCGACCATACCGTTCCACAGACGCGGCAGGTAATGATGTTCTCGTCGAAATCACAGGAGTGGAAGCTCATCTCGACATACTGCTCGTGGTTCTTACAAACGGGGCACTTCATGTAACGTTCTCCTTGGTCTTGCTGTATTGTTTTGCCTGACTATAAGCCTAAAATTCCGCTTCTGCAAGAAATAAAACAAAAAAAGTTGTTTTAAAACAGTACGTTATGGGCGTGTTGTGCTACTGAGCAATCCGTTTTTATATTTCATGATGTTCGTTTAAATTAAAATAGCTGTAACTTGTTGAAATTGCGATTTTATGGAGAGTAGAACGATATTTCTTAAGATATTGTTCTGAAAATGGATGGTTAGAACGTCGGGGTGTATACGATGGGGCGCATGAGATGACGTCGGGTGACGGGAACTCCCGGCGGGGCGGAGGGATCGATTGGTTCATGATCAAGGGCCTGCCGGAGCAGGCCCTTTTCAGTTGGTGCTATCGCATACTGCCGGTATGAACGTGGAGTGGGAGCGGAGTGGAGGTTGGCGAGGGGAGGCGGTTCATTCCTCCCGTTTTGTGAGGAGGTACTTCCCGACCCAGTTCTTGGAGAACTGGTAGGCGGTACGCCCGCACCGCTTGCTCTTGTCGCGGGACCACTGGATGGCATCCAGCTCCAGTTCCCGGGACCAGGGAATGTCCTCCCCCAGTTCACGGGCCTCACGCTCGATGCACAGCCGGACGGCGTCGATGTAACGTTCCTGTGAGAATGCATGGAAGGCGATCCAGAGGCCGAACCGGTCGGAGAGGGAGACTTTCTCCTCCATCGCCTCGCTCTGCTGGAGTTCACCGTTGACGAACTTGCCGCCGATGTGGTCCGTTTCGTATTCCGGCAGCAGGTGGCGCCGGTTGGAGGTCACGTAGATCAGGACGTTTTCCGGGGCGGAATAGACCGAGCCGTCCAGGGCGCTCTTGAGCATCTTGTAGCTGAGTTCGCCCACCTCGAAGGTAAGATCGTCGCACAAGAGAATGAAGCGGTACAGTTCGTTTTCCACGGCGTTGAAGATTTCGGACAGGTAGATGAGGTCTTCCTTTTCCACCTGGATGACCCGCAGCCCTTCGGGGGCGTACCGGTTCAGGAGCGCCTTCACGATGGACGATTTGCCGGTTCCGCGCGAACCCCAGAGGAGCGCGTTGTTGGCGGGGAGCCCCGCCAGGAACTGGCGCGTATTGTTGATCATGATCTCCTTCTGCTTTTCCACCCCCAGCAGTTCGTCGAGGGAGGTGGCGTCCGTAACCTTCACCGGCTCCAGATAGCCGGAAAAGGAGTGGCGGCGCCAGTTGGCCGCATAACAGCTGGACCAGTCCACCCGTTTGACGGCGCGCGGGAGCAGCATCTCGACCGAACCGAGTACACGTTCGAGCTGGGCGACTACTTCGGGTTTCAGATTGATCATTGTTCTCTCTTTCGTGTGAGATTGAACGGTATTACGCCTCGGAAAGCGTCAGTTTGTGAAAGGCGGCTAACCCCTGAAGGGTTAAAGGAAATGCGGACCACCCTGTATACGTCATCACCTTCCCCGGTGTCAAATAAAATTCCCCGCCCGAAATGAACACGATATGGCCACCATCTCCGATACATTGCTGCAAAAAGCGTCCTTTTGGGAAAATGCTAAAGTGGCGGCTTTTGACGCCGATAAGGCCATCATGAATTTGATTTCTACGTACGCCTTATCCATGTAAGGCTGTCGCGGAAAAGGAGTCTATCATGGCGAGAATGGGCAGGACAGAAGTGAAACTTTTTTCCGTCGTGGCGTTCATGTCGCTTATGTTGATTGTCGTCGGCGGGGCGGGATTCTATGTGGCAAAACGCGCGAATGCGGGGTTGGAGACGGTCTATAACGACCGGGTCGTGTGCATGGAGCAGCTCAAGAACGTGTCCGATGCCTACGGCAACAACATCATCGATTCCCCCCACAAGGTGCTCGACGGCAGCATGAGCTGGGACGAGGCGCGGAAGAAGCTGGCGGAGGCGCGCCAGGAGATCGACAAGGAGTGGAAGGCCTATACCGCCACCTACCTGGTGCCCGAGGAAAAGAACCTGGTGGATGAGGCCGCGCCGCTCATGCCGAAGGCCGACGAAGCGGTGACCCGGCTGGATGCCATTCTGGCAAAGGGGGATCGAGAGGCGCTGTCCCGTTTTGTCGGCAAGGAGCTGTATCCGGCTGTCGACCCGGTCACCACCAAGCTCGAACAGCTCATGAACCTGCAGGTGAGGGTGGCCAAGCAGGTGTACGAGCGGAGCGAAGGGCGCTATAACAACGGCAGAATGGCCACGCTGATCCTTCTGGTCATGAGCATCGTGGCATCAAGTCTGTTCGGACGGAAAATCATCAAGGGGGTATACTGCCAGTTGGGAGCAGAGCCCGACTATGTGCGCGAAATTGCGGTAATTGTCTCGCAGGGCGACCTGTCCTGTACCATCGCTACCGACCCCCGCGATCAGGGAAGCCTGTTGTGGGCCATGAAAAAGATGGTGGAGAATCTGCGCGAGATGATCACCTCCACGGCGGCCATTTCCGAGAGCATCGCTTCCGCGTCCAGCCAGTTGCAGTCCACATCGGAACAGATCGCGACGGGGGCGGAAGAGGTGGCGGCACAGACCGTAACCGTTGCCACCGCCAGCGAGGAGATGGCGGTTACCAGCGGCGACATCGCCCGCAGCTGTGCACTGGCGGCGGAAAATTCCACCAAGTCCAGCGAATCGGCCCAGAACGGTGCCGCCATCGTGCAGGAGACCATCGCCGGCATGAACAAGATTGCCGAGCGAGTGAAGGATACGGCAGGCACGATCGATGCGCTGGGGGCACGGTCGGAACAGATCGGGGAGATCATCGGCACCATTGAGGATATTGCCGACCAGACGAACCTGCTGGCGCTGAATGCGGCCATTGAGGCTGCCCGGGCCGGCGAACAGGGGCGCGGTTTTGCCGTGGTGGCGGACGAGGTGCGTGCACTGGCGGAACGGACCACCAAGGCGACCCGGGAGATCGGCGAGATGATCAAGGCGATCCAGGCGGAGACCCATGCGGCGGTGCGCACCATGGAAGAGGGGGTACGGGAGGTGGAACGGGGCGCATCCTCTTCCAAGAAGTCGGGTGAAGCGCTGCAGGACATCCTCAACGAAATCAACGAGGTGACCATGCAGGTGAACCAGATTGCCACTGCCGCCGAAGAACAGACGGCAACGACAAGCGAGATCACCTCGAATATCCATCAGATTACCGATGTTGTGCAGCAGACTGCCCGTGGTGCGGAGGAAACGTCCCTGTCTTCGGCAAACCTTGCCCGGCACGCGCAACAACTCCGCGCCATGGTGAGCAGGTTCCGCCTCGCCTGAGAAGCCATCAGATCCGCATGAAAACGCGAAGGGCCGGTTGAGTTGTCAGCCGGCCCTTCGTCTTTTCGCTCCGCCTGCAAGCGGTGCCGTTCACATCTAGTTGTCGAAGAGCATCTTCCTTTCCAGATCCATTGAATGGGACAGCCGCTTGGCATCCTCGATGGTGATCCGCTCCTGTTTGTACAGTTGCAGCAGGTGCTGGTCCAGGGTCTGCATCTGGTACAGCGCCTGACCGTTTTCGATATGCTTTTCGATGTCGTCCAGCCGTCCCTCGCGGATGCAGGACTGGATCGTGGTGGTAGCCCGCATGACCTCCACCACCGGGATGATGTTCTCGCCGGACCTATCCTTGATGAGACGCAGCGAAACCGTCCCGACGAGGATGTCCGCCAGCCGCTGCCGGATGATCTCCTGGGCATCGGGGGGGAAATGGCCGACGATCCGGTTGATCGTGGAGACGGCGCTTTGGGTGTGCAGGGTGGAGAGGACCAGATGGCCGGTCTCGGCCGCCTTGATGCAGGCGTCGATCGTCTCCTTGTCGCGCATCTCGCCGACCATGATTACGTCCGGGTCCATGCGGAGCGAAGCCTTCAGGGCGGAGCTGAAACTGTCGGTGTCGATCCCCACCTCCCGCTGGATGATGCAGCTCTGATGGGAGGTAAAGAGGAATTCGATCGGGTCCTCGATGGTGATGATGTTGTAGTTGTTGTTCTCGTTGAGAAAACGCAGCATGGAGGCCAGGGTGGTGGACTTGCCGTTGCCCGTGGGGCCGGTGACGAGGACGAGACCGTTGGGGGCGTTGACGATCTCGCCGAGTACCTCCGGCAGGTTCAGTTCTGCAAAGGTCCCGATGTGGGGGGGGATGACCCGCATGATGATCCCGAAGCTCCCCCGCTGGCGGAAGATGCTGGCCCGGAACCGGCCGCCGCTCGGCAGGGCGTAGGACGCATCCATCTCCTTCAGGTCGTCGGTAAGTGTGCGGCCGTTGTGCTGCAGGATCTGGGAGGCGATGAAGGCGGTGTCCTCAGCGGTCAGCTTCGGCAGCCGCGAACGGATCAGCTGTCCCCGTCCCCGGAAGAAGGGGGGATTGTCCACTTCGAAATGGAGATCGGAAACCTTCTTCTGAAAGGCGATTTCCAGTATCTGATTCAGGGTCTTGGCGTCCATGGGTAACGTTCCCTCCGGATAAGGATTTCTTTCAGGCGGTTGGGGCGGACCGCTTCAGCCTGCTCTTGTAGAACGTGGTGTCAAGCACCAGTTCGGCCTGGCGGGTGAGAGTGTCCAGCAGTTCGAGCTGCAGCGGGGTTGCAGCCGACAGACGGAAATCGCCGTAGATGAGGGCGATGACCCGTCCCATCCTTTTGATCGGCAGCAACAGCACCGGATCGGCGACGGGGGCGCCGATGCTGGCGAACAGACAATCCTGGAAGAGGGGGGAGTCGGCCTTGTCGAAGTATCTCGCCCCCCGTTCCACCGCGTCTCTGAACGGCGACTGCCGGTCCAGCGGGATGGTTATCTTGTCGGGCAGCGAAGGGCCGGCATTTCTGGGCTGCCCGATGCCGATCCCCCGTTCGGAGATCAGGCCATCTCTCCCCACCACGAGAGTCAGGGCCCGGTCGCAGATCGCGCCGGCGAACTGCAGCAGGAGCATGGCGATCTCCGCGGGTTCGCTGAGCCGTGACAGAGCCGAACTGCTCTGGACGTACTCCCGGATAACCAGGCTGTTTTCGCTGTCGAAGGAGTTGTGCAGGTAGCGGCAGGTTGCGCCGAGAAACAGGAGAAGTTCGTCAACGAAGGTCTCCGGGCTCCCCTGCCGGTCGGGGCGGGGAAGGACGGCGCGCGCCCCCTCCCGCAGCGCCTGCAGGGTGAAGAGGTACTGATTCGCCGTGGCAAGCTGCAGGATTGTCAGTTCGGGGCAGACCGAACGCTTCTGCTGCAGGAGTGCGATTCCCTCCGCCTGTTGCTGTGGCTGGTCCAGAATCAGGATGGGCACCAGTTTTCGGGTGATGGACTGGTCGATGATCATGTCCAGGTTCTGCTCGTCGTCGGTGGCGAACACGAACATCCCTTCATGTTTGCAGACCGTGGTGAGCGCGTGGGACATGATTTCACTGTGGCTGAAGATGATGACTGCCAGAGGGGGGCCGTTCTGCGGGGTCTGACCGATGTCGGCCGGCGCGGACACCGCGGCGAGAAAGGAATAGAGCCGTTCCTGTTCCACAGCGGGAATGTCGGCCAGCTCTTTTCGCAGCTTCTGCCGGTGGGGCTCGGTGGGGTCTTCCTCCCGCACTCCGATGAAGACCGGCTGCACCTTGGGCACCAGTTCGTCGATGTCGGCGAGGCCGAGGATGTCGGCGGAGATCTCCGGAGCGGCCACCTTTTGCGCCGCAGGAGGCGGTGCGGAGACGGGAACGTCGACGGGCGGCTCGTCGGCGAAGGTCGCCTCGGCTATGTTGCCGTCCCGCATCGACTCGTCGTAGATACGCAGCGCATCCATAAGGACGCTCTGGGTGTTCAGGTAGATGTCCTTCTGCAGCTTTTCGGGGAAGTAGCGGTATTCGTCGGATATGATCAGGTTGTCCACGTCCAGTTCGAAGGTGCCGGTACTCCAGGTCAACACCTCGACGATGGTCATCTCGATAAGCGTTTCCAGCCCCTTGTAGGCGGCGTCGGGCTCGACCATGCCCCCTTCGATGAGGGTGGCGATCAGGGTCTGACGGCTCTCTCCGGCGTTTCTCTGATCGGTCAGGGCACGGTCCAGTGTCTCCTGGCCGATGGCGCCCATCTTGACCAGGATGTTGCCGATCCGGACGCTGTTGTTCGCATGATTGGCGCTGACGATGAACCCTTCGCAGAAGACCAGTTGCGCTTCGCCTTTGCCGCTTCTGACGATGAGGGTGCCGGATTTCCTCGCGGTGTGCAGCAGCTGGATGACGTCGACAATGGGCAGGTGTTCCAGGTCGCCGATAAAGGACATGTGATACGCCTCGCAGTTCGGGAGATGGACGGATTCTTTTGTTCCGGGGGGAGCGCTGCGGGGGCGCGAGCCGGACCGTGACACTATAACGCGGCTTGTTGCCTGCGACAAGACTAGAATTGAAGTGAAGCGCTCCCGCGGGAGAGATCTTCGCCGGTCTCGGATCGCCACCCGTTTCCGTACCGGTCACCGGGTGCGCTGCATGATAGCCAGCAGGTCGGTTTCCATGGAGTCGCGGGCAAGCCCCTGGATGCGGCCCGCCTCGCGGCCGCCCCTGAAGACGATGACCGTCGGCACGCCCTGCAGGTTCAGGCGGTCGGCCACACCGATGCCGTCATCCATGATCCGGTCGACGGCATACAGCTCCAGTTTCAGTCGGGGATTGCGGGCCATGTCGAGCGTCTTCAGCAGTGCCGGGATCTCGCTCCGCGAATCGGGGCACCAGGTGCCGAGAAAGGCAACGAGTTTCGTCTCCCGGCCGATGCGCGCGAGTGCCTCTACCGCAGCCGGGTCGGGCCGGTATGCATCGGCACCGGCGCGGAATACCGGGAAGGCGGCGTACAGTTCCTGAACGGTGATCCTCCCCTGCAGGTCCGCTTGCCCGTGCGGCTGAGCGGCACCGAGAAGGAGAAGGCCGAGTGCGGCCACGGCTGTGCGAAGAAGTCGTGTCATGGCGGGGCGCATGGCACAACTATACCATGCCACGGCGAATCTGTAGGAAATCTCTCCTGCAGGGGCGGTATGTTGCGGATTACGCTCAAGTAATGTTTACAAAAGTCGATACGTTTACCATGACGGGAGGAGAGTACGCGGCGGAGGGGAGATCCGTGAACAGCACACATACCTACAGGTGCGGAGGTACGACGATTCAGGTGCGCTATCGGCAACCGCGCAGCAGGGTGCGGTTTGCCGTTTTCTACGGCAATGACGAGCGGGAACTCATGACCGACTATGCCGTCAACATGAGCTCAGGCGGGATCTTTCTCGAATCGGACCGGGTCCTCCCGGTGAATACGACGCTCCATGTGGAATTCAGCCTCCCGGTGAACAACCGGCGTATCACCTGCCATTCGCGGGTCGCCTGGAACAGCGGCTCTGGAAATGCGAAGACCTGCCGCCGTTCCGGGATGGGGCTTCAGTTTCTCGACCTGCCGCTGGAAGAGATGCATGTCATCAGGAACTATATCGCCGAAGTCGGCCTGAAGGCGGTCTGGTAGCTGCACCACGCGGCTCGCTCTGGACCGCGGGCGGCGATGGCCCGTCAGTTCAGTTCGAACGCCACCTTCAGCACCACCTGGTATTCGGTCACCTTGCCGTCATCGCCGATGTGCCCCCGGATGTCCTCTACCTCGAACCAGGAGAGCCGGTCCAGCGAGCAGCGTGCCTTCACCAGCGCCGCCTCGATGGCGGCTTCAAGCCCCTTGTCGGATACGCCGATGATCTCGACCTTCTTGTAGATCCTGTCCTTGCCGTACATGTCGCTCTCCTTTCGTCCGCGCCCGTCTGCCAGAACGGCAGCACACCAGCCGAGGTGTGCAACCGCTCGGAGGAACAAAGCAAACCCGTCACCCGCGCGGGCCGGTCACCGGCGCCGATATCTGCCGATCAGTTCGCCTGTGGCGAGGATATGTCCTTCCATCGCCTTTTCCAGAGCTTTTTTCGTCGTGGCGGCGGGGAGATCGAGGCGCGAATCGAGTGCATAGAGCTTGAAAACGTACCGGTGGCTGCCCGATGGCGGACAGGGGCCGCCGTAATCGTTCCGTTTCCAGTCGTTCAGCCCTTGCCGGACACCGGCCGGAACGCTGTTCTCCCCGATCTCCCGCGTATGCGGGGGGATGTTCCAGAGTACCCAGTGGACCCAGGTCCCCACCGGGGCATCGGGATCGTCCACGACGAGCGCGAGTGACTCTGCTTCGGCGGGCACGCCGGCGAACGACAGCGGCGGGTTTATGTCGTCACCGTCGCAACTGTAGCGGGACGGCATGGCGTTTCCATCGGAAAACGCACTGCTCGTGACGGTCAGGCGCTTCATGGTTCTTACCCCCTTTCCTTGCCGGGCCGCCCCCGTGAGGAATACGGCGAACAGCACCGGCAGCAGGTATCCCGTGCGAATCGTAGGCATGCGGAATGGGCCCTCCGTCGGGCGTCAGTCGCTCTTGATCACGGTGTCGAGAATCTTCATGAACGCAACGAGGATGGTCCGCACCCCTTCGGACCTCTCCTGCGGCGTGGCGGAGCTGATGGCCCGCAGCTGGTCGACGGTGACGTCCCGGAACGACAGGTCCTCGATCTTGTTGAATCCCGCGACCTGGGGGATGAAGGTGTGGACGAGGTTCGTCGCCCGTGTCCGGAGCGGTTCCGGAATCGGGCCGTTGGTGAGCACCCGGTCGAGGCTTTCCATGAACTCGTCGAACATGGTGCCGGTACCGAACATCCCCACCAGCGACGAGGTGAAATATCCAATCTTCCGGTCCTCCGACCGGTTCAGTTCGAGAAATGCGGCGATCAGTCCACGCGCTTCGTTCATCGATCTCCTCCTGGGGGACTTATGTGGTGGGAATGTCGTGTCGGGGCAGTTAACGGCGTGACCCGTTCCGCGCCTGTCAAGCGGAGCGTAGCAGGAAATGGGAGGAAGTCAACGCCGTGCGACCATCGGTGGCGAATCTCTTTGACAGCGGAGTCGCATACCTGTTACGGTAGGGTACTAAACGCACTGTTCCAGGAAACAATTCACGCATCGAATTCGTCAGCCCCGGAAGTATCCCGGGGCTTTTCTTGTGGGACACGAAAAAAGGAGTCAGATGAAGTTCACAACATTCAGTTTTCACCCGGCAGTCGCCGCCGGCGTTGCCGCCGCAGGCTATGTAGACCCGACCCCGATCCAGAAAGAGGCGATTCCGTCGGTCATGGCGGGGCGCGACGTCATGGGGCTCGCCCAGACCGGCACCGGCAAGACCGCCGCATTCGCCCTGCCGCTCCTGCACCGGCTCGTGCACGGCCCCAAGGGGGGCGTCCGCGCCCTGGTCATCGCCCCGACCCGGGAGCTGGCGGAGCAGATCAACGATGCCATCCTGCTCCTGGGACGGCAGACGAAACTCAGGAGCATCACCGTCTACGGCGGGGTGGGGGTCAATCCCCAGATCGAGAAGCTCCGCAAAGGGGTGGAGATCGTGGTGGCCTGTCCCGGCCGGCTCCTGGACCATATGAACCAGGGGACCATCGATCTCTCCCAGCTTGAACTCCTCGTGCTGGACGAGGCGGACCAGATGTTCGACATGGGGTTCCTGCCCGACATCCGGCGCATCCTGGCCAAGCTGCCCCGCCAGCGCCAGACGCTCCTCTTCTCCGCCACCATGCCGGCCGAGATCCGCGGGCTGGCACGGGAGATCCTGAACGACCCGGTGACGGTGCAGGTGGACACGGTCGCCCCCGCCGCCACGGTGACCCACGCCCTCTATCCGGTGGCCCAGCACCTGAAGACGCCGCTCCTGCTGGAGCTGTTGCGCCACACCGATACCGAATCGGTGCTGATCTTCACCCGCACCAAGCACCGGGCCAAAAGGGTGGGGGAGCAGCTGGAGAAGGCCGGCTACCGCGCCGCGTCGCTGCAGGGGAACCTGTCCCAGAACCGCCGGCAGGCGGCCATGGAGGGGTTCCGCTCCGGGGCGTTCCAGATTCTCGTGGCCACCGACATCGCCGCCCGGGGGATCGACGTCTCCCAGGTGTCCCACGTGATCAACTACGACATCCCCGACACCACCGAGGCGTACATCCACCGGATCGGCCGCACCGGCCGCGCCGCCCGCAGCGGCGACGCCTTCACCATGGTGACCGACGACGACGGCGCCATGGTGCGGGCCATCGAGCGTGCCCTGGGGAGCCCGCTGGAACGGCGCAGTGTGGAGGGTTTCGACTACAAGGTGCCGGCTCCCCGCAAGGACGAGGAATTCGCCCGGCCCCCCCGCCCGCCGCGCCCCCAGCCGAAGGCGAAGCCAGCTGCCGCAGTGGCCAAGCACCAGCCCCGCACGGGGACGCCGCCCGCAGCAAGCCCCCATCCGTCCACCGGCGGGTCTGCAGGGGCCGCCAAGCCGGCGGGTAACCGCAACCGGCGCCGCCGCTCCGGACCGCGCCAGCCGCAGTAGACCACAAATTTCATTACCTGATTAGCCTCAATCTTCCGCTAGACTTTTAAAGAGTCCCCTCTCCCTTTGGGAGAGGGCTAGGGTGAGGGAAAAGGCTGATTTTCCATCACTTAAATCTCCCTCATCCGGCCTCCGGCCACCTTCTCCCAGAGGGAGAAGGGTATAGCGGAAGATCAGCGCATTATGAAACGAGAAAACCCCCGGCACGATTGCCGGGGGTTTTTTGTGCTGTATGACAGGGGTATTTATTACAGCCCGAGCTGCTTGAAGAAGTCGTTCCCCTTGTCGTCCACCAGGATGAACGCCGGGAAGTTCTCCACCTCGATCCGCCAGACCGCCTCCATCCCCAGTTCGGGGAAGTCGATACACTCCACCTTCTTGATGTTCTCCTCGGCGAGCACCGCCGCCGGGCCGCCGATGGAGCCCAGGTAAAAGCCGCCGTACTTCTTGCAGGCGTCGGTGACCGCCTGGCTCCGGTTCCCCTTGGCGATCATGACCAGCGAGCCGCCATTCGCCTGGAGGAGATCCACGTAGGAATCCATCCGGCCGGCGGTGGTGGGTCCGAAGGAACCGGAGGCCTTCCCTGCCGGGGTCTTGGCCGGGCCGGCGTAGTAGATCGGGTGGTTTTTGAGATAATCGGGGAGCGGCTTGCCTGCATCCAGGATCTCCTTGAACTTGGCGTGGGCGATGTCGCGGCCGACGACGATGGTGCCGGAGAGGAGCAGCGGGGTGGAGACCGGGTGCTTGGAGAGCTCCGCCAGGATTTCCTTCATCGGCTGGTTCAGGTCGATCTTCACGCCGTGCTCGTGCTTGCCGCGGTACTGCTCGGGGATGAGCCGGCCGGGGTTTCTATCCATCTCCTCCACGAACAGGCCGTCCTTCGTGATCTTCGCCTTGATGTTCCGGTCCGCGGAGCAGGAGACCGCCATCCCCACGGGGCAGGAGGCGCCGTGGCGGGGGAGCCGGATGACCCGCACGTCATGGGCGAAGTACTTGCCGCCGAACTGGGCGCCGATCCCCAGCTTGTAGGCGGCCTGGAGGAGCCGCTCCTCAAGCTCCACGTCGCGGAACGCCTGGCCGTGCTCGTTCCCCTTGGTGGGGAGTCCGTCCAGCTCCTTGGCGGTGGCGAGCTTCACGGCCTTCATGCAGGCATCCGCCGAGGTGCCGCCGATGACGAAGGCGACGTGGTACGGCGGGCAGGCGGCGGTCCCGAGGTACTTCATCTTTTCAATGAGGTACTTCTCCAGCTTCTCCGGGGTGAGGAGCGCCTTCGTCTCCTGGTACAGCATGGTCTTGTTGGCGGAGCCGCCCCCTTTGGCCATGAACAGGAACTTGTAGTAGTTGCCGTCGGTGGCCATGATGTCGATCTGGGCGGGGAGGTTGGTGCCGGTGTTGATCTCCTCGTACATGTCCAGCGCCACGGTCTGGGAGTAGCGCAGGTTCTCCTCCGTGTAGGTCTTGTAGATCCCCTTGGAGAGCCATTCCTCGTCCTTCACGCCGGTCCAGATCTGCTGCCCCTTCTTGGCGAGGACGGTGGCGGTGCCGGTGTCCTGGCAGACGGGGAGCTCGAACTGGGCGGCGATCTCGGCGTTCCTGAGAAACGCCATGGCGACCCCCTTGTCGTTCATGGACGCTTCCGGGTCGCGGAGGATTGTAGCGACCTGCTCGTTGTGCGCGGGGCGGAGCAGGAAGGAGACGTCGCGCATCGCCTCGTTGGCCAGGACGGAGAGCGCCTCGGGGCAGACCCGCAGCATTTCCTTGTCGCCGAAATTCTCCGCGAGCACGTACTTCTCCGAACCTTCGATCTTCCGGTACTTCGTCTCATCCTTGCCGACGGGGAACGGGTCCTGGTACACGAACGGTTTTGTCGCCATAAATAAGATTCTCCTTTCAGTCGAATCGGCACTGGGCACTGGGCTAAAGGGAATAAACGATTTCTCTTTAGGCCTCGTGCCCTGTGCCTCGTGCCTGAATTTGTGTATACAGTATGCCGGACTATAGTGAAAAACGGCCCGTTTGTCGAGAGAGAAGTTGATGGAGCGGGGTTCGTCGGTTCAGAAGAGCATCCGGACGCGGGGGAACAGCGCACGCGGCACCCGGTCCATGCCGTCGGGGCCGTGCGCCTCCAGAGAGGCAGAGACCGCTCCGGCACCGTCCATGAGCGACTGCACGTCCACCCCCATGCAGACGGGGGCCACGTGGCGGAGCAGTTCCGTCCCCTTCCGGAAGAGGAACAGCGCCCCCGTGTAGTTGCCGTTTTCCAGGTGGTAGAGCGCCACGGCGATCTGCAGGACCCCCTGGTACAGGTCGCGCACCGGCGGCCGGGAGCCCGCCCAGAGCTCCTCCAGTGTCTCGTGGCAGTCAAAGTATGCGCCCCGGTTGAACTGGGCGATCCCCTCCAGAAGCTGTTCCGGTGGCTGGTCTGTGCAGTCGGGCGTCATCCGGTGTTCTCCTTTCCCTGAATGGTAGCAGCGGATGGCGCTTTTGCCAAGTACGGCAGATGTCTCGCGTCCCTATAACCCGCGATGCCGACGGTCTCGTCACCGCCTACGGTCCGTTCTCCTTCACCCGGGGCGGCCCCGGCGGGGCCGTGAGCCTGATCAGCGACACGGCGATGAACATCGCCGTCACCTACGACAGCCTGGGGCGCGTCGCCAGCCGTACCCTCACGGTGAACGGCCTGCCGCTCTACAGCATGCAGCTTTCCTACGACAGCAGGGGCGATATCTCCCGGAAAGTCGAAACCGCGCCCGGTTCGCCGGCCGTAACCCGGGATTACACCTATGACGCCGACGGCCAGCTTACCCGCACTGAGGGGACGCTGGTAAGTTATGTAAGTTATAGATCGTAACCTCAATAGGTTGATGAAGACAAAGGCGCGATGCCGGGACCGGTGTGGCATCATTATCTTTGTAGCGAATGGTAGCAGCGGTTTCCCCTTTTTGCAAAGTACGCCTTACCTGGCCTGAACGGGTGCGGAACACGCGTTGCCCGCATTTGCCTTTCGCAATGTTTCCGATACAATGGGTATCCATGACCGCCGGGGAGAAGAAGCACGACGACAAGCTGCTGGACAGGATGCTGCATTTCCCGTCCGAATCCACGAGTACCGGTACCCGCTACGCCGGGTACGACCGGATCATGGGGAGCATCTCGTGGCTGCTCATCGCCCTGGTGGCGCTGGATATCAAGCTCCTGCGGTCCGAGGCGGAAAGCACCCTCCACCTCTCCCTGCTCTGCATCCTGCTCCTCCTCTACAACATCTGCGCCCGGTATCTCGTGATGCGCGGGAAATCGAGCCCCTACAAGACCTTCGCCGACCTGATGGTGTTTCTCTGCTTCATCGTGGCCGTCAGCTGGTTTACCGGCAAGATCACGAGCCCCTTCATCTCCCTCATCTACCTCGTCCTCATGGCCACCTCACTTACCCAGGGGAAACGGGTCACCTACTTCATGGCGGCGCTGGCGATCTCCTCCTACGTGCTGCTCAGTTCCGAGGAGCTCGCCTCATACGTGACGCGGGGCAACTTCATCAACTCCATCCTCCAGCTCTTTCCGTTCATGCTGATCGCCCATCTGGGGGCGATGCTGTCGGGGGAGGCGGAACACGCCCGCCAGGAGGTGGAGCGGATGTCGCTCACCGACGAGGTGACCGGCCTGAACAATATGCGCAACTTCTTCATCCTGACCGACATCCAGGAAAAGATCGCCGTCCGTTACGAGAAGCGGTTCGCCATCGCCATGCTCGACGCGGACAACCTGAAATCGCTCAACGACGCCCATGGCCATTTCGCCGGGACCGAGCTGATCCGCCACGTGGCGCGGATCATCAGGGAGAACATCCGCTGTACGGACATCACGGCCCGCTACGGCGGCGACGAGTTCGTCATTATGTTCACGGAGAGTTCCAAGGAGGACGTCCGGACCGTGGTGGAGCGTATCCTGCAACAGATGCGGGAGACCACTTTCGCGTTCCACGGACACCTGCTGGGCTCCACCATGTCGGCGGGGATCGCCTCCTTTCCCGAGGACGGGGCGGACGTGAAGACGGTCATGGCGAAGGCCGACGAGGCGATGTTCGGCAGCAAGAAGCAGGGGAAGGACCGGTTGACGGTGTACCGTGACGGCAATGCCTGATGGCATCGCCGGGTGGGGCGGCAGAATGTGGGGCGGTTGTCGCCCCTTTGTAACAGGGATACAGTACGATGGGTTGCTGGCACTGAACAGACGAGGTGAACAGGGATGAAGGTACAGGAAATCAGGGAGATCGCGGAGCGCAGAGGGATCAAGGCGGGCAAGATGAAAAAGGCCGACATGATCCGCGCCATCCAGCAGGCCGAGGGGAACGAGGACTGCTTCGAGACCGGCAAGGTCGACGTCTGCGGGCAGGACCGCTGTCTCTGGCGGGGCGACTGCAGCTAGCCCCACCCGCCGAATCAATCCTGCGGGTGCAACGGTTTCCCGTCGGTCCTCCCGTCACCCGACCCTTCTCACCTCTACCCGGTTGTCGTAGAAGGTGCTCCCTCCCCCTGCATCCGTCAGCCGCTGGGAGGTGAGGGCGTTCACGGAACGGCTGCCGGGGGTGAATTCCAGCCACCAGACCCCCTCCGCCACCACCGTGCCCGCCGGGATCCGGTCGGTGATCTTGAGAACGAACTCCACCTCTCCCTGCCGGTTTGCCGCCAGCACGCGGTCGCCGTTCCCGATCCCGCGGGCGGCCGCATCCGCCGGGTTCATCATGAGCTGCATCCCTTCCTGCCGTTCCCGCAGTTCGTCCCGCTCGTAGAACGAGGCGTTGAGTGCGTAGAGGCTCGGCGCGGTCATGAGCCGCAGCGGCAGACCGTCGTCCTCTCCGTGCACCGGCAGATGGCGGGGGAGCGGCTCGGGGAGGGCCGGGTTCAGGATCTCGATCCGGCCGGAGGGGGTTCCGTAGACCGTTCCGTCCCAAGGTGGCATGGCCAGTTCCACCGCCCGTCCCGCCGCCAGCGCCGCTTCGTCGATCCCAGCCCTGAGCGGCGTGTGGACGGCGAGGAGCCGGTCGATGAGGTCGTCGGCGCTCTGGCAAAAGAACGGCTCCTCGAATTCCATAGCTTCGGCCAGCAGCCGGAAGGTATCCCAGTTGGACTTGCTCTCTCCAACGGCGGGGATGGCCGGCCGTGCCCGCTGGATGCAGTAGGTGCCGTAGGCGCGGTAGATGTCGCTCTGTTCCAGAGAGGAGGTGGCGGGGAGAACCACGTCCGCGTACTTGGCCGTATCGGTCAGGAACCGCTCGTGCACGACGGTGAAGAGGTCCTCCCGGGAAAGGCCCTTGAGCACCGCGTTCTGGTCCGGGGTGACCGCCGCCGGGTTGGAGTGGTAGACGTAGAGCCCCATGACCGGCGGGTCCGAGAGCTCGTTCAGGGCGTGGCCGAGCCGGTTCATGTTGACGATGCGGGTCGGCTGCGCCATGAAATCCTCCCGCAGTACCACCTCCCCCAGGGCGAAGGCGGGGCCGGTGCTGGTGCCGCCGAAGAGCCCGCCCCCCGCTTTCTGCCATGCGCCGGTGAGGGCCGGCAGGCAGGTGATCGTCCGGACGGTCATGGCGCCGTTGCCGTAGCGGGATAGTCCGCTCCCCAGCCGGATGAACGGCGCCCGGGCGGTCCCAAAGGCGAGCGCCATCTCCCCGATGACCGCTTCGGGGAGGCCGGTGTGCTCCGACGTCCAGCGGGGGGTGCAGGCGGGGAGAATCTCCCTCGCCAGTTCGTCGTACCCCTGCACGTGCCGGTGGATGAACTCCCGGTCGACGAGCCCCCTTCCCGCCAGGAGGTGCATGATCCCCAGGGCGAGAGGGCCGTCGCTCCCGGGCCTGACGAGGAAGGTGCGGTCCGTGACGGCGGCGGTCGGTGTTGCGTAGGTGTCGATGAGCCAGATGACGGCGCCGCGTTTCTTTGCCTCCCGCACCCCGTGGAGGAAGTGGATGCTCGTGGCGGCGGCGTTGATCCCCCAGAGGATGACGAGGTCGCTCTGTGCGACGGAATCGGGGTGTACGGCGGGAGTGGTTCCCATGACCGCCTGCCAGCCCGCATCCTTGGCGGGAGAGCAGATGGTGCGGTCCAGCCGGGATGCGCCGAGCCGGTGGAAGAACGGGTGGCCGGAGTTACGCTGGACGAGCCCCATGGTGCCGGCGTAGGAGTAGGGGAGGATCGCCTCGGCGCCGTGCCGGCCGATGATCTCCCGGAACCGCCGGGCGATGATTGCGACCGCCTCATCCCAGGTGGCCGGCCGGAAGGTGCCGCTCCCCTTCTCCCCCGTGCGCAGGAGCGGCGTCGTGAGCCGGCGGGGGGAGTGGACGGTCCGCTCGTACCGGTTCATCTTGGGGCAGAGGAAACCGCGGGTGTAGGGGTGGTCCGGGTCGCCCGTCACCTTTACTGCGCGGCCGCCCTCCACCTCCACCAGGAGGCCGCAGGTGTCGGGGCAGTCGTAGGGACAGACGGAGCGTACGATGTTCGTGGTCATGGGTGCCTCGGTGTCTCGCAGGTGATGACCAGGAACCGGTCGTCCAGGTGGTGCTCCAGGAGCGGTTTCACGTCCTCCCAGGGGAGTCCCCCGCCGCCGCACCCCGGGCGCGGCAGGATCACCCGCGCCCACCCCTCCGCTTCGGCCAGGGCGGCCAGCTCCCGTGCGGAGCGCTCGATGAGCCGCAGGTCGGGATTTTCGTAGGGGGAGTGCTCCACCGGGAACGACACGAGCCCGTCCCCGAGCGGATACACGTGGTTCCCCCCTGCGAGCAGCGTCCCGAGCCGCTCCGGCAGGTTCGGGAACCGCTCTTCCGCCTGGCCGGCGCAGCCGCGGCCGAAGACCGCGAGACCTTTCTTCGTCACCAGGCCGTTGGTGGTGATGGCGATGACCGCCGTCCCCAGGTGCTCCCAGATGTCGCCGCAGATCTCCCGCATGCCGTTTCCCTTCTCTTCGATGGTTTCCGAAGTATACCAGAATGAGCCGGAAAACAAAAAGGCGCGGAATTTCTTCCGCGCCTTTGTCGTGCAGCGATACGACGCCGGATCAGGCGCCCATTGCCGCTTTCAGGTCCGCCTCGGGGGTGGAGATGGGGGCGAGGTTGAAGTTCTCCACCAGGAAGTTGAGGACGTTGGGGGTGACGAACGCCGGGAGGCTCGGCCCGATCTTGATGTTCTTGATCCCCAGGTGGAGGAGCGACAGGAGGATGACCACCGCCTTCTGCTCGTACCAGGAGAGGATCAACGACAGCGGCAGGTCGTTCACGCCGCAGTTGAAGGCGCCGGCCAGGGCCAGGGCGATCTGCACCGCCGAGTAGGCGTCGTTGCACTGCCCCACGTCCAGCAGTCGCGGGATGCCGCCGATGTCGCCGAACTCCAGCTTGTTGAACCGGAACTTGCCGCAGGCCAAGGTCAGGATGACCGTGTCCTTCGGCGCTTTCTCGGCGAACTCGGTGTAGTAGTTTCGTCCCGATTTGGCGCCGTCGCAGCCCCCCACCAGGAAGAAGTGCTTGATGTCACCGTTCTTCACCGCCTCGATCACCTTGTCGGCGACGCCGAGAACCGCGTTGTGGCCGAAGCCGGTGAGGATCTGCTGCCCCGGGTTATCCGGGAAGCCGGCCAGTTCCTGGGCCTTGGCGATGACGGGCGAGAAGTCCCACCCTTCGATATGCTGCACGTCGGGCCACTGCACGAGACCCCAGGTGAAGAGCCGGTCCTTGTAGGTGTCGGCCGGGCGCTGGATGCAGTTGGTGTTGAAGATGATGGCGCCGGGGAAGTTGACGAATTCCTTCGCCTGGTCCTGCCAGGCGCCGCCGAAGTTCCCCACCAGGTGGGTGTACTTCTTGAGGCCGGGGTAGCCGTGGGCGGGGAGCATCTCGCCGTGGGTGTAGATGTTGATCCCTTTCCCTTCCGTCTGCTTGAGGAGCTCCTCCAGCATCTTCAGGTCGTGGCCGGAGACGAGGATCGCCTTGCCCGCCTTGGTGCCGAGCTCCACCGGCGTCGGGACCGGGTGGCCGTAGTTTTCCACGTGGCCGGCGTTCAATAGCCCCATGGTGGTGATGTTGTGCTTGCCGCACTCCATGGAGAGCCCCACGAAGTCCATGAGCCCGAGGCTCGTGTCGGTGGTGGCGGCCAGCGCCCGGTGGAAGAACGCCATGACCTCTTCGTCGCTTTTCCCGAGGATCAGGCAGTGGTCCATGTAGGCTGCCATCCCCTTGAGACCGTAGGTGAGGATTTCGATGACGGAGCGGATGTCCTCGTTGACATGGAGGGTGGAAAGGCCGTGCTCCTCACCCTGGCGAACCAGCCCCGCCTGGTCGGCGGCCGGGGTCCAGGTCGCCTGGGCGGCCGTTATGGCAACGGGAGTGGTCCCCTTGGTCCGGCAGGCCTGCTCGTAGAGGGACTTTGCCTGGCCGCGCACCTCGATGCTCCTGCGGATGATCTTCTCGATATGGTCGGCGCTGAAGTCCACGTTGGTGACGGTGGTGAAGAGCCCCTCCACCACGCACCGGTCGATGGCGCTGTCCCGGGCATCCAGCTCCCGGGCCTTCGCGGCATAGAGCGATATCCCCTTCAGACTGTACAGCAGCAGGTCCTGCAGGGCTGCCACCTCGGGTTTCTTGCCGCAGACCCCGGATATGTTGCAGCCGACGCCGTTGGCGGCCTGTTCACACTGGTTACAGAACATTGACATGTGTATTCCTCCTCGTTGTGATGTGTCCATCGTATTGGGCCATGAAAGTATAGCCTGTTGCGGACCGTTTTCAATTGTGGTTGGGGAAACCATACCCGCATCGGGAATCAGATACCTTGACCCAGGTCAAGTTTAGGATAAACGGCATTCGGCAGGTGCGATTGCCATGGCTGATTGTTCTGGTACAGTGAAGGCAGGTTGCCGAAAGGGGAGGGAGATGAAGGGATTTCTGATCCGGTGGTTCCTGAACGCCGTTGCGCTCATGGTGGTGGTGCACATCGTGCCGGGGGTGCGGATTGCGCAGTGGGAGACGCTCGTGGTGGCGGCGCTGGTGCTGGGGTTCCTGAACGCCTTCCTGCGGCCGGTTCTGCAGTTACTGGCCCTTCCGGTAACGGTTATTACCTTCGGGCTGTTCGCCCTCGTGGTGAACGGGCTGGTATTCTACCTTGCGTCGTGGCTGGTGGCCGGATTCGTGGTGGCCGGCTTCGGCAGTGCGTTCCTCGGTGCGCTCGTGTACAGTATCGCGAGCTGTCTGCTCAGTTTCGTCACCGGCATCGATTGACGGGAGGGGTTGGTCGGGCAGAGGGCACAAAAAAAGCCCCGGATTGCTCCGGGGCTTTTTGCGGTCGATCGTATCGATTAGACCCTGGATACGTTGGCAGCCTGAAGGCCTTTCGGGCCTTTTTCCACGGTGAAGGTCACCGCGTCGCCTTCTGCCAGAGTCTTGAACCCTTCGCTCTGGATGGCGGAGAAATGCACGAATACGTCTTCGCCATTTTCCTGCTCGATAAAGCCAAAACCCTTGCTGTCGTTGAACCACTTCACTACGCCGTTCGCCATGCTTTCGTTCTCCTGATACTGCTGGTTGAAATGTATCCGCTAGGTGATGCGGAATTTCGCTTACCGTATAGGTTGTGCATGCATAAGTCAATACAATAAATCCTGATCCGGGAATTATTCTGTCATCCCGGCCAGATCAGTCGAGGTTGATGTTCGTCGAAAGCGCCTCTGCGATGGTCATGCGGGTGGGGAGGTGAACCCCTTTCCGTTCCAGTGCGTCGACGAATACCGCATTGACGGCGGTAAGGGTCGCGTTCAGCCGGTCGAGCCCGATGACGGCGCTTCCCGGCAGGCTCTCCACCCCCTGGAAGTTGTCCGGACAGCAGTCCACCCGCTGTGTACCGTCCTCCGTAAAGACCAGTGGCAGCCCGTGGGTCCGGCAGATGATGGGACGGTCGTCGTACTGGAGGCAGAGCCCGTCCTTGAGGAGCGGGCAGGGGGCGTCGGGAGGGGCGCCAGCCGCCTGCCGCAGGAGCGCCTCCACCCGGTCGGGGGGAAGACGCCGTGCCGCCGCGGCAAGGGTGAATGCCTCCACCGGGAAGAGGGAGAGGTGCCGGCAGCAGCGGTCGCACCCCGCGCTGCAGGCGATGTGTGGTGCGAACTCGCGCTGGATGGAGCGGCACAGCTCGTCGATCCTGTCCCGCAGGGCAAGATAGTTGGCGAGGAGAGGTGGGGTGGAGTCCATGTTGCGCCTCGGGGTGATCGGATGTCGTGGCCCGTCGCGGTGACGATTGTTGGGCCGATC
>JAJYBI010000041.1 GCA_021779095.1 Deltaproteobacteria bacterium
AGCCGATGTAGTAGTCCTCGTCCTTGCGGATCTTGTGCAGCGGCAGGAACTTGGTCCGGCCGTTCTCCCCCACGAAGCTCGTGATCTCGCCGTCGGAGTCGCAGGTGATGTCGGCGATGGAGGCCATCACGTCCGGCTTCTGGTTCAAGCGCTGGATCGGCACGATGGGAAAGAGCTGGTCGATGGCCCAGGAGTCGGGGATCGACTGGAACAGGGAGAAGTTGGCAAAGTAGGTCTGGCGCAGCGCCAGCTGGAAGTTCTGCAGCTCCTCGGGGATCGGCTTGATCTTCTCCACGATGCTGTTGATCTTCTTGATGATCTTGCCATAGAGCCATTCGGCCATGGCCCGTTCCTGCAGGGTGAGATACCCCAGGTTGAACAGGCTCACCGCCTCGTTGATCAGCTGGAGTGTATCGTGGTAATCCTCCCGGAGACTGTAGCGGTCGATGCTCTGGTAGATATCCACGAGCTTGCGCACCGTCGGGGCGAGCTTCTCGGCGGCCTCGATCTCCTCCTCGAAATCGGGGGTGAGGCGGGAGGTGTTGGTGTTGAGCACGTTCGTCACCAGCACGGAGTAGTGGGCGACCGTTGCCCGGCCGGACTCGGAGATGATGTTGGGGCAGTCCACCCCCGCCTCGTCGCAGATGTTCTTGATCTGGTAGATGACGTCGTTGGCGTACTCGTCGATGGTGTAGTTGACGCTTGAGAAGTAGCTGGACTTGGAGCCGTCGTAATCCACCCCCAGCCCGCCGCCGATATCCACGTACTCGACCCCCACTCCCATCTTCCGGAGCTCGGCGTAGACCCGCGTCCCTTCGATGAGGGCGGTCTTGATCTTGTCGATCTTGGTGATCTGGCTTCCGATGTGGAAGTGGATCAGCCGCACCTGGTCGAGCAGTTCGTTCTCCTCCAAGAGGCCGATGGCGGCGATGATCTCGGACATGCGCAGGCCGAACTTGGCGTCCTCGCCGCCGGAGGTAGCCCATTTGCCGGTCCCCTTCGAGGAAAGCTTCACCCGGATCCCCAGCTTGGGCCGGATACCGGTCCTCTTCACCAGTTCGATCACCTTCTCCAGCTCGAACAGCTTCTCGATGACGAGCGTTATGTCGTAGCCGATCTTGGTGGCGTAGAGCACCGTCTCGATGTACTCCGAATCCTTGTAGCCGTTGCAGATGATCGGGAGGTTGTTGCCGCTGGAGATGCCGATCCCGGCCACCAGCTCCGGCTTCGAGCCCACCTCCAGGCCGATGCTGTACCGCTTACCGTAGCTGGCGATCGCTTCCACCACCTGCCGCTGCTGGTTCACCTTGATGGGGAAAAAGGTCTGATAACCGGCGGGGTATGCGTTTTCGGCGATGGCATTCCTGAAGACCCGGTTGATGCTGGCGATCCGTCCCTGAAGGACGTCCATGAACCGGAGCAGGATCGGGGGCTTGATCTTCCGCTTGATCAGGTCGTCCACCAGCACCTTGAGATCGATGGCGTTTTTGGATGTGGACGACGGATGGACGCAGACGTTCCCCTTCTTGTTGATGGAAAAGAGGTCGGCACCCCAGTTGGGGAGGTTGTAGATCTTTGCGGAATCGTTGATTGTCCAGCGTTCTGACACCATGGCTCTCCTCGCACGACTGCTTCGGCCCGACAGCGTAAAGGTGGATTTCAAATCGGACATGATACGGGGGATTGCCTGTCAGTACAACAGTTTAATTGAAGGGGCAGCAAAAATACCGCGGCAGGAGAGTCACCGGTTCCCGGTCGCCCCGGTCAGCCAGTCGGCGATACAGTTCTGACGTTCCACCAGGAGATGGAGGCGGCCATCGTCGTCGTGACGATACCGGTTCAGATGATGGCGATAGCGGAACAGAAGGTCGATGAATCGGTGCAGATAACAGGCATAGATCCGGAGGGAGTCCACCGGAACGGGATAGTGAGCCGCCATCTGTACGCGCGGCAGGAACAGCCGCCGGCAGAAGATCCGGCACTTGCCGACGAGACCGTCCGTTCCCAGCAGTGCGGCAAGATGGGACGTTATGGGCCTGGCAGCCTCTTTGTCGCTGAAGATCTGGGTCCTAGCAACGGCGATGATGGCCTCCGGCATGTCTGCCGGACAAAGTCCCTTCAGCAGCGCGTCAGGAATATCGGCACCGACCAGGTCCCGCGCCAGTCGCAGCGCCATGAAAACGCCCCGCTGCCACCCCAGTCGCCCGGCCAGCTCCGCCAGGCCCTGCCAGTCAATGGCCGGGCCGAAGCGGTCGACCACCGCCCCGATATCGAGAGACGGCCGCAGTCCGAAGACGAACCGGTGATGATAGGAGGTGTGGTAGCAGAGATGCAGGATAAGGTCCACCGGCGAAAGGGCCAGGGTGTCGCAACCCGCAATCCGGACCGGCACGGCCCGTGCCCACAGGATCTCCGGATCGGCGGCAGCGTAACCATCGGGCCGCGACAGGTTCCAGTGGATCTCGAATGTGGCGTATCCCGGCTTGATCAGCGGCGGAAGGTGATGGTCGGTCTGAACGGTGATATCCGGACATACGTGCCGGGGCGAGCGATACCCCATCTCCGCCAGGATCCCGGCAATCCGCTTAAGGTCGCCTGGCCGGGCCAGGAGGTCGATGTCGCACATCTCCCTGAGCCCCACATTGCCGTACACCGCTTCGGCGAGATAGATCCCCTTGAGCAGGATCACCGGAATATCCTCGGCCTGCAGCGCCGCAAGCAGGTTCCGCAGCTCTCCGTAACGGCGCAGGTTCCGCATGGCATTCCGGTGGAGGGCTTCCTTGAGCGAGGTCGCCGTTTCGTCGGGAAGGAGGTGTGCCACCCCTTTCTGCCTGAGCCGGTGCCAGAGGAGTGGCCTCACCCGCTGGGCGTCTGCCAGCGCCAGCCACTCCCGCCACTGGTCCGGTGTCAGACCGGCAAGCCGGCCGGGTGCAAGCCGGACCGACGGATTCAGGGCGTCGCCCAGGAGTTGCTCAAATGGATGCATAGGCGCTCCCATACTCCTGCTGCCGCATCTGGCGGCTCCACGACGTCTCGTAGCGCCCCTCCCGGGCCAGCAACTCCAGGTGGGTTCCCGACTCGACGATCCGACCCCGGTCCATCACGTGGATCATGTCCGCCTGCATGGCGGTGGTAAACCGGTGGGTAATGACGAGTGCGGTCCGGCCCGCCAGCAGCTGCCGGAAACGATGCAGCCAGTCCGCCTCGGCCCAGGAGTCCATGGCGCTGGTCGGCTCGTCCAGGATGAAGAAGTCCGCTTCGCGCAGGAACGCCCGGGCCAGCGCCAACCGCTGCCATTCGCCGCCGCTCAGCTCAGAGCCGCCGAACCATTTCCCCAGCACCGTATCGAACCCGTCCGGCAGACGGTCGATGGGCGCATCGGCACCGCTGTCCACCGCCGCCTCCCTGATCCGATCCAGCTCCGGCCGGTTGTCGACGTCGCCGAAGGCGATATTGTTCCGCACCGAATCGTGATACCTGATCGGGTCCTGGAAGAGGACCGTGATCCGCCGGCGGAGCTCCGCCGTATCCAGCAGGCGGATATCGGTGCCGTCCAGAAGCACCGCACCGTCGTCCGGGTCGTACAGGCGGCAGAGGAGCTTGATCAGCGTGGTCTTGCCGGCGCCGTTCTCCCCAACCAGCGCGGTGATCCGGCCGGCCGGGATGGTCAGGCCAAACCGGTCCAGGGCTGCGCGGTTGCTGCCGGGATAGGAGAAGGAGACGTTTTGCAGGACGATCTCCCGCTGCAGACCACGGTGCGGGAGCGGTTCAGCCGGAGGGGCGATGGCAGGCTCCAGGGCGAGGAACTCGAAGAGGTTTTCCAGAAATGCGAGATTGCGGTAGATCTCCCCGGCACTCCCCAACAGAGACCGCATCATCCGCTGCCCCTGGAAAAACGCCTGGAAGAACAGGGCGAGATCCCCCAGCCCGATGGTGCCGCGCAGCGCCAACCGCCCCATCCAGGCCAGGGCGCCCGCCATGCTGGTCAGGCCGAACAGCACCGCAGTCCCGTGGGCGATCGCCTCGGAACGGGCCAGTTGCACCTGCTCCCGCCGCAGCCGTTCGCGCACTGTCCGAAAAAGGTTGCGGAAATGGGGACCGAGGCCGAAGAGCCGCAGCTCCGCCGCCGCCTCCCGCTGGGTGAGTATCATGTCGTAGTAGCTCGCCCGGCGGATGGCAGCCGTGTTCTGTTGTCGCCAGCGGTGGTAATGAATGGTGTGACGCAGCACCGCCACCAGGGCCGGCAGGGTGCCGACAATCAATAAGAGCGGGATCCAGACACCGAATGAAAGGAGCACCCACCCCATGGCCACCAGCGTACAGAGGCTCTGGAGCAGGGAGCCGACGTTCTCGATGAGGGCGGTCGGGCGGTTGAGGGCGTCGATCCGCGCCCGGTGCAGCTGGTCGTAGTAGACCGGGTTGTCGTAGAAGGAGAGATCGAGCCGCATCGCCTGTTCGTGGATAAGCTCGTGCACATGGTCCTGCACCAGCTCGGCCTGGGCGGTGCGTACCCACTTTACCGCACTCTGGCAGAGTTCGATGGCGATCAGCACCAGCGCCATGGCCAGTACCGCCGGAAGGAGCGGCACGAGCGCCTGCCACCCGACACCGCTGCCGAACACCCTCGTCACGCCGTTCACCAGGGACCGGGTCAGATAGACCGAGGCCACCGGCAACAGCCCCTGGGCCAGGATCAGACCGAGCCAGAGGAGCGTGAGCCCCCCGGCGGCGCGACGCACCAGCCGGAACGCCTGCGGCAGATAGGGAAGCTGGGCCTTCAGGCGCCCCATTGCTGCGGAGAATTGTTGTGCGATATGGCTCATGGACGAATGATCCGAGGGTTCAGGAAAACATGGCGACGATGGTAAACTGCGTATGGCCGGCCGCGCCGGTCAGGATCCGGTCGCCGCAGCGAAGCCAGGCGTGGGCCGCCATCCGCTCCGGCGTGCGGTCCGTCTTTACCACCCCCAGATAGAGGGTGGCGGCAATGCCGCGCCGTTTCAGCATCCACAGCCCCGCCACCGCCTGTGGCAGACAGACGCTCTCCCAAGGCGTGTTGCCGGCGGCGGAAACGACCGCCTGGCCGATCATCCGGGCCGTCTCCAGCTCGGCGGAAGCCGTATCCTGCGCCGACTCCCGCATATGGGCGCCAAGGGTTCGCGCCAGCCAGCGAAACGGAACGGTCAGCACCAGCAGTCGAGCGAGGCCGAGCAGCGCGAACGCCTCCATGAGAAGAATCCGTTCGGTGCGGTTGCGGCGCCGCCACTTGGCCGGGGCGCTCCGCAGCGTGGTGAACCATCCAGCCATTGCCGGCTCCGGCTCCTTGTTGTCAGCTCCGCGCATAGCCCAGTTCCCGCATCAGATCCCAGTCCATCAGTGCATCGATCAGTTGCAGCTGTTCCGGCGGCAGATGCCGCAGGTACTCGCCGCCGGAGTAGTATTCGGGCCGGAAGCTCTCCGCCGCCTCGGCGACCGGCAGGTGGTCCCACGGGGTCGGCTCGACGATCGCCGGAACAGCGGTAAAGACTTCGCACGGATTCCAGCCGAACTGCGCTGCCATCTCCCCTACCACCCGCCCCGGATCGGCCAGCAGCTCCTCGTAGCGGACGATGCATGTACGCGGCCTGTGTGCCTGTGCCAGTTCGAGCCATGAACGGTAGTTCCGGTTATAGCCCAGGCAGGCGTCCTTCAACGCATCACGGAAACAGTCATGGATTTTCCCGTCATCGCGCAGCCAGCCGTTGAAGCGGGCGGCACTGACCACCCAGGCATAGGGATGCTTGATGCTCACCAGGAAACCGAGTGCCCCGGTTTCATAGGCGGTGGCGATACGGGGGGCTCTTTGGCGTAGCTCCTCCTGCTGCGTCCGGTCTTTTGGGTGGGATGCTCCCCCCCGCCGGCTGTAGGTGGCGGTGGCGACGAAGTCGAACGCGGTATCGCTGCCGGCCTGCTGCGTCTCTTCCCATATTTCGGCGAAGGGGGCTGGAGGAAGGTGCTTGCTGCCGAGGATGTAGCTCAGCACCTGGACGTCGGGGAAGTTACGCTGGATCAGCGCCCGCAGATAATTGGTGCCGGTGCGGATTTCGCCGTACTGTTTTACCATGCTGGTCACCGGCATGCACGGGCCCGCAACGGAACCGGCCTGAAAACCACACAAATTTTCATGTAAATCAATAAAGGCATTTTGTTGACTCGGCTTTCCTGTCATGGTAATTTTCCGTATCATTCAGCTTCAATTGATGCAATCCGATTTTGATTGATCCATCCTGAGGAGGAAGCCCCATGGAGACAAACACCAGCGGTAAGCACCACGAGAGCATTGGTCTTTGTGAAAAAACCGAAAAAATGACCTGGTCGAAACCAAGTCTGACCAGACTGCATGCAGCGTCAAACACTATATCTAAACATACAATTTGCCCGAGCTGCAACGAAGCTCAAGCGCCCCATTATGGTGCCAGCTGACGTATTCGGCTACATCGTATTGTATTGATGTGCGAAGTGCGTGTCAGTGACCTGCTTGGCGTATTTCGCGCAGAGCTGTTCTATATGGGCCAGGTCGTCGTCATCCAGATACTCGCAATGACCGTTGACCTGGCCCTTTCTCACCCTTCTCGCTTCGGGGTCGTCGAAATGATATTCATGCCCCGCAATCCCCTTCAATCTTTCTGCTTCCTGCATGGACTCAAACGTTGAGCAGCGAACCGCTTCATCAACAAGTCCCATGTCGGCTGGAATTCCCAGAAACGACAAGACCCCGGCCAGAACGTCTGCTGTCCGGGCATGAAGTTCCTCATAGCGTATCGTGTAAACCCGCGACCGTTCCCTCGTGAGAAAATCCTGCCAGGAATCGAGGTAGCGCAGGTAGCGGTGTAGCCCCCCCCGTGGATCACGGATGAACTCCTTGAGTGTGCCCGGATAGGCCTTGAGCAGGCGAGCGGTATGAAAGTAGTCGGATACCACCACATCCGGAACGGATCGAAGCATGAAAAGTACCGGGGCGCCGGAAAACCGACCCTCCCGCCAGGGAGCGTGGCTGGAGACGATCAGGGGAAGACGCGGGTCATCGGCAAACTGGTAACCGCCGATCCCTTTCACCGCGTCCTCCCCATCGTTGGGGAGCAGCCGGAAGATGGAGTGAAAATCGATCTCCATCCGGAGGTTGTAACGGAGATTAAGATAGTTCGCTATCAGGAAGCGAAGCCAGGAGCGGCCGCACTTGGGATAGGAACAGAGCCAGGCGTCCGGTTTCCGAGTGGCTGCCCCGGAGGTTGCCGCCAGCATTTTCCTGCTGTACCGCTGCGAGATGTGCCGGATTTCCTGCCGATGCGGGGGGATTATCTTGAAAGAGGAAAAACCCATCCGATGCAGTTTAGCGAGATCGAACCAGACCTGACCCTGGTCGAGCCGCGGCAACCGTTCCTTCGAACAGAGCGAAGTCACCGGCGTTCCCTGAATTTTTTGCGAAAATCCCAGATAGCAGCTTCTCTCCGGACAGGTATAGGCGCAGCCTGCATTGCCGAAGAGGATAATCCGTTCCTTCTCCGCCAAGCCGCTGAGGAGATCGTCATTATCATTGATATTCATAGGAAGGGTAACGTAGTCATACAAACGTAACGCCTCCTCAATCTTTGCCTGCGTGTCAAGGTTCTTGACGATGCTCGCCTTGAGAGTGTAATCGGGAAAATCGTTTCTGATCCGTACCGCCAGGTCGTCGGCGGTGCAGATGATTGAATTCCCCTTCCGGTGATGGGCTCTGAGAAAATCGTAGCTCTGACGATAGCTTGCGTCGTCGCAAAAATGGTTGGTCAGGGTAAGGGCGAGGCCGATGCCGTGCTTCTCCAGCGTCCGGACATGCTCAGCAGTCAGCGCATACTGCGGATCGTACGGTCGTCCTCCGTACAGCCGGGAGGGGAATACGCAGTTACCGAACACCTCCTTGATCTGGCCGATATCCAGGTAGATGTAGACAACCTTGAGATAGGTGATGATGTCCATGTCGGGCCGGATATCACGGCTGGAGACGGAAAAGCGCAGCTGTGGATGGCGGAAGTCGCGAAAGCATGCTGAAAAGTCGCAGGTATTACGGGTTGTGTCCATAACGGTCATCTCCGCAGGAATATCCATCAGTTGGTGGCTCGTGCCGGCACCAAGCATCACTCCCCCAGACGATCAGCGGTGCCCCGGGCAACCCGGGAAACGTCGACGGGACCGGCCGGAACAGTGTGGAGCGCACCACTCAGCAGACAACCTCGCCGTTTTCATCCAGATAGCCGAAGCGCTGCATCACTTCACCGTGATCGCTGACAATCCGCTTCACGTGCGACGCGTTCAACTCGCTGCGCCAGGAGCCCGCCTGCCCCGCACGAAAGAAACGGATAGTGGCCGCACTTTTCTCCCTGAATCCCTCCGCATCCTCCTGCCGGCGAAGCGTCTCGAAGCGGCTGAAGGCGAGGGCTTTTTCGATCTGCACAGCAGAATGGTGAAGCCCGGCAAAGCGGACCGCCCGCGTGAAGGTTTCCCGTGGTGACGCCTTCAGGTCTTCGTAGCGGAGCACACAGACCGGAAACGGCGGCCGGTCGACCCAGCTCAGCACATGGGCGCTCCAGCTGAGCAGTCTCTGTCGGAACTGGTTGTGCAAGCACGTTGGCGTACCGCAGAAGGTAAAATTATCATCCGCCATTGAGGCAATGGCGGTGTCGTAATCCCAGCCGCTGTGGTGGGCGAAGGAGACCGCCACATCCAACGGGTTGCGGGTAAAGTAGATGGCGCCAGCAGTCGCTGCCGCCGGTATCAGCGGCCGGCCGTCTTCCAGAAGGGTCCATGCGTCGTGAATCTTCATGAAATACGGCTCTTTCAGACCCCCGGCGAGGTGGCAGTAGATCTCGGGACGAAGCCGGTCGATCTCGTCGAGGGAGAGGTCCGAGGCATCGAAACCGACGGTTTCGTCGAACAGCTCGCGAGCGCTGGCAATGGGCGTATCCAGGTCGTTGATGCTGGCCGGCGTGTCGGCATCGGCCAAGAGATTGGCCAGGAAAACGCGGAACCAGGTGTTCCCGGACTTGGGGTAGGAGGCGAGCCAGACTATACCGCTCATGGGGTAAAGCCCGTTGCCAGCAGATCCAGCATCTCGTCCAGGCGAAAGCCCCTGTCCGGGCGGATCACCCGCTTGACCGCGACAGCGGCGGCAACGGCCGAGCACTGCCCGAAGTGGTCCGTCCCTCCCCGGAGCCCGTGCAGGATACGTTTCCGATAGGTATTGCCGAGCAGCTGGTCGACCTTGTTCGCCCCCGACAGCGGGGTAACGCTCATGGTATCCGTGTTGGACACCGCCAGTGTATAAACCGCTGCCAGCGGCACCGGCTCCTGCAGAGAGTCATCGACCGGGAGAAAGTATTTTTCCAGCTGCACCCCCAGACGGACACGCTGCAGCCGCTCCGTCCTGGTGTCCAGCTTCAGCAGCGTATCGGCCCAAAGCTTGAGCCGCGGGAATCCCGGAATCACCACCGGCCGGCCGTCATGGATGGCAATGGCGCAGAGATCGTCGGCCAGCAAGGGGTACCCCCGCCGATGAAACCCGGCAGCCAGTGTCGACTTGCCGCTGCCTGACGGACCGCAGAAGGCGACACCGCTGCCGTTTACCGCAATGGCGCTGCCGTGAAGGACGAGGGTGTTGCGCTGGTGAAGCAGGGCGCCCATTGCCGATCCCATCAGGAAGATGAGGATGTCCTCCTCCCCGGCCCCGGCTTCCGGCGAGATGGTGATACGGTTGCCGTCCCGAACATAAAAACGGGCAACGTTGTCCACCTGCAGGAGAAACTCTCCCGGTGCTACCTGATAGCGAATACCGTTACTGCGGGGGGCGGCCAGCATCTCGGGCACCGTGCCGAAGACGATGACCAGATCGGCACCGCAGGGGGAAGGGCCGGGTATGGCCCGGGACGGGAGGGGGAGTTCGGAGGCGATGTTCAGGCCGAAAATACGGTAGTAATTCATGGTGGCAACGGGTGTTCCTCAATAACGTTCTGCAACGGGCTCTTGCTGGCGACGGGTAGCCTGAGACAGGGTCATCCCAGCCGGTCACCGGGCTTCAGGCCGAAGAGCCGCGCAAGGCGGCGACCGGTGAAAAGCCCGTCCATGCCGTAGACGATCTCCAGCAGCAGCGATTCTCCCTGACCGCATGCCACCCGGAGGCCATCGGCAGCGACAGCGACAATCGAACCGGGAGGTATCTGGCGGTCGGCGAGCGGCGGCGCGGGAGCGACCTCCAGCAGTCGCACCGGCACCCCCTTCAAGGATGTCAGTGCCCCGCCGTAGACCGGGTTGCAGGCCCGCACCAGGGCATCGATCGCTCCCGCCTCCCACGACCAGTCGATGGTCCGGTCGGCATCGCCGGGACGGGGCAGGTATCTGGCCGCCCCACCATCCTGCTCCTGCAGCGGCAGCTCGCCACCACGGAGTGCCAGCTGCTGGACAAACTCGATCATCACCCGCGGGAGCACTCCACCCAGCCGCTGCATCCAGAGCCCATAGGTGTCGTTCGGCCCCACCGGCAGCTGCACCTCATGGGCAATGGCACCGGTGTCTATCTCCGGCTCCATCCGATGGACGGCGATGGTAGCGAACTGCTCCCGGTTCCTGATCTGCCAGAAGACCGGATCGGGACCACGATAACTGGGGAGCGGACCACCGTGAAAATTGAAACAGCCGAGGCGCGGCAACGAGAGCAGGGCCACCGGAAGCTTGCGGGGGAACCCCATGCAGCAGAGGGCATCGGCACCGATTTCCCTCAGCCAGGGGGCGAGTTGCCCGGTCAGCGCCCCCGCACCCACCCGCAGGAAGGGGACCCCGGCTTGTCGCACCGCCAGTTCCAGGGCCTGGTTCGGGTCGCCGCTGGCGGTCGCTTCCGGCACAGCCACCCCGGCCAGCAGCCCCTGGCTGAAGAGCGCCTCCAGTGCCGGCTGCAGTACCGCACCGTTACAGAGAACGGCAATATTAACGGCCGTTGCATTCACGTTCACGGCTCCGTCGGGTAGCCAGCCTTGGCCCACTCGCGCCAGCCGCCCTTCAGCGCGTACACCTTCCGAAATCCCATCTGCATCAGCTTTTGCCCTATCCGGATACTGGCCTCATCATGCATGCAGGAACAGTAGAGAACCAGGGTCTTGTCTTTGTCAAACTCTTTGGACCATATCTTGTAGTCAGCCGGTCTTTCCCTTAAGGCACCGATAATCCGCGTCCTTGCAGCATCAGCTATCGGCTTGAAAAGGTCAACCAGAACCAGATTCCTGTCGCCAAGTTTTGCCTTCAGCTCTTCCTTTGTTATCTTCGGCACCTCAGTCTCCGGAAACAGGCCGAACCCCAGGGGGCCGCCAACAAACAGGAGGCAAACCATGGCAAGCAATGGAACGATTTTCGTCAAACGAGTTTTGAGCATAATCTAATCCGTTTAATGACAAATGGAGATTTGGGTTGGCGTTGGAACAACACATAGTTGGGAATGGTGCCGCTTCTTGCCGATCAAGCCAGCAGCCCCTTGTAGTCCGGCGCCGTCCAGACAGGAGTCTCCTTGTAAAAGACCTTCCGGCGCGGTTGCAGGTATGCGGCCTGGCGGGCGTGCTCATCGGCTTCGCCGACGCGACGCTGATTGAGAAGCAGCCGGGCCAGTTGTTCGTGGGCCTGCAAATGGTCCGGAGCCATCTTCACGGTCTGCTGTAGGTAGAAGACCGCTTCGATGGAGTGCCCTTTCTGCTCAAGGGTCATGGCCAGATTGAAGCAGGCCTCGGCAAAGTCGGGTTTCAGAGTCAGCGCCTGCTTGAAGTGGAGGATCGCCTCGTCGAAGCGGAACTGCTCCTTCAGCAGGTTCCCCAGGTTGTTGTACGGGTCGTGGTAGTCCGGATTCAGTTCCATGGCCCGCAGGAAAAAGGTGCGCGCCTCCTCGAAACGTCGCAGGGCATGGGCGGTGACGCCGGCGTTGTTGTAATAGTTGGGTGCGTGGGGATTCAGGGCGATTGCCTGTTGCAGCCAGACGAGCGCTTCGGCAAATTCGTCCTTCTGGTAGCAGACGATCCCCAGCAGGTTGCGGGCCTCGGCATGGTGCGGGTCCCCCTTGACGCAGCTTTTAAAAAACAGCTTGGCCTGGGGGAGCAGGCCGAGCTTGTAGTGTTCGATACCGCCGAGAAAATCTCTTTCGCTCTGTTTCATGCTGTGAATTCCGGATCAAAACAAAGGCTCCCTGTAGCGGGGAGCCTTTGCGCCAATTTGAATCAGGTTCTGGTAGGATACAAGCCCGAGGTGCAGATGCAGAAGTTGAGCGCCAGCGACGGCTGGTCCAGAGAGAATGCAGTACCGTTGCCGATGCTGGCGATATTCAGGTTCGCTGCGTTGAAGGTAGGAGTGACCGAAACCTCTACGGCGTCCGAAGCCATAGTGGCGTTCTTAGGCGTACTGTAAGCGGTCAGAGCAGAGCCGGCATTCATGACCTTCGCCCAATAGTTGCCGGCCGGGTTTGGCGCGGCCCCCTGGGCGGAGCTGGCATTCACCGTGGCAGCGGCCGTTGCCGTGACCGTCTGCCCGACCGTCTTCTCGCTTGCCACATGGGTGTGGCCCGGGAGGTTTGCTGCGTTCAGGGTCATGCTATCCTGGCCGAATGGCTGCGCAAAACCGTGAGTCGGCCCGGCATGGACCGGTGTCCTCCCCTGCAGATTGGGGAGATTGAAATTGGTGGTGCCATTGCCGCCGAATGCTGTCCCCAGTAGCGAATACAGGGCCGTATTCTGCTGAATCTGCAAGAGCTGTCCGTTGCAGGCGGCAAAGTACATCGGTGTAAAGTTGAATGCAAATGTCGTGACCATCCCCAAATAACACTCCATCGTCGTCCCCTCCCGGTTGAATGAATTTGTACAGCACCGGCTTTCCCGTATAACACAGCCCCCACCGATTATCAATAGCGTTACATGAAATTCATAAAATTGGCCGACTATTTTAAATTACCCAGTTGTGCGGATTCCCTGTTCTGGTATACCCTGATGACACCATGCGTTGATCGTGCATCTGCCGAAACGGGCCGTGCACCGAAAGTGAGGGATCGTGAAGTTCAGCAAATCGTTGTTCGAACCGTTTGTGGGGAGGGCATTTCGCGTACATCTGGATGACGCCCATATCCTGGAGCTGCGGTTGGCCGACATCGGAACCCAGCAGATATCCCCCCTCTACGAGAGTTTCACCCTGAACTTCGACCCGCCGGCCGGCTCACCCGCACTGCCGGACGGCTCCTACCCCATGACCGCCGACGGGTTCGGCCCGGAACTGATCCATATCTCCGCCACCCATGCCGGCACCCCCGATCCGACGGCATACTACTACGAGGCGGTGTTCAACGTACTCGTAGAGTAGCTGGTCGCCCGGGAACGGCCATCCCGTCTAGGCGACCTCTTCCATCGGCAACCTCCTGGCAAGGCGGTTCCGCACTGCCGCATCGATCCTCTGCGGATAGCTCTCGCCCCATGGCAACGCCAATGGCAGCTGCAAATCCTCGGCGGCGCATTGTGCGATCCCTGCGAGGGTGAGCGGCGCCTCCTGACCGAACCGCTGCCGGAAGGCTCGATACAGCCGCAGCTCCTGCCCCCAGAAATAGACCTGCCGTGCCCGTACATGCTGCTGCATCCGCCGGGTATCCCCCAGCGCCGCACTGTCGGCGATGGGGCGCCAGATGTCGGCATAGAGGAAATCAACCGGCTTTTCCGGCTGCCACTCAAGCGCGTTGGCCCGGACGATCTCGATCTTGGCCGCGATCTCCGGCGGCAGCTGCTCCACCACGCCGGAGACGGCAAAAAGCTCGATCACCTCCCGGTCCAGTTCCACGATCGTGACGTCTTGCACAGCCGGATTCAGCGCCGCGTTCAGGGCGACCAACCCCATGCCCAGCCCCATGATGACCATGTACCCCCGCGCACACAGACACCCCGGCTCCTGACTCTCGATCTCGTGGGGCGAGAGGGACATCCAGGGCTCCCACAACTCCGGATTCCGCGATGAACGACGCAGCAACACCGGCATGCCGTCGATGACCCACTGACGGCTGTAATAGCCATGGTCGATGCCGATACCGGTCCGGGACAGGCGCCACGCGCCCACGTCCCCTTCCGGGTAGCGGGGAAGAAACCAGTCGGTGCTGTAGAGCGGGACTCCCAGCGCCTGGGCGAACTGTTCGGCGGCAATGCTGTTCATGAGTCCTCCGTCTCCGTGTCCAGATACCGCAGCCAACCGTTCAGCGCAATTGCAGACCGGATGTTCCTGCGGAACTGAAACCTTCTGATGTCCGTCTGCTCGTTGAGGAGCGCAGGAAACTGTTCAACCTGCAGCTGCAGCCGGTCCGTATCGATGAACTCCGCCAGGGCCGGATGCAGCCCGGCAAGATCGAGATGCAACAGATGACGCTCCTCATCGTGCCGATGTCCCATGATCGCACCCATGTTTTTACTCTGCTTCCACGTTACCAGTTTGGGCACCACGCCTTCGATGGCGCGGCGGTGAAGGTAGCGCCCCATGCCACGGTAGAAGTTCTCCTCTGAAGGTATGGAGAGAAAGAGCCGCACCAACCGGATATCCAGCAGCGGCCAGCGGTAGTCGATTTTTCTCCCGGCGGCCATCAGGGTACAGTTCTCCATTCTGGTCGGGACAAACGGTTGCCAGCGTTTTTCGATGGTGAAGCGCTTCAGGTCGGTGTAGCCGGCGTCGAAGCGGGCTTCGTCAAAATAGCGCTCCTCCAGCCTGTAGCGCTGCACCATATCAGGGCGGATAACGTGGTGTGCCCAGCGTTGTTTGTAGGCATCTAACAAACGAGGGTTGTGGGAAGCAGCCGTGAAGTCAGCCGTTTTGCGCCGCCGCAACTCCATTTTGAGCATGCGCAGGAAGCGGAACGGGGCGTTGCCCGGCAGGATATTGTGCAACTCCCGGTAGCGGCGCTGGAGTAACAGTTCCATGGGCACCATGTAGCCGTGGATGGTGGTGCCGAATTCGTCGCCGCCGAAACCGGACAGCAGGGTACGCACCTCCAGCTTTTCCGCCAGTTGGTAAAACGGCTCGTGTAACGGGCCGTTGCTATGCTCCATAGGATAGCCGAGCAGGTCCAGGGATCGTTGTATGGTTGCCTGTTGCTCCGTCTGGATACCGGCAACGATATGGGTGTTGGGGATCTGGCACCCCTGACTGACTGCCATGATGTACTGCGGTTCCAGTTCGGAAAGGGCGAAGCCGAAGGCGTGCAGATGCGACAACGGCTTTTTCATGAGCCTGGCCGCAAAGGAGGCGATGGTGGAGGAGTCGATGCCGCCGCTCAGTTCGCACCCGATGGCATACGCTGAATCCAGACGGCATGCGATGGACTCCTCCAACTGCTCCCGGTAGACGGCTACGTAGTCGCGGGAATCCTTTAGTTTCAGCGACGGTTCGGCGGACAGTTCAAAGTATTTCCTCAATCGAACCTGCTGCGGGGTGACGGTCAGACAGTGGGCCGGGGGAAGCTTTTTGATCCCGTGGTACGGCGTACGGTCGAAGCTCATGGATACATGGATCAAATACTCCGCCACCCAGCGTTCGTCGATCTGAAATGGCACGCCGTCAACCTGCCGCAGTGCGCTGACGTTGGTGGCACAGACAAACAGCGCGTTGGAGAGGTGGTAATAGAACGGCCGCACCCCCATGTGGTCCCGGCCGCAGAAGACCTGGTTATCCCGCCGGTCGTGGATGACGAAGACGAAGTCGCCGATCAGCTGCGCGACGCACTCCTCCCCCCACCGCTGATAGCTCGTCAGGATCAGTTCCGTATCGCTCAGCCCGGCCAGTGCGGCCGGGGCGATGGCCAGCTTTTGGGCCAGTTCCCCCCGGTTGTCCAGCCGCGCCCAGGAGGCGGCCGTCATGCCGCTCTCTGCGTGGTGGAACGGAACCGGCTCCAGGCGGGAGCGGGCCGTGTTCCAGTGGAGACACTGCACCATGAGGGCGTCGGCGGCGGCCAGATAACCGCTTTTGTCGGGCGGGGCACAGGGCATGAGCCGGTCGATGACCCTCCGGGGGTCAATGTCGAGCGGCGGGGCCTGGTGTGTGCGGTTGAAGGCGAAGAAGAACATGATCGATCATTGCTCCCGGAGTCGGGTTCTCAAAAGCCCCCCCGTCAGCACCTGTGGGACGGTCGTCCCCCAGCCGCTGTTCCCTTCCAGCATGACCGGGCCGGCGGGGGTGACGACATAATCCCAGGCGATGGCGAAGAGCCCCGGCAGAAAGCGGTGGGCCGCCAGGGCGCTGGTCCGGATCTCCTCCCAGTGAGGCAGGGGGCGGTGGCCGATCCGGGCGATGATGGCGTCGTGCTCCGCCCCTCCCCGCGACGACAGCCGCTCCGCGGGGAACGGCAGCACCGTCCCGGCCGCCAGGTCGATAGGGAGGATGGTGTGGTGGCCGCCGGCGGCCGCATGGCCCGGGACCTCCAGGACGGCATGGCTGCAGCGCATCCCGGCCGGATCATGTTCCGTTATGATCCGCACGGTGACGGCGTCGTTGCCGGCCGACAGGGGAGCCAGGTCCGGATGATTGGCCAGCAGCGGCTGCACCAGGAAATCGTCCTCTGCCATGGCGGCACGCAGGGCGCCGAGGGTTGCCGGCTGCATCTTGAGTCCGTTCACGACCGCAAAGATCATTGGTTGCCGGTCGCTGCCGCCCTGTTCGATCACAAAGGCATCGCGGCTGGCGGAGCCATGCCGCGGCTTGCAAAAGAGGCGCGGGGCCGTCTGCAGTGCCGGAGCAGGATCGTACGGCGCGGCGCGCGGCACCAGCACCAGCGTCGGCGCCATGGGGATACCGTATTCGCTCAGCTCGGTTGCCAGACGGACCTTGTCCCGGATGAGCTCCTGCGACGTCACATGGTCCGGCAGTCCGGCGCTACGCCAGCGATGAAAGGCGGAGGCCTCGTGCACGAAGACGTGGTCCCAGACGGCCATCGCCGTGCCGGGGCGATACAGGGCAAAGGCGCACGCCTCGCCGGGAGGGATGCAGTGGCCGAGCCCCAGGGCAAGCAGTCGCCACAGCTGGCGAGCCATGCCGATCCCTTCCCGTGCGCGGATGTCCGCTCCCCGCTGCCGCACCGCGCGCCAGCACTGCCGCCAGCAGGCGTAACCGACCCAGCGCAGCCAGAGGATCAGCTCCAGCAGCAGAAACAGCGGCAGCGGCAGACGCGAAGGGCGCCCCAGGAGCCACAGCTGACGGTGGATGCGCACCGCTGCGGGCTGCCGGGGAAGGAGATAACGCCAGGAGATCACCCCGTGGGGAAGGGAACGGCGCAGGTGGCGGGCAACGGCAGTCAGCAGCCGCTTGGCGGTCATCTCCGTCCTTCAGTCGCCGACCCGGACGATCCCGGCATCGTGCAGGTCCATCAGGAAGGCCAGCACGTCCCGCTCGCAGGTTGCCCGGTCCACGTCGAACCGTTCCAGCAGCTGGTCAACGAGGGCGGACACCCTGGCGGGGTTCTCGATCATCTCCCAGATCCGGCTCCCCACCCGCTCCAGGCCGAAGTACTCACCCTTCTCGACGCTCATCATGACCTTTTCGTCATCGATGTCGCTGGCGACAACGGACGTCACCTGACCGACCACGCTCTCCACGGTTACTGCCCCAGTGCCCATACCACCCTCCTGAAAGGAACAATTTATCAGTGCACGCAGATAGTAGTACAAATATATACCGGAATAAATGAAAAAATTCCGCGAGAGACAATTGCACTCCAGTCAGCCGCACGAAGAATCCCGGCGCACCACAACAGGACGATGCACAACGAGAAAGGGCATCCTCCTTGACGGAAGATGCCCTTTTGGGAAGGCTGCGTTATTTGGGGCAATCACCGGATGAGAAAAGGGGCAAGCGGCTCGCGTGCGACCGGTGCCCGCCCCGGTGTCCGGCTACGACAGCCGGCTCCGGAAATCCTCGTACCCGAAGCGCCGCACCACGGTCAACTCCCCGGTTTCCGGCTCATAGGTACAGATGGCCGGGTGCTGGATGCCGTTGAAGGTGGTGGTCTTCACCATGGTGTAGTGGGCCATCTCCTCGAAACAGAGCCGGTCACCCGCAGAGAGCGGCCGGTCGAACGACCAGTCGCCGAGCACGTCCCCCGCCAGACAGGAGGGGCCGCCGATCCGGCAGGTGTACCCTTTCTCCCCCGGGTCGCCGCCGCCGGTGATGACCGGACGGTACGGCATCTCCAGACAGTCGGGCATGTGGCAGGTGGCGGAGACGTCGAGAATGGCGATATCCATCTCGTTGTGCACCACGTCCAGCACCTCGGAGACCAGCACGCCGGTACCGATGGCGATCGCCTCCCCCGGCTCCAGGTAGACCTCCACGCCGTACTTCTTCCGGAAGTACGTGACCAGCTCGACGAGGGCATCGATGTCGTACCCCTCGCGGGTGATGTGGTGGCCGCCGCCGAGATTCAGCCATTTCATCCCTAGCAGGAACTGGCCGAACTTCTCCTCGAACACCCGGGCGGTCCGCTCCAGCGGCTCGAACAGCTGCTCGCAGAGGGTGTGGAAATGGAGCCCCTCCACCCCGGCGAGCGATTTACCCTCGAACTCGGCCCGCGGGATGCCGAGACGCGACTTGGGGGCGCAGGGATCGTAGATGGCGGTATGCCCTTCCGAATGCTCCGGGTTCACCCGCAACCCCACGGAGACGCCGCTCTTCGCCCAGAGCGGCCGGAACCGCTCCAGCTGGTTGAAGGAGTTGAACACCAGGTGATTGGAGGTGGAGAGCAGTTCCCGTACATCCGACTCCTTGAAGGCGGCGGCAAACGAGTGCACCTCCCGGCCGAACTCCTCATACCCGAGCCGCGCCTCCCACGGCGAGGAGGCACAGACACCCTGCAGGGTCTCCCGGATGACCGGAAAGACCGACCACATGGAGAACGCCTTCAGCGCCATGAGGATCTTGGCGCCGGATCGTCGCTGCACCTCGTCCAGGATCGCCAGGTTGTGGCGCAGTCGCCCCAGGTCCACCACGTAGGCGGGGGACGGGGCGCGTTCAAGAATTTTCGGGATGTCGATACCGGTCACGTGATTACAACCTTTTCAAAACGTTCACCGCCAATGGCTCAACGACACGGAGATACCAACCACCTGACGGCTTTCCTGAGTTCGACGATAGCCAGGCAGGCAACCATCCACGGGTTCGTACGTTCAGAAACCACGACCCCGGTACCGTCCGTCCGCAGAGGGTGGGCCCCCTCACCTACCATTTGTGTCCCCTGCCGTGCCCCTTCCCCTTGCCGTGGCCGGGCCCGTCGTCGCCGGCCGCTGCGCCGCCGAAATGTAGATCGCCGCGCTTCAGGGCATGGAACTCGGCCGAACCCGGCTTGATCCCCAGCTCCTTGGCGATGACGCCCCAGCCTTTACCCTTGCTCTTCTTGTAGACCTCCACGACCCGCTCCGGCTGCTGACCGGAGAACTGGCCGAGCTGGAAGACCATGAAGGCGTCGGCCGGCTCGCTCACCGTACGGACGACGGCCCGGACCTGGGCGATAGGCACGCCGAACTGGGCGCTGACCTTGGCGGAAAAGCCCGACATGTCGGCCCGCGCCTGAATGTTGACACTGGAGAGGAAGTCCTCCAGCCCGCCGGCAAAGGCGGCCACGGGCAGGAGCAGGGACAGAACCAGGGAGAACAGAATCAGTCGTTTCATGGTGCTACCTCCTTTTGGGGTATGCAAATCGCTCTACATCTCCGGCCAGTTGCCGCCATCTACCACAACGGTCGGCAGCCCCATGGGGCCGAGCACATCCAGGAAGAGCTCAGGATCGAACTGCTCCATGTTCCAGACGCCGGCCTCGTGCCACTTACCGGTCAGCATCATGATGGCGCCCACCACGGCCGGTACGCCGGTGGTGTAGCTGATCGCCTGGGACCGGACCTCCTTGTAGCAGGCCTCATGGTCGCAGATGTTGTAGATGTAGACCTGTTTCCTTTTGCCGTCCTTCAGTCCGCGGGCGATGACGCCGATGCAGGTCTTTCCTTTCGTCAGCGGTCCCAGGGAGCCGGGATCGGGGAGGAGCGCCTTCAGAAACTGGATCGGGACGATCTTCTGCCCCTGGAACTCCACCTCGTCGATCCGGGTCATCCCCACGTTCTGCAGCACCTCCAGGTGCTTGAGATAGTTGTCGGAGAAGGTCATCCAGAACTGGGCCTTCCTGATGGTCGGGATATGCTTCACCAGGGACTCCATCTCCTCATGGTAGAGACGGTAGCAGTTCATGGGGCCGATCCCCTCGGGGAAGTCGAAGACCCGCTTCGTTGCAAGCGCAGGAGATTCCACGAACTGGCCGTTCTCCCAGTGGCGGCAGGTGGCGGTCACCTCCCGGATGTTGATCTCCGGGTTGAAGTTGGTGGCGAACGGCTGGCCGTGGGAGCCGGCGTTGGCGTCGATGATGTCGATCTCCTCCACCACGTCCAGGTACTTCTTGGCCGCGAGCGCCGTGTAGACGTTGGTGACGCCCGGGTCGAAGCCGGAGCCCAAGAGCGCCATGATGCCTGCCTGTTTGAACCGCTCCTGATAGGCCCACTGCCAGGAGTACTCGAAATGGGCCGTGTCCAGCGGCTCGTAGTTGGCGGTGTCCAGGTAGTCCACGCCGGTCTCCAGGCAGGCATCCATGATGTGCAGGTCCTGATAGGGAAGCGCCACGTTGATGACGAGCGCAGGCTGCACCTTCCTGATCAGCGCCACCAGCTCGGGGACGTTGTCCGCATCCACCTGGGCGGTGTTGATGGTGCCCCCCAGCTGGGCGGCAATGGCATCGCACTTGGACCTGGTCCGGGACGCCAGGGTGATCTCGCTGAAGATATCGCGCCTTTGGGCGCACTTGTGGGTCACTACCTGGCCGACGCCACCGGCGCCGATAATCAGAACTTTGCTCATAGTTTGTGTTCCTTTTTTAATATATGTTTTGGTCAACACCAGGGAACGTGGATTTTTTGTCCTGGCAAGGCTGTCAAGGGCGAGCGCGGAGGCATAGCAGCGCTATGCCGCACAAGCGATCCCGCAGACTTACGCCGCCAGGGCGAAAAAGCCGCGTTCCCCCACTTAATAATCGAAGGTAGGTGGCGTCACCACCCACAGTATCTTCGCCTCAGCCGTACCGACGTTCTTTACCCGGTGCTTCCGGTCCGACGAGAAATAGAAACACTCGTCCTTCTTCACCTTGTGGATCTGGTCGTCGAGGTGTAGCTGGATGCGCCCGGCGAGGAGATAGCCAAACTCCTCCCCCTCGTGGTAGACCTGCTCCGCCATCTCCTCCCCGGGCTTGAGGGTCACGAGCACCGGGTCCATCTCACGGTTCTGGGCGCCGGGGACGAGCAGTTCCACCTTCACCCCGGCGTCGTCGGCGGTGGACTGGACGCGGGCGTCCTTGCCGTACACGACATTCTCCGCATCAGCGGTATCGCTGAAGAACTCCTGCATGCTGATACCGAAGACATCGACGATATCCTTCAGGGTCGCGATGGAGGGGGAGGTGGCGTCGTTTTCCAGCTGGGAGATGAACCCCTTGGACACGTCGGCACGGCTCGCCAGCTCTTCCTGGGTCAGGGAATTGACCATTCTGAGCCGTTTCAACCGTTCGCCAATCCGCACGTCTTCCTCCCGCTTCCGCCTTCCGGATACAGCCCGCCACGAAGTTTAGCACTGGTAAACTTTATGTTTAAAAGCCCACCGGCGTTGCTTTATAGTACACGGCATACCCGCTGTCAATGATTTTCTGAGCCGTCACACATAGGTAACACCGCACGCAGTACCGATCCGGCACACCACTCCGAAGCGGCATAATCTGTTGACATTTGGGACCGGATTTATTACGTATCAAGCTGCGTCTTCGACTACCGGACATGACGGGAGAACAGCATGCTCACCAACAAGATCATCGGCTTCATCGGCGGCGGCAACATGGCGGAGGCACTCATCCGGGGGCTGCAGGCGGGCGGGGTCCCGGCCGCAAAACTCCTCGTCTCCGAACCGGTGGAGGAACGCCGCACGTTCCTCTGCGACCGTTACGGGGTCATCGCCATGGCCAACAACCAGGCGGTGGCGGCTGCGTGCGACGTCCTCATCGTCGCCGTCAAGCCCCAGGTCGCCACAACGGCCATCGCCGAATTCGCATCGTCCGTCAAACCCGACACCCTGCTTATATCCATCATGGCGGGGGTAAAGACCGGCGCCATCGAAGCGCCGTTTTCCGGTCCGGTCAAGGTCGTCCGGGTCATGCCCAACACCCCCGCCCTCGTCCTCACCGGGGCCTCCGCCCTCTGTGCCGGCAGCAATGCGGATGCCGACGACCTGGCACTCGCCCGCCGCATCTGCGAACTGGTGGGAAAGGCCTACGTCATCGACGAGAAGCTGATGGACGCCGTCACCGGCCTCTCCGGCAGCGGGCCGGCCTACGTGCTGACGATCATCGAGGCGCTCTCCGACGCCGGGGTGAAGAACGGCCTTTCCCGCGACGTCGCCACGGGACTGGCGGCCCAGACGCTGTACGGCACCGCCCGGCTTCTGCTGGAGACCCACGAGCACCCCGCCGTCCTGAAGGAAAAGGTGACCTCTCCCGGCGGTACCACCATTGCCGGACTCCAGGTGCTGGAGCAACGCGGCCTGCGTGGGGCGCTGATGGATGCGGTGGACGCGGCAACCGTCCGGTCGCGGGAACTGGGGAAGTAGAACGTTAAAAAGGCTGCGGTCAACCCGCAGCCTTTTCAGCATCAAAACCCCACCTCGACAGAACGGATCACACCGCCAGCGATTCGAACGCCCGCTTCACCCTCGTCACCAGCGTCGCCTCCCGTACCGGCTTGGCGATAAAATCGAAGAACCCCTTCTCGAACGCCCGCCCCTCCTCTTCCAGGTCGGGACTCCCCGTCACCAGAATGACCGGTATGGCACGCGTCTCCGGGATATTCCGCAACGCGTCCAGCAGACCGTAGCCGTCCAGCTTCGGCAGGTCCTTGTCCGTGAGGATGACATGGGGGATCTCGGCGATCGCCGTCTTGTACCCCTCCATGCCGTCGGGTTCGATCAGGACACGGTACCCCTCCCTGGTCAGGATGGTATGGATCATCGCGTGGATCAGCTTGTTGTCCTCCACGAGCAGCACCGTCTTCTGCCGCTGGTCGCCCGGCTCCCTGCCGAGATAGTGGCGGGAGATGGCCATGATGATATCCTTGCGGGTCGCGATGAACGGGTAGACCTGCAGGCCGTTGTTGGAAGCGATATTGTCAAGGATCTTCAGCTGGGTCGGATCGGCAATGGCGACGGCCAGCCTGTTTCCGTCCCGCTTCAGGGGAAACAGCAGGCTCTGCATGGCCACGTCGCCGGGAATGATATCCAAAATCTCGCGTGGAAACGTAAAGCGGGCGAAGTCGCTGATCACCTTGCAGCCGAACTGACTGGCCAGCGCCTGTGCCAGTTCCTCCCCGGTGACGATCTCCAGCTCCTCCAGGGTCGCACCGATCTTCTTGTTCAGTCTCTTGGCACGGGCCAGGGCACGGTTGAGCGTCGCCTCGGTGATGATGCCGCTTTCCAGAAAGATCTCCCCCAGCTTTTTCTTCGACTCAAGTACCATCGCCCGCACTCCCCCGTAACAAATATGCAGATTCCAACAATACTACCGGGACGGCGATCCCGTCAATCCTTTCCATCGGAAGGCGTTGACCCGTTGATCACATCGTAGAGTTCGATCTGCTCCCGGATGGAGAGTTTCCTGCCGCGCCCCCTCTTCCCGAGGCAGAGGTTGCAACGGTCGTCGCCGCACCACTGGCAAAAGGAACAGTCGGAACAGGGGTGCTTCTTACGGGACGAGGGGTCGTCGGCCCCGTTCGCGCCGGCAGAGCGACAGGCGCCGCATGCCGGAACCACCGGCCCGTCGTCCGCCATCAGTACACCAGGTTCCGCTTGGGCGCACTGCCGGCCAGGATCTGCGCGAACGCCTTCCCCTGGTCGGCATTGATCAGGAGGTACCGGGGGAGCTTCATGATCCCGTCGGCAGGGGTCACATGGTGCCGCTCGATGGAAAAGGCGGCAATGTACCCGTCCGCGGCGGCCCGCTTCATGAGGTAGTCATCGTAGATGCCGAACGGCCACGCCAGCAGGTCCACCGTTCCCCCCAGCTGCTTCTCCAGCCGCGCCTTCGATTTTGTAAGCTGCATATCCACCGACTTCGCAAACTCGGCCGGTGACATCTTCCGCCGGTCCTTCTTGAAGTTGGGATGCCAGTAGGTGTGCGACTGGATGTCGAACAGGCCGGTCTTCTTCAGCGCCCGCAGCTGGTCCCAGGTCATGGCGTATTTCGCGTTGGAGATGGCGGACGGATAGACGAAGATCGTCACCGGCACCCGGTACTTCTTCACGAGGGGAAGCATGTCGGTATAGACCGACTTGTGGCCGTCGTCCGCCACGATCACCACCGACTTGGCGGGTGGGGCCGGCGCCTTCCTTCGGCACCAGTCCACGAGCCGCCGAAGCGGGATCACCGTATAGCCGTTGTCTTTCAGATATTTCAGGTGACTCTCAAACACCGAGGTCGTTATGGTCATGCCGTCCACAACCGTCGGTCCGAACCGGTGATAGAGGAGGATCGGCACACCACCCCCCTGTGCGGCCGCCGCCGGTCCGGCAACCATGACGATCATCGCCACTACGAGTAACATCCTGCTGAATCCGCGCATCAGTTTACCATCCTTTACGAGTAATATCCTGCCGTACCATCTCTGTAATCTTACGGTATCCACCGTTGACGTCGCCCATCCCCTCGGGTATGCTGTCGGGCATGAGCGACACCACAACAGACCTCCCCTGGGAACATCAGTGCCTCAAGTGCGGCACCTGCTGCTTCGAAAAGATCGAGGATGAACAAGGCCGCATCTTCTTCACCCAGACCCCCTGCCGCTACCTGGACATCCACACCCGGGAGTGCCGGGTCTACCGTCGCCGTTTCAAGGTGAACCCGGAGTGCGTCAAGCTGACGCCGGAACTGGTGAAGACCCTTCCCTGGCTCCACGACGAGTGCGGTTACGTCCGGAACCTTCCTCCCGAGGAACGGCCGAGCCGGCGCCGGCGCAAGCGTCTGACCTGAGGCCGGCCGCCGGCGCTCATTCGACCGTGCCGGTCACCCCGCTGCGCCCCACGGAGGTCACCGTCGCGGTCACCTCGCAATTGGTCTCTCCGTCCCAGCCGTCCAGCGTCACCGGAATATAGTTCCGGGAGATCCCCCGCCACCGGCCGTCGTCCCCCCGGTCCTGAACGAGCACCTGCAGACGGTTCCCCGCAAACGCACCATAGTACGCCTTTTTCTTCTGATCGGACAGCCGCCGCAGCGCCTGGGCACGCTCCTTCGTTACCTGCGGCGGCACCTGCCCCGTCATGGTCGCCGCCGGCGTCCCCGGCCGCGGCGAGTAGGGAAAGACGTGCAGATAGGAAAGCGGCAGCGACTGGACGGCGTCGTACCCCTCCCGGAACTCCTCATCCGTCTCGCCGGGAAACCCGGCGATGAGATCGGCACCGAGGCAGATATCGGGTATCACGGCGGTGAGCCTCTCCAGGACGCTCCGGAACTCCGCAATGGTGTACCGGCGGTTCATGCGTGCCAGCACCGTGTCGGAACCGCTCTGCAGCGGGATGTGCAGATGGGGGCAGACCGTCGAGGCGGTGGCGAGGAACCGGATCATCGCGTCGGATATCTCCAGCGGCTCCACCGATCCGACCCGCAGCCGCGGTACCAGCCGCCGCTTCTCCGCCACCTCCAGCACCTCCAGCAGCGATCGCTGCGGCAGCAGGTCAGTACCGTACGCCCCGAGGTGGATGCCGCTTAAGACCACCTCCTTGAAGCCGTTGTCCGCCAACCGGGCGATCCCCGCCTGCACCTCGTCGAACGGGACGCTCCGGCTTTTGCCACGGGCGTGGGGGACGATGCAGTAGGAACAGAATGCGTCGCAGCCGTTCTGAATCTGCAGAAACGCCCGGGTATGCTCGGCAAAGGTCTCCAGCGCCAGACCTCCGGTCTCCGCCCCGCTGCGGATGTCGGATACCCGGACCTGCCGCTCCTCACCCAGTTGCCGCAGGAAGCCGACGATCCCCTTTTTCTCCAGGTTACCGAGAACGAGGTCCACCTCGGTCATCTCTCTGAGCTGGTCGAACGCCACCTGGGCGTAGCAACCGGTCACCACGATCCGTGCCGCGGGGTTCATCCGCGCAGCCCGGCGGATGAGCCGCCGCGATTCGGCGTCGGTGCGGGCCGTGACGGTACAGGTGTTGATGAGGTACACGTCCGCCGGCTCCTCGAACGGCACCACCCGGAACCCCTCCCGGCCGAGCTCCTCCGCCATGGCGGCGGATT
>JAJYBI010000010.1 GCA_021779095.1 Deltaproteobacteria bacterium
AGCTGCCGTCGGGGCCCTGCAGCCAGAACTCGTATTCATAACTCCCCGTGCCGCCCGTCGCCTGGCCGGTGAACGTCACCTGGCTCCCCTGGACCTGCGGCGAAACCTTGTCCGTCGACAGGGTCACCGCTGCCGCGGGGGGAACGGCAATCAGATAGCCGGTGCCTTTGTATGCATCGTACCGAGCGGTCGACCCGACTCGCCGAGCCCAGACCTGGACATTGTAGCTGCCGGGCGCATAGTCCGCCGTTGACCAGCTCCAGCTGGAACTGCTGCTGTAACCCTGTACGACTGTCCAGCTGCCGTCGGGACTCCGCAACCAGAATTCATATTCATAACTCCCCGACCCGCCGGGCACTTGCCCGGTAAACGCAACGATACTCCCCTGGACCTGCGGCGACACCTTGTCCGCAGCAAGTGCCACTCGTGGTATCCCAATCACGAAGCTTGTGCCTTTGTATGCATCGTACTGAGCCGTCGAGCCGACGCTACGGGCCCATACCTGTACGTTGTAGCTGCCGGGCGCATAGCCCGCCGTTGACCAGCTCCAGCTGGGATTCCCGCTGTACCCCTGCACGGTGGTCCAGCTGCCGTCCGTCCCCTGCAGCCAGAACTCGTATTCATAACTCCCCGTGGCGCCCGTCGCCTGGCCGGTGAACATCACCTGGCTCCCCTGGATCTGCGGCGAGGCATAGTCGGTAGTCAGCGTCACCCCTCCAGCCGGTGGGACACTAATAGTAAAACTGTTAAGCGACCGGCAGACATCGTATGGGGCCGTCGACCCGACACTTCGGGCCCAAACCATCACGAAATAGTCGCCTGGGGCATAGCCCGTTGTATCCCAATCCCATTGAGCGTTGCTGCCGTAGCTCTGCACTGGAACCCATGTGCCGGACAGTGGGTCATACAGCCAGAACGCATACTCGTAAACACCTGTGCCACCTGAGGCAGATGCAGTAAAGGTGACGTGAACGCCTTGTGTTTGCGGCGGTAATTTATCCGCAGTCAAACTGATGCCTGTGGCCGGGGAAACCGGAACGAGGGTATAATCCAGCGTATAATAGGTGTCGTATTGGGCACTTGAGCCCACGACACGTGCCCATACCTGGACGGAATAGGTGCCGGGCGGGTACTGTGACGTATCCCAGCCCCAGTGGGAGTTACTGCTATACCCTTGGACACACTTCCAAGAGCCCTGTGCAGGGTCGTACAGCCAGAAACTGTACTCATAGATTCCCGGGCTGCCGGTACTCTTGCCGGTGAAAGTTACCTGCGCCGTGAACCCAACAGTACTGCCGGTCAGCTGCGGGCTCGTCCTGTCAGAAACGACCTGCACTGTCAGGTCCGGATAGGAACCGATCTCACCGGTGTTTCCCGCGGCATCCACAGCCAGATAACGTATCGGCGTAACCGATGAGACCGGTCCGGTATAGACGGATGACCCGGTCGTCGGAATAGAGCCATCGGTCGTGTAGTATATCGTCGCGGGCTCATTCGCTACGAGGGTCACCGGTTCCGTAGGGCTGTAAACACCCGAGGCCTGAAATGCGGTAACTACGGGTGGTGTGATGTCATATGTCCAGGTCGAAACGGTAGGTTCGGTCTGCCAATTGCCGAGGCCGTCCTTGCCGAGCACCGACAGGGTATGACCCGGCGCAAGGTCGATAGACTGGACGACCAGCGGGATGCCCAGATTTCCCGACCAGCCGTTGGGTACCCTGAGCCGTGCATTGGTATATTTCGGTGAGAAGCTGAAATCATAACTCCCTTTAAGTTGAGGAGAAAATATCGAGGGAAAGTCGAGTGTACCATTAGGCGGCAGCTGAAGCTGAAGGGCATAAGCCGGCATCTGGCTGTCAACTACGTAGCCCTTGTTCGGATCGCCGTACACGGCGGTTGAGGCAATGGTTCCGGCATATGGCAGAATCCACGAAGAAACCGGATTAAGTGGGTTGGTGATCAGTCCCGGATCGCTCGCCAGATCGGCCATACCCGCGACCGTGCCGTCCCGTGCCGTATAGTACACCTCGAGGTCGGGATCGTAGATTTCCCATTTCCCGTCGATATCCGAATATAGTTCCGGCACCACATGTCCCGCCATATACCAGACCCTGGCTTGATACCCCAAAGCGGACCATATCTTCGACAGCAGGTGGGCCGAATCCCCGCACAAGCCGAATCCAACGGAATTAAAAAACAAGGCCGGATTCTGGTACCACCCTCCGTCGGAAAGCGACTCCAGATGATACCTGTTGTCGCGAACGAACCTCCATGCCTTTCTGTATAGCGGTTCGCCAGCGTAGTCAGGGGGCATATCCCTTATCTCCCCGAGGAGATCGTCGTTCGAACCAAGGGTTTTGTTATTCAGGTTCATTTTGAACGTTACTGCCGATTTACTGTTGTTACCGAGATGGATATAGTCGGTATTCGGGGTTTCTGTCCTTAGATAGAAACTCCGGTAAGTGGTGTTTACATTCAACGCCTGATTTACCGCAGTCGTGATCGCATAGGTTTGCCGCGTACCGTCCGGCGTAATCACCTCCAGAAGTATCTGGCTACCGTCGAAGACAGGTATCGGATCGGTAGCCGTGCCAGATGCCACGGAGAAACCGTTTACCAGAATTGTCGAACCGGCATCGTACGCGTTGGGCGTCACGACTACACTGTCCAATCCGGGAGGGATGTCCAGGATGAAGGAATCGGCAGTTCCATCGGGCTGTGTAAGTCTTCCGCCTGATATTGAAAAGGATTGTAACGCACCTAGACTGCCGGCAGGCGCATCGTTCAGGTCAACGGACAGTCCGTTGACCCCTGCATCACCTTCGATGGAGAGGATGTTTTCCGTTGAAAGATAAAATCTTTTGGGGTTAAGGAGATACAGTATATCAACGTCAGAATTGATGCCTGTAAAGCCGATATTGCCGATTGGCGAAACTCTGCTGTTTATATAATTGTTAAGCTGATCGGTTCCTACCTGATAAGTCTGATTATCGATGACAACGCTGTCGTCAAGGTTTACGGGCGTTGCAACCGGCAACTCGGCGGAATAGTCACCATTATCGACCTTATAGAGATAGGATATTATGCCGTCGCCAGAAATGGTGATAGATGGATAGGGAACAGAGGAATATCCTGCGGGAGCGCCTAAAATCTCTGCCACCGGCTGCGTAGCGGCTTGAGAATTGGATACCGACGACATGATAACAATGAACAGGCATAATGCCGTATCAAGCCAGTATTTTACTGCAATGGCAAGTCGAGACCTATAACCCATGCTGTGCTCCCGAAACGACGCCACGTACTGCATTACCGCCCATCCGATCGTACGGCTCCCACTTCAGCAAAAACAGCATCCCATTTACCCAATATCTTATCCAGAGTGAAGCGATCAATTACGGAGGCTCGCCCGCGACTGCCAAGCGAGACCCTCAGATCGTCATCCGACATCAGTCGGTTTATTGCGTCTTCCAGTGCCGGCTGGTCATTTGCCGCTACCAGCATAGCAACCGTTCCGTTCATGCTCATTTCACGCGGACCACTGGGGCAGTCAAACGAGACAGACGGAACACCAACCGCCATTGCCTCCAGCAATGCGTTGGGAAATCCTTCAAAACGCGACGTCAATACAAACGCATCCGCCTGGGCCAATTCGTTCATAACGTCAGGGGTACGTCCGGGCAATTCAATGCGATCGTTCATTTTGAGTTCAATAATCTGCTGCTGCAGCACTGCCCGCAGGGGTCCATCCCCAAGAATCCGCAGTGACCACTGGGGATGTCGATGAGAAAGCCGGAAAAATGTGTTGATCAGCAACGAAAACTGTTTTTCTTCACTTAATCGGCCGACTGCCAGCAACCTTTTGTTTTTACCCGCGCTGATACATCTCTGTGTCTCAACATTGATTTCAGGGATGGGGTTAGGTACCACCCTGACCTTCCACAACCTTCGATTCACTCCAAGCAATTTAGTTGCAACGGCTTCCGTTTGCACCGTTACGACGTCTGCCAGAGGGTAGGTAATGCGTCGCGCAATCCTGAGGGGAAAAGATATTGGACACATAAAAGGGTCAGTACGTTCGCAGACGATGACGGGAACGCCAAGACCGAGCGAAGCCAACACGGCTGCAACATTGACATTGGAAAGAAACGAGACTATGACATCCGGACGCTTAACTGTGATGAAACGGCGCAGGGCACGCAAGCGAACTAGTTGGTTGACGAAAGTTGCGTGAAGACTCGGAACAAGGTCTGCCAAATATACAAGGTTCACATTTGGGGATAGTTCATAAAAACAGTCACCGTGCCAGGAATAGGTTGGCATCAGGTCAACCTGATCACCCCGGCGCGACCAAGCGTTGGCCAGAATACTCGCAACGCGCTCGGCACCGCCAGCGTTCATGGATGAAGTTAAAAGCAAAATACGCATAAATCGTTTAGGGGCAGAACGGAAGCACTAATCTCGACTGAATACATACTGGTTGCAGCCTAATCCCCCGGCACATGTTTGTAGTCGATCCAGACGAAATCCCCTGTCTCGGTAAAAGTCAAAAATTTCTTCTGGTTTCGCTACTTCGAAAGGGTACCCGCCAACCCAGTCGACCACATCCCGCCACGCCGACATGCCGCGCCCCCCTTCACTCTTGTCGTAATTGCGCAGTGTCGCACCCAGATGCCCCTTCAACATGTCTCGGACCAGCGTCGGCCCCCACAAACGAGCAAATGCCAGGAAAAGCACAACGGAACGCAGCGGTTCAGGCGAAGCACAATATACCTTCTTGACCGTCTTCCACGCCGCGCTCGGTCGTCCCTGGTCGTTGTAGATAGCGATGAACAACCTTCCCCCTGCCGCAACCAGAGGCACTATGTTGTCCAACGCCTCCCACATCGAACCGGTGTGATGCAATACCCCCCAGCTATACACCACATCGAACTGCCCCAGTCGCGACAGGTACTCCCGGTCCAGGGCAGAGCCTTCCTCGACGGACCATAACGGGTCGTCAGAGAAATATCTCCGCCTGAGCTCCAGCGTACACCCGACAGACTTGGGGTCATAGTCAAACGAAAATACCTTTGCACCTAATCGACGTGCAACCAGGCTGAAGAGGCCTGACCCGCTGCCAATATCGAGAAATGATTTCCCCTGGAGATCATTCACCCCCAGCATCTCCCGCATCGATCTTTCCGCCTGCAATATGCGCTCTTCGTTCAGGATTTCCAGGAACCTTGCCCAGTTGGCGCCGAATTCGAAGCGCTCACCTCGCGAGACTTCGGTTGCATGCGCCGTCATGCGGGGAGCTCCTTGTACAATTTCCACTGTAGATTCATAAGACTCTCTCAACTATATGGATTTGACCTTCATGCTTTCTGACTTATGACATAAATGTACGGAGAAAAAGTTTTGCTGGCCGGCAATTGCACGATCTTGCTTTCAAACAGCCACACTGACATTGATAACGCAATCAGCGCCCTGCTCATCTGCCACGACAGCCCCCTTCGATCTGCAAAACAACCTGTAAGCACGCCAAAATTAAGCGAACCGAGATAGCCTCCCGAAATCACCTTCAAGCCGGCCTGCTCGTGTCCCGCCAGCAGCGAAGGTAAATCGTGCGGGTTGTGCTTGTCATAAACGGTGCGATTCCATCGACGGGTTAGGGCACCCGACACTCCGGCCATGTTCGGGATGAGCGTAAACATGACCCCTCCATGCTTCAAATACCGTTTTTTTGCGGACAGCACGTTGCCAAGGTCCTCAAAATGCTCAACCACGCCGAAACTGCAAACGATATCAAAACTGTCGTGCAGGTTGGAATCTTCTGAAAACAGGTCCTCGCGGACGACCTCAACGTCTGCGCCTTCACTTTTTGCGCGATGCGAGAGCAGCGCGCAACCACTCTCAGTATAGTCAACGCCGACGAACCGGCTTGACGGGAATTTCTTGGCGAGGTAGGGCAACCATATTGAATCGCCGGCTCCAATTTCGAGTACTTTCTTGCCCTCTACGCCCGTTTCAAGCAGTTTGGCAAGAATAACGCTATTCATAAAATTCTTGAATCCGTCAATGCGAAGCGATTCCGCTCTCTTGCGATGACTGTACGTCTCCTCCCAATATGGTTTGTCCGTCAGTTTATCCATCTTGCCCCATCCATCAATTGTCTAACTCCATATGAAGGTCAACCGTCAGACAGCAGCCATTGACTTCTTGAACACCCACCGAAAGAAAACAAAATTGGCGGCGTACATAAATGCAGTCGAAAAAGCTACCCCACCAATCCCGAAAAATGGGATCAGAATAGCATTCCCGAGAATTTTACAACTGAGACCAATTACACCTGACCAAAAGAGCCATGTATACAACCCACGACTAGTCAGGTAACTAACCAGTACCAATCCAGCGAAATAAAACGGCAACTGCGTTAAACCATAGCGCAAAATTTTCGTCACGATTAAGGTATTTGAAGCCGTAAATGCTCCTCGTTCGAAAAATAGTTTTACCACCCACGGAGATAGCCACCAGCCAATGATCGTAGCAATCATGCCAAGTACGAATAGAAAACGGACCCAGTGAGAAGCAACGCTATGCAACTCTCCTTCCTCGTGCGTATAACGTTGAGAGAAGACCGGTAAAGTTGCTCGAGATACAGCCGTTGCAACGACCGCAAGAATCATGGTCAGTATGCGGTTGGCGTAACTAAGGATTGAAATTGCTCCCGTTCCCAGGTGAGCAGCAAAAAATTGATCGATAATGCCGACGAAACTCATGAGGACTTGACCAGCCAGCATAATGCCGAAACCCTGCCAAAAAGCACGCCAATTCTCGGAATGCCGGGTAAAACGAGGAGGTTCGATCTCGCCACGCCACGCTAACAGCACAGCTAGACAGACCAGATGTAAGGCAAATCCTGCTATTGTGCCCCATACAAGCGACTGCGCACCGCCATCTGGAAAGATCAGAACTACTAGCAATAGCACTAAGGGGGGAATACTCTCCAGCAACGTATTAGTATGTTTTCCGGCAGCTAATATCAATACCGAAAAAAGACTGATGACTGCACCAAGCAGAGCCAGAAGAGCCATCGGCGGCACCATTTTTGTGGCGATTGCCAAGGTTCCTGTCGGTAGCCCGGCGAATTTCGCATGCAGAAGCAACGGAAGTCCCTGCCATACGGCAACTGCTAACACCACTCCCAGTAATAGTGCGAAACCGAAAAGCTCTGCCCTGAAACCATGAATGTCTGTCGATGTATCTTTCTTGATCCGCGCCGCTAGGGGGACCAGCACCACGGTGAGAACGCTGAACCAGACGCCGATCGGCCAATTCACTAGATTTAATACAAAAAGGTATGCGTCAACCTCAGCACTGACACCATAACGATAGGCGATCGCCATTTCCCTGCCAGCACGGGTAAGCGACGCCAGCAAGACGAACATGGAAACCCAGGCCATACCTTTGGCAATCGCATGATGGTCGGGATGTGCGTTGCGAAGACGAGCGTAGATGTTTTTGAGCGCCATTATTGGCTGTCGTGTCGAAACTGAATATCCAAAATTCACTTAAGTCTCGGAAATTTTCTACTGGTGGAGTGAGGTCTCTATTTTTGCATCATTAAAAACATAAGAGAGAATATCGGCAATGCTGATCACTTTCTCTAGTCCTGGGCTGGCCAACGTTTCAATGCTAAGCCGAGTCGACCACCGGCTCCGGGACTCCATGATCTCCAAAAAGTCTTTTTGCCCGTGGTTCGGCAGTTGTCTCCGATCCATACATAGTTATTGAAATATTCAACATAATATCCATCGGACGGCGGCGATTGATAATCCTCGTTGATCGTAACGTTTTCAAGATAGACACCTGCCAGCACCAGCTGAGCGCTGCGGTTCATAACCGTGTCATCCATCAACAGCCAGCTGCTGTTGGTTACTCTGATAGCGTCTTGCATATTCTTTGCGTATGAAACTATATACCCCCCACGGACACGGTTGGCAGTGAACGAACAATGATCAAATGCTGCATTTTTGCCGTCCGCGATATTTACCAGGTATCCCCCGCCCCGATAAACCCCGAAGCCGGGGTAGTTCTTGTCCTCGAATTCACATTGCTTGAAAAGCACGCCGTTCTCCCTGCTGGCGCTGGCATAGACATTGGACATAGCTCCATAAATCTTGCAGTCGAAAAATTGGAGGTTAGGTTTTCGGGGCCACAAGGACCAGGTTGTCGTGCCCCAGAATGTGCAATTAGTAAAGGTAATTGCCTTTGAATCCCCCGAATCTGCAACCATTCCCGGACCGATATTGTTCACCATCTCGCAATTGATGAATGAGCCGTTTCTGTTCACGGATGACTCCGCTTCCACGTCGACCCCTGCTCCGGGAGCACTGGAAATGATGCCGTTTCTACCGGTATTGTTGAATTTGGAATCGATCACGGTCAGGGAGTTCCCGCCAACCCATGACAGGCCTTGCCGCCCGTTATACTCGCATGTCACCCTTTTGAGTAGGTACGGATGCGGCGGAGAGGACTCGGTCAGGCCGGCATAGCCGATAATCATGCCATCGGCAGCATGGTGGTGGGAATAGACGTTTTCGATATCGAGAGAGTTGTTGCCATAGGCATAGATGCCGTACGCTGCGACCTGATATCCGGTATCTCCGAATGTTCCGCCAACCGTAGCTGTTGAGACATTGCCGTCGAGCTCTATGTCTTTTACGGTTACCCCGCCTTTGTTGTTTTCGAGTCGAAGCATCCCCCAGTAAGCATCGGCTCTGTTGTCAGCACGTGTCGATTTCCCGATGGCAAGCCCTGTGACAGGGTCGAACGCGCCAATTCTAAGTCCCGGCGCGGCCTTGAGAACAGTACCACGGTGCCCCTTGACAATGACCTGTCTTTCGCAATTCCTTATCCAGAGAATGTTGGCGGGGCTGTAGGCATAGCCACGACCGGTAACACCTGCAAACTCCTGGCTGCCTACAATATAGGTACCAGCGGGAATGTCGATCCTTCCGCCGCCAGCGGCACAGATTGCTGCGGCTACAGCCGCGAACGCCGCGGTGTCGTTTGTTACCCCGTCACCTTTTGCTCCCCACCACTGGGGTAATAACCGCTGATCCGTACTTCCGTTGAACAGTACTTTCCCCTTCCCCAGAAAAACCGGTACTGCCGGTGCTTCAAATGCCCCCCGGAGAACCAGTTTCTTGCCGGAGGAAACCGATATTGTTGCCCCCCTCTCAACCCTGATCCGGACGTTCTTCGGAACCTCGAGGTTGGCGGAGACATACCAGCTCCCCGGCGACAACGACAATGCCGCAGGAGTCGTACCGGCGGAGAGGACCAATTCCTGCAGATTTCTCGGCATGCTCCAGGAAACATTCGGCGAAAAAGCCAGCCACAATGCGACCGATACGGCCACAGCGAATCTGGCAGGGGAGGCAAGCAAAGACAATAATTCATTGTCTTTCATAATCAACGCCCTTCATGATCAGCAGACTCCCGCCCCTCAAGTCACACTTAAGCAGATTACGCAACCTCGGGTTTCCTTGGGATGAAAGTAGGCGCAAGGACAGCGACGATGCTGAGCATTGCTATGGTGATGGTGAACGAGATTATTTTTACGAGACGATTCGGGCCGCTTTTTCTGTCAGGTACGCGGGCTTTTTGTATGATCTGGAACGGCGGTAAATCCTTTGTTTCAGAAAATTGCGCCACCTCATACTGCTTTGTGAGCAATTCAACCAGCGCTTCCTGCATCTTGACGTCCCGCATGAGCCTCGCATACTCCTGGCCAGTTGCTGGTATTGAATCAACGGAAGGCAACGCACCGTCACTGCTTCCGTTTTCAAGTTTCACAAGCTGGACCTTTAAATTGTGCACATTCGCGCTGGCTGTTTTAACTTCCTGACTGCTATCGGTGAACTTCCTCCTGAGTGTTGCCAGATATACTTCCTGGTCGGCCAGTTTTGCTTTCAGTTTGGCGACCTCTTCGATAGTCGCCCTTGTCTGCCCGGCTATGTCAACTGCTTTGTTTTTTAATTGAAATTGTTTGAGAGACTCTTCCGCTTTTACGAGGTCGCCCCTCGCCTTTACCAAGCGCTCTTCCAAGAAATCCTTGTTCCTTCCGGCACTAGTTTCGTTTAGATTGACAACCATTGTACCAAGCGCGTCCATATATGCGTTCGCCATATCGGCTGCACGTTTGGGATCGTTGTCATTTACGGAGATCGTAATGATGCCATCCTTCTTATTTGGAGTGAAGACCGCACTCCGGTCAAGTATCTGGTATATCGAACTCCGTAATTTGGCATGGAACTCATCACCCAACTTCAATCTCGCGATGAGGTTATCCTTCACGGTTTCGCTCTTTAGCATTGTGACATAGGTATCTACGAGAGTCGGTCCCCCTAAGGTCCCACCCGACAGCCCTGCAAGCCCTCCAAGTTGCCCCGCTACAAGGGAAGAAATCCCTCCCCTCTCATCCTGAAAAGGCAATATCATGGCCGTCGCCGTGTATCTGTTAGGAAGGAACAACGTATAGACGGTCGAAATTATTGCGGCGGAAACCACTGCAAGAATAATCATTTTTCTTTTATTTCTTATGAGCACATAACAATCGGCCAGCCTTTTCAAACTGTCATCATGTTTAGTTGTTTCTGATATTTGATGCATATTCTTTCCTCAGAGAAAACGATCTGGACTCAGCTGTATTTGAATCGCCTCAACCGCGCAATGCAATCTATTCTACGGGATGCCCGATATGAAATTGAGCTGAATGCAATGGTTCGGATGTGCCTGATAGGCGGCCAGGCGACAGAGACGATACGTCATGACAGGGGTTTTGGCTGCCGAGATAATGTTGATTGCCATGAAGAATTTGCTTAAGGTCAATGCGTAACACCAGTGCAACTTGCGACGTTCACTGCGGTGCGCAAAAGGAGGGTGGCTACGTTCCCCCGCCCCACCATTCGGACCGACAAAGGGGCGCGCCCAGTGATGTTAGCTTGAACGGCAGAGAATTTATCACCAGCATCGGCATGGCCGGCGAGATAAGGGCCAGCAGAGAACGGGAAATGTAAAAAACGATTCATAGGACTCTACAATTCCTGATATCTTTGCTTGCAAACTATCCACCATATTTACAGTTTTGTCAATTTTTCTGAACAATATGGACAGGATGCCATCACCTGTGCTCACGTCATAAAAAAGAGGCCGAGGCATACTGCCCCGGCCTCCCAATGCATTGCATTCTTCGCTACGCCTTAATTCTAACGCAGCGTGTACGTAGTTGACCTATATGCTTCATAACGAGCTGTAGAACCAACGTTACGCGCCCACACTTGGATGCTGTACGTCCCTGCCGGTAGACCGGCGGTATTCCAGGTTACTGGGGCAGCAGCATAGGGAGTGCTGGACCACACACCCGTCACCGGATTACGCCACCAGACCTGGTACTCGACATTCCCGGAACCACCGGTAATCGTTGTGTTGAAGGTAACCACCGGCCTGACGCCCACGGCCGTTGGCGAAGGCGGCGTCGCGGACGTGATAGTAATCGACGTCACGGGACTTGCGGCCAGCAGTACGTACGTCGCAGACTTATACGCCTCGTATTTCGCCGTCGAACCGACATTGCGCGCCCATACCTGGATGCTGTAGGTTCCCACCGGCAGACCGGTGGTGTTCCAGACCAGGGGAGCGGCACCATAGGCGGTGCTGCTCCAAATACCTGTGACCGGGTTACGCCACCAGAGCTGGTACTCGACGTTGGAAGAACCACTTACGGACGTCACATTGAAAGTCACCGTCGTCCCGACGGCCTGCGGGCTGGCCGGCGATATGGAGGTAATAGTCACCGATGTTACCGGCAATCCAATCGCCTGGGTGTTGGACATCGCACTTCCTGCAGTGTTGTAAGCTACAACCTGATATGCATAGGAATTGCCACCTGCGATGGTAGTATCGGAATAGGTGGTAGCGTTGGCCAGCGCCGAACCAATCTGCTGGAAAGCACCACCGTTCGCAGACCTCATGATGTAATATCCGATTTCGTTTGCCGATGAACCGAAGCCGGTGTGAGTAGCGTAGTTGACCGGCGTACCGTCCGTCCAGCTCAAATTGACTCTGGTAGTACCAGCAAGGGTAGCTGTCAGAACCGGTGCCGCGGGTACCGTGCTCGTTACCTTGAACACGAACGGCCGCATGAAGTCGTTCTCTTCGTGACCGAGGATATGGCAGTGCCATACGTATTCCCACCCGAAGTCGCTCACCTGGTTGGTGACGACGCCCGGTGCGGTGATGATGACAAAGGGGTTGCCGGTGGCCGGGTCCAGGTTGATGAAGCCCATGGTGGAGCCGAGCGGCTCGGCGGGAGCCAGCGGCCGGCTGCTGTTCGGCACGCCGAAGGGAAGCGACGGCTTGTTGGCCCGGACGGCGACGTACACGTCTTCCAGCGGGTTCATCCGGACGGTTTCCTTCCAGCCGACCTCGTTCGCCGGCGGCGGCTTGACCGTGCCGTCCCAGCCGACCCGGTCGAGCACCTGCCAGTTGATGAGGTGAACATGGACCGGATGGGTATCCACGCCGTTGTGGGTGATCTTCCAGATCTGGGTCTCGCCGTCCTTGATGGTTTCCGTGGCCGGATCGATGACCGTACCGTCTGCGGCAACCACGCCGGGATCGACATACCCGAGCGGAACCGTCGTCTGGTTGTTCTGGTTGGTGAACGGCACCTCGGTGCCCAGGGTGGCGTTCATCCGGCCCCACGGGTCGAACAGCTCCTGGATGGCCTTGTTCCGCACCGGCACCGATACCGTTGATCCCATCGTGACGTTGGTGATGGTGGCGGCGAAGGGGATCGGGGTGAACTGCGGGATCACCGGCGGCGTCGCGTAGTCGTAGAACGAGAAGTCGGAACCGGCGACGAAGGTGAAGTACGGTCCGTACGCCGAACCGGTGGCGATCCTGGGATAGGCATCGGCCGTGTTGGGGGCACCGAACGCCGGGAAGTAGGCCGTTTCCGCGACGACCGGCTTGGGCTGGGTCGCGGCGTAGGCGGCGCTCACGTCCGTGGAGAGGGTGGCCGGCATGGCGGACGGCGTCGTCGCCGTGGGGGCAACCCGGATCTGCATGATGGTGCGGATGTCGGGGCCGTAACCCGGGTGGGTCGTGGCCATGCCGCCGGAGGCGGTGAAGTCGGGATCGCCGGTGTAGTAGTCGTTCCGGTCGTCACCCGCCGGCACCGGGGCCGGGGAATCGTTGTACATGATCAGCGTCTTGCCGGCGAACCGGGAGAAGTCCACCAGGATGTCGGCGCGCTCGGCGGGGCCCAGGAACAGGCCGTGCTCCAGGACGTTCAGGACCGTAACGCTGCGTTTGTTGTACTCGTAGTTGATCGGGGTCGACGGGATATCGACCGGCGACGGGAGGAGACCGCCCTCACTGCCGATCTGGATGATGTCCGGACCGACCGTGAGCGGCGACGGCACGCCCATGGGGAATATGTACGATACCGGCGTACCCCAGCCGGTGCCCATCAGGCCGCCGGTGGTGGGGAAGGTGCCGGTGGAGTCGAACGGTACCATGGCCATCTCGGTGTTGCCGGTCGTCACGGCACAGGCAAAGCTGGCGCCGGTCCCCAGCCCGGTGGTGGTCATGCCGGTGGGAGCGCTCAGGTAGGCGGTGCCGAAGGTGACCATCTTGGCGCCGGTGATGGCGCCGGTGGCATCCACCGCGGTGACCACGGCCTTCGCCCCGATGGCGCCGGGGATGGCCGGGTCGAGGCCGCCGGTAAAGGTGAGCGTGTCGCCGACCTTGTACCCGCTCCCCCCGGCGATGCTGGAGCAGTCGGCCAGGTTGACGGCCTTGTACAGGCCGAGGTTGAAGAACCGGTCGTTGGCCGCGTTCAGGATGCGGAACCGGTAGGTCTTGGGCTCGACGGTCAGGTACGGATAGGCGACACCGTTGACGAGCGGCGTGTCCATGAACGCTTCCGGGGTCGTGGAAGCGGCGCTGCGGTTGTTCGCCACGTCCCAGTTGCCCGGCGGGATATTGTAGCCGGCGGCTACCGGGAAGATCGGCCAGAAGTAGGGGCCGTAGTCCCAGCGGCCCGGCGGGTTGGTGCCGTCCCCGGAGTTCGGGTCCTGGTTGAATTCGTAGACGTTCGGAAACCAGAGATCGCCGTAATGACCCCAGTGGGATGTATCCCACTTGGCGTCCTGGGTCATGATGTCCGAGGGAACGAAGGTCTTGTCCTGGATGACCAGCGGGATCTCCGGGGCGTTGGGCACGAGGGCACGCTCGGACGGGTCCGTGATCAGGTAGCCGGCAGCCAGTCCGGCGTACACGTTCAGCCGGGTGATCCCCACGGCGTGGTCGTGGTAGAACATGAGACGGCCGCTGATGTCGTTGGTGTAGTACAGGGTCCCCGCACCGTGGCCGAGCCCCGGGTCCGGCATGTCAGGAACGGTCTGGATGGTGGCACCGACGTTGTACTTGGAGGTCTCGCCGACCGGCGTCGTCCACTGCCACGGCGTGCCGTCACTGATCCAGGGGGTGTCGCCGCCGTGGAGATGGGTGACCGTACGGTTTTCCGTGTAGTAGGTCGTCTGGTCGGGGCCGAGGCCGGCCCCCATGAGGGTCTTGTCCGACGGGATGAAGAGGTCGCCGGAGCTCCCCACGGGAAGGAGGTTCATGTACTTGACACGGACCGGGGTCCCCTTCTGGGTGATGATGATCGGTCCCAGGTAGGTCGGGTTGTCGACGGCAAAGACGGGCTGGCCGTTGACGAGGATCGGCTGCGTCTTGGCCTGGTCGTAGAAGAGCTGGACGTGCCGGCTGTTGGCGGCGTTTGCCGGCGTCTCGAGCTGGACGTAGCCGCGCAGCCTGGTCGGGATCGGGAGGTTGCTGTGCATCTGCTGCCAGTACTGGACGATGGCGATCTCGAAGTAGTTGGAACCGGGATAGGTGGACGTGTCGGGAAAGGCGATCGGGATGTAGGGGCTGGTGCATGCGGTGCCGCCCGTGTTCTGACACATGTTGGGAAGCGGGTCCACGAACTTCTGCAGTGCGGTACCCGAATGGTGGATGTATTCGGGGTGGGCGGGATCGGGTCCCCGCCAGTCCGGCCAGTCGCCGGCAGGACTGTTGACATAGTAGGTAGGGACCGTCCTTCCGTCCGGATAGGTGCTCTGTGCTACCCCGGCACCGGCAAATGCCTGGCCGGAGCAGACGGCGAGCAGTGCGAACGTCAGCAGGGTGCAGAACACCACCGCACCCCTGTCGCCGAACATTCGCAGGCGCTTTTTCAGACTTCGCTTCTCGTTCATACGCTGCCTCCTCTTGATGATTTTGAACTCCAACCTATCGTCATGCTTACATCGGCAATTGTGCCTTCATCGATACATCGAAATCGTTACGGCGATGGTGCCCGCCCCCGTGCCTGCCGCCTGAGCTGACGACCTTCGAGACGGTCCGCGGGGGACGGCATCTGCGCCATGTACGCCCTGATCGCCTGGCTGTAGGCCGGGAGGCTGACGGTCGTGCCGTCGGCACCAGGAGGCGTATCGCTCGACGTGCCGGACTGGGCCGTACGTCCGGTTGCCGCCGGAGCGACGGAGGATGGCGTACTCCCGACGGTCTGGCCGGGTGCGTCATGATTGACAATCTTCTTGTCCATGCTGCCATCTATCTCCACCACATACCGATCCGGGTATTCCCGTATCGTCGTAATAGCCGCCCTGACGGTCGACGCACAGGCCAGCAGGGCAATCACCCCGCAGAGTACCGACGCCATTCCTCTCATATGCGACTCCTTTCCGTTGGGCAGCGCCCCCGCCCGCAACCAGATCTCATCTAAACCGTACCGTACGTCGTTGTCAGCAACTAGCGGGCCAACCCCTTTCACAGACAAAAACCGCGTGATTACGATGGGATGTGCATGAAGATGGAAACGAAGCCATGTCAAATTTCCCGACAGTTCCGGCAACCGGGTCGGGTTTGTTTACACGTAGATCCCGGGGTCACTTTTTTTCGGCTGCCGCCCCCTTGTTGACGGTATCCGGACACCGGATGTCCTTGTACACATCGTAGACGTCGCCGGTGCAGCTACAGGTACCCTTCACAAACGGGTTGTCGAGGTCGACGACCAGTTTCTTGCCGCTTTCGGCTTTGATGAGCCGCCAACCTCCCGGCTTGTAGTAGCTCTGGTAGTCGGCGGACAGGGCATTGCATCTGGTCGCGCACAGACCGTTCACGACGTCCGGCGCCCCGGGGTTGCTGGCCCGGTCGAACGCGTAGTCGGTGACGACGAATATCTCCGGGGGCGCGTCGGCCCACGCGGAGGATGCGAGAAAGGCAGCGACGGCCATTATTCCCAGTACGGTCTTGTTCATGTATACCTCTGCATCAGTCTGCAAACGGCAGCAGCACCGTTCGCAGGCACGGTCAGCGGATGGCCCAGTCGCTCCGTTTCACCAGTTCCGGCTTGTCCCCTTTGCCCAGCTGCACGATGTAGCACCCCTTCGATGCGTAGCGCTGGTTGGGCCCGAAGCTGAGGCGCTCGTAGAGCGGAAGGTCCATATCCGGCATCATGCCGATGGTATCCAGGAGGAAGTCCCGGTAGTACTCGCCCCGCATCTCCATAAGCGCCTGGCTCTGGAGGGCGCCGAGCGCATAGCTCTGCTTGACGATCCGCAGCGCCTGTTCGTCGAACGACTTCCCCTTGATCAAGAAATCGATGAACGAGTCATACCGGACGTCGTCCTGGGGCAGGCGATAGGGATAGGTCAGGTAGAGATAGCTGCGGGCGGCATCGGGGATATGCCGGAGTTCAGGGCCGAGCGACACGGCCGACATCACGACCATGCCGGGACGGTCGGCGCGGTGGGCCAGCGCCGCCACCGCCGGCAGCGCCGCGGCATCGTCCCAGACGAGCAGGACGGCGGGTTTCTCCTTCGTCAGCAGCCTGTCCAGCAGCGGGGGGGTCAGCGGTTGATCGGCGGAAAGTTCCACGGTGACGGGCGCCGGCCACCCGAACGCCTTCCAGGTCGAGAGGAACCCCGTGGCAAGCGCCTTGCCGCGGCGGGTAGTGCGGACCACCTGGAGAATCGTTTTCCCCTTCAACAGCTCGTGCATGGTATTGAGGTACCGGGCCGCACCCTCGCCCTCCTGGAAGACCCCTTTGGAAATGTACAGGGTGTACCAGTCCTTGCTCGAGATGACCGGGTAATCGGTGACGGGAAACAGATCCGGCAGGCGGTGGTCCTCGCAGAACCGGTGGATCGGCTCCCAGGAACCGTTGCCGATCCCCCCCAGGAGGGCAAAGACGGGGTCCTTCTTGTAATACTCTTCCAGCTGCGCCCGCCAGGTGTCAGGTGCCCCTTTCAGATGCCATCGGGAAAGGGACATCTTCATCGCGACGAGGTCCGGGCCCATCATGTTGACGGCCATCCGCATGGACTGTGGCCGCCTCTTGAACGCACTGGCAATGCCGTTTTTCTTGCTGATGTACGTCTCGATCGGCAGCAGCATCGCCTGGACGTCTTCGGGCCGCACGCCGTCGGTGATGACCGTCGCGAAGTGCATCTCCGTTTCGGAAACTCCCGGCGGCAGCCTGTCGGAAAGGGTCTTCAGATAGGCGATCAGCATCGCCATGTCGGCCTCGTTCAGGTGATAGCGCGGCATGGTGCGGCTCAGTTCCCGGCCCGCGGGGTCGACACCGCCTGCGATGCACTCCGCCAGCGTCTCGTCGGTATAGGCGGGCCGTTGCGGCAGCGACAGTGAATACTTGCGAACCGTCGGCACCATTTCAAAATTCTTCTGCAGCAGCCCCCGCGGCTGGAACAGGACCCTGCCGTTTGTGGGGGGGGTCACGACGGTCCCTTCCGTTGCCCCCAGCCCGCTGCGCAGGTGGCAGGAGACGCAGGTGAAGGAGGAACCGGACACGGGGACATCCCCCTGCACGAGCGCCTGCATCGGCTTGCCATTCGGCAGGATACCCTCGCGGTACATCCGTTCGCCGTACCGTAGCTGCTCCTCGTGCGACATGGCCGGTTTGCTGCCTGCCCCCGATGCGGTCGCCGCCCCGGCGGCCATGCATGCCAGGAGGAGCAGACCGACCAGGGAAACTGCCGAAGAAACGCGTCGGATGGTACTTTTGTTTGTCATAGTGCTCCCGCCTTTTTCATTTCGCTCATCAGATCACCCGTGCCCATCAACCCGTCCAGCCTGACCCACACGGAAGACGACGGCGCCTTTATGAAGTCCAGCGGCCGGTGCGACATCTTGGTGGGGAAGTACGCATCGAACGCCTTCATGACCCGGTCGATATCCTCACGGCTGCCGGAGAGGAAGTCCCAGCCGGGTCGGGCCCGGAAATTCTTCAGGTACTCGTTCATCACCTGGGGGGTATCGTGCTCCGGGTCTATCGAGATGGAGATCAGATGTATTTTCCGGGAGTCCGCTCCCAGTTTGCGCTGCAGATTTGCAAAACCAGCCGACAGCACCGGACAGATCGTCGTGCAGGTCCCGTAGATGAAATCGACGACCACCGTCTTGTCGGTCTCGATGAGGCGCCTGAACCGGACCTTCGTTCCGTTCTGGTTCACCAGAACGACATCCGGCATCGTGTACTTCACGATGCTGCGCTGGTAGTTCTTTCCCGCCGCTTGCACCGGCCCGGCAACGGAGATCAGTACGAGCGACGCCACAAGCAGACGCCGAAGAAAACGTGCAGACAACATGTAACCCCCTCCTGTCGGATTCTATGCCCAGGCGAAGCGTTCACCGTCAAGATAAACCGCTCCATCGCGGCTGCAGGCGCGCAACCGCCTTGTGGTGCGCGACGGAAGCGCCAGCTGCATCCGTACGGACAAATGATTTGTATCCTATTGATTTACTGCGAATGTTTCTGCGGTCTGGCAAACGACTCGGGGTGAGTATGACAGCAATACGATGATTGTCAAATTACCAACATGTAACCGGCACGTAACTATCGGGAACCTTGTGGTACGTCTGAAACACCATGCGAAAAATCCCTGCCGTCCGGCAGGGATTCGGAGTCCAGGGATACGAACAGAGGCCCCGTAAGACAGGCAGGGCACGCAGTTATCGCCAGTCCGGCTTGACGCGCAGGACGCTCGTATCAACGCCCCTGTGCGGAGTCGCCAAGTATCAGTCCGGCATGCTGCGACGAATGAAGATCGCTCCCCATCCGGTCGTACAGCCTCATCGCCCGCATGAATTCGGCCTGGCGCCGGACCGTGCCGCCGTAGTATCCCCTCAGGCTGCCGACATTCCCCTGGAAACCACAACCGAGTTCCATGAGGTATGCAAGGAGGTTTGAGGGGATATACGTGGCGCCGTCGTCGCTGCGTCCGGCGTTGAACAGACGGCCGAGGATGCCGGTCCGCCGGCCGTGGCCGGATTGCGAAACCTCCAGGGAGGGGGAGCGTTCGGGGTGGGCGATAACCGGGGTAAAGCCGGCGGAGACGACCCGAAACAGGGTCTGCTTCACCATCTCCCTGTGGGCAACCCGGTGGGGGAGCTCGATCAGCAGGCAGCGTGAATCGCCGAGGGGAAGAGGGTCTGCAAGGCAGTCCAGGAGGTATTCATCCAGATAGTACTCCCTCCCGGCGAGCAGCCGGATGCCGACCCCCTCCCGGTCGAGAGCCGCCTGGACGCCGGAGAGGGCAGCGAGGACCTCTTCGTTCCCGGCTTCGTAACCACCTTTCAGCTGGTGGGGTGTGCAGTAAACCTCCCGGTATCCGGCGGCATACAGACATCGCGCCATTGCCACCGATTCGTCCGGATCCGCAGCACCGTCGTCCAGTCCGGGCAGGAGATGACAGTGCCAGTCGATCAACGTAAATCTCCTTTTGGCCCGGAACCGCTAACCCATGTTGCGGTCTCTCATCCTTGCAGTAGTCGTACTATCCAGTAGAAGTTACTGTTTGTTGCCAATTATCGAGCAACAGTAAATCAGCAATCTACAACGCGTGCGCATGAAGAAAGAATTTTACCGCAACCGCTCGGGTAAGCTCCCCACGATTGCCGTCGCGCGAAGTGAGGTGATGCACTTGTTGGAGTCGGAAGGGTCAGCGTAGAAATCTCCGCTGGCAATAACAGGAACTAATTCGCAATCGGCAAGATAACACCTTGACCTCTGAAACGCTCACTTCCCCAGCGTCTTCTGTCCCGGCTTCCAGTTGATGGGACAGAGTTCTCCGGTCTGCAGCGCCTCCAGAACCCGCAGGACCTCATCCACGCTTCTTCCCACGGACAGGTTGTTGACGCTCTCGTACTGGATGACCCCCTGGGGGTCGATGATGAACAGGCCGCGCAATGCCACCCCTTCACGCGCGTCGAGGATGCCGTAGCGTCTGGCAACCTCCTTCTTGAAATCCGACAACAGCGGATAGCCGAGGGTCCCCAGGTCTCCGCGCTTCAGCCAGGCGAGATGGGAGTACTTGCTGTCGACGGATGCGCCGAGCACCTCCGCATTAAGCTTCCTGAAGGAATCGAGCGATGCGTTGAACGCCTTGATCTCCGTCGGACAGACGAACGTGAAGTCGAGTGGATAGAAGAACAGCACCACCCATTTCCCCCGATACCCGGCGAGGGAGACCTCCTTGAACTCCTTTCCCCGTTCGGTCCCGACTACGGCGTCGAGGGTAAACCCGGGAGCCGGCATTCCCACCTGTACGGGCGGAGCCGGTCTTGTCCCCTGCCGCGCATGCTCCGTGTGCGCATCATGCTTCACGATGTCGTCCGCCCCTGCCCGACCGGCATATGGTGCCGTCAGCATCACCGCCGCCAGCACGGCAATGGTCCCCATCCGCCGAAAAGCCGTTGTAGTCGTCATGCGTGCGCTCCTTTCGCCATTGAACCTGCCCGGCAACTGTACCACCGAATCGGCACGGTTCAATCCGACGGCGCATCTTTTGGCGGGCGGTAATCCGGATAAACTCTCGCCATGCAGTCGGGGCAGAGCCCGTGGGAGAACTCGAGCGGCGTCTTCCGCGCCAGATAGCTGTCCGCCTGCTCCCACACGTTAGCTTCGTTCCGGATCTTCCTGCACTGCGCGCAGATCGGGATAATGCTGCGCAGCACCACCAGTTCACTGATATCTTCCAGCATGACGAGGTATGCGCCGAGTCGACGATACGGGAAGGGGGCCACCGTCACCGCATACCAGACCTCCCTCTCCTTCCCCCCGACCAGGAGTTGCATCCGGCTCGTCTGACGATGCACCGACTGCCGCTGGCCGGCCTGGCGCACCATACTCCTGATGACGCAGTCTGCACAGGCAGTGGAGGTTCCGCACCCTCCCACGGTCGACCCGGCATTGAGACAGTGCAGAATTTCACCCGGCAGCTTCTGCGACAGGCCGCGCGGTTCGGGCACCCAGCATCCGGACAGCGGCACTGTTTGCATCGTGGATCCGAAGCTCATCGTCCATCAGCAGCACCATCATCGGCATGGCATCGAGGACCGAGCGCACTTCGTCCGACATGTTTTCCAGCCAGTCAGCCATCACACTACTCCTTTTAAGGAATTTCGGAACATCTGGTGCAATGCATCATACCACAACCATCGGCCGGCAGCCCGATACCTGACCACAACGGACGCGTTCGTGACGTTGCCGGGCTGATTCAGGTGACCGTAACGCCGCTCAACATGGCAGACACGCCAGACAACGCCGCTGAAGGATCCATCACGATCTATACCCGGAAGAGAGAATAAGCTGCAGATTTTTAAGACGGGAATAAAAACGCCCCACGGATACCGGGCGCTATCAAGACGAGGCCAAGGGGATAGTAAAGGGACGGTCGGGAAAAGAAAAAGCCTCAGATTCGTTTCTGAGGCTTTCCAAGATGGCGTCCCGCAGGGGATTTGAACCCCTGTCGCCGCCGTGAAAGGGCGGTGTCCTGGGCCGGGCTAGACGAGCGGGACAGACTCTGTTTCCGCGGCACGCGCTACCTACCTGCTACATACACGGCCAGCGGATGAAAGAAGGGTTACGGTCAGTCAACGTAACCCTTCGGAATTTATGGTGAGCCGCGTTGGGGTCGAACCAACGACCACCTGATTAAAAGTCAGGTGCTCTACCGACTGAGCTAGCGGCTCAAAGAAGATACGTTTTATACTACGTCTCGCTCACCGTGTCAACTTTTTTTGACAATAATCCGAAATTATTGAAACGGGTTCTGGAGCATGATCGTCTGATCACGGCGAGGTCCCACGGAGACCATGACGATCGGACAGCCGGCCAACTCCTCCAGCCGCTTCACATATGCCCGAGCGTTTGCCGGGAGCTCGTCGAATGCGCCGGTGCCGGTTATATCCGTACGCCAGCCCGGAAGCTCCTCATAGACCGGCTCGCACTTCTCGAAGACCTCCAGGGAAGCGGGAAGGTCTTCCAGCACCTTTCCGGCATGGGTGTAGCCGGTGCAGACCTTGATGGTGTCGAACTCGGACAAGACGTCAAGCTTGGTCAGAGCGATGCCGGTCAGTCCGTTCACCCGTACCGCATAGCGGATGACCATCGCGTCAAACCAGCCGCACCGACGCGGCCGCCCTGTGGTCGCCCCGAACTCGCCGCCGGTCTTGCGCAACTGCTCGCCGGTCTCATCGAGCAGCTCCGTCGGAAACGGCCCGCTCCCCACCCTGGTTACGTACGCCTTGGATATGCCGATGATCTCCTTCAGCTCGCGGGGGCTGATCCCCGTGCCGGTGGCAGCCCCGCCCGCGCAGGTGGACGACGAGGTAACATACGGGTAGGTTCCGTGGTCCACATCCAGCAGCGTCCCCTGGGCACCCTCGAAGAGGGCGCGCTTGCCCGCCTTCAGGTCCTTGCTGAGGACCAGCGACGTATCGGCGACATACTTGCGCAGGATCTCGGCGTACCCCTGATACTCATTGTAGATCTCATCGAAGCTGCAGGGAGACTCCCCCAGCATCTTCTCCAGGATAAAGTTTTTTTCGTCGAGGAACTGCCGGAGCCGCTCGGCAAACACCTCCGGATTGACCATATCCATCAGACGAATGCCGCGACGTCCGATCTTGTCCTCGTAGCAGGGACCGATACCTCGGCCGGTAGTGCCGATCTTCCTGTCGCCGCTCTTCGCCTCGCGGGCAATGTCGATCCGCTTGTGGTACGGCATGATGATGTGCAGGGATTCGGAAAGAAGCAGACATGAATCGTCCTGGAGACGTCCCGACTCCTTCAGCTTGGTAATCTCACGGATGAACACCTCGGGATCGAGCACCACGCCGTTGCCGATGATGCAGCGTTTCCCCTCATGCAGGATCCCCGAAGGGATGAGATGCAGCACCACCTTCTCGTTTCCGACCACGAGGGTATGACCTGCATTGTTTCCCCCCTGAAAGCGGACTATGTCATCGGCGTACTCCGTATAGATATCGACGACCTTCCCCTTGCCTTCATCGCCCCACTGGGCGCCAACCACTACTACGCTAGCCATTGTTTTCTCCTTGTACCGGTCACTTGCATTGAAAATCTTCATGCCGGAGCGCGGCCTTTTTCAGTATCTTTTCCCGCCCGTCGGCCACACTGACGAGACACAGCTCGCCATCGGCGCACCGGCCACCACCGACTATCAGAATCCAGCGGATCTTCACCCTCCTGGCGTACTCCAGCGAACTCGGGAGATCTCGCCTGATAATGTCCCGTGCCGTGGAAAAGCCCATTTCGCGCAGGCTCTGCGCGATCGACAGCGCCTCGCGACGGTCACTGTTGAGATTGAAGAGCAGGATATCCCTCGTTGCGGTCTCAGCAACATCCTGTCGTTTTTCGAGGGCACGGAGAAGCGCCAGCACGTTGAAGGCGAATCCCGTTGCCGGCGCCTCAAAGCCGTAGCGGGCCATAAGCCCGTCGTATCTCCCCCCGCCGCATACCGCCTGCCCGACGCCACCGACAAACCCTTCGAAGGTCACCCCGGTGTGATAGTCCAGTCCGCGAATCTCGCCGAGATCTACCGTGAGATACTCCTCGACACCATGGATGCGCAGGATATCCACCACCTGCACCAGGTTGTCCAGGGCACGGCGGGAGCAGTCGTTTCTGACGACGCGCGCAGCCTCGTCCAGCACCTCGAGACCGCCGAACAGGCGGGGCAGCGAGCTGATCTCCGTGATGGTGTCGTCCGCTGGAGACTCTCCCGCGAGGATCTCGCGCACAGCGGACAGATCCTTTTTGCCGATCGCCTCCCTCAGCCGCAGCGTGGCCGCCGGCGAAAGTCCGGACGCCTCCATGATCCCCCGATAGAACGACACCTGACCGAGATCGATCTTGAAATTATCGAACCCCAGCCCCTGCAGTGCCTCGATCGCCATCACGATCATTTCGGCATCGGCCTCGGGCGCATCCAGGCCGACCAGTTCCACCCCGGATTGAAAGATTTCGCGACTGCGCCCGGTCTGGCTCTCGGCATGGCGGAGGATGCGGCCGCTGTAATGGAGGCGGTGCGGCAGAGGCATGCCGCGCATACGGGTCGCCACGATCCTCGCCACCTGCGGCGTGATATCGGCCGGGATTGCGAGCAACCGTCCGGTCTGGCGGTCGTCGAACCGGAACGTCTTGTCCCGCAACGCCGCCCCCAGCCCGATGTCCATGACGTCCTGGAACTCAAGCAAGGGAGGAATGATGCGCTGAAAACCCCAGAGTTCGAAGATTCGGCTGATCTTCTTCTCGATGAATCCGATCGCACCTGCCTGTTCGGGGAGGAAGTCCGCAACCCCCTTGGGTAGCGGAGCATCTATCGTTGTGGAATAGGTCACGCCGTTCTGCTTTCAGATGGGAATTTTGGTTGGAATATCGAGGACATTCAGCGCAAAACTAGCAACTTGAGGGAGGAATGTCAAATGCTAAATCTCCTGCAGCGCCGGCACGGAAGGTCCCCGCCGTACCAGCACTGCAGAACATATGGTTATTCAGTCTTTTTTACGACGACAACGCTGGCGCCGTTGCCGATCAACCCTTCCTTCTTGACGACTTCGAGCCCAACGAGTTCATGCCGGGATGCATCATACCCGTAATCCGCAAGATAGTTCTGGCTTTCCGTCGTGTGCCATTCCTCCTGCAATGCCGCGCCGTTCCATCTAAAGGAGTACACCGAATTTTTTGAATATTGGCGGCTGTTGCCCAGCACCCAGAAACCTCCGTTCTGGGGGACGATGATCTCGCCGTCTTTGGTGACCGTGATCCGCTGATCGAGAAACACTATCGAACCGAACTTGTCCGCTGCGCTTACCGACGACGGATAGGGCCGTTTGAAATAGTTTTCCGACCCGCCGTATTTGTCACTGCTTTTCCACAGCTCTTCCCCGTCGGCAGAAAACACCTGCAGATAATCATCGGGATTCAGCATGACGACATACTTCTTGCCATGATCGTCGGTGAACGTGTTGAAATTGTAGAGGTTCCCGAACCGGGGAAGTTTCAGCGGATTTTTCAGCATATACCCATCCCCCGACTTCACCACCTCGGACACATTTCCGTAGAAGCCGCCGTCCATCGCCATCTCCTGGGCGTACAGCCGCTTCTCCCCGCCATTGACGGAAATCGCACGCATGAAATACTGCAGCCCGTCGGCAACCTTTTTCAGTGACGTACCGGTGGGGACCCAGACCTGCGAGACCAGCCTGTCGCCGCTGATAATGGTCAGATACACTTCCGGCGTGCCGTCGCCATCGAGATCGGCGGTATCCACACGAAGAACCTTCACATCGGGCGGAAACGTCACCTCCTGAACGAGGCGCAGCACGTCACCCTGCAGGTAGTACCGCAGAGATTGCTGGCCGATCACAAACAGCTCCCGTTCGCCGTTACGCGTTCCCCCAATGGCAATCCCGGACAATTCACCCTCGAGTCGCTGGCTGACCCATCCGGATCCGGATGCCTTCTGCAGGACAGCGGGCCTGATGATGTCGCCGGATGGCGCCGGCACCACTTCATTGCCGGCCATGCCGGTTTCCGGGGCACGTTCCTGTTGCGCGATCGCAGGCGTCGGCTCCGGTGCAGCTACAGCCATTTTCTGGAGGTCATCGGACAATTTCCGGGCGAGTTTGCCGACGGCGGGGATCAGCTCGTCCTGACTCTCGCCCTGGACGAAAGCACGGCTCACCACCTCGCCGGAAGCCTTCTTGGCAACGGCATCGAGGCTGAACATCTTCCCGATGACCAGGTAGCTGCCGGATACCGTCACGTCAGCTCCGGCAGGATTGTCCACCACCTGCACGGAATTTCCGCTCATCCTGGACATCAACAGTGTCCGCAGGGCGGCCGCCAGCTCATCCTTGCTCTGGTATCCGGTTACCGAAAATCCCGAAACATAGGTCTTCACCTGCCCTCCCCAAGACATTTGGGCACAAAGCAGAATAGTTGCCGATACGATTACGTGATACAGGATTCTCTTCATGACTGCTCCTCGACAATCCAAGGCGATATACAGCGTGTGAACAAAAAAAGGGGGGGAGTATCTCCTCCCCCCCCGGACGGAATCAGGCGAAAATGCTACTGACCGCCTTCAGTCATGCTATTGAGCAGGCTTTCCGCTTCCTTCAGCTTCGCGTTGAGCTTCTTCAGGTCCTCTTCGGAATAGACCTTCTTGCCCTTCTTGATCTCTTTCTGGAGCTTCTTGATCTTCTGGCCAATGCTGTTTACCTCGTTCGCGCAGTTCTTGGACTCGAGCAGGCACTGGTTCTTCTGCTCGGCGGTCATCTGGGCATATACGGGGGCAACAGCGGACATCAGGAATGCAGCCGTCAGCAGGAGTGCGATTTTTTTCATGTATTCCTCCGGTTATTGCGAGTAGACGTAATATGTGCGTTACAGCGGGCGACGGCTGACGCCGCCGCCCCGTGTACAATTAGAACACGTACTTGGCGTACACCTGGGTAATGTACGGATTGGCGGGGTCGCTGCCGCCGGTACCCAGACCCTTGTAGAAGTCGCCGAGGACCACGTAGGCACCGTTCACACCAACCGTCAGGCCGTCGTACATCTTGTAGCCGAGGTCTGCGTTGAGTTCCGTCCCCTGGTACTTGCTGTCGTGGCCGGTCTGGGACTTGGCCACGGCGGCGAAGGCGGCATTGGCCTTGGCAACCAGCTTGCTGGTGACGTTGGCTTCGTAGCCGACCGAACCGCCGATGACGCCCATGCCGTTGTTGCCGGCATCGTAGATGATGGCCGACTCCGTCTGGGTCAGGAACGGGTTGCGGGCAAGCAGCAGCACGTCGCCGAGGGCGTTGCCGAAGTTGTTCTCGCTGTAGGCAGCCGAGGTCTCGTTGTTGATGTCGACAAAGGCATTGGTGCCGCCGTTGACATACAGGGCGCTCACCTTGGCGGTACCGGGACCCACCGCCATCTTGCCGGCCAGGTTGGCGGCGAAGGAGTTGAGGTGGGATTTCAACGCGTTTCCATTATACGTATCGATCGTGCCGAACTCGTAGAGGAAGAACCCGTCCACCGTCGCCGGACCGAGTTTCGCCGCCGCGTTCAGACCGAGGACGTGCGCCGTGTAATCGGAAGGCGCGCCGACCGTGTTGGGTTCAAGAGGACCGGCCTGTGCTGAAGTAGCCTGCGAATTGTCATTGTTCAGGAAGTAGTAGGAAGCCCCGAACGTCATGTCCTTCGTGGCGTTGCACTTGGCATCGAGGAGCAGCAGGTCGCGGGTCTTCTTGCCGTTCGAGAAGGTGACACCAGCCGCGGTACCGTTGTTGTTGAAAGCTGCGGCAGTCGCCGACCTGTCGTCCAGACGGAACCAGCCGAGGCTCAGCGTCGTGGGGCCCATCGGGCTGCTCATCAACACGCCGGCCGCGTCGGCGCCGCCGCCGACGAAGACGCTCTTGTATGCATCGTTGAGCCCCTGGATACCGGCCTTCACGTTCACCTTGGTGGACGGCACGTTGAAGTCCAGGTAGACCCACTTGGTTTCCAGGTTCACCGTGTCGGCACCGAGGGCGCCGCCTTCGTTGCGGCCGTTCGTGTAGGAGTCCTTGCCCCAGATGCTGTCGAGCTCGAAGCCGGTGACGAGCTTCAGATTGTCGTTCGCCTTGGCCGTGTAGAACAGGCGGGCCCGCTGCTCGATCCAGTTGTACGTGGTCTTGCTGTCGCCGGTGATGGGGATCTGTCCGAATGCGCCAGCCGTGACGTAGTTGGAGTTGGCGGCGCGCAGCCCCACGAAACCGTGGAACTCGTTTTCCAGCGCGAACGCCGGCAGTGCAGTGGCGACAGTCAGCGCGCCGGCGGCGGCGATTGTCAAAATCTTCTTGGAAACCTTCATGTAAAGTACCTCCTTCATTGGTGTGCAAAAAAAATAAATAAATACGAAACCGACCTGCAATCTGTACCCTGTCCCGACATCACCACCTTTCAGGTAATTTTTCCAGTCTGATGTATCAGAATGAATCCCCCTCCATAGTAAAAAAGCCTTTATCGCCGCCCCGGCAGACCGGGGCACCACGAAAAGGCCTATCCATTATTCCGTATACATCCCAAAGACATCGACACCACAACCGGCAGACCAACCCTCAACCATTGGGACTTTATCATATGCACCCCATCATAACGAGCCCACAGTCCGCGCTTGAATGTATCCGGAGGTTGGTCATTGTCAACCATTGCCCTTGAATGTGCGGCATTTCCCCCATGAACATCCCGGTTCGACCCTACCGCCGACGCCAGTTGTTTTAAAAATGTTGCGTTAATATACAATTTCCCAAACATAAGTCAAGAAAAAATGTATACGCCACATCCGACTGAAACTGCGCCGCTTTTTTCATTAAATCAGTAACCGCCGCCCGCCTGACAGAGTTCGGTCAGCACACCGCCACTGCTCCTGGGGTGGACAAACGCAATTCTCGCACCATGGGCGCCGTTCCGCGGCACCGTATCGATCATGCGGAGACCGTCAGCAACCAGTCTCGCAATGGCGTCCTCGATATCCGCCACCTCATAGGCGAGGTGATGAATGCCGGGGCCGTTCTTATCGAGGAACTTCGCCACGGGACTGTCGGGAGAGGTCGGTTCCAGCAGTTCGATCTTCGACTGCCCCACCTGAAGCATCGCCACCCGCACCCCCTGTTCGGCGACCTCCTCGATCCCCGTAAGCGCCATGCCGAGGTGTGTCTCGTAAAACGCCAGCGACTCGGACAGCGAGCTCACGGCAATACCGATGTGGTTGATCTTCGTCAGCATCCGTCATCCTCCGCAGCGCAGGAGGGCAAACCCCCGCACCAAATGCAATTAAAGTACCACCGTTTCCCGATGGACGCCGAAAACATCCCTGAAGACATCCGAGATCTCGCCGAGGGTGGCGTACACCTTCACCGCCGCGAGGATGTGCGGCATGAGGTTGTCCGCGCCACGCGCCGCCGCGGCCAGCGCCTGCAAGGCGTCCCGCACCGCCGTATCGTCGCGATCCGCCTTGATTTTCGCGAGGGACGCCTTCTGGGACCGTTCCACCTCGCCGGTGATCTTCAGCAGCTCGGGCTGGGGTTCGTTGTCGATGGTGAACCGGTTGACACCGACGATGACCATCTCGTCGGTTTCGATGGCGCGCTGGTAGGCGTAGGCCGAATCCTGGATCTCCTTCTGCTGGAAACCGCGGGAAATAGCCTCAACTGCCCCGCCGAGCCGGTCGATCCTGTCGATGTATTCCACAGCCGCCGCCTCGATCTGGTCGGTGAGCGACTCCACGAGAAACGAACCGGCCAGCGGGTCGATGGAGTCGGCGACCCCCGACTCGTGGGCGATCACCTGCTGGGTCCTGAGGGCGATCCGGACCGAATCCTCCGTGGGGAGCGCCAGCGCCTCGTCGCGGGAGTTGGTGTGCAGCGACTGGGTGCCGCCGAGCACCGCCGCCAGCGCCTGGATGGTGACGCGCATGATGTTGTTGTCCGGCTGCTGGGCGGTGAGGGTGCAGCCGGCGGTCTGTGTGTGGAAACGCAACATCTGCGACTTGGGGTCTTTCGCCCCGAACCGCTCTTTCATGATCCTGGCCCAGAGCCGGCGGGCGGCGCGGAACTTCGCCACCTCCTCCAAGAGGTTGTTGTGGGCGTTGAAGAAGAACGCGAGCCTGGGTGCGAACTCGTCGACGTTCAGGCCCGCTTGAATCGCCGCGTCCACATAGGCGATCCCGTCCGCCAGGGTGAACGCCACCTCCTGCACCGCGCTGGAGCCCGCCTCCCGGATATGGTAGCCGGAGATGGAGATGGTGTTCCACTTGGGCACATGGTCCTTGCAGTAGGCGAAGATGTCGGTGATGATCCGCATCGACTCTTTTGGTGGATAGATGTAGGTGCCGCGGGCCATGTACTCCTTGAGGATGTCGTTCTGGATGGTGCCGGAGATCCTGTCGGCCGGGACCCCCTGCTTCTCCGCCACGGCGATGTACATGCAGAGGAGGATGGCGGCGGTGGAGTTGATGGTCATGGAGGTGGAGACCCGATCCAGCGGGATGCCGTCGAACAGGACCTCCATGTCGGCGAGGGAGTCGATCGCCACCCCCACCTTTCCCACCTCGCCCTGGCTCATCCCGGCGTCCGAGTCGTACCCCATCTGGGTCGGCAGGTCGAAGGCCACGGAAAGCCCGGTCTGTCCGGCGGACAGCAGATACTTGTACCGCTCGTTGGACTCCTTCGCGGTGCCGAACCCCGCATACTGGCGCATGGTCCAGAACCGTCCCCGGTACATGGTGGGCTGCACGCCGCGGGTGTACGGGAACTGGCCGGGAAAGCCGAGCTGCTCGTCATAGGCGGGATACTCGAATTCCGGGGTGAAGCAGCGGTCCATGGTGAGATTCGAGCTGGTGCGGAATTCCTCCATCCGCTCCGGCGATCTCGCGATATTCCTGGCGACGACGGACTCGTTCCAGCCCGCCTTCCGGTCATTGATGCTCATGCATGTTCTCCTTGGTAAGATGCTGATCTGTATTTCAATGCTGCTGATGGAATTCCAACCACCCGTCGGCCGTCAGAGGACCGCCTTCACGTGTGCAATCGCCTCGGCGACGATCTCGTCCTGACCCCGTCTGGTGGAGGCGTCGATCGTGACACCGTTCCAGCGGCCGATCTCCTTCTGGTAGAACGCGCGCATCTGCTCGTAATACGCGATTCCCCCCTCGTGGTGGATCTGGAGCACCTCCTCGATCCGTTCGCACGCCTCCTCCGCCGGGACGTCGAAGAAGAGCGTCAGGTCCGGGTAGATCTCGTCGCCGAAGAGAAACCCGCGGGATATCTTCTCCAGGTGCCGGAGCACGTCGAAGTTCTTCGCGTAGCCGTTCACGTACGCATTGGCGAGCGACGAGATGCTCGACTGCTTGCAGAGGACGATCTTGTCCGCATCGAGGGCGGGCTTCACGATATTCCTGAATATCTCGGTCCGGACCGCCGCCTCGAACATGAAATCGGCACGGGCGTCCTTGGCGAACGGCCAGTTGATCATGGAGTTCACCCCCAGCTCCTTGGCGCGCCCCGAATCTGGATTGGCGCATTCCACGACGCTGTGCCCCTGCGCCACCAGGGTCTTGTGCAGCGCCACGATGCCCGCCTTCACCTGCTGCCCCGAGCCGCTGATCCCTTCGAGTACGATAAACTTGCCTTTACGCACGACACCCTCCTCTTGAGACGTCAGATAGTAAGAAACCGGACGAAGCGCTCTACAGGACCGCCTTGAGATAGGAGAGCGTCTTCTCCCGGCGCTGCCGGTCGAGCTCTTCCGGATCGATCTCCACGAACTTCTCGTCCGGGGTGATCTTGAAGAGCGGCTGTCCCTTCTGGACGATGGAGCCGTCCGCCCCCTGCATGATGATCCTGTCGACGGTACCGGAGAAGGTGGCCCGGACCGTATTGAACATCTTCATGACCTCGATGATGTACAGCGGCTGCCCCTTCTCGAAGTGCATCCCCTCGTGGACGAACGGTGGCAGGCCGGGCGCCTCCTGGCCGTAGTACATCCCGCCGCAGATCGCCACGATCTCATCGGCCTTGGTCGCCGGCGGCGGCACCAGCACCTTCTTCATGCGGGCCTGCAGCTCCGGGTCGTGAAGGTGGGCGGGAATCGTCACCTCCAGGTCGTCTTCCACCTTGAACGCCCAGAACTGAACGTTCTCGGCCACCAGGAAGAGCATCCCCAGGAGTTCCAGCCCGGCCTCGAACCCGGCATGGGCGGAACGCACCTGTGCCCACTCCTCCTCCGGGAAACCGAGCTGCGGTTTGTCCTTCGCCAGGATGACCGACAGCTTGTCGAACTCGTGCATCCCCAGCCGGGACCGCTCGGACAGGGTGGCGTAGAACCGCAGCCCCTTCTGCAAGAGCACGTCGTCGTGCTCCCAGATCACCTCGGCCGCCGGCGCCGCCGGGTTCCACCCCATGTCCAGATACTCGTAGGTGTCGGCGAGGATCACGAACGGGTTGTCGTGCCAGACCACCTTCCCCTTCTCGATGGAGAAGTTCTTCCGGTTGATGGAGAGCCAGCCGGACAGCAGATGCGGGTCTTCCAGAAGCATATCCATGGGGCGGGTCACCAGGGTCCCCTTGCGGTCCAGGATGGCGGACATCTCCTTCCCCGCCTTCGGGTCGTCGGGGAACTGCTCCGCCATCCGCTTCGCGTATGCCTTCTTCATCTGGATGAAGGCGAAGACCGTATCCAGCCGGTTCGCCTCGTCCTTCAACTGCCCCACCAGGGTCAGGTACGGCACGACGAAGCGGGTCGTCGGCTTCGCCATGACGTTCTGGCCGAGGAACCAGTTCACGAGACCGTAGTGGAACTCCAGGTTGGTGGCCAGATCGGTCCCGCGCAGGGTCGTCTTCCCCAGCACCCTGGAGAGGTGCCGGTAGCTGTCGAGCCGGTCCGCCCCCTTCGTCAACAACAGGGCGATGTTGGAGTCGTAGGCCCCCGCCACCTTGTAGCGCATGAACATCCCCGTATCCGGGTTCACCATGCAGATCCCCTGGTCGTCGCGGATCTCACCCTCGATCGGCTTGGACCAGTAGCGGATCATCCCGCCGGCATGGGGCGACAGCGAGCAGTCGGTGGCGTTCAGCCGCGCCTCGGCGCCGGCACCGAAACGGGGCAGCCGCTCCGGCTTGGGGAGCCTTTTTTTGTGCCGCGCCAGGAGCGCCATCGCCTCCACCAGCGATTCCACGATGAAGAACTCGTTCTTGTTCTTCGGATTTACGAACTTGAGGGAGTAGCAGAGTTCCGAGACCCGGTGCTCCACCTGGATGCGGGTGTTCACCTCCATGAAGTAGTACCGGTCGCGGTCCACGATGCACTCGAAGGTGGAGGCGGAGTCGAGCCCCACCGCCACGCCGAACTTGGCGGCGTCATCCTCCATCCGCTTCAGCACGTTCAGGTCACTCTCCAGCGCCTTCACCTCGCCCTTCCGGCCCGCCTTTTTCGCCGTCTCGATGGCGACCGCCAACCCTTCCTGGGTGACGGAGACCTCCAGGAGCTTCTGCTCGTGCATCTGCAGGGAGCAGTCGCGCCCCCCGAGCGACACGCACCATTCGCCGTTCCCCACCAGCTGGATCTCGTTGTGACGGGTCTGCTCGATGTTCAGCTCCACGAGGACGTTCTTGTTGTCCCCGACGCCGTTCGCCTTGACCTCGTTCAGCACCTCGCGCACCAGGGTCGGGGTTTCGGCGGCCGCTTCTTTTATCTGCCTGTCCGTCGGCTTTTTGACCGTCAGGAGCGATGCGCCGAGGATCCGCTGCCCCTTGCCGCCGCCGCCGCCGATCGCCTTGAGGCGAATCCGGCTCGCCGGGTATTCCTTAAACATCGCCTCCACCTCGACCTGCACCTGGGCGGAGAGCTCCTCGATGGAGTACAGGTCAATCCCCTTCTCGTAGGACGCGTACAGGATCTGGTCCGCCAGGTCCTCCAGGGAGAGCTTCCTGTCGTTCAGGACCTTGGCATCGACGGCGAGCCCCTCCGCCTTCGCCAGCGCCGTCAGCTTCTCGCGGGTCGGATGCTTCTTCACCAGGGTGCGGGCGGTGACGTTGTTGATGCCGGGGGTGACGCTGACCCCCACCGACAGGGCGGTCCGCTTCGCCTCGTCCTTTTTCCCCGCGTCCGCCTGGGTCCGGGAGTTGGGACCGATGAAGGAGAGACCGGCGTTCTCGATGGCGGCGACGAACTCCTCGTCCTCGGCCATGAACCCGTAGCCGGCGAAGATGGCATCGTAGTTGTTGTCCTTGGCGATCCGGATGATCTGACCAATCCGCTCCACCCGCTCCTCCTTGCTGGCGCCGGTGTAGTCGGGCACGCGGTGCACGCGGTTGGAATCGGTGAGCTGGCGCAGTTCGGGGGCCAGGGCGTTGGGGTAGACGATGGAGTCCTTCTCGGACAAGAGGATGCCGAAGTGGCCGATCCCCATCTCCGTGAAGACGTCCATCGCCTCCTTGCGGATCGGGCCGCGGCAGACGATCAGCGGCTTCAGGTCCTCGCAGGCAAACGAGCGGACCCACTCGGACGCGGACGCGCCGAGGCGGCGGTCGCGGTGTATCAACGGGTTATGCGTATAGAAGTCGGTCATGGTTATATCTCCAATTCAAAATTGAATATCCAATTCCTTTACATCTGCCACGGAGACACAGAGACACGGAGAAATCTTTTTTTCGTCACATTAAGGCTCAAACCCAATTGAGAATTAAGCTTCTTTCGGTTTTGCCGTTCTCTGTGTCTCCGTGCCTCTGTGGCAGGTGTTGATTCGCATCTAGTGGAACTCGCGCTGCGGCCCGCCCATGGGGGCCGCCTTGTAGTGCCGCAAAAGGAACGCCATGTTCTCGCCCAGCACCTGCCGCAGGTCGGTGGGCATGACGATGGAGGAGATGGAGCCGAGGGAGAGCCCCTCTTTCGGGTTCATCAGCTCCTTCTCGTAGCGGGCGTTGAGGGCGGCCTCCTGGCCCTTCAGCCACTCCGCCGCCTCCTTCTCGGCGTCCTTCCTGGCCTCCGTGCCGTCCATGCCGGCCTGGACACGCCCCTCCGCCCCCTTCCTGACCATCTCCATGGCGGCGCCGCGGATTTTGCGCAGCTCGTCCTTGTAGACGAACTCCTTGCCGGCCGGCCCCATGACCGCCAGGCGGGTGGTGGGGAGCGCCAGCACCAGGTCGGCGCCGGTGGGGTAGTTGTTGTAGGAGGCATAGGCACCGCCGAAGGCGTTGCGCAGGATCAGGAGGATGCGCGGCGTACGCACGTCCACGATGGAGTCGAGCATGGAACGGCCGGCCTGGACGATACCGCGGGCCTCCTGCTCGCGCCCCGGCAGGAAGCCGGTGGTGTCCTCCATGAAGATGATGGGGATGTTGTAGATGTTGCAGAACCGGACGAACCGGGCGATCTTGACCGCCGAGTCGCAGTCGATCTGGCCCGAGGCCACCGCCGAGTTGTTGGCCACGAAGCCGACCACGTGGCCCCCCAGGCGGCCGAAGGCGGTGACCACCTCCCTGGCCCGCTCCGGCTGCAGCTCGAAGTAGTCGCCGTGGTCGCAGATCTGCTGGATGATGATGGAGACGTCGAACGGGGTATTGAACCCGGTGGGGGAGTTGAACGCCTTTTTAAGGAGCGTGTTGATCTCCCAGGTCTTCCGGTCCAGGGGATCGCTCGTCTCCTGGTACGGCGCGGCCACGCCGTTGTTGTCCGGGATATAGGACAGAAGCCGCACCGCGGTGCGCAGGGCCGCCACCTCGTCGGTGACGGTCAGGTCGGCGACGCCCGACCTGCCGTGCACCTTGGGGCCACCCAGCTCTTCCGGGGTGATGTCCTCGCCGAGGACGGACTTCACGACACCGGGACCGGTGAGGCCGAAGAAGGTGTCGTTGGGCTGGATGACGAAGGAGCCCTGGCGCGGCAGGTAGGAGCCGCCGCCGGCGTTGAAGCCGAACATGCACATGATGGAGGGGACCACGCCGCTGATCTTGCGCAAGGCGGTGAACGCCTCGGCATAGCCGTCCAGCCCGCCGACCCCGGCGGGGACGTAGGCGCCGGCGGAGTCGTTCATGCCGATGAGGGGAATCCCCTTCTCGGCGGCGAGGTTGAAGAGCCGGGCCAGCTTGCTGCCGTTGGTGGCGTCGATGGAGCCGGCGCGCACGGTGAAGTCGTGGCCGTACACCGCCACGTCGCGGCCGCCGATGTTCAGGATGGCGGTCACGAGCGACGCGCCGTCCAGGTTCTTCCCCCAGTTCTGGTACAGGACGTTGGGCGCCGTGCCGGACAGGACCCGCAGCCGCTCCCAGACGGTCATCCGCTTCTTGAAATGCTGCTTCTCGATCTGTTCGATCTTCACCGATTTGACGGGGCGCTGGATGAGCTCGTGCCCTTCCCGCATCGCCTCCTCGTAGCCGCCGGTCGAGCGCGAGATCTCGCCCGGTATGGTGAATTCGACCTTCTCGGCGGGATCAAACGGATTGTGCAGTGAGGGTACTACCGCGTTCTTAGCCATCTGTGCCATCCTTCCGTTATGAGGGGTTCAGGCTGAAGGCCGAAGGTCAAGACTTATTTCCGGCAGCCTTCAGCCTCCAGCCTGTCAACCTGATTTTGTATACACAACTGGGTAAAAAAAACGGGCCACCGGACAGGGGCCCTGTAATTATGCGGGTCACGGAACGCCTAGCGGGTCACCACCGCCAGCACCTTCACCTCCGCACCGTCCGTGGAGAGGAGCCGGTGCTTCAGGGAAGAATCGAAGTAGACGCAGTCCCCCTCGGAAAGGACGATCCGCTCCTCGTCCAGGAGCAGGTCCGCCGTCCCCTTCATGACGAACAGGAACTCTTCGCCGTCGTGGCTGTAGGTGTTCTCCTCCGACGCCTTCTCCGTCACGGTGAGGAGGAACGGCTCCATCTTCTTGTTCTGCTTGCGGAATGAAAGTGATTCATACGAATACCCCTGGCTCGTGCCGGAACGGGAGATCACCCGCGGGATCAGTTTCCGCTCGCCGCTCCGTACCACCTCGTAGCGGCACTCCTCCTCGTCTTCGGTAAAGAAAATACCGATCTTCACGTCGAAAAATTTGGCGATCTTGGAAAGCGTGGCAATGGGGGGAGAGACGTTGTTGTTCTCGATCTGGGAGATGAGCGCGGGCGAAAAGCCGGTCTCCCGGGCGACCGCCTGCAGGGTCAGCTTCTTGGCCAGGCGGAGTTTCTTGATCTTTGCACCGATGTTGTAATCCGTCATCTGATCTTCTCGTATACTTTCATCAAAAAATAAAACTGGTTTTTACTCTGGCTAAAAAATACCGAAAGCATGCGGGGGTGTCAACAGATTTTTACCCCGACCATCGGCGGCACATAGTTAAAATTCGTATACGTTTCCGGGAAACGGGAGTGGGGTGTAGAACGGTTTGTTGCGGCGAGGGGGTATGACACGGTCCCGACGAAGGCCGGGACCGCAACAGGGTGTGGAAAAGAGGAAATATTACGGGGTCTTGCGCAGACGGCGGGCCAGGATCTCCAGGGTGTGCAGCACGCGCACCCGGCTCCCCGCATGGTGCAGCCCGTCGGAGAGCTGCATCATGCAGCCGGGACAGCCGGTGACGACGGCCTGGGCGCCGGTGGCGACGATCGCCTCGGTCTTGCCGGTGTTGATCCGCATGGATGCGTCGTAGTGGTAGACGTTGAAGGTGCCGCCGAGGCCGCAGCACCTGTCGGCCCCCGCCATCTCCGCGAGCCCGACCCCCGGCGTGGCGGTAAGCAGCTCCCGCGGCTGCCGCGTGATGTTCCTCGTGCGCAGATGGCACGGGTCGTGGTAGGTGATCCGCAGCTCATCGCCAGCGCCGGTCTCTTCCGGATTCAAACCGAGCTTCTGCAAAAGCACCGCGGCGTCCACGGTCTTCTCCGCCAGCGCCCGGCACCGCTCCATGAGCTCCGGATGCTTCCTGCCGATCACCGCCGGGTAGAACTTGTGCAGGGCACCGCCGCAGGTAGCGCAGGCGGTCATCACGTAGTCCGCCTCGTACCGCTCCAGGGCGGCCAGGTTCTTCTCCGCCAGCCCCCGCACCGTGTCGAGATCGCCGCCGGACATCCCCGGCAGGCCGCAGCACTGCTGGTCTTTCGGGATGATGACCGTGCAGCCCAGGTGACGGAAGAGCGCGAGCGCCGCCTCCCCCACCTCCGTATAGACGAAGTTGGTCATGCACCCCACGAAGAAGAGAATTCGCGGCTTGCCCGGCTCTCCCGGAATGACCTCGGGGTGCCGGTCCATGAACGGTTTCCGGGCAATCTGGGGGATGTGGCGCTTCCCCCCCACAAACGGCAGCGGGAACCGGAGCCTTAAGCCCGAGGTGGCCGGCACCTTGCGGAAGAAGAGCGGCCCCAGGATGCGGCCGGCCAGGGCGCCGAAGTTCATCAGCCTGCGGTTCCTGATGACCCGCCCCACCGCCTGGTGGAAGGTGGTGAGCCCCCGCTCTTTCGCCAGCGCCTCCCGCGCCACCATGACGATCTCGTCCGTCGGAACCTCGTTGGGACACTTCTCCACGCAGCTCCCGCACAGAAGACACTTGGACATGGCGGCATAGGTGGCGCCGTCCAGTTCGATGTCGCCTTTAAGGAGATGCTGGGCCAGGGCGATCTTCCCCCGCGCCACCGCCGGCTCCTTGCCGTAGGCCGCGAACGCCGGACAGTTGGCCCGACAGGCGCCGCACTTCACGCATTTCTTCAGTTCGTTTTCAATACGCTTCAACGGATCCAAATCGATAACCTTCCTGTTAAGCATTGGGACCAATGGGACGGATAAGACATATATGTCCCATCTGTCCTATCCGTCCCATATCTCTCAGATTTCCACCGGGAACATCTTGCCGGGGTTCAAAATATTGTTGGGGTCCAGCGCCTTCTTGATCGCCTGCATCGCCGCCACCTGGGCCTGGGTCAGCTCCAGGTGGATGTACGGCTGCTTGGCGAGCCCCACGCCATGCTCGCCGGACATGGTGCCGCTTAAGTCCAGCGCCGCCCGGAACACCTCGGCGATCGCCTCGTGGGCCTTCTCCTCCTGGCCCTCTACCTGCTTGTCGATCATGACGTTCACGTGGATGTTGCCGTCCCCCGCATGACCGAAGTTGACGATGGGGATGTCATACCGCTGCTGGATCTTCTCGATCCGCCGGATCACGTCCGGCACCTTCGAGCGCGGCACGACGATATCCTCGTTGAACTTGTCCGGGTTCACGTCCCGAAGGCTCGGCGACACGAGCCGCCGCACCCGCCAGAGCGCCTCCGACTCGGCGGCGTCCTTTGCCACCTTGAACTGCACGAGGCCGAGCGGCCTGATGATCTCGTGGATCCGCTCCGCCTGCTTCTCGATCAGGTCGCGGTCGCCGTCCACCTCGATGAGGAGCACCGCCCGCCCCTCCGCGGGGATGCCGAGGCTGAACCGCCGCTCCACGCACGTAAGCGTCGCGTAGTCCATGAACTCCAGGGTCGTCGGGATGATCTTGCCGCCGATGATGGCGGAGACCGCCTTGGCAGCCCCGTCGATGGAGTCGAAGATGGTGAGCATGGTCTTCTTCGCCTCGGGCAACGGCAAGAGCTTGAAGATGATCTTGGTGATGACCCCCAGGCTCCCCTCGGAGCCGCACAGGAGACGGGTCAGGTCGTACCCGACAACACCCTTGTAGGTCTCGCCGCCGGTACGGATGATCTCGCCGGTGGGGAGCACCACCTCCAGCCCCATGACGAAGTCGCGGGTGACGCCGTACTTGACACAACGCGGCCCGCCGGCGTTCTCCGCCACGTTGCCCCCCAGGGTGGAAAACTTGAGCGACGCCGGGTCGGGGGGATAGAAGAGCCCGAGCTTCTCCACGGCCAGCTGGAACTGCTCGGTAACGACACCCGGCTCCACCTCCGCGATCAGGTTCTCCGTATCGATCCTGAGGATCCGGTTCAGCCGGGTCACCACGAGGACGATGCCGCCACCCTTCGGAAGCGCGCCACCGGTAAAGCCGCTCCCCGCGCCGCGCGGGAAAACGGGAATCCCCTCCCGGTTCGCCAGCTTGAGGATCGCGGCGACCTCTTCCGTACTCCCCGGGTGCACCACCGCATCGGGAAGAAACTCCATCTGGGTGGCGTCGTAACCATAGCAGATCAGGTCCTGCCGGTCGGTTGCCACCTGGTCGGTGCCGACGATCTTTCTCAGTTCATCAAGAATGCGTGTATCCAGCATATGCAGGTCAGCCCCCTGTCGAAACTATGGAACGAAAAACGGCAGCAGGCAGCTGCCGGAAGCGAACATCGGTTGGTTATCCGCTCGAAATATCAGGTTAATGATACAGATTCATTAGTACAAGCGCAAGGAGTTTGGGACGGTGCCGGAGCAACCGCAGACCGTACGGACCGGGACCGCCTCCACGCAACTGCGCCTCATCCCGCACGGCTCACCCGTGGCAATACGCTGAATATTCCAATAAAAGATTGACATCCAGGGGCAATTAATATAACTATTTTTTGTTTTTTTCCGGACATTTCAGCCTTTCACAGGCATATCAAACAGGAGGGTTTTTTCATGGAACAGTACGCAGTATACTTCGCCCTTGTCTGCGCCGCGGCAGCAGTCGCCTACGGCCTGATATCGGCCCAGTGGATCCTGGGGCTCCCCCAGGGTAACGAGCGGATGAAGCAGATCGCCGCTGCGGTCCAGGAAGGCGCCGGCGCCTACATGAAACGCCAGTACACGATCATCGGCGTCGTCGGCATCGTCATGTTCGTCCTCATTGCCGCCACGCTCGGCATCAAGACCGCCGGCGGCTTCGCCATCGGCGCCATCTTCTCCGGCCTCACCGGCTTCATCGGCATGTTCGTTTCGGTCCGCGCCAACGTGCGCACCACCGAAGCCGCCAAGTCCGGCATTCACAAGGCACTGAACGTTGCCTTCAAGGGCGGCGCCATCACCGGCATGCTCGTTGTCGGCCTCGGCCTCCTGGGCGTGGCCGGCTACTACTTGGTCCTGCAGCAGATCATGCCCGGTGCGCCGGTCAAGGAAGTGGTCAGCCAGCTGGTGGGCCTCGGCTTCGGCGGTTCCCTCATCTCCATCTTCGCCCGTCTCGGCGGCGGCATCTTCACCAAGGGCGCCGACGTCGGTGCCGACCTGGTGGGCAAGGTCGAAGCGGGCATCCCCGAGGACGACCCGCGTAACCCGGCCGTTATCGCCGACAACGTGGGGGACAACGTGGGCGACTGCGCCGGCATGGCCGCCGACCTCTTCGAAACCTACGCCGTCACCCTCATCGCCGCCATGCTCCTTGGCGCCATTACCTTCACCAGCAACCCTGCGTCGGTCAGCTATCCGTTGATCCTGGGCGGCATCTCCATCGTCGCCTCCATCATCGGCACCTACTTTGTCAAACTGGGCGCGGGCCAGAAGATCATGGGCGCCCTCTACAAGGGCCTGATCGTCTCCGGCGTAATCGCCTGCATCGCCTTCTACTTCGTCACCACCCAGATGTTCCCGGAAGGTCTTACCAACGCCGCCGGCCAGAGCTTCAGCGCCATGAACATCTTCATCTCCGCCATTGTCGGCCTGATCGTCACCGGCGCCATCTTCTGGATCACCGAGTACTACACCGCCACCGAATACGCTCCGGTCCAGCACATCGCCCAGGCATCCACCACCGGCCACGGCACCAACGTCATCGCCGGCCTCGGCGTCTCCATGAAAGCCACGGCACTGCCCATCATCGTTATCTCGGCCGGTATCTTCGTGGCGTTCAACTGTGCCGGCGTGTACGGCATCGCCATCGCCGCCGTCTCCATGCTCTCCCTCACCGGTATCGTCGTCGCCATGGACGCCTACGGCCCGATCACCGACAACGCCGGCGGTATCGCCGAAATGGCCGAACTGGACAAGTCGGTCCGCGACGTCACCGATCCGCTGGACGCCGTCGGCAACACCACCAAGGCCGTTACCAAGGGCTATGCCATCGGCTCCGCAGGTCTGGCTGCCGTGATCCTCTTCACCTCGTACGTAGACGAATTGAATCACGCCCTGCAACTTGCCGGCAAGGAGATCATCAAATTCGACCTCTCCGACCCGTACATCATCATCGGCCTCTTCATCGGCGGCATGCTTCCCTACTACTTCGCCGCACAGTGCATGGAAGCCGTCGGCAAGGCCGGCGGCGCCGTTGTTATCGAAGTCCGTCGCCAGTTCCGCGAGATCAAGGGGATCATGGAAGGCACCGGCAAACCGGACTACGCCTCCTGCGTCGACATCGTTACCAAGACCGCCCTCAAGGAAATGGTTATCCCCGGCCTGATCCCCATTGCCGCCCCGATCATCGTCGGCTTCACCCTCGGCCCCAAGGCTTTGGGCGGGGTCATCGTCGGCACCATCGTCACCGGCATCTTCGTCGCCATCTCCATGACCACCGGCGGCGGCGCCTGGGATAACGCCAAGAAATACATCGAAGACGGTCACCACGGCGGCAAGGGGGGCGAGGCCCACAAGGCGGCCGTCACCGGCGACACCGTCGGCGACCCGTACAAGGACACCGCCGGCCCGGCGGTCAACCCGATGATCAAGATCATCAACATCGTATCGCTCCTGATCGTTCCGCTGCTGGCCAGGATGTAACGGCCCGCAGGGCATACACGCAAAAAGGGCGTCCGGCCATCAGCCGGGCGCCCTTTTTGCGTCCGGGGGAATTGGAACCGCGTCTCTACTTGAACGGTCCCGGTCCGTTGAAATGCCCCATCACCTGCTTCTCATGCGCGGTGAGCGACACCCCCTTCTTCTCCATACGCTCCACTATCTTCCCCATGTCCCTGTGTTCACGCGCCGCCTCCTCGATCCGCTGCCGGTTGTGGCAGTTGAGGCATTTCACGTCGATCACCTTCAGCGCCTCGGGGGTGAACACCACGCCGCGCACCTCCTGGCCGGCACGCGCGGACGCCGGAAGGACAATGGCAAAAAGCACGGTACAGATCGTTTTCTTCATCACTACTCCCTTACGTAGATATCCTGGTCCGACTTGTCCACCATCTTCATGACGTGCATGTACTCGTCCTCGATCATGTCGTAGTGCCCCTGGGTCTCCTTGATGACCCGTTCGAAGATACCCCGCACGAGCGGATCGACGATATCCTTCACGAGCACCGTATAATGTTCGATGCAGGACTTCTCCTCCTTCAGGGAGATCTCCAGCGCCTTCTGCTCGTGGGTCTCGTCGTCGATCGCCTTCATGAGCGCCCGGTAGGTGGCGTTGGTCGTGTCGGGTGGAGACGCCATGTAGGTCTGCAGGTCGCCGAACTCACCCCCCCTGTAATGATCGAAGAAGGACTTGAGGTGCCCCACCTCTTCGTTGGCCAGAAGGTCGAACACCTTTCTCGCCCGGTCGTTCCTCGTCACCTCCGCCGCCTTGCGGTAGAAGTCCATGCTGTCCTTTTCCGCCTGGATCGCCAGCTTCAGAGCCTCCTGCACCGAGTATTCCTTGCCCATAACATGTCCCCCCTTTTTTCATATACGTCACTGTATACATTTTGGTGATGTCAGTATATCGGCAAAAGGAGCGATTGCAAGCGCCCGATCAGCGGGACGGCGAGCGTTTCCCGGCGGCGAGCAGGTCGTTCACCACCACCCCCGCCATGGTGAGGCCGAAGAGCGACGGGATGAACGAGATGCTGCCGAGGATGACCCGCCGGTGCTCGCAGGAGAACGCCTGGTCGTCCTTGTTGGGGCAGATGCAGTTCCCCTTGCACCCCGCGTCCTTCGGCGGCTCGCGGAACTCCTCCAGGGAATAGACCACCTTCACCCCGTGCTCGATCCCCGCCTTGCGCAGGAGCTTCCTGACCGACCGGGCCATGCGGCAGCGGGTCGTCTCCGAGATGTCCCCCACCCTGACGAGGGTCGGGTCCAGCTTCATGGCCGCCCCCATGCTGGAGACGATCGGGATGTTCCGCTCCCGGCAGCTCTTGATGAGGTGGATCTTGCTCGTGAAGTGGTCGATGGCGTCCACCACGTAGTCGTAGGAGTTGGACAGGAGCTCGGCGCTCCGCTCCGCCGCGTAGAACTCCCGGTACGGGACGATCTCCGCCGCCGGGTTGATGAGCCGCATCCGCTCCGCCATCGCAACGGTCTTCGCCTTCCCCACGGTCCCGTCCATGGCGTGCAGCTGCCGGTTCACGTTGGTGAGGCAGATGTCGTCGAAGTCTACGATGACGAGCCGGCCGACCCCGGCGCGGCAGAGCGCCTCGGCGGCATAGCTCCCGACGCCCCCCAGGCCGAAGATGGCGACGGTGGCGTTCTTCAGCCTGTCGAGTCCATCCGGGCCGATGAGGAGCTCGGTGCGGGAGAAGCGGTGTAATGCGGACATGGTAGTCACCTCAAACTTGATCGAATTTACAGGATGGACAGGATACCCCCCCCCTCGGTCCCCCCTTGTCAGGGGGGAAGCAGCGAAGTCTCCCCTGACAAGGGGAGATTTAGAGGGGTTAATCATATTCTCAGCAGACGCCGGGCGTTGGCACTGGTGACCCTCGCCAGCTCCGCCACCGTCACCCCTTTGAGCTCCGCCACCCGCCGGGCCGTCTCGATGATGAACGCCGGCTCGTTGGGGAGCCCCCGGTGCGGCTCCGGGGTCATGTCCGGGGCGTCGGTCTCCAGCACGAGGGCATCCGGCGGTACGGCCCGTACCACCTCAAGCGGTCGCACCGCGTTACCGTAGGTGACCGTCCCCGCCACGGAGACGAGAAGCCCCAGGTCGATGCAGGCCCGGGCCGTCTCCGCGCTCCCCGAGAAGGCGTGCATGATCCCCCCGACCCGCTCCACCCGCTCCTCCCGGAGGATACGGAGCGTCTCGTCGAAGGCGCGGCGGCAGTGGATCAGGACCGGCAGTCCCGCTGCAACGGCCAGCCGCAGCTGCCCCCGGAACGCCTCCGCCTGGAGCTCCCGCGGCACATCCTTGTAGGAGGGATCGATGCCGATCTCCCCCACCGCCACCGCCCCGTCCAGGGAGCGCTCCAGTTCACGCAGGGTTTCGGAACCATACAGCTTCGCCCGCATGGGATGCAGGCCGGGGGCGGCGAACACCCCGGCGTGCTTCCGGGCGATGCGTGCGATCTCCCCCCAGCCCTCCGGCACCACGCCGGGAACCACGAACCGGGTCACCCCGGCGGCGCGGGCGCGGCCCAGCACCTCCTCCAGCGACCGGCCGAACCGGCCGTCGTCCAGGTGACAGTGGGTATCCACCAGCTCCAGCGTTTCGGATGCGGAGGCGTCCATGCCGCAACTGTACCACTGCCGCGGCAAAATGGGAACGGGTCGCTTCGCCGCCGCTCCTCAACCCCCTCCCTTGACGGGAGGGGGCGGGGGGTGGGGGAGCTTCAACAGGTTGATATCTTGGCACCTTCACCCCCACCCTATCCCTCCCCCGTCAAGGGGGAGGGAACGTTTGGAAGGCATTTCCAAACTGGCTCTTGAATACTGTCCAACACGAGAATGGTCTATTTTTCTGTTGCCCTTTCGCGGCGTAAGGTGTCATTATAGCGATGTTACACCCGGGCGAAGAGGATCTCTTCGCCCTTTGTGTGTCCCCCGGGCATCACCGACGACCATCGCAGGAGAGTACGACCACGTGAAGAAGCACAACGAAAACGAGATCGACCGCCGCCGTACCTTCGCCATCATCAGCCATCCGGACGCCGGCAAGACCACCATCCCAGAAAAGCTGCTCCTCTTCGGCGGCGCCATCCAGCAGGCCGGCGAGGTCCGGGCCCGGAAGAGCGCCCGCCACGCCACCTCCGACTGGATGGAGATGGAGAAGCAGCGCGGCATCTCCGTCACCTCCTCCGTCATGAAGTTCGAGTACGACGGCTACGACATCAACCTGCTGGACACCCCGGGGCACAACGACTTCTCCGAGGACACCTATCGCGTCCTCACCGCCGTGGACTCGGTCCTCATGGTCATCGACTCGGTAAAGGGCGTCGAGAGCCAGACCAAGAAGCTCCTGGAGGTCTGCCGCCTGCGCCACACCCCGATCATGACCTTCATCAACAAGCTGGACCGGGAGGGGAAGGAGCCGCTGGAGCTGATCGACGAGATCGAAAGCGTCCTCAACATCCAGTGCGCCCCCATGACCTGGCCGGTCGGGATGGGGAAACGGTTCCGCGGCACCTACCACCTGTACACGAAGGAGCTCACCTTCTTCGACCCGGAGGCGGACCGGGGAACCGGCCGCACCGTCACCGTGCAGGGGCTGGATGATCCCAAACTGGATGAGCTCCTGGGGAGCCAGGTGGAGGAACTCAGGAACGAGGTGGAACTCCTGGAGGGGGCGTGCCACCCGTTCGAGCAGGAGGCGTACCTGGCCGGCCTGCAGACGCCGGTCTTCTTCGGCAGCGCCATCAACACCTTCGGCGTGCAGCAGCTGCTGGACACCTTCGTGGAGCACGCCCCGTCGCCGCTGCCGCGGGAGGCGGCCAGCCGCACCGTATCCCCCTACGAGGAGCCGTTCACCGGCTTCGTCTTCAAGATCCAGGCGAACATGGACCCGGCCCACCGGGACCGGATCGCCTTCTTCCGGATCTGCTCCGGCAAGTTCACCCGGGGGATGAAGGTAAAGCACCTGCGCCTTAACCGCGACATGCAGATCGCCAACGCCACCATCTTCATGGCCCAGGACCGTACCAACGTGGAGGAAGCATACCCCGGCGACATCATCGGCATCCACAACCACGGCATCATCAAGATCGGCGACACCTTCACCCAGGGGGAGGCGCTGAAGTACACCGGCATCCCCAACTTCGCGCCGGAGCATTTCAGGAAGGTCAGGCTCCTGGACCCGATGAAGTCCAAGGCGCTGGAGAAGGGGCTCGTGCAGCTGGCGGAGGAGGGGACCACCCAGGTCTTCCGCCCGCTCATGGGGAGCGACTGGATCGTCGGCGCCGTGGGTATCCTGCAGTTCGACGTGGTCATGCACCGGCTGGAGTACGAGTACAACGTGAAGGCCACCTACGAGCCGGCCAGCTACGCCACCGCCCGCTGGGTCACCGGCGAGAAGAAGCGGCTGGAGGAGTTCGAGAAGAAGGAGAAGATGAGCCTCTTCACCGACGGCGAGGGGAACCTGGCGTACCTGGCGGGAAGCCAGTGGCGGCTGGACAACACCATGGACACCTGGAAGGATCTCGCATTCCACGCCACCCGCGAGCACAGCTGAAGCGGGCTCCACAAACTCAGAAACGAAAAGGCATTCCACCGACGTGGGATGCCTTTTTTCGTGGTGTTACCCTCTCCCCGAGGGAGGGGGCCAGGGTGAGGGGAAAGATGATTTCCTGTTGCGCTCCCTCATCCGGCCAGTCCCTCTCTCTATCTCTCCCCCAAAGGGGGAGAGCACTCCTTGTCCTCTCCCTCCGGGAGAGGAATTAGGTGAGGGCAGGCCACCTTCTCCCAGGGGGAGAAGGATTTATCGCACATACCGCCGCGATGATCCGCTCACAGACCTCCTCCATGGTCAGCTCGTCGCAGCGGATCGTGACCTGGGCGTATCTGCGGTAGAGGGCGCCGCGCTCGACGAACAGGTCGTCGAAGCTCTGGTCGGGGCGTTTGGCGAGCCCCCGGGTGCTGTAGTCCTTCACCCGCCGTTCCAGCGTCGCCAGCTCTACCTCCAGGAAGACGATGGTGCCGTTATTCGCCAGGTGAGCCATGGCCGGCTCGCTGTAAACCGCGCTCCCACCCGTTGCGACGACACTCTGCTCCACGGAGAGCCCCCGCAGGATCTCCTCCTCGATCTCCCGAAGGACGAGGTAGCCGTCCGTATCCACGATATCCTGCAGCATCCGCCCGCAGGCCGTCTGGATGAGCAGGTCCGTGTCCACGAATTCGCGGCCGGTCTCTTTGGCGAGGATCACGCCGACGGTGCTCTTGCCGGCCCCCGGCATGCCGATGAGCACGATGTTGGATGGTGTTTGCTGCACTATAACCTCATCATGTCGGATACGTGCGGATCGACCCATCAAGATCGCGACGATTGCCACACGTGGAATTGCTCATCTGGCAGGGTTCCATTCATGACCGCAATCATGACATCTTTTCCTTTCCGTCGGCAACAGTAAAGGCAATCCGAGCAGGAGCCACGCAAGAAAGCTGTTTCGCTTGTTCAGAAAGGTCTCCGTTTTGCTGCTCCCGCATGCCGGGCAGACTTCGGTGTCCGGCTCGTCCGGTATGGGAGATTCGGGTTGCGCCGCGAGAAGCTGTTGTGCCTCCTGAGCCAGTGACACGGGGACCTGCACCTTCACGCCGCCCAGTGCGTTCGAGTAAAGCCAGTTCATTCCGATCGTGTACTCGTCGGCAACAAAGGCAGGGATACCTGCCGCTGCAAGCTGCGCCTGCACCATGTTCGCCTCGTACGGCGTACTGTAGCTGGCGATCGTCACCAGTTTTTCCGCCGGCTCTGAGTCACTCATTGTCGATGCCTCCGTTTCTTCTGATTTCGCCACGACACAGCTTCTCTGTGCGGCAGACGTTTGCCGCGACAGGCAAATCCAAGTAAAGGAAGTGGGCGATGGTGCGGAGTATGCGGCGATCCTCCTGTGGGGGGGGTGGGACCGGCGGTGCAGCGGCCGGGGATTTATGTGCGCATCGTCGGCGCAGCCGCGGTAAACGCGCGGCGCGCGTCGTGCATCGTCTGTGCGATCTTCTTCATGCCGAAGCCGCTGAACCGGATGCGGGACGGGACGTCGGGCAGGTCGGACCGGATCAGGATGCCGGTACTGAAGAAGCCGACCGTGTCGGGGATATCGTCCATTCGGTCGTAGGGAATCAGGAACCGGTGCAACATGAACCGCACCTCCAGGGCGTCCTCGTAGACCATCACCCGGAAAAACGGCCACGAGCCATTGAACAGGTAGATGGAGCCGCCGCCGGTGAACGATGCGATGAGCTTTCTGTGCTGCTGAAAGGGGGAAGGGAGGTAGTTGAAGATGGGCGGCACGGTGAAGATAATCAGGACGACGAAGGGAATCATCACCCCCATGGCTTCGAGACCCGCATAGCGCTGCACGGCGATGACCAGCAGCATCGGCGGTCCGATAAGGAGCAGGAATGTCCCCAGGATGCCGAACGGCATCGGCGAATCCTTGTACACCGGTTCGCCCGGGCGGGCTCCCGTCCTCTCGTTCATCCGCTCGGACAGGGCACGGGTGATCTCGTCGGGGTTGTAGCGGGAGCTGTCGTACGGATCGCGCCGGGTCGGCAGCCGTCCCAGGTAGCGGAGGCCGAAATAGGCCGGCACCACGAACTGCGCCATGGCGATGGCGAAGAAAACGCGGGAGATGATCCTGAACGTCCCGTCCGTGTCCGGCATATCGGGGAATACCATGGCGAAGAAGATGACTACCTCTGCCATCAACAGGAGTATCGCAGCCTGGCCGGCCTTCTTCCCCCACGGCTCCAGCTCCCGGATGCCGCGGGCGGCATAGAGGAACAGGCCTCCGACCACGGCAAATCCTACTAGAGCCGCGTAAGGATAGGACGCCGGGATGTGGAACCCGGCCTTATCAAACGGCATGAGCTGGGGCAGGGTGAAATTCCACACCCCGCCGAACAGGCAGAACCACCCGATATACTTCATGGTGTTTGCCGCTTTTTTTACATCCGGGTCACCGGTCCGCAGCTCCCGAATCAGATCCATGAATCCCATGATGTGCCTCTGTCGTTAAAGGGTCGGCTGTTAACCCGACAGCCCCGTCTTATCGGGTGGGCGGCGTCCGACTGCCTTGTTGAGCATCATTCTGGTGATGAAAGGATTGCCAGCAGAGACCAGTCTTTTCCGGAAATTTCGCTTATGCGCCACCCTTTCAGGGTTTTGGTTACTCGGTACGTCAACTCGATTTTTTCATTGTTGCTGGGATACCGGAACTTCACCTTGATGATGTCTTTCTTCTTAGTTTTTTCAACCGACAGGTCAACTGCAGCAGGATCTTGAGCGGCCCAGATCGGCACAAAATCGAGCCGGCATATTTCGCCTTTTTCTGAACATTTCCTGTCCCGGAGGATGAGGGCGGTAAGATTGTCGTCGAAGTATTGCTTCAGAATCTGGGGGGGTTGCTGCATCAAACCATCGTATCCTGCGGCCATTACTGCTTCCCATGCGTAGTCTCTGTAAAGCTTGAATACGATGCCTTCAGGAGAGTTCTCTATTGGTGGACGAAGTTCTGCCTCTGCTGAGACAGCAAATAAAGCGGTCGCAAGTAATACAGTTGAAAGAAGTCTGCTAATCATTCTTGCCTCTTATTTTTTTATACCCTCAAGTTTGTGCCCGATGCGCTCGCACCATGCTTAAACACTTATTTTTGCCGTCAAAAAAGCGGCTCTAAGAGAAAAAACAGGGTGTTTTTGGGTGATTAATGTAGCCATACCAGCAAGTTAGCTTGGTCCGACCCCGAACCACTAGCCCTTGAATTATCACTTTTCGGGGAAGAAAAGGAGGCCGGCACCAATTGCTATTTCCTTTTTGGAGCAATTTATTGCCGAGCGTAAATCCGCCTCAGAAAAATATTTGTTGCTAGTGACAACATGATGGGGATCATCATCTTAAACCAGTCCGAGAAATACAGCCCGTTATAGACCTCCGCTGCCGATCTATAAAACGAATGGTACAGCGGAATTCCCATGAAAATGAGTACGCAAACAGGTACTGCAAGACTCAAAAATGCCACCGGAATAATCGAGGCTGGAATCGATCTGATGCCAACGAAAAAACATACGCCGACGAATAGGCAACAGCCGACGATGGTCCCAAGAATCGCCAGTTCGGTTGGCAGAAGCAACGGCGTAGCCATCAGCACCACCACCAGGATGATATAAATCATCGCCTTTTTCATGTTCTTACCTCATTTTCCCAACACAATGTAAAGCAGCCAGTTCCACATGGCTTACCAGACTACCCGATGCGTCACATACGCCATCTCCCGACCGAACAAGATGAGTCGTTTATAATTGCGCGTACGGTTTCTGTCAAGGACTAAGGAAAGAAGCGTTCGGAAGGAATTGCCGGCAATGACGGGACGGATGATTTGACCACTGCTACCGTGCTGCAGGTGGTGTTGACTCGGTGCGGGTTAACCGGCCAGTTCCCCGCGCACCCGCGTCCGCTCGCGTTCGATCTGCTCCGGCGTGGCGCCGAGGTCGCGCATGATCTCTTCGGTCATCCCCAGCGCCACCTCTCCTTCGCCGGACAGCACCGTATCCGCCCCGGCCCGGCGCAGGGCCGGGATGTCCCGCAGGTAGACGGCGCGGGCGACGATGCGGATCTCCGGGTTGAGCTCGCGGGCCAGCCGGATCACCTCCGCGCTCCCCGCCATCCCGGCGGAGCTGAGGATGAGGGCGACGGCCTCCCGGGTCCCCGCCGCCTCCAGCGTTTCCCGCCGGGTCGCGTCGCCGTATATGGCAGACCCACCCGCCGCCCGCAGCGCCCGGACGGTCTCCAGGTTCAGCTCGATGACCACCGGCACGATGCCGTTCTCGTCCAGCAGCCGCGTCACGGTCCGCCCCGTGGGTCCGTGCCCCACCACCACCGCCCGGGGGCGTGCGTCTTCTACCAGCGGCGCACCACCGTCATCCGGGCCGGACGGCCGTCGCGCCCGCGCCTCCAGCCACTGCCAGACGCCGCCGCCTTCCGCCCGCTGTGCCACCCGCCGGACCAGCCGGTAGAGGAGAGGGTTCAGGCTGATGGAGACGATCGCCGCCGCCACGAGGGCGTGGAACCCGCTCTCCTCCAGGATGCCGAGCCGGCGGCCGGCGGCGCCGAGGATGAACGAGAACTCGCCGATCTGCGCCAGCGCCACGGCCACGGAAAGCGACACCCCCGGCGCGTGGCGCAGGAGGAGAAGGATCGCCAGCGCCGCCAGCGGTTTCCCCACGAGGACGATGGCGAGGGTGGCGGCCACGAGGCCGGGCGCCGCCGCCAGCCGGGCGGGATCCAGGAGCATCCCCACGGAGACGAAGAACAGCACGGCGAAGGCGTCCCGCATGGGGAGCGCCTCCGAGGCGGCGCGGAAACTGAACTCGGACTGACGCACCACCATGCCGGCGAGGAACGCCCCCAGGGCCATGGAGACGCCGAACAGCCGGACGGCCCCCACCGCGACCCCGAGGGCGAGCACGAGGACCGTGAGGGTGAAGAGCTCCCGGGAGCCGGTGGCCGCCGACCGTTCCAGGAGCCAGGGGATGGCCCGGCCGCCGGCGAGGAAGACGAGCGCCACGAGGAGGGCGACCCGGACGAGGGAGAGGGCGATGGCGGCGGGGAGTCCGCCCGTGCCGGCGGCGCCGCCGAAGAAGAGGGGGAGCATCACGAGCAGCAGGATGGTGAGGATATCCTCCACCACGAGCCAGCCGACGGCGATGTGGCCGGCCGGGGTGTGCAGCTCGTTGGCGTCCACGAGCACCCTGAGGAGCACCACCGTGCTCGCCACCGAGATGGCCAGGCCGAAGACGAGCCCCGCCGGCCATCCCCACCCGAGCCACCGGGTCAGGAGGTACCCCAGGAAGGTCGCCGCCAGGCACTGGAACAGGGCGCCGGGCACCGCCACGCGCCGCACGGCGAGGAGCTCGCGCAGGTGGAACTGGAGCCCGACGCCGAACATGAGCAGGATGACGCCCACCTCCGCCAGCTCCTCCGCCAGCTTCTGGTCGGCGACGAAGCCGGGGGTGTGGGGTCCGACGAGGATGCCGGCCACGAGGTAGCCGACGATGGGCGACAGCCCCAGCCGCTGGGTGAGGTAGCCGAGCGCCAGCGCCGCGCCGAAGCAGCCGGTAATGGTCAGGATGAGTCCCGATTCGTGCATGGCTGCCGACATCCTCTCCGGAAGATCAGTTGCGCTGCACTTCCAGTGTACCAGACGGCTACACCGTGCGCAGGAGCCACCACCAGCAGGGGAGGGTGAGGAAGGAGAGGGGGATGCCGACCCCCAGCATGAGGGTGACGAGCGGCGGGTCGAGGTCGTGGTCCACGGCGATGATCCCGGCGGTGATCATGGGGGCCATGGCCGCCTCGAACAGCACCACCCGCACCGTCTCGCCGTGGGCGCCCAACAGGTAGACGTACAGGATGGTCAGCAAAGCGGGACCGAGTAAGAGCTTGTAGAAAAGTCCCAGGGAGAGGGGACCGAGGTGCCGCCGGAAGGAGGCGAACCGAAGCTGGAACCCCACCGACGCCAGGGCGAGCGGGGTGAGGGTGTCCCCCAGCTTCTGCAGGACCGCCTCCAGCCAGCCGGGGAAGGGGAGCGGCATGAGGATAGCCGCCAGGACGAGCGCCTGGAAGGGCGGAAAGAGGGCGATCCGCCGCGCCATCTGCCGGCCCGACACCGCGCCGGAGGAGGAGAGGGTGGCGACGAAGATCCCGAGGGTGGAGAGGACGAGGAACGAGCCGAGCTGGTCCACCAGGAGCCCGGTCCCCAGGTATGCCTTGCCGTAGTACGCCTCGATCATCGGAAGCCCGACGAAGGAGGTGTTCCCCAGCCCGCCGGTGAGCATGAGCGCCCCGGTCGTTGACCGGGAAAGACCGGCGATCCGCCCGACAATCCGGAAGAAGAGGCACCCCAGGCCGAACAGGACCCAGGCCATGGCGGCAACGTACAGCACCGTCGCATCGGGGTGCAGCCGGTGCACGTAGAGAAGCGCCAGGGCGGGGAGGGAGACGTGGATGATGAAACCGTTCAGGGCGGCGGGGGTCGCCTCGGGGAACCGGCCGGTCCGGCGCAGTCCCATGCCGAGGAGAAAACAGACGACCAGCAGGATGATGTTCTGCATGCACACCTCGCCGTATACGGAGTCCCGACACCCTTTGTAATGAAAATCGGACGCCAGGTAAAGCAGTTTGTTTGATGGGCCGTAGTGCGGAGCTTCCATATCGTGCTACACTCTCACGTCATATACCATCCACCGGAGGAAATCATGAAACGAGGACTGGCAGCACTGCTCCTGCTGGCGATCTGCACCATCGCGTGCGTTGCGTACGCTGCGGAAACGGACGTGCAGGCGATCCCGGCGTGCGAGGTCTGCGGCATGAGCCGCGAAACCTTCGCTTCCAGCCGGATGCTCATCCGGTACGCGGACGGCACAAAGGTGGGGACCTGCAGCATCCGCTGCGCGATGGAGGCGCTCGGCGCTGCCAGGGGGAAGAAGGTGGCGTCCGTGAAGGTTGCTGACTACACCACCCGCGTCCTCCTGGATGCGGACAAGGCGTTCTGGGCCATCGGCGGCGACGAACCGGGGGTCATGACCCGGACGCCGAAGTGGGCGTTCGCCACGAAGGCGGCCGCCAGGGCGTTCATCAAGGAGCACGGCGGCAGGCTGGCGAGTTTCGCCGAGGCGAAGCAGGCTGCCGGGGCGGAGCTGACCGGCATGGGCAAGAAGAAGATGAAAAAGGGCGCGAAGGAAAAGGTGAAGTGCAACTGCTGCGACATGAAGAAGTAGGACCGGCACACCATCAGGTACGGAAAAGGGGGACGCGTCATGCACGTCCCCCTTTTTGCCATCGCTGTAGATGCGGAACTGTTCTGCGAATCAGGAAAAGCGCTCTCACTCAACGAACGCAACGGAATCAATACCTTTGCCTACAATGTCTCGCACCGGGTAGATGCGAATGGCATATTCCGAATAGGCTACTGGTTTTACGTTGCGTCGTTGCGGCGTTGCGTGATGAACGGTCTTTCTCGCCGTTCTCTGTATCCGTGGCTCGGTGGCAGATTATTCGCTGCGACCGGTTACAGCGACAGCGCGCTGCTCTCCCGCTCGATCCTGTTCACCACGCAGTATATCCCGCCTTCCTTGAGCCCCGGCTTGAAGCAGCCGTTGCAGGAGATGCACCGGGCGCGCCCCTCGTCCCCCTTCTCCCAGCGGAGCGGAAGACTCGGCTCCCGGATGAACGGCCTCGCCATGGCGACGTAATCCGCCTCTTCCCGGCGGATGATCCCGTCCGCGACGTCGTAGGAACGGAGCCCCCCCACCACCATGACCGGACAGTCGACCGCCTGTTTGATCCGCGCCGCCAGCGGCAGGTTGTACGCCTCCTGGTCGCGGCTCTCGATCCCCTGCCGTACCGGGACCCCCTTCCCGGAGGCGGGGGTGCCGCCGCTCACCTCGATGGCGTCGATCCCCTCCTCGTCCAGCATCCGCGCCACCGCCACGGCATCGTCCGGCTCCAGCCCGCCGGCCAGGTTGTCCGAACCGTTCAGCTTCACGAGGACCGGGTAATCCTCCCCCACCGCCGCCCGCACCGCCCGGCAGACCTCCAGAAGGAACCGGCTGCGGCCGGCGATGTCGCCGCCGTACCGATCGCTGCGCCGGTTCGCCAGGGGGGAGAGGAACTGACTGATGAGATAGCCGTGGGCCGCATGAAGCTGCACCGCGTCGCATCCCCACGCCTTCGCCCGTGCCGCCGCATCGGCGAAGGCGCGCACCAGGTCGCCGATCTCCGCCACGGTCAGTTCACGCGGCTCCTCGCCGTACTGGTCGATCTTCACGGCGGAGGGGGCCACCGGCGTACAGCCGATCGCCCGGCTGCTGGACTGGCCGCCGGTGTGGACGAGCTGCAGGCAGAGGGCGCCTCCGTCGCGGTGGACGGCGTCGCACAGCTCCCGCATGGCGGCGGCGCCGCTGTCGTCGCAGAGCCCCATCTGCCCCGGGAACTGCCTGCCGTCGGGACGGACGTAACAGTAGCCGGAGATGATGAGGCCGACCCCGCCCTGGGCCAGCCCGCCGTAGCAGGCGGCGAGCCTGGAGGTGGCATGGCCGTTGCCGTCGCACATCCCCTCCCAAGTGGCGGAACGGACCAGCCGGTTCCGCAGGCGCATCCCGTTGATGACCGTCTCGTCGAAGAGCGTTCTCACCGCACACCCCCTTGTGTCGTGGATCAGAAAACCTCGTAGAACTCCCGGACCCCCAGCTTGTGCACCTTGATCAGGTTGGTCGAACCCCGCATCGCCAGGGGTACCCCCATGGTTATGACCACCAGGTCACCCTTGCGGAAGCCGGCGGAAAGCAGGGTCTGTTCCACCTCCGCGATCTGCTGGTCCGTACCGTTCATGGCCCCCACCGGGAAGGACGAGACCCCCCAGCGGAGCGCCAGCCGGCGCTGGATGCCGGGATCGGGGGTGAAGGCGATAATCGGCTGGCGGGGGCGGTAACGGGAAACGAGCGCCGCGGTACTGCCGGACTGGGTGAAGACGACCACCGCCTTCGCCTTGAGGGTGGCGGCGGCATGGCAGGCCGCCTCAGCCACCGCCTCGGCGCTGTTGAAGCTGCGGCCGGCAGGCCGCGGCGGCAGCCGGAACAGCTCGGAGCGTTCCACGTCCAGCGCCACCTTCACCATGACCCGCACCGCCTCCACGGGAAACTGCCCCGATGCGGTCTCGCCGGAGAGCATGACCGCGTCGGTGCCGTCCAGGATGGCGTTGGCCACGTCGGAGGTCTCGGCACGGGTCGGCCGGGGATGGCTGATCATCGATTCCAGCATCTGGGTGGCGGTGATGACCGGTTTACCCGCCTCGTTGCAGGCCCGGATGATCTTCTTCTGGTAGAGCGGCACCTTCTCGGCGCTGATCTCCACCCCCAGGTCGCCCCGCGCCACCATGATCCCGTCGGCGGCCCTGAGGATCGCCCGGAAGTTGCGCAGCGCCTCCGGCTTCTCGATCTTGGCGATGACGGGGATGGCGACACCCCGCTCCCGCATGATCGCCTTCACCTGGTCCACGTCGCTGCCCGTGCGGACGAAGGAGAGCGCCAGGTAGTCGACCTGCTGGGAGAGGCAGAACGCCAGGTCGCGGCGATCCTTCTCCGTGAGGGAAGGGGAGGAGACGGCGACCCCCGGCAGGTTGATCCCCTTCAGGTCCTTGAGGGTCCCCCCCTCAACGACCGTGCAGCGGACCGTCCGGTCCACGACCTCATGCACCTTCAGTTCGATGAGGCCGTCGTCCAGGAGAATGCGCGACCCGGGCCGGACGTCGTCGGGCAGCGCCTTGTAGATGGTGGAGATCCGGTCGGGTCGCCCCAGGACTTCGTCGGTGACGATCTCCAGCGACGCCCCCGTGACGAGCTGGACGGCGCCCCCCTCCATCCGGCCGGTCCGGATCTTCGGCCCCTGCAGGTCGGCGAGGATGGCGACGGTGCGGTCGAGCCGCTGCGCCGTCTCCCGGATATCCCTGATCACCTGTTCCTTTCCCTCAAGGGAGCCGTGGGAGAAGTTGAGGCGGAACAGGCCGACCCCCGCATCCAGGAGCCGGCCGATCATCTCCGGCGAGGAACTGGCGGGGCCGACGGTGGCGATGATCTTCGTTTTGCGTGTGTATCTGCTCATCGGATCAGTGGTGGAAACTTCCCATCCGCTCCTTGTGGGCGGCGTTCGGGGAGCGGTGGCATTCGAAGCAGCGCTGTTCCTCCACCTTCCGCTTGTCCAGCTCGGTCTGCGGGCGGGTACCGGTCGTCTGCTGCATGGTGTACTGTTCCGTCTGGAAGTATGGCGTGTTGCCCCGTTCATCCGTGAGATGGGGTACCTTGTAGGTCAACTGCCAGTTGCTGGAGATCGGCACCGTGTGGCACTGGTCGCATCCGCCGGGAGGCGGGATCGATTTCCACGCGGAAAACATGGCACAGCCGCTGCACCAGGCGGCGATCAGCAGGGGGAGGAAGATCAGCTTCCGTTTCATGAATGCTCCTTGGGCGAATGCAGATAGGGGGAATGATACCACAAAGCGGGGGCAAGACAATCGGCCGCCGGCGTGGGGCGGACGCGGCATCGGGTCAGTATATGGTCTCCGTCACCCGCGCCCGGACCTGTCCTACCAGTGCCGCAACGGGTGCCATGTCGTCGGGCGTCTCCCCGACGGCCAGAATGACATGGGTGGCATCCGCCGGCACCTGGTTGAACGTGGGGTCCACCGCCTGCCAGCACCCCACGTAACTCTCCGCCCAGCTGTGGTACAGGAACCCCTTCCCCTCCACGTACACGAGTCCGGAGACGAAGCGGGTCGGAATGCCGGCGGCACGCGCCAGGGAGGCATACAGCCGGGCGTGGGACTGGCAGTTGCCGCTGCGGGTCTTCAGGGTCTCCAGCGGCGACTGGCTGTCGTACACCGTATCCTCGATGGTGCGGGCCACCCAGTCGGTCAGGAGCCGCACCTGCTTGGCCGGGTCCTTCTCCCCCTTCAGGATGGCGTCCTTCTCCTTCATGATCTCCGGCTGGTCTGCCGGAATCCGGTCGGTGGCGACGAGGTAGGGAGCCGCCTCCCGGGGGGAAAGGGGAGACGCCGATGCATCTCCCGCCGTGGTCGGCTCGATCGTCACACGGACGGTGTGACCCTCCCGCGCGACCCGCTGTCCCGCGCCGACGGGGAGGGGGAGATCGGCGGGAACCCCCGACAGTTCCACCGTGAGCCGCTTCAGGCTGCCGGGGTGCGCAATGGGGGGATCGACCTTGACCAGGCTGAAATCGAGGATCAGATCCTTCTTGGAGACGGCGGCATCGAGCATGAAGCGGCGCACCGTGGCGGCGTCCGTGGCGGTGGTGTCCACCAGCCCGTTCCGGACCGATTCCCGCAGCGTCCAGCCGGCGGCATTGACCCATACGTCGTTATCCACCGGCGAGTGAAGGTCGTTCTGCATATGGATGGTCTCGACACCGTCGGCCCCGGTGGTCCGCTCCACCACCGTAACCGTCACATCCTTGACCTTCACATCCTCCGGGTCCAGTACCTGGAAGCTATAATCCTTTCCGGAAACGGCTCCCTGCAGGAGCGGATAGAGATTCACCGCCGCCATGGGGTAGACCGCCCCCTTCGCCTTCAGGAGCTTCTCCCTGCGGTGACCGGCCGTCTCGACGACGGTCCTGATCCCCTTTTCATCCGCCTTCCCCGACACGTGGAGAGTACTGCCGTCAATGGTCTCTTTCACATCGAACGACCGGAGCGCCAGGTTGCGCCCCACCCGGTAGCTTTCCCGGGAAAACGCTTCGCGGGAGAACCCCATGACCGTGATCTTGACGCTTCCCTCAGCGGTGATCTCGTACCCGCCGGGGACCTCGCTGATCGTCTGCCGGGAGAACCCCACGTTTTCTCCATCCATGGAGATGAGAAACCACATGTCGCCGAGCGGGACGTGCCGCAGCGGCTTGGGGAGCTCCGCCGCACCGGCCGGGAGGAGTGCGGTGCAGAGGACGAGAAGGACCAGAATGAACGTACGCTGTATCATGGGAATCTTCCTGAAACATTGGATTTCGGGCCGGCATACGGCCCGCGTTGATCACCGATTGCTGTCCGTGTTGATATATCACACCTGACATCCACCGGTAAACGGAGAAGACGGCAATGGGACAGATCCTGTCTTTTTTGCCTTGCATTCACAATTATGGATATATATAATTTTCTTAGAGATGTTTAGAAGGGAGCCGATGGGCTCCCGTCATGACCCTAGCAACTTCCCTCCTGGTTGCTAGGGTGTTTTTTTGCAAAAGACTGTGCCATTTCTTGCACAATCTCCGCCGATCGGTTATCCTCCACGAACCATCCCTGGAGGAACCGTGACACAGCCGATCATCACCCTCACCGACCGTTGCCGGAAATGCTACACCTGCGTGCGCACCTGCCCCGCAAAGGCGATCAAGGTGGAGGGGAGCTGCTCCGAAATCGTCCCCGAACGCTGCATCGGCTGCGGGAACTGCCTGCGAGGCTGCCCCCAGAACGCGAAGGCGATTGCGGACAAGGCCGGCCTCACCCTGCAGATGCTCGCATCGGACACCCCGGTGATCGCCGTGCTCGGCTGTTCGTTTCCCGCCTTTTTCCACGATATCTCCCCGGGCCAGCTCTGCGCGGGACTGCGCCAGCTCGGATTTGCCGAGGTGCACGAGGGGGCCTTCGGTGCGGAACTGATCGCCCAGGGGTACGCGGACGCCATCACCGCCGCATCCGTGCCGCTCATCTCGTCCCACTGCCCCGCGGTGGTCGCCCTGGTCGAACGTCATTACCCCGCGCTGGTCCCCAACCTCGTGCCGGTCGTGACCCCCATGCTCGCCATGGGACGGTACCTCCGGAACTCGCGCGGCGGTGCGGTGCGGATCATCTACCTGAGCTCCTGCATCGCCGCCAAGTTCGAGGTGGATTCCGGCACCACCTGCGGGGCGATCGACATCGTTCTCACCTACCACGAACTGGAAGAGATACTCCGCTCCCGCACCATCGATCCCGCAACCCTGCCGGAGGTCCCCTTCGACGGTGCCCACCCGCGTCTGGGCAGGCTCTTTTCCATTCCCGGCGGAACCTTCAGGGCGTTCGACATCCCGTCCGACCCGCTGGACACGGAGGTAGTAACCGCCGAGGGAGAGGTCAACGTCCTCGGCATCATCCACGATCTCGACCGGGGCAGGATCTCCCCCCGCATCGCCGACATCCGGTTCTGCTACGACGGCTGCATCGGCGGGCCGGGCCGCAACAACGAACTCACCGGATACTACAAGCGGAACCTCATCATCCAACATTTCGGCAACGCCTCGCCGGCCGCACAGCCCAGCGAGCGGAACCGTCACCCCCTGCCGGCCATCGGGCGCGTGTTCTCCAACCGCCACACCCGCCTGCCGGTGCCCCGCGGCAACGACGTCAAGACCATCCTGCAGGCGACCAACAAGTTCAGCCGGAAGGACGAGCTCAACTGCCGCGCCTGCGGGTACCGTTCCTGCCGGGAATTTGCGGTCGCGGTATACCAGGGGCTGGCGAACCTGGAGATGTGCCTGCAGTTCAACCTGCAGCGGCTGGAGGAGGACCGGGTACGGCTGATCCAGAACTACGAGCTCGCACAACGTGAGCTGAACCGGAACTACAGCGACGAGTTCATCGTGGGGAACGACTCGCACACCCTGGAGGTCCTCGCCCTGATCCGGCGGGTCAGCCCGACCCCCACCACCGTCCTGATCCGCGGCGAATCCGGCACCGGCAAGGAGCTCACCGCCCGCGCAATCCACCGTTACAGCCTGCGCAACGACAAACCGCTCGCCACGGTGAACTGCACCACCCTCACCGAGGCCATACTGGAGAGCGAGCTGTTCGGCCACCGCAAAGGAGCATTCCCGGGGGCCGTTGCCGACAAGACCGGACTGTTCGAGGCCGCCGACGGCGGCACCATCTTCCTCGACGAGATCGGCGACATCACGCCGAGGCTCCAGGCAGAGCTGCTCCGGGTGCTGGACGCGGGGGAGGTCCGTCCGCTGGGGGGGACCGTGTCCCGGAAGGTCGACATCCGGCTCATTGCGGCGACGCACAAGAACCTGGAAAAGGGGGTCAGCGAGGGGTGGTTCCGGGAGGACCTGTACTACCGGCTCAACGTCTTCACGGTGGCCCTCCCCCCCCTGCGGAGCAGGGTGGGCTCCATTCCGATCCTCGCCCACCACTTCCTTGAGAAGGCGTGCCACAAACTGAACAAGAACATCGTGGGGGTAGAAGAGCGCGCCATCAAGGCGATGATGCAGTACCCCTGGCCCGGCAACGTCCGGGAGATGCAGAACGTCATCGAGCGGGCCGCCGTCCTCACCCACGATGCGATCATCAAGCTGGGGAACCTGCCGCTCGTCTTCGCGGAAAACTACGCCGAGGGGGCGGCCGACGTACCAGACCTCCGCTCCTTCAAGAACGAGCGTGAGCCGCACGTCCTGCGCGTGGAGAAGAAACTGATCCTGCGGTACCTGGCCGAAGCGGGAGGAAATGTGTCAAAAGCGGCACAACTGGCAAATATTCCCCGCCGTACCTTCTACCGGCTGCTCGACCGCCACGACCTCAAGAAGCAGAAATCCCGCACCCGGCAACTCGCCGGCAACCCCACTGTAGAATAGTACCCCACCCCTCGGGGGCGGCTGTCGCCAGATGCGACAGTTGTTTACACCGATCTGTATATTCATTCGCCACTGCGCCATTCGCGGCACACTTTTCCGTATACACCCTCCGCACCACCGTCATTACAACCGCCCTGCAACCCCACGGTTATCAGCTGTTTACAAAATTGCCACCGAGTATCGTCCCCAATTGGCACGGTTGCCGCATAAAGCAAAATTATCAAGAATCCGATTACGCACCAAAAAGATAAAGGAGGTAGAAACCATGGGAAGAATGAGAGAGAATCCGCGCTACAACGTCATCTCCATGCGGATCAGCGACGAGGAACGGGACACGCTTGAGATGATCATGCACACGACCCACAAGAGCGTCTCCGACATCATGCGCGAGGCGATGGAACTGTTCAAGACCCAGATGAACAACGGTCTGCGGGCCGCCTGATCAGAACCGAGCACACCTGTTACCGCAAAAAAAGAGGCCGCGCAAGCGGCCTTTTTTGCACCCTGCATCCGGAATACCGGGCTATTTCACCTTCCAGGCGGTCCCTTGCGGACCGTCCAGCAGCTCGATGTTCCTGGAGAGGAGCTCGTCCCGGATCTCGTCGCTCCGCTTGAAGTCCTTCGCCTTGCGGGCCGCGGCCCGCTCCGCCACCAGCCGCTCGATCTCCTCCACGGGGATGTCCAGCTCCCCCGCCTTGCGCTCCTTGATCCGCGCCAGGTACGCCGTCGGGACCGAGGTGAAAATCCCCATCACCCCGCCGATCTCCGCCACCCCGTCACGGGCCTGCGCCAGGAGCCGCCGGTTCGCTCCGGAGAGCGTCCCTTCCGCCGCGACCCGGTTGATGCACCGCACCAGCTCGAAGACGTTGCCGATGGCGAGCGCCGTGTTGAAGTCGTCGTCCATCGCCTCGCGGAACCGGGCGGGAAGTCCGTCCACCAGCTCCTCCAGCTCGGCGTCGCCGTCACCGTCCGCCGCACTTTCCTTCGCCAGGACCTTCTCCAGGGCGGCCAGTGCCGTGTAGATCCGGTCCAGTCCCGCCTCGGCCTCGCTGAGGTTCTGGTCGGAGAAGTCGATGGGGGAGCGGTAGTGGGCGGAGAGGAGGAAAAACCGGAGCACCTCGCTGTCGTAGCGGGCCAGCACCTCCTTGATTGTGAAAAAATTCCCCAGCGACTTGGACATTTTCTCGGCGTTGATGTTCACGAAGCCGTTGTGCATCCAGTAGCGGACGAACGGCTTGCCGTTGGCCGCCTCCGACTGGGCGATCTCGTTCTCGTGGTGGGGGAACACCAGGTCCTTGCCCCCGCCGTGGATGTCGAAGGTCTCTCCCAGATATTTCATGCTCATGGCGGAACACTCGATGTGCCAGCCGGGGCGCCCCTTGCCCCAGGGTGACTCCCAAAACGGCTCCCCCGGCTTCGCCTCCTTCCAGAGGGCGAAGTCCATGGGATGGCGCTTCTTCTCGTCCACGTCCACCCGGGCGCCTGCCTGCATGTCGTCCAGGTTGCGCCCGGACAGCTTGAGGTAACCGGCGTACTCCGCCACGCTGAAGTTAACGTCGCCGCCGGACTGGTAGGCGAACCCCCTGTCCACCAGCTTTTTGATGATATGGATGATCTCGGGGATATGCTCCGTCGCCTTGGGCTGGTGGGTGGGGAGCTCCAGCCGGAGCGCCTCCATGTCCCGGTCGAACTCCCGGATGAACCGCTCGGAGATGACGTCGTAGGTCACCCCTTCCCGGTTGGCGCGGTTGATGATCTTGTCGTCGATGTCCGTGTAGTTGCGGACGTAGGTCACGTCATACCCCGCGTAGCGCAGGTAGCGGTAGATGACGTCGAACACCACGTTGGCGCGCGCATGGCCGATGTGGCAGTGGTCGTACACCGTCACCCCGCAGACGTACATCCCCACCTTGCCGGGAACGAGCGGGACGAACTCCTCCTTGGAGCCGGTCTGGGTATTGTAGATGCGTAACGACATGAAACACCTCGCGTTTGGCAGTCAAAAAGCGGTCAAATGTACCACGACGTCCCGGAATTGTGAAGGTTTTTCCCGTCTCGGCGGAACGGGCAGCACGAGACCGCCCCGCCTCCCGGCACCGGCGTCCTTGTCCTCCGCAGCCGGCGGTGATACAGTTAGCGGCAGCACAGGGGGAGACACCGTGGATACGCTCCGCTACCTCATCGCCGTCCTGCTCGTCACCGCCATCCCGGCAGCCATCGCATTCTGGCTGCTGATTCACCCGTTCGTCCGCTTCTGGCGGCGAGCCGGGATCGGCATCGCCTACACCGCCGTCGGTGCGGTCACCAGCGTGGTCATGGCCGGCATGTTTCTCTCGCGTTCGCGGCTCCTCGCCGTCGACTGGGGGATCTGGCGGCCCGGCGCGGCCATCGGCATCGTCCTTCTGACGGTGGCGGGGGTCATGCTGCAGAAGCTCAGGAAACAGCTGAAGGTCCGGACCCTCGTCGGCATTCCGGAGCTGGAGCCGGCGGAAGGGGGAGCGCCCCTCACCGACGGCATCTACGCCCGCGTGCGCCACCCCCGCTACCTGCAGATGACGATCGCCCTAACGGGGTACGCCCTCATCGCCAACTACCCGGCGGCCTACGCGGCGCTCCTTTTCTGGTGCGGCGGTATCTACGCCGTCGTCCTCCTGGAGGAACGGGAACTCGTTGCCCGCTTCGGTGCGGCCTACACGGAGTACTGCCGGCGGGTGCCGCGCTTCGTGCCGCGGCGACGCTGACACACATCCCCGGACGGCGCGCCCGGGTGAACGATGCTTCAGGGAGGTTCCATGCTCGGCGCCATCACCGGCGACATCATCGGCTCCATCTACGAATTCGACCCGATCAAGACCGTGGAGTTCCCGCTGTTCGGCGACGCATGCCGCTTCACCGACGACACCGTGCTCACCGTGGCGCTGGCGGAGGCGATCATGACGGGGGAGAACTTTGAGACGCTCATGAAGGAGTATTGCCGGCGCTACCCCGACGCGGGGTACGGCGGCCGGTTCCACGCCTGGGCCGCGGGTCAGCTGCAGGGGCCGTACCAAAGCTGGGGAAACGGCGCCGCCATGCGGATCAGCCCGGTGGGGTACGCCTTCGACACCATCGAAGGCGTCCTGGAGAAGGCCGAGGAGTACACCGTCGTCACCCACGACCACCCGGAAGGAATCAAGGGGGCCAAGGCCACGGCGGCAGCGATCTATCTCGCCCGCACCGGCGCATCCCTGGCGGAGATCCGGCGGTACCTGACCGACGTAATCGGCTACGACCTGTCCCGGTCCTGTGACGTCATCCGCGCCGACTACGCATTCGACGAGTCGTGCCAGGGAACCGTCCCCCCGGCGATCACCGCCTTCCTGGAATCGACCGGGTTCGAGGACGCCATCCGGCTCGCCGTCTCTCTCGGCGGGGACAGCGACACCCTGGCCTGCATCACCGGCGGCATCGCCGAGGCGTTCTACGGCGGGGTACCGCCCGTGATCGCCTGGCATGCCCTGGACTACCTGGACGAACCGCTCCGCCAGACCGCCATCGCCTTCACCCGGCGGTACGGCGTCACACGGCTCGATCCGGCGCGGACCTGACCTTCACCTCACTCCGCACCATCGGCGCGGTGCACCGCGAACGGTCCCCACGACTGGTCGATGGACATCACCTCCAGCGTGTTGACGTTCACGTGGGGTGGCAGGCCGGTCACCCAGCCGACAATGCCGGCCACGTCCTCCGCCGTCAGCCGTTCCGTCCCCGCGTACACCTGGGCCGCCTTCTCCGCGTCCCCCCTAAACCGCACCATGGAGAACTCCGTCTCCGCCATCCCCGGCGCCAGGCAGGTCACCCGCACCCGGGTCCCCAGCAGGTCCGCCCGCAGGTTGCGGGAGAACTGCTCCACGAATGCCTTCGTCCCGCCGTACACGTTGCCGCCGGGGTAGGGCCACGCCCCCGCCGTGGAGCCGATGTTGACGATGTGACCGCGATTGCGCGCCACCATGCCGGGGAGCAGCATCCGGGTGCAGTAGGTGAGCCCCTTTACGTTCGTGTCGATCATGGTGTCCCACTCGTCCAGGTCAGCCCGGTGGGCGGGCTCCAGCCCGAGGGCGAGCCCGGCGTTGTTCACGAGGAGATCCACCTCGCGAAACCGCTCCGGCAACCCTTCCACCGCCTCCCGCACCCGCGCCCGGCTTCGCACGTCCAGCGTCACCGGATGCACCTCCGTCCGCGCCGACAACTCCTCCGCGAGCGCCAGAAGCGGCCCGGTGCGACGCGCCGCCAGCACCAGCCGGTCCCCCTGTTCCGCGAACTGCCGCGCGCATGCCGCGCCGAACCCCGACGACGCCCCGGTGATGAATACCGTCCTCTCCATCTCCCCTCCCTCCGCCGGACCGGGCCGGCGCCATTGCTCGATCCCAACTTTTGCATCTATCCGAAACTTCTCACATCACAAACTATTGATCACGCAACGCCGCACCAAAAGTAGGCGCTTTCAAGCGACGAACGCTACGAAATCAACCGTTACACCCCGGAGCAGACAAAAGCCCTTTTCGGGTTATCTTCCGGTTTACGTTGCGTTCGTTGCGTGAGACGGTTCAATAGCCCCCCATCCCGCCACTGCCGGCGGTGGTATACTGGGGTCAAAGGGTCAATGATCACGCAGTCGAAAGGAGCGTTCACCATGAAAGCGATTCGCGTCCACGCATTCGGTCCGCCGGAGGTGATGCGCCTGGAAGAGGTGCCCGACCCGCAGCCCGGTCCGGGCGAGGTGGTGGTCCGCCTCTCCGCCGCAGGGGTCAACCCGGTGGACACCTACATCCGCTCCGGCCTCTACCAGCCGGACCTGCCGCTCCCCTACACCCCCGGCATCGACGGTGCCGGGGTCATCACCGCCATCGGCGAGGGGGTGCACCACCGGCGGGTCGGCCAGCGGGTCTACGTCGCCTGGTGCATCTCCGGCACCTACGCGGAGCAGGTGCTCTGCCGCGAGTTCCAGACCCATCCGCTCCCCGAGGCGATCTCCTTCGGCCAGGGAGCGGCCATCGGCGTCCCCTACGGCGCGGCCTACCGCGCCCTGTTCCAGCGGGCCCGTGCCATTCCCGGAGAGACGGTCCTGGTGCACGGCGCCAGCGGCGGGGTGGGGATCGCCGCGGTGCAGCTCGCCCGGGCTGCGGGACTCACCGTCATCGGCACCGCCGGCTCGAAGGAGGGGATGGCGCTCGTGCTCGCCCAGGGAGCCCGCCATGTCCTCAATCACCACACGGAAGGGTACCTGGACAAACTGGGGGAACTCACCTGCGGCCAGGGTCTGGACGTCATCCTGGAGATGCTCGCCAACGTGAATCTGGACAACGACCTGCTGCATCTGGGAAGGGGGGGGCGGGTCGTCGTCATCGGCAGCCGCGGCCGGGTGGAGATCGACCCGCGCTACGCCATGGGAAGGGAAGCGGCGATCCTCGGCATGTCCCTCTACAACACAACCGAACGGGAACTCATTGGCATGCACGCCGCCTTCGAGGCGGGGCTCGCCAACGGCACCCTGCGCCCGGTGGTGAGCCGCGAACTGCCCTTGGCCGATGCGGCGGCAGCGCACCACGCCGTCCTGGAGTCGAGCACCTTCGGCAAGATCGTCCTCACCCCCTGACAACGGCCGCTACCGCTCGCGCCACCGGTACCAGGCAAGCCAGCCGACGACGAACAGGTTGACGGCAACGATCCCGACCTTCACCGGCGTAACGGAGCGGGCCAGTTCGTAAGCCTCCACCGGGAGGTAAATCCCCCCCGACAGGATGCCGAACCAGACGGCCCACTCCTTTTCCCGCCAGAGGCCGTACGCCTCCGTGAAACGGACTGCCGAGTAGAGAAGCGCCGCAGCCGCCAGTACCCAGAGCCGTGTATCGGTGACGCGGGACGCCGCATCGAGGAAGATGCGCGGGTAGTGCATGGCAGGGTTGATATGGAGGTGGCGAACGATATCCTCCGCCACCGCCTGGACGTCCCGGTGAATCAGCGCCAGGAGGCCCAATCCCACGAGGACGACCACAGCCCCCTTGGCCGCCTCCAGGAGCGCCACCATGTGCACCCCCCTGACGAGCCCCCGCTCGCTCAGATGGGCCTTCCCCTTTTTTCTGCGTCGTGCCGTCATGTCGCCTCCACCACACAAGTAGTAGCAGGGGTTGTTGCCGGTTGCAAGAACCGTTTCCCGCCGGCAGGGTCCGGCTGCACCGGGACAAATCCCGCGAGGCCGCTTGCAATCACGGTATTGGTGCTATAATGAAGTCAGGGTAGCTACCTGATACCACTGCAAAGGAGGAAACAGAGCATCAACACTGTACAATCCGACGCGCAGTACGAGCAGTACGAGAACCGGCTTGGCTGAAAGCCGGCATGTCCCTGGGTGACAGGGAGCAGATCACGACCGAGAAATGGAGAGACCCGCCAAGGGCAGCGCGCCTGGCGGGTCTTTCATGTCCGGGGAAAAGGTGCGTGCCCTGACGCTGCCGACTGTGATATATGACCGATAATAGGCATGCCGTCATGAACCATGCCGCACCATCCCGCCGGCAGGACGGATATCCCCGATGACGACAGTTCGCACAACACTCCTGACCGCAGTCACCATGGTCGCCTTCGCGGGGAACTCCCTCCTCTGCCGGCTTGCGCTCAGAAACACCCGGATCGACGCGGCCAGCTTTACCCTCATCCGGATCGTCTCCGGAGCCGTCGCCCTCCTTCTCATCGTGCGGCTGCGTGGAAGCGGGGAGGGGAGGGGGAACTGGCATTCGGCGCTGGCACTCTTCGCCTACGCCGCCGGCTTTTCCTTCGCCTACCTGAGCCTGCCGGCGGGAACCGGTGCGCTGCTTTTGTTCGGCGCCGTCCAGGCCACCATGATCCTGTACGGCCTCCGGTCGGGTGAGCGACTTCGGCTTCCCCAGGGGATCGGCTTGACGGCCGCGCTTGTCGGCCTCGTCGGACTCATGCTCCCCGGGGTAGCGGCGCCTCCCTTGATCGGCTCGCTCCTCATGACCGTTGCCGGGGTCTCCTGGGGGGTTTACTCCCTGCGGGGACGGGGGAGCGGCGACCCGGCGGCGGTCACCGCGGGCAACTTCCTGCGGGCCGTGCCCTTTGTCGCCGCTCTGAGCCTCGTCCTGCTGCCGGCCGCACGGCTGGACGCAATGGGGGTCATCTACGCGATCTCTTCCGGGGCGCTGGCGTCGGGGTGCGGCTACGCCCTCTGGTACACGGTCCTTCCCCGCCTCACCGCCACCGGCGCCGCCACGGTCCAGCTGAGCGTGCCGGTCATCGCCGCCGCGGGCGGCGTCCTCTTCCTCGCCGAACCGGTCACCCTGCGCCTCCTCGTCGCCTCCGCCGCCATCCTCGGCGGCATCGCCCTCGTCGTCACGGGGCGGGTACGGTAGTCATAGTCCTCAACAAAGCAATCTCACGCAACGCCGAAACGAAATCAAAACGTTACTTCAAAGAATCTTTCACCGGATGGATAAAAGGCTCATTGCGTATAACCTTCCGGTTTTACGTTGCGTTCGTTGCGACGTTGCGTGATCAACGGCCGTGTTTCGTTTAATCGCTTCATTGCCTGCACAAAATAAGACCTGATTAGCGTCAATCTTCCGCTAGACTTTAAAGAGTCCCCTCTCCCTCCGGGAGAGGGCTAGGGTGAGGGAAAAGGCCGATTCCCCATCTCTTAAATCTTCCCCATCCGGCCTCCGGCCACCTTCTCCCGGAGGGAGAAGGGTTTAACGGAAGATCAGCGCTAATCAGGAAATAAGAAAAGGGCGGTCACCCGACCGCCCTTTTCGTGTTTTGATTGCTACGTTTGCTTACTTCTGCGACAGCCGGTGTACGCACTCGACCATGTGGATCGCGTTCTCCGGCGGGACCGTGGGGAGGATGCCGTGGCCCAGGTTGAAGATGTGGCCGGGGCGGCCACCGTTTTCGTCAAGTACCCTTTTCACCTCACGCTCGATGACATCCTTCGGCGCGTAGAGTACGGTGGGGTCCAGGTTCCCCTGCACCGCCATCTCCGGGCCGATGATGTCGCGGGCCGTGCCGAGATTGCAGTGCCAGTCGAGCCCCATGACGTTGCCGCCCGCCTGCTTGACGATGTCCAGCATGGTGCCGGCACCCTTGACGAAGTGGATGACCGGGATGTTTTCCCGGTTCAGGCCGTTGATGAGCCGCTGGGTGTAGGGGAGGACGAACCGCTCGTAGTCCACCGGGGAGAGCACGCCGCCCCAGGTGTCGAAGATCTGGATCGCCTGGGCGCCCGCCTTGATCTGGGCGTTCAGGTACTCCATGTCCATGGTGGTGACCTTCTCCATGAGCGCCGCGTAGACGTCCGGAGCCGCGTACATCATCTTTTTGATGGTGGCCCAGTCCTTGGAGCCCTTCCCCTCCACCATGTAGCAGGCGAGGGTAAACGGCGCGCCGCCGAAGCCGATGAGTGGCACCTTGGTGGCCAGCTCGCGGCGGAGGATCTTGATGGTCTCCAGCACGTAGGGGACGTCCTCTTCCATCTGCGGGATGCGGAGCGCCTCCACGTCCGCCATGGTGCGGATCGGGTTCTCGAACACCGGGCCGGGGACGAAGTCCAGCTTCATCCCCATCGGCTCGACCGGCGTCAGGATGTCGGAGAAGAGGATGGCGGCGTCGACCCCCAGGATGTCCACCGGCTGGATGGTCACCTCGGCGGCGAGTTCCGGGGTCTTGCACAGCTCCAGGAAAGTGCAGGTGGAGCGAACCCGCATGTAGTCCGGCAGATAGCGGCCCGCCTGGCGCATGAGCCAGACCGGGGTCCGGTCGACCGGCTTGCCCCAACAGGCGTCGAGAAAACGTGTATTCATGAAAAACCCTCCTTAAAATTAAAATCAAAAACTTAATGGCCCACGGAAAAAGCGGACACTGCGGATAAAGTCGGATCAAGCAGGACAAAGAGCATACAATCCGCCTCTATCAGATTTTCCCGCCGGTACCGTGTGCTATTTGTTTTGCTCTTTCTGAATTCTGATCGGCACGTAGTTGCAGAACGGCTCCTCCGCCATGTAATCGCCATGGATCGCATCCGCCCGGGCGCGGCAGCCGCCGCAGACGTTGATGTACTCGCACTCGCCGCACTTCCCTTTGTAGGCCTTGAAATCCCGCAGGTTTTTGAAGATCTCCGAGTTTTCCCAGATCTCGCGGAACGGGGTCTCCTTCACATTGCCGGCGGTGCGGTGGAAATAGGAACAGGGCTTCACGTTGCCGAAGCAGTCGATGAGGCAGATGGTCTGGGCCGCGATGCACCCCTTGCCGCCCCCCGTGGAGAAGGTGAGGGAACGGCGCTCGAACTTGACCCCTTCCGCCTTCGCCTTCTGCGGCACGATCCGGTAGTAGTGGGGCGCGCAGGTGGGACGCATGAGGATGTCGTCCTCCAGCTTCTCCTGCCGGTAGTGCCAGTCCAGGATCTCCTCGTAGTCCTCCTTGGAGATCAGCTCGTTCATGATCTCCTCGCCGCGGCCGGTCGGGACGATCATGAACATGTACCAGGCGGTGGCCCCCAGGCTCTTGGCCAGCTTGAAGGTATCGGCGATGTCGTGCTGGTTCCGTTTCGTGAATGAGGAGTTGATGAGGAACTTCTGGCCGTGCTTGCGGAAGAGCGCCGCGGCGTTCATCACCCCTTCGAAGGCGCCGGGGCACTGACGGAAGTTGTCGTGGAGCTCCGCGGTGGAGCCGTCCAGCGACAGGGAGACCATCTTGATCTCCGCTTTCTTCATCTTTTCACAGACCTCCTCGGTCACGAGCGCACCGTTGGTGGCCATGCACATCCTTAAGCCCAGCGAGGTGCCGTACTCCGCAAGCTCGAAGATGTCCTTGCGCATGAGCGGCTCGCCGCCGGAGAGCACCACCACCGGCTTGGAGAAGTCGGCGATCTCTTTGAGGAGCTTCTTCCCTTCCTCCGTCGTGAAATCACCCTCGGAGGAGGTCAGATCGGAGGAACAGCGGCAGTGAACGCACTTGAGGTTGCACTTCTGGGTGGTTTCCCAGGCAACCCATTTCGGAATGAATTCTTCGGCCATACGATCTCCCATGAAAAACGGCCCGTTGACAGCGGCAACCGGACCGGGTCTGGTGAATTTTCTAATCGTACTATGAAAAGGCGCATCAACTCAAGAAGTTTACGCGTTCGTAAACATGACCGGGCGGCTACTCCTCGATCCGGCGGTTGAACACCCAGACCGCCCCGGCGAACGCAGCTACGGCGCTGATGGCGAGATTTGCCACGTAGCCGGCGTTGAGGGTCCCGTCCAGGAGGGCGTAGCGCCCCCCCTCGAAGATGGCGGTGGTGGGGAGCAGCCGGACAAACGGCAGCATGGCGGCAGGGTAGCTGGAGACGGGGAAGAAGACCCCCGACATGAAGATGAGCGGCATGATCACCACCGCCTCCACCCGGCCGATGGTCTCCGGCTTGTTCAGCACGGTGCCGCAGATTGTGCCGACGCAGGAGAAGATCATGGAGCCGAGGAGAAGGTACGGCAGGTACGCCAGGAGACTGGCGAGCTGCAGATGCAGAGTGGTAAGCATCATGATGATGGCTGCCACCGCCGCCCCCTTGACGGTGCCGTGGGTGACGCCGGAGATGATCTTGCCGATGACGATGTCGTACACGGTGATGGGGGTGACCCGGTACGCCTCGATGGTGTGCTGCACCCGGCGGTGAAACCAGAGGCTCCAGGCGCTCTCGCTGAAGGCGGCGGAGACGGCGGTCATGGTGATGAGCCCCGGCGCCATGAACAGGATGTACGGCACCCCGTCCACGTTCGCGATGAACCCCTTGAGTCCGAACCCGAAGGCGAGGTAGAAGGTGAGGGGAGACGCCACCACCGCCGCGAGCTCGGAAAAGAAGCTCCGCCGCAGGACGATCATGTCCCGCCACCAGACGGTGAATGGTCCTTTTAACATTCAACACCTCAAAAATACTTGGCTACAGAGGTCACAGAGTAATCGTGCCGTACATAAGTTGATTTTCGGTAAAGCCGTTCCCTGTGTTCTTGTGGCCATCGCTTTTATTCAGCCTACTCCCGCACCGCACGCCCCGTCAGCTCGATGAACACGTCCTCCAGGGTCGGCTCCCGCAGGGAGACCGATTTCAGATCGGCGTTGCCGATGGCGTCCAGAAGCGGCTTCAGGCACTCCTCGCCGGCCAGCGCGACGCAGAAGAGGTCACCGTCCCGTTTAAGCTCCGTCACGAAGGGGAGTCCGCGCAGGACCGCCTCGTACCGGTCGCCGCCCCCCTTGAGCTGCAGCTCGTAGCGGTGGGCATGGGCGAGCCGCTCCTTCAGCTCGGCGGCAGAGCCGTCCACCAGCGCCCGGCCGTGGTCCATGATGACGATCCGGTCGCACAGGGTATCCGCCTCGTCCATGTAGTGGGTGGTGAGAAAGACCGTCATCTGCGCCGTGAGGGACTGGACGTGGTCCCACACCGCCCGCCGCGACTGGGGATCGAGACCGGTGGTGGGTTCGTCGAGGAACAGGATGCGCGGGTCGTGGATCAGGGCCCGCGCCACGACGAGCCGCCGCTGCATGCCGCCGGAGTAGGTGTCGGTAAAGTCGTGCTGGCGGGAGGCGAGCCCGGTCATCTCCAGGAGCTCGTCGATGCGCCGGTCATAGGCGGACGGGGCCATGCCGTGCATCCGGGCGTGCAGGACGAGGTTCTCGCGGGCGGTGAGATAGCGGTCCAGGTTGTTCTCCTGGGGGACGACCCCGATGAGCCGGCGCACCTGGCGCCCCTGGGTGGTGACGCTGAACCCCTCCACCAGGGCATCGCCTGAGGTGGGACGCAGCAGCGTGGTGAGCATCCGGATGAGGGTGGTCTTGCCGGCACCGTTCGGCCCGAGAAGGCCGAAGATGCTCCCCCGCCGGATCTCCAGCGAGAACCCGTCCACCGCCGCAAGGTCGCCGTACCGCTTGCAGAGACGGCGCAGTGAGAGGGATGCGTCGGTCACTCTCATTCTCCCGCAACGGGGAGCAGCACGGAGAAGACGGTGCCGGTTCCCGACTCGGGCACGCCGTTCCAGACGAGCCCACCGTGGGCCTCCACGATCCCCTTCACGATGGAGAGGCCGAGCCCGGACCCCTTGGCCATGAACTCCGTCTTGCCGGAAGAGTGGTGCTTGAGGTCCCCGAGGCCGTAGAACTTCTCGAAGACCCGGGCCCGCTCCTCATCGGGAATACCGACGCCGGTGTCGATAACGTCCAGGCGGCAGTACTGCGCATGGTCGGCGACGCCTGACGGCAGGACGGCGTAGAACGGGGCGAGTTCGCTGGTCAGCTCTGCCAGTCCGTCACGGTCCAGTTCCGACGCGGCAACGGTGATGCAGCCGCCGTCCGGGGTGAACTTGATGGCGTTTTCCAGCAGGTTGCGGGCCACCAGCCGGAAGATGGTGCTGTCGACCCGGACGGCAGGGGCGCTGCCGGTAAACCGGATCTCCAGGCTGCGGCTGGAAAGGGGGAGGGAAAGCGTTTCGGCCGTCTCCCGGAACAGACTCAGCAGGTCGTTGGGAAAACTGTCCAGGGTGAGCCCCTGGGCCTCGATGCGCGAGATGGAAAGGAGGTCGTCCACCAGCGCCTTCAGCTCCGTGATCCCCTCCCGGATCGATTCGAGGATGGAGCGCTGCTCTTCCGTCATCTCCAGGTTGCTGTAGTACAAGAGGAGTTCCACCCCCCCCATGACGGAGGTAATGGGGGTCTTCAGTTCGTGCGAGGCCATGCCGATGAAGTTGTTCTTGGCGGCGTTGAGCCGACCGAGTTCGATGTTCGCCCTTTTCACCTCCTTCAGGTTCTCCCGCAGCTCCTGCCGGCTCCGCTCCAGTTCCCGGGTCTTCTCCTGCATCTGGGCGTACAGGGTCTGGTTTTCGATCAGGACGGCGAGCTGACCGGCGACGGAGCTCAGGAGGAACACCTCCCGGTCCGTGAAGGCACGCCCCTCCTGGTATCCCGCCGTAAGCACCCCGGTCACCTCCCCGCCGAGCTTCATCGGGAGGGCGCACCAGCCGTGCATTCCCATCTCCGTTGCCGCCGCGGCGAGCTCGCCACCGAAAAGGGTACCGACCTCGGCGCTCTTGAGCGGTCTGCCGTTGACGAGCTTCACGACCCACGGGACGTCGGCGGGTATGCTGGCGGCCTCCGCGAGGAAGCCGTCGGACAGCCCCATAGAGTCGAGCAGTTCGAGCCGGTCGTCCCGGAAGAGGTGGACGCTGGAAAAATCGATCCGCAGCATGTTGTGCAGCTGGAAGAGGAGATCGGAGATGATCTTGCCGCTGCTCCGCTTGGTATTGAGCCGGAAGGCGATGGAGTAGAGCGCCAGCAGCTCCCGTTCGGTGGCGCGGCGTTCCTCCTCCTCCCGGCGTCGTTTGGTGATGTCCTTCACGATGAAGACCATGCCGGTGAAGGTCCCGACATAGGTCCGCATGGGATAGCTGGAGATGCTGAACCAGCCGTTCAGGGAGGGAAACCGGAACTCCTCGTCCGGGTCGTACTCCATCGCCCGCGGCAGGAGGAACGCGGGCGATTCCACCTCGTTGTCGCCGTAGAAGAGCCTGCCGATCGGTATCCCGATCAGCTCGCCGTAGTCCTTCTCGAAGTAGGTGCGGACCCGGCTGTTGCAGCGCAGGATGATCCCTTCCTTGTCCGTCAGGATCACCAGATCGGAGACGGAGTCGAACGCCGCCTCCCACTCCATCTTTCCCTGGCGGATAGCCTCCTCGGCCCGGACCCGCTCGCGGCGGCCGGCCGCCTCGCGCAGTTCGCGCTGGATGGCCGGCACGAGCCGCGACAGGTTGTCCTTCATCAGGTAGTCGTGGGCCCCCGCCTTCATCGCATCGACGGCAAGCTCCTCCCCCACCTTGCCGGAGACGATGAGAATCGGCAGGTCGAGTCCGGACTTCTTCAGGGTCTTCAGCGCATCAGGGGCGCTGAACCGCGGCAGTCGGTAATCGGATATGATCAGGTCCCAGGACTGCGTTGTCAGCGCCTCCTGCATCGCCTCCTCGGTCTCGACACGGACGCAGTCCGGCTCGAAGCCGCCCCGCTTCACCTCCCTGAGGATGAGCAGCGCGTCGTCCTCCGAGTCCTCCACCAGCAGTAGTCTCAACGGTTGTGTCATGGATTGCACCCACCTGCGAAGTTCGATCAGTTCCGTCCGGTCTCCAGCGGGAACAGCGCCGTGAAGCTGCTCCCCCGTCCCATCTCGCTTTCCGCCCAGATAAACCCGCCGTGGGCGTTCATCACCTTCCGGCAGAACGCCAGCCCGAGCCCGCTCCCGGTGGACTTGCCGCGCCGCCGGGACGCCACCTGCACGAATCGGTCGAAGATGCCGGCAAGCGCATCCGTCGGGATACCTTCCCCCGAGTCCGAGACCGTGATGCTCACGAAGCAGCCCCGGCCCCGCAGCTCTTCCGGCGGATAGAGGCTGGCCGGGATATGTCCGGCGATCTTGCCGAGACTGCGCACGAGCCCGATGGAGACGTCGATGGTCCCCCCTTCCGGGGTGAATTTGAGGGCGTTGGACAGCAGGTTGCCGACGAGCCGGACGAAGGTGTTGCGGTCGATGGAGAGCGGCGGCACCGGCTCGTCGAGGGAGAATGTCAGCTCCTGCTGAGATCGCTCGGCCACCGGCCGGTACCTCTCCACGATCCGGGCGGTAAGCGGTACGACGTCCTCCACCCGGAACAGAAGGTTCATCCGCCCTGCCTCGAACCGGTGCACATCCAGAAGGGTATCGACCATCTCCATGATCTCCGCGCAGCTCTCCATGGCGGAATCCAGATACTCCTTCTGCTCCGTGTTGATCCCGCCGATCTTGCCGTCGCGCACGAGCTCGATGGAACCGGTGACCGCCGTGATCGGCGTCTTCAGGTCGTGGGACAGCATGCTGACGAAATCCTCCCGTTCCTGCTCCAGCGCCCGGAGGGCGGAGACATCACGGATGATCGCCACGCTCCCCACCAGCTCTTCCGGACCGCCGTACAGAGGGGTCGCACTGGAGAGGACCGGCACCTGCCGTCCACCCACCGAGATGGTGAAGCTCGCATCGAGACAAGGGCGCTTTTCGCGGATCGCCACCGTGCAGGGGAGCTGGTCGGTCGGGATATCGGCGCTCAGCACCTCCGACAGCGCCCTGCCGATCATCTCCTCGGGTGGCTGTCCGAAAAACTGTTCCGCCTGCCGGTTCACCATGACGATGCGGCAGTTTCCGTCCACCGCCACCAGCGGGTCGGCAAGCCCCTGCAGGATCGCCGCGGTCTTGTTCCGCTCCTCCCGCAGCTGCCGCACCAGGAGTTCGTTGTCCAGCCGGGTGCGGTTGTAGCGGATGGCCCGTTCGATCCGCTTCAGCATGTCGTCGGTGGAAAACGGCTTGGTCAGGTAGTCCAGCGCCCCCTTCTGCATCGTCTCCACCGCCATCGCCTCGCTGCCGTGGGCCGTCATCATCACCACCGCCGTATCGGGGTACCGCTTCTGGATCTCCGCCAGCGCCTTGACGCCATCCATGCGCGGCATCTTGATATCGAGGAGCACCAGATCGAACCGCTGCCGTTCGAGCTGCTCCAGCGCCTCGAGACCGTCGTGGGCACTGACGGTCCGGTAGCCCTGATCCTCCAGGTGGACCCGGAGGATCAGGGCGATGTCGTTCTCGTCGTCGACGATCAGTATGTGCGCGCCTTGCATCATGACGTTTCCTCGATGACCGGTACGGTGAAGGTGAACACGTTCCCCCCCGACGCACCGGTGGAGTAGAAGATCTCACCGCCGTGCCGCTCGACGATCTCCTTGCAGATCGCAAGCCCCAGGCCGGTCCCACCCAGCTCCTTGGCGTGGGGGGAGAGCTGCTGGAACTTGCGGAACAGCTTGTCGCGGTCGGTCCACGGAATCTCCGGACCGCCGTTCGTCACGGATACCACCACGGAACTCCCCTGCTGCTCCGCCCCCACCATGACCACCTTTCCCCGGGGCGAGAACTTCACCGCGTTGGAGAGGAGGTTGCCGAGCACCTGCACGAGCCGGTCGTGGTCTCCCCGCACCGGCGGCAGCCCACCCACCACATTGGTGACGATGGAGATGTCGTTGTGCATCGCCAGCGCCTTGATCTCCTCGATGGAGTAGACCACCAGCTCCCCGATGGATTGAGGGCGAAACCGGAACGACATCTGTCCCGATTCGATGCGCGAAATGTCAAGTATATCATTGATGAGCCGGATAAGCCGGTCCGTGTTGCGCAGGCAGACGTCCAGCATCTCCCGCTCGGTGCCGGTGAGCCATTTCCCCTTCTGGACGATGTACTGGAGCGACCCCTTCATGGAGGTGAGGGGGGTCTTCAGCTCGTGGGAGACCGTCGAGATGAATTCGGTCTTCATCCGGTCGATCTCCCCCTCGATGGTCACGTCGCGGACCGACATGACGACCCCGGCAACCGCCCCCCCCTCGTCGTGGATGGCGGTCACGTAGATCTTCAGCTGTTTCCCGCGGGTGGAGAGCTCCATGTCCAGCGACTCCCCGTTGGGCCGTTCTCCGGACCGCGCCCGTTCCACCAGCTGTACGACGCCGCAGAATCCGATCTGCTCGCAGACCTGACAGATCGGCTGGCCGACCATGCGGGACTCGCTGATCCTGAAGATCTTCTGGGCGGCCGGGTTGAAATGGACGACCATGTTATCCCTGTCGGTGACGATAATCCCCTCCGCCATGCTCGCCAGGACCTTCTCCTGCATGTCCATCTCGATCTGCAGCCGGGCGGTCCGGTCGGCGACCCGCGCCTCCAGGTCCCGGTTCAGCTTCATCAGGTCGATGTTCTTCTTTCGGATCGTCCGGTCCCGCTCGGCAATCGCCTCGGTCATCCGGTTGAACGAGGCGGCCAGCTTCCCCACCTCGTCGCGATACGCCACCTCCACACGCTGGGTGAAATCGCCGTCCGCGATCTTTGCCGCCCCATCTGCCAGGGCGAGCAGCGGCCTGGTCAACCGGCGCGATACCACGAAGGCGAAGGCGAAGGCCAGAATTCCCCCCACCGCCGTGGAGGCGAAGATGTTGTGCAGGTTCCCACGCTGCATGCTGCGGTAGCTCTCCTTCGGCAGTTCGACGGAGAGCGAACCGATGACGTCACCCCCGCTGTTGTGCAGGGGGAAGAACGCCGCCTCGTAGGCCTTTCCGCCGACGGTGATCTCGCCCCGGTACGGCTGCCCCGACTCCAGTTTTCTGCTTACGACGGGCAGGTACCGAAGCTGGCCGGTAACGGTTTCCGGCCGGCTGCTGGCGATCCGGTACGCCCCCTGGTCGACGCAGACCTCCACCGGGGAACCGAACATGCTGTGGGTGCTGTAGTTCAGAAGGGGAGAGCGGTTCACGATATCTCCCGCCACGATACCACCCACGAGCTCGCCACTCCGGTCGAAAATCGGGACGACGACCGCCGTCACCATCACCTTGTCGGTGCCCGGCGGCAGGACGAAACTCCCCCGATCCGCACCGGCCCGGATCTGATCGACCGCCACCAGTTCGGTGGCGATGTAGGGGCGCTTTTCCGTGAATGCGTGGTCCACCATCTCGTTCAGGGTAAAGAGATCTCCTGAAGAGGAACTGTCCTGCCTGGCGAGCACCCGTTTGTCGCTGTCCACGAACAAAAGGATGTCCGCAGACGGAACGACATCCTTCCACCTCTCCAGTTCGCCACGCAGCCATGCGCCGTTCCGCTTCCGTACGGCTTCCCGGACGGCGGCATCGGCGGCGGGAAACAAGAGCGTCTGCTTCATCAGGTCGGCATGGGCGTAATACTGGTTGCGGGCATGGTTGAGGTTCTCTTCCAGCTCCTCCTGCAGCTTGACCTCAAGCGTCGTGTTGATGCCGCGGACGGTGGTATAGAGGAGGATGGAATAGGAGATGAGCAGGACGAGCAGAATGGAAAAAAACAGCTTGTTGCGGATGGTGAGGAGCGAGGTCATGAATCCCCCTGCGGCGCGGTACGCAGATACTGCGGTCTGCTCCGGCACTGCGGGATCTGTCGGCAGGTCATGCATGGCGGAAGGTCAGGGGTCTTCCGCCTTGAGGTCGCGGTTCATCAGTTCGCACAGCGCCACGCGGGCCGGCTTCTCCTCGTACAGGATGCGGTACACCTGTTCGGTGATCGGCATCTCGACGCCGAGCCGGCTCGCGAGGAGCCAGGTGGATTCGGCGGTCTTCACCCCTTCGGCGACCATCTTCATCTCGGCCAGGATCTCGTTCAGCCGCTGGCCCTCTCCCAGCTTGATCCCCACGGTGCGGTTGCGGGACAGGTCTCCCGTACAGGTCAGCACCAGGTCCCCCATCCCCGCCAGCCCCGCAAAGGTGGCCGGCTTGGCGCCGAGGGCGAGGCCCAGTCGGCGTATCTCCACGAGCCCCCGGGTAATGAGTGCCGCCCGGGTATTGTAGCCGAAGCCGAGGCCGTCGGAGATACCGGCGGCGATGGCGATAACGTTCTTGATGGCCCCCCCCAGCTCGACCCCCATGACGTCGTCGTTGGTGTAGACGCGGAAGTAGGAGCTGTTGAACGCCGCCTGCACGGCGGCGGCGATCTCCGGATCCTGCGCCGCGGCCACGACGGCGGTGGGCATCTCCTGGGCGACCTCGCGGGCGAAGCTCGGCCCGGACAGTACGGCAAAGTTGCGGTAGAGCCGCTCCGGCAGGAGCTGCTCGAATACCTGGGAGACGGTCATGAGGGTGTCCAGCTCGACCCCCTTGGAGGCGCTCACGATCGGCACGCCGTCGGGGAGATACGGAAGCGCCCCACGGATCACGCCGCGGGCAACCTGTGACGGCACCACGAACAGGACGAGGGACATACCCTCCACCGCCTCCTGCAGCATGTTCGTGAAGCGCAGGGCGGGCGAGAGCGGAATGCCGGCGAGAAACGGCCGGTTTTCGCGGGTCGACTGCATCTCGGCGACGAGCTCCGGTTCGTAGGCCCAGAGGGTCACCTCGTGCCCACGCTTCGCCAGGAGGTTCGCCAGGGTCGTCCCCCAGCTTCCCGCGCCGATCACACCGATTCTGTTGCCCGTCGTCCCCATTGTTTACCCCCGCAGCCGGCCGTGCCGGTCCGCCGTTTATTCTCCCGTATCGCTGCCGCCGAATGCGCCGGAACGCAGATCGTACCCCTCGGCAAGCGCCTCGCGCGCCATGTCCATGCTTTCTAGTGCCAGCCGCTGGAGGAACGGATGCCGCTGCAGCGGTACCCGGCCTTCGTCGATGCTTCCCGCCATCGCCAGGACCCGCTCCACGACGGAGCGCTCCCGACCGGTCTGCAGCATCATCTCCGCGATGCCGAACAGCCGGCGGCAGAGGAGCTCGACCTCGGGGAGGCAGATCTCCTCGATGAACCGCTTCACCAGCCTCTCGACACCGTGGGTCAGTTCCCTGCGGTCCTCCGTCTCTTCCAGACGGCGCCACTCGTCGGCCAGGTCGTACACCCGCCCCGTGGCGAGATACCAGCCGGCAAAGGCGTCGTCCTCGAACAGCTCCGGTCCCGCCGCCACCAGCCGGGCGGAGGATGCCAGCTTCTCCCTATCGAACCCGGGAAACCGCGGCACGTGAGCACGCGCCGTCATCTCTTCCCCGGCAAACATGGCGTGCCGCAGGTAGACATCGGCCGGCATGAACGACCCCTGTTCCCGGCTGTGGAAGCTGCCGTCGCGGATCAGGTCGAGGGCGTATGCCACCGGTACGGCGACGAGTCCGTCCTCCCCCTGCAGCTGCGTCAGACGGGCCTCGTATTCGCGCAGCGTCATCCCGCCGCAGCCCCAGGCGGCGCAGATCCCCTGTTCGTCGTGGATATGAAGATACAGTCCGTCGAGGCCGCCGTCAACCCGCCATCGGGAGATCCAGACCGTTCCGAACCCGGAGGCGTCCCGCCAGCTCGCCCAGGCCTCGTGGAACGGCGGAGCGGGCTGCGGTTCGTGACTGGCCGGCTGAATCCCCAGGAATGCCAGCCGTCGCAGGCTTTTCCCGGCCGCCTCGCAGATCGCCGCATCGCCGGAGCGCGAGAAGCGCTGCAGGAGTTCCGCCGCCTCCGGACGCCTGATCCGTCCCAGCGCCGTCACCGCCTCCCGGCGGATCACCAGGTCGTCCACCGTCAGCAGCGCCTCCAGGAGCGGCACCGCCCCGCCGCTGTCCAGGGTGGGAAGCCGCCGGATCAGTTCCCGACACCCTTCACCGTCGCTGCCGAGGATGTCGTCCAGTATCCGGAGCATCCCCTCGTCACCCTGCTCAAGCAGGCCGGGCAGCGATGGAACATCGTCCCGGACGATGCCGTCGAATGGTGGAAGTGAGGTATCGACACCGCAGCCGGCCAGCGCAGCCAGGAGCGCTATCCGCCCTTCGTTCGCAAGGTCCCGCCGCCGCAGGGTGATCTGGATCAGCTGATCCAGCCACGCCTCATCGTCGAAGAACTCCAGGAGGTAGGCGTAGCGGGCAACCAGGTCCCCGTTCTTCTCCCGCCAGAGGCGCCGCACAAGGGGAGACAGAGCCCGGTTGCCGGCCTTGCCGAGCGCCGTTCCCACCTCCTCCACCTCGTCGACGGAGATACCCTGTTGCGACAGCCGGTCCAGCTGCCGCACGATGCCGACCCGCTCCGCGATTGTCCGGTCTATGTTTCTGCGATGGGACATAATGAACCTGGCACAAGGCGCAAGGCCCAGGGCGCAAGATTCAAGGCCCTATATCCCTGTACCCTGTGCCCTGAGCCATGTGCCTGCCTTACTTACTCCCCGTCTTCCTCCGACGTTTCGGTATCCGGTACGATCTCGATGTCCGTATCGGCATCGTCGTCCGCATCGTCCTTTTCCGCCAGCCGGGCGACCGCCACGATCCGCTCCTCCGCTTCGGTCACCATGAGCCGCACCCCCTGGGTGTTGCGGCCGATGACGGAGAAGCCGGCGACCGACACGCGGATGATCTTCCCCTGGCTGGTGATGAGCATCAGGTCGTTCTCGTCGGAGACCTGCATGATGTCCACGACGCAGCCGTTCCGCTCCGTGGTCTTGATGGTGATGATCCCCTTGCCGCCGCGGGACTGGATCCGGTACTCGGACAGCTCGGTCCTTTTTCCGTAGCCGTTCTCCGTGACGGAGAAGAGGGTGGAGCCGGAGGCGTCGTTGATGATCTCCATGCCGATCACCACGTCGTCGTCCTCCAGCGTCATCCCCCGCACGCCGCGGGTCACGCGCCCCATGGGGCGGGCGTCCTCTTCCCGGAAGCGGATCGACTTGCCGTTCTTCGAGGCCAAGAGCACGTCCTGCTTGCCGTCGGTAAGCGCCACGGCGATCAGCTTGTCCCCCTCGTCCAGGTTGAGGGCGATGATGCCGCCGGAACGGATATTGGAGTACTCCACGAGCGGGGTCTTCTTCACGACGCCGCTTCTCGTCGCCATCATGATGAACCGGTCTTCGCCGAACTCCTTCACCGGCAGGATGGTGGTGATCTTCTCCCCCTGGGAGAGGTTCAGGAGGTTCACGATCGCCTTGCCGCGGGTGGCGCGGCCCCCCTCGGGGATCTCGTACACCTTCAGCCAGTAGACCCGGCCGGCGTCGGTGAAGAACATGAGGTAGTCCTTGGAGGAGGCGATGAACAGCTGTTCCACGAAATCCTCTTCCTTGGTCTTCATGCCGCTCTTCCCCTTGCCGCCGCGGCGCTGGGCGCGGTACAGGGTCACGGCGCTCCGCTTGATGTAGCCGGTGTGGCTGACCGTCACCACCATGTCCTCCTCGACGATGGTGTCCTCCAGCGTGATCTCGGCACTCTTGGCGATGATTTCGGTGCGGCGCTCGTCGCCGAACTTCCCCTTGAGTTCGGTCAGCTCGCCGACGATGATCTTCAGGATCTCCGCCTCCGAGGCGAGGATCTCCTTGAGCCGGGCGATGTACTTCAGGATATCCTCGTACTCCTGTATGATCTTCTCCCGCTCCAGGCCGGTGAGACGGTGCAGCCGCATCTCGAGGATCGCCTGGGCCTGCAGTTCCGAGAGGGTAACCGGCGGCGGGTACTCGGCGCTGTTTGCCGGCATCGGGAGCCCCAGCTTCACCAGGTAGGCAGGATCGGCGAAGAGGCCGGACATGAGCCCTTCCTTGGCCTCCGCCGGGGTGCCGGAGGATCGGATCAGCTCGATGACCGAATCGAGCCAGTCGAGGGCGGTCTTGAGGCCGAGGAGGATATGGGCGCGCGCCTCCGCCTTCTTCAGGTCGAAGATGGTCCTTCTCGTCACGATCTCCCGGCGGTGGTCGATGAAGTGGCCGATCATCTCCCGCAGGGTCAGCACCTTCGGCCGGCCGTTGGCGATGGCCAGCATGATGATGCCGAAGGAAGACTGCATCTGGGTCTGCTTGTACAGGTGATTGAGGATGATCTGAGGGTTCTCGTCACGCTTCAGCTCGATGACGATCCGCATACCGTCACGGTCCGACTCGTCCCGAAGATCCGAGATCCCCTCGATCTTCTTCTCCTTTACCAGCTCGGCGATCTTCTCGATCAGCCGCGCCTTGTTCACCTGATAGGGGATCTCGGTGACGATGATCGACTGGCGCTCGTTCTTCTTCTGGGTTTCGATGACGGCCCGGGCCCGCATCTGCACGATTCCGCGGCCGGTGGCGTAGGCCTGGATGATCCCCTCGCGGCCGTAGATGAAGCCGGCAGTGGGAAAATCCGGGCCGGGGATGATGGCGATCAGCTCCTCGAAGGAGATCTGGGGGTTCCGGATGACGGCGATGCAGCCGTTCACCACCTCGGTCAGATTGTGGGGGGGGATGTTGGTGGCCATCCCCACGGCGATACCCGCCGAGCCGTTCACCAGGAGGTTCGGAAACTTGGAGGGGAGCACCAGCGGCTCCTCGAGGGAACCGTCGTAGTTGGGCCCCATCTCCACCGTTTCCTTCTCGATGTCGTTCAGGAGCTCGTGTGCCAGCTGCTCCATCCGGATCTCGGTGTATCGCATGGCCGCCGGCGAGTCGCCGTCCACGGAGCCGAAGTTCCCCTGGCCGTCCACCAGGGGATAGCGCAGCGAGAAGTCCTGGGCCATCCGGACGATGGTGTCGTACACCGCCGTATCGCCGTGGGGGTGGTACTTACCGATGACGTCACCGACCACGCGGGCCGACTTCTTGTACGGCTTGTTCCAGTCGTTGCTCATGTCGTGCATGGCGAAGAGGCAGCGCCGGTGCACCGGCTTCAGGCCGTCCCGCACGTCGGGAAGCGCCCGGCCGATGATGACGCTCATGGCGTAGTCCATGTAGGAGCGCTTCATTTCGTCTTCGATGTTGACTGCTGTCTTGTTGAGCGTGTGGTCGAGCATTAATAACCTCAGAAACGGCTCAGGGCTCAGGGCTCAGGGCACAAGGAAAATCTATTTCCCCGTGCCTTGCGCCCCGTGCCTTGCGCCAGATTTTTATATATCCAGATTCGATACGTTCAGCGCGTTGTTCTCGATGAACTCCCGGCGCGGTTCCACCTGGTCCCCCATGAGGATGGTGAAGACGTTGTCCGCCTCCACGGCATCCTCGATCTTCACCTGGAGCAGGGTCCGGTTGGTCGGCTCCATGGTGGTCTCCCAGAGCTGCTCCGGGTTCATCTCCCCCAGCCCTTTGTAGCGCTGGATGGCAAGCCCCTTCTTCGCCGTGTCCATGAAGAAGCCCAAGAGTTCCAGCCCGATGCTGGTGCCGATCAGCTCCTTCCCCTCGCTGGAGACCACCGCCCGCCCGGTGCCGAAGATCTCCCGCACCTTGCGGTGGCTTTCGCGCAAAAGGCCGTACTCGTAGGAGGTGATGATGTTCAGCACGTGCTGGTCAAGGGCGTAGCGCAGGTTCCCCAGGCGCAGGATGATCCGGTGGTCGTCCAGCACGCTGGACTCGGCCCCCTCGTACACCTCGCCGACCTTCGCAAAGTACGGCCGCAGCCCCTCCAGGTCCTCCACCTCCTGCCTGATCCCGAGCCGCAGGCAGACCCGCGCCACCTCCTCGTTGATCCCCTTGCGGGTCACCTTGTCCAGCAGCGTCCGGAACTCCACCATCTGCTTCAGGAGCGGGATGATCTGCTTGCCGGTGTAGCTCTTGCCCGAATCCTCCAGGAAGAGGGTCATCTCATCCGTTCCCTCCTCCAGGAGGTAGTTTTGCAGGGCCGCCTCGTTCCTGAGATAAAGCTCCTTGCGGCCGCGCTTCACCTTGTAGAGCGGCGGCTGGGCGATATAGAGGTGGCCGCGCTCCACGATCTCCGGCATCTGGCGGAAGAAGAAGGTCAAAAGCAGCGTCAGGATGTGGGAACCGTCCACGTCCGCATCGGTCATGACGATGATCCGGTGGTAGCGCAGTTTCGCGACGTCGAAGTCCTCCTTGCCGATACCGGTCCCCAGGGCGGTGATCAGGGTACCGATCTCCTGGGAGGAGAGCATCTTGTCGAAGCGCGCCTTCTCCACGTTGAGGATCTTTCCCTTCAAGGGGAGGATCGCCTGGAACTTCCGGTCGCGCCCCTGCTTGGCAGAGCCGCCGGCGGAGTCACCCTCGACCAGGTACAGCTCGCACAGGGCCGGGTCCTTCTCCTGGCAGTCCGCCAGTTTTCCCGGGAGGCTGGAGATATCCAGGGCCCCCTTGCGCCGGGTGAGCTCCCGCGCCTTGCGTGCCGCCTCCCGGGCCCGGGCCGCCTCGATGGACTTGCCGATGATGTCCCGGGCCACCTTGGGATTCTCCTCCAGGAAGACCGCCAGCCGCTCGTTCATGAGCGACTCCACGTACCCCTTCACCTCGGAGTTCCCCAGCTTGGTCTTGGTCTGCCCCTCGAACTGGGGCTGGGGGATCTTCACGGAGATGACCGCCGTGAGCCCCTCCCTGAGGTCGTCACCGGAGATGGCGACCTTCTCCTTCTTCAGGAGATCGTTGGCGGCGGCATAGGTGTTCATGGTGCGGGTGAGCGCTGCCCGGAACCCCACCAGGTGCGTCCCCCCCTCGTGGGTGTTGATGTTGTTGGCGAAGGTGAAGACCTTCTCGTCGTAGGAGTCGTTGTACTGCAGCGCCACCTCGATATCGACCCCTCCCTTTTCCCCGCGGAAGTAGATCGGCTTCGGGTGCAGGCCGTTCTTGTTCCTGTTCAGGTACTCCACGAAGGAGATGATCCCCCCCTCGTAGTGGAAGTCGTGATGCTTCCCTTCCTCCCGCTCGTCGGCGATGGTGATTCGGACCCCGGCGTTCAGGAACGCGAGCTCCCTAAGGCGCTGGGAAAGGACGTCGAAGGAGAACTCGGTGGTCTCGAAGATGGTGTCGTCGGGGAGGAAGGTGACCTTGGTGCCGCGCTTCCTGGTCTCGCCGACCATTTCCAGCGGGGCGAGCGGGTCGCCGCAGGCGTACGACTGGCGCCAGAGCTTGCCGTCCCGCCGGATCTCCAGCTCCAGTTTCTTGGAGAGGGCGTTCACGACGGAGACGCCGACGCCGTGGAGACCGCCGGAGACCTTGTAGGAGGTGTTGTCGAACTTCCCCCCCGCGTGGAGCACGGTGAGGACGACCTCCGCCGCCGACCTCCCCTCCGTCGGATGCATGTCGGTCGGGATGCCCCGCCCGTTGTCCACCACCGTGACCGATCCGTCAATATGGATGGTGACGTTCACCTCGTCACAATAGCCGGCAAGTGCCTCGTCTATGGAGTTGTCCACGATCTCGTACACGAGATGGTGGAGCCCCTGGCTTGCGGTGGAGCCGATGTACATGGCGGGGCGCTTGCGTACCGCAGCCAGCCCCTCCAGCACCTTGATCTTGTCCGCCCCGTAATCGCTGCTATTCTGTTGATCTGTCATCGTTTCCTCGTATTACTGTACTACCTTTCCGTCATGGATCCGGAAGGTTCGGTAATGGGTCATGCCGTCGAGCATGATGTTGTCCAGGTTCGTCGTCGTGAGAAACACCTGCATCTCGTTCCGGCCGAGAAACTCCATCAGGTTCCGGTTCCGTTCCCGGTCGAGCTCCGAGGAGATGTCGTCCAGGAGCAGGACCGGTGGATCGCCGAAACGTGCGTGCAGGTACTCGATCTCGGCCATCTTCAGGGCCAGGAGGAAGCTGCGCTGCTGCCCCTGGGAGGCATGCTGCCTGAGCGGCCGGCCGTTCAGCAGAAACTCCACGTCGTCACGGTGGGGACCGACGAGCGTGCTGCCGAACCGCTGTTCCTCCCGGGCCGTACGCCGGAGCGCCTCCAGGAGCCGTTCCGTATCCGCCGGCACCGTTCCCTCAAGGGTCACCCCGTGCGGCCGGTACCGCACGTCGACCTGCTCGCCGTCCCCCGCGATCTGCCGGTAGTAGTCCCGAAGGAAGCCGCGCACCGCGGCGATGTAGCCGGTCCGGCAGGCGGCGAGCCGGGCTCCCGCATCGGCAAGCCGGTCGCTCCAGACATCCAGCGAGGAGAGATCGCCCCCCTTCAGCAGGCTGTTGCGGTGCTTCAGTATCCGGCCGTAGTCGTGATAGCGGGACAGATATGCCGGATCGCCGGAAAAGACCGCCCGGTCCAGATAGCGCCGCCGCCCCTCCGGCTGCCCCTTTGCCATGGACATCTCGTCGGCGGTGAACAGGACGACGTTCAGGGTGCCGAAGAAATCCGCGGCCCGGACGACCTGTTTTCGGTCAACCGCCGCCTTCTTGGCGTGCCGCTCGATGGTGATCATGATCTCCCGGGTGACGCCACCCCGCTCGACCAATCCCCGCACCGTACTGCCGGCATCACCCCAGCGGATGAGATCGGCGTTCTTCGCCAGTCGGAACGATTTGAACGCCCCCAGCAGGTAGACCGATTCCAGCAGATTCGTCTTTCCCTGGGCATTCCGGCCGTAAATGATGTTGAACCGCTCGCCGACCTCCAGGGAGAGATGCTGCAGGTTCCTGAACTGCACGATGTCGAGTCGTTTCAGTTTCATGAATCAGAGTCCGGCCGCTGTGCCGTATCCACGAAAAAGGCCGCTCCTGTCTGAGTGGCCTTCCGCGACCGGCATCATAACCGGAGCACCACCTCTAGAGGCGCATCGGCATGATGACCGCCAGGGAACCGGTGCCGCACGGCTTGACGATGGCGGGGGAGAGCTCGTCCCGCAGTACGATCTCCACCCGCTCGTCTTCCAGCACCTGCAGCACATCCATGAGATATCGGGCGTTGAACCGTACCATGAGCTGGCTGCCGGGATACTCAACCTCTAAATCCTCGCGCGCCTCGCCCAGTTCCGGGTTGCTCGTGGAGAGCTCCAGGCTGTTCTGGTCCAGTTCGAACTTGATCCCCTTGAACTTTTCGCTGGAAAGGATCGACATCCGTTTCAGGGAGTGAAGCAGTTCCTCCCGCCCGATGGTGACCACCTTGTCGTTGTTGGCGGGAATGACCCGGGTATAGTCGGGGAACTCGCCGTCCACGAGCCGCATGACAACGAGGGTATTGTCCTTCTTGATGACCGCGCTGTTGTCCATGAAGCCGATCAGGATGTCGCCTTCCTCTTCCTCACTGATCTTCCGGAGCTCGAAGACACCTTTCTTGGGCATGATGACGCCGCCGGCGAGCTCCCTGCTGACCGTTCCCTCCACCTCTTTTTCGGCGATCGCCAGCCGGTGACCGTCGGTGGCCACCATCCTGAGGAGCGGTGCCCCGCCTTCCTCGGCGAGCTTGATGTAGATGCCGTTCAGATTGTACTTCGTTTCATCGTGACAGATGGCGTAGGAGGTCTTTTCGATCATCCCTTTCAGGATGTTTCCCTTCATGCTGATGAGGTTTTCCTCGCTGACGACGGGGAAAGGGGGAAACTCGTCCGACGAAAGACCGACGATGCTGAACTGTGCCTTGCCGCAGGCGATATCGACCCAGTCGTTGTCCTTTACCGAAAAGAATATCTCCTGATCCGGGAGTTCCTTGATGATCTCGTACAGTTTTTTGGCGGAAACGGTGATCTTACCTTCACTCTCGACCTTTGCGGGATAGGAGCTTCTTATCCCCACCTCCAGGTCGGTGGCAGTAACGAGGATCGTTTCATTGGTCGCCTCGATCAGGACGTTGGAAAGGATCGGCATGGTATTCCGCTTTTCCACGATCCCCTGAACCTTTTGCAAAGATTTGAGAAACGTTTCCTTGTCAATCGAGAATTTCATGCTCCCTCCGGTTATCGGCTTTTATTATCATTTAATATTCTTATAGGCAGTAGTATTGATAGGGGCTGTTGAATTGTGAATAACCCGACAACCCGCTGAATGACCGCATGTTTTCTGCATGGTAACCCTGTGGGTAACGGGATGGGAATCTTCCGGTTTTGCACAGGCACGAATTTTATCCACAAAAGGTGCCGGTTCGTCCACAGCCGATACCCATCAGTTCAACAGTTGTCTCTTGATGTCTTCCAGGGCGTTTTTCACCTCGTGATCGCTCGTGAGGCGCTCTTCGAGCTTCTTTACCGAATAGATGATGGTGGAGTGGTCCTTGCCGCCGAATTTCTCCCCGATTTCGGGAAAGGAAGCCTTCGTCAGGTCGCGGCAGAGATAGATGGCGATCTGCCGCGGTATCACCAGTACCTTCAGCCGTTTGTCCGATTTAAGGTCGGCTGTTTTGAGCTTGAAATAGTCGGCAACCTGCTTCTGGATGATTTCGATGGTGATGTAGCGCGACTTGTCGACGATGATGTCTTTCAGGACATCGCGGGCAAGCCCCAGCGAGATCTCCTTCCCCTGCAGGCTGGATACCGCTTCGAGACGGATGAGCATCCCTTCCAGTTCGCGGATGTTGCTCGTTGCACTGGAGGCGAGAAACATGGCAACGTCGTCGGGCAGCCGGATGCCGTGCTGATCCGCCTTCTTCTTCATGATGGCGATCTTCGTCTCCGTATCGGGAGGCTGGATGTCGGCGATCAACCCCCATTCAAAGCGTGACCGCAACCGGTCTTCCAGTCCCGGGATCTCCTTGGGGTACTTGTCCGACGCAATGACGATCTGTTTGTGGGATTCGTACAGGGAGTTGAAGGTGTGGAAAAATTCCTCCTGGGTTGCTTCCTTGCCGGCCATGAACTGGATGTCGTCGATGAGCAGCACGTCCATCTTGCGGAACTTGTTCCTGAACTCGTCCATTTTTTTGTGGCGGATGCAGTTGATCATCTCGTTCATGAACTTTTCCGACGAATAGAGGCATATCTTCGCCTTCTTGTTCCTGCCGGCGATATGATTGCCAATGGCTGTCAGCAGATGCGTCTTGCCGAGGCCGACGCCGCCATAGATGAAGAGCGGGTTGTAGTCGGAGGCCGGTTTGTTGGCCACGGCCTGCGATGCCGCATAGGCAAACTGGTTGCTGCTTCCGCAGACAAAGGTATCGAAGGTGTACTTGGAGTTGAGATTTGTGGTTTGTACCGCTGTGGAAACGGCCTCTTCTGCCGGTTCCGCAGATTTCCTTGATGCAGGTGAAGAGGATTTGCCGGCAGCTGGAGCGGGGGGCGTTTCCGTCTCGTCCTGGGTATTGACCATGAAATGGATCTTGACGGACGTCTGGGCGATGACGCTTACCGCTTCCTGAATCGTGTACTGATAACGTTCGTCGATCCATTCCTTGAAGAATTTGTTGGGAACTTCGAGGTACAGGGAACCGTTTTCGAACCCGGCGAACCGTATCGGTTTTATCCAGGTGACGAACGTTTGTGGTGTAAGCATTTTCTCTATCTGGGATTGTGCTTCACGCCATACGGATTCCATGGGGGGACCTTACATGTTTTGCACAGGTTTATCAACATGTGTTGATAAAAAAATAGCGCGTGGTTACGGTATGTTACATCGCGGATTTGGTTTCTGGCCGGGATTTTTTACAGGATGGTGAAGATTATCAAAGCGGTGGGTATTTTGCAAGGCTAATTTTTATTAAGGACTTGAATTTAAACTTGACAACAGCGGTGACGGTGTGGTTAATAGAATATTTCTTTCGACCAATATCTATCGAGAAGGGGACATACACGATGAAAAGAACATTTCAGCCGAGCAACACCTCCCGTAAAAGGACTCACGGTTTCCTGGTCCGCATGTCTACCAAAAACGGCCGTCTGGTGATCAAGAGACGCCGTGCGAAGGGTCGGAAGCGGTTGGCCGTAACCATTGCAACCAAGTAATTCGTTCAGTGCACCAATACGGTTTTGCAAAATCGGAGCGACTGTTGAAGCGGGCCGATTTTGTGCGACTCGGCATCGCCGGCACAACCCTGCGCGCTCCGCACTTCATTGTCGTGGTTTCACCGGCGGAAGCAGGGCATACCCGTATCGGGATTACGGCGAGCCGCAAGGCGGGCAATGCCGTACAGCGAAACAGGATAAAGCGGCTTGTTCGAGAGTTTTTTCGTCTTAACAAGCCGCTTTTCATCGATATCGACTGTAACGTAATTGCCCGTAAGGGGGCGGATCGGCTCTCACTGGACGAGGTTACCCGCGAGCTGGCGCGTGCTCTCAAAAGGGGTGACCGGCCGTTATGTTAAGGATTATCCTTTCTATACTCAGGTTCTACCGGCGCTATCTCTCGCCTTTCAAACCTCCCACCTGCAGGTTTTATCCTTCCTGTTCCGCCTATTCCATCGAGTCATACGAAAAATATGGCCTCATAGGCGGAACCAGGCGTACCGTTTTTCGATTGCTGAAGTGCCATCCCTATCATCCAGGTGGTTATGACCCGGTAGATTAGTTCCCGGAGGAGTTTTCATGGAAAAAAGAGCGCTTGTCGCCGTTGTTCTCTCGATTGCATTCATGTATGCATATTCCTATTTCTTTCCCCAGCCAAAGCAGCATCCGATTACGGCACAGTCGCAGACTGGGCAGAATCAGGGTGTACAGCCTGCGACGCCACAGATCGAGAACAGCGTGGTGCCGGCAGTCGCTACGCCACCGGCATCGTCGGTCGTAGCCACGGCGAAAGACGTTACGGTCGATACGGATACCTATACGGCTGTATTCTCCACTCAGGGTGCAGCGCTCAAGAAATTCATCCTGAAAAATTACCGCGAATCGGTCAATCCCGACTCTCCCCATATCGAACTTGCCGGCGAAGCCGGTTTCGACGATGCAACGCTGGTGAGTTCTTCCAAGGGGTTCGAACTTTCGCCGGCAACCGTCTATACCACTTCTGCCGATGACATAAAGGTTTCCGGCACGGAGAACAAGCAGCTCGTTTTTTCCGCCACGACACCGACAGGCGTCACCGTCTCGAAGATATACACGTTTAGCGGGAACAGCTATGCGTTCGACCTGAAGATGCAGGTATCAAACACCGGAACGACGAATGCCGAGGGTGTGCTCGGCGTTTCCCTGCTGGACCCTGCCGCCATGAAGAACGGTGGGGGGAGGTTCGACATCCATGGACCGTTCAGTTACGCCGACGACAAACTCAAGACGGACAAGGTCAAGGGACTGGACAAGGAACCGAAGACTTACGACAAGAACGTTCTATGGAGCGGCTTTGCCGACAAATTCTTCCTGCGTGCCATTTTGTCCCAGAACGGCAGCCTTGCGGCGGTTCGCATCTTCGAACCGAAGTCGGATGTGGTCGAGAACGCCGTCTCTTCACCGGTCTTGACCCTGTCTCCCGGCGAGGTGAAGGCCCTTTCCTACAAGCTGTATTTCGGTCCCAAGGATATGGATATTCTGAAGGCGCAGGGTAATCATCTTGAGGATGTCATCGATCTCGGCTGGTTTACCGTGATTGCCAAGCCGCTTCTCCGCGCACTCAAGTTTTTCTACTCCTATACCGGCAACTACGGTGTGGCGATCATTATCATCACGGTCATTCTCAAGATGATCTTCTTTCCACTCACCCATACCAGCTACAAATCCATGAAGGAGATGCAGAAACTGCAGCCGAAGATGGCCGCAATTCGTGAAAAGTACAAGGATGACCGCGATACCATGAACCGCAAGGTCATGGAGCTGTACAAGGAGCACAAGGTCAACCCACTCGGCGGCTGTCTGCCGATGCTGGTACAGATGCCGGTGTTCTTCGCCCTGTACCGGGCACTCATGTACTCCATCGAACTCCGTCAGGCTCCGTTTGTCCTCTGGATCGTCGATCTGTCCGCCAAGGATCCGTACTACATCACGCCTGTCATCATGGGTGCGACCATGTTCATTCAACAGAAGATGACGCCATCCAACATGGACCCGATGCAGGCGAAGATGATGATGATGCTTCCCGTCGTTTTTACGGTAATATTCATTAACATGCCTTCCGGACTCGTTGTGTACTGGTTGGTCAATAACATTCTGACTATCTCCCAGCAGTGGTATATCAATAAGACGGTCCAGGTGTGAACCTGGTGACGGAAGGATCGGGATGTACATCCGTGATACCATTGCGGCGATCAGTACGGCGATAGGCGAGGGCGGCATCGGCATCGTGCGGGTGAGCGGTGCGGATGCTGCCGCTGTTGCCGAACGACTGTTCAGAAAGACAAACGACGGTGGCTTGCAGAGCCACCGTTTTTATTATGGCACCATCGTAGATCCATCCTCCGGCGATTGCGTCGACGAGGTCATGGTGGTGCTGATGCGTGCGCCCCGCTCCTATACCCGCGAAGATCTGCTTGAGATACATTGTCATGGCGGCTATCTCGTCGTGCAGCGCGTCCTGGAGCTCGCTCTTCTTTCGGGGGTGCGACTTGCGCAACCGGGTGAGTTCACCAAGCGCGCCTTTCTCAACGGTCGGATCGATCTCGTACAGGCTGAAGCGGTCATTGATGTCATCCGCAGCAGGACGGACACGGCCCTTGCCCTGGCCCAGCATCAGCGCGAGGGAAAGCTTTCCGGCAGAATATTCGCCGTCAGGGATCGGATAGCTTCGGCGCTTGCGCTGGTGGAGGCGTATATCGACTTCCCCGAGGAAGATATCGACACCGCCGCGGGCGTTGCGATTTCCGACCATATCCGGTCGGCTGCCGCCGAGATCGATGACCTTCTATGCGGTTTCCGCGAGGGGAAGTTGGTACGTGAGGGGGTCTCGGTACTGATTCTTGGCAAGCCGAATGTGGGTAAATCGAGCCTTCTCAATAACCTTTTGCGGGAGAAGCGGGCCATCGTCACCTCTCAGCCCGGTACGACCAGGGACGTCATCGAGGAGGTGGTGAACATGGGGGGGCTGCCGGTTCGTATCCTCGATACCGCCGGCATTCGCAACGCCGACGACCTTGTCGAGCAGGAGGGGGTACGACGTGCGCTTGAGCGGATTCCCGGTGCAGATCTCGTGCTTTTCGTACTGGACACCTCTCGCCCTTTTTCGGAGGAGGATGCCTCAATCCTGGCTGAACTGCGTCGCAGCAGGGTCGTAGTCGTGCGAAACAAGATCGACCAACCCGTTGGTATTGAAACGCCCGCTTTTCCTGCGGAGTGGCAGGTCGTCGATGTTTCGACCATGACCGGTACCGGCATGGATCGTTTGCGGCAGACGATCCGCGATACCTTTCTGCAGGGGAGGGCGGTGGACGGTCGCGAGTATGCCACCTTGTCCCACCACCGTCACCGCGATGCACTGGTCAGATGCCACGCGTCACTTGATTTGTTTGCCGCGAACCTCGCGGCTGCCCTGTCTCCCGAACTGCTCGCCTGTGACCTGCGTGACGCGCTTCGGTTCGTCGGTGACGTTACGGGTGAGACGACGCCTGACGATATTCTCGATCGCATCTTCAGCGCATTCTGTATCGGAAAGTGACGGATTGTTTCACGTGAAACAGATACCGCGGATGGCTGAAAACAGAGACTTTGCTGCTGGGATGCTGTATCCCGCAATGCATTGTGTGGAACGTAAGATCGGAGCGGGAGCAGGAAGTGATACAGTACGACCGAACATATGATGTCATCGTCGTCGGGGCCGGTCATGCCGGCTGCGAGGCGGCGCTTGCCGCCGCACGCATGGGGTGCCAGACGCTCCTGCTGACGATAAACCTGGATGCCGTCGCCCTCATGTCGTGCAACCCGGCCATCGGCGGTCTGGCCAAGGGGCATCTCGTCAAGGAGATCGATGCGCTGGGCGGTGAGATGGGGAAGAACATCGACGCCACCGGCATCCAGTTCCGTATCCTTAACATGCGCAAGGGGCCGGCGGTCCGTGCGTCCCGGGCGCAGGCGGACAAGCAGCAGTACCGGCTGCGGATGAAGGCGGTGCTGGAACACCAGGACCGCCTGGACCTGAAGCAGGGTGAGGTGACCTCGCTCCGGCTGGACGGCGGAGAACTGCGGGGGGTGGATACCCGGGCCGGTGTGCGCTATTGCGGTAAGACGGTCGTTCTGACCACCGGCACCTTCATGCGGGGGCTTATCCATATCGGCCTCACCAACTACCCCGGCGGCCGGGCGGGTGACCTGCCGTCCGTCGGTCTGTCCGACCAGCTCCGCGATGCGGGGTTCGAGGTGGGGCGGTTGAAGACCGGGACGCCGGCACGCCTGGACGGACGCACCATCGATTTCGACCGGCTGGAACCACAGCACGGTGACGACCCGCCGGTGCCGTTCTCGTTCTCCACGGAGCGGATTCTCCAGCCCCAGGTACCGTGCCATATCGCCTACACGAACCCCCGCAGTCACGAGATCATCCGGTCGGGACTCGACCGCTCGCCGCTCTACTCGGGGGTCATCGAAGGGGTGGGGCCGCGCTACTGTCCATCCATCGAGGACAAGGTGGTGCGGTTCCCGGAGAAGGATCGGCACCAGACCTTCATCGAGCCGGAAGGGCGCGACACGGTGGAGGTCTATCCCAGCGGCCTCTCCACCTCGCTCCCCATTGACATCCAGTGGGCGTTCTACCGTTCCATCGAGGGGCTGGAGAGGGTGGAGATCATGCGTCCCGCCTACGCCATCGAGTACGACTACGTGGACCCGATCCAGCTTCATGCGACGCTCGAAACCAAGAAGGTGCGTAACCTGTACCATGCCGGACAGATCAACGGTACCTCGGGATACGAGGAGGCGGCGGGTCAGGGGCTCATGGCGGGGATCAACGCCGCGCTCAAGGTGCAGGGGAAGGAACCGCTGGTGCTGGGCCGCGACGAGGCGTACATCGGTGTGATGATTGATGACCTGGTGACCCTCGGGAGTCGGGAGCCATACCGGATGTTTACCTCCCGTGCCGAGTACCGGCTTCTGCTGCGGGAGGACAATGCGGACCTGCGGCTGCGGGAGAAGGGTTATGCCATCGGGCTGCTCCCGGAGGAGGAGTACCGGTCCTTCTGCCGGAAACGGGAGCAGATCGGTGAGGAACTGGAACGGGTGCGTCGAGCGCGCATCACGACGTCCACAACCGATCCCGCGTTCCTGCGGGAATTTGATCTGGAGGGGATGCAGCAGGCGCTTTCCCTGGAGCAGTTCCTGCGCCGTCCCGACATCACCTACGCGGAGCTGGAGCGGGTGGACGAGGTTGCCCGGACGCTGCCGGCGGCGGTCCGCGAGCAGGTGGAGATCCAGGTGAAGTACCGGGGGTACATCGACCGGCAGCTGGAGCAGGTGGAGCGTGCCCGGAAACTGGAGGGGACGAGAATCCCCGACGCGTTCGATTATGCATCTCTGTCGGGGCTGTCAACCGAGGTGCGGGAGAAGCTGCAGCGATTTAGGCCCGACACCCTCGGCCAGGCGTCCCGCATTGCCGGGGTGACCCCTGCGGCGCTCACCATCCTCTCCATCGCCCTGAAGGGGAGGGGCTGAGGTGAACAAAGAGACGGGCGAACTGTTGGTCCGCGGGGCACGGGAGCTGGGTATCGAGCTGACGCCGGCGATGGTAAAATCCTTCGGTCTCTTCTGCGACGAGCTCTTGCTCTGGAACCGGAAGATCAACCTGACCGCCATCCGGAACGAGGCGGAGATCGCGATCAAGCATTTCGTGGATTCGTTGACGATCCTGCCGTATCTGGCGGGGCGGAGTGCCATGCTCGATCTCGGGTCCGGCGGCGGCTTTCCGGTCATCCCGCTGAAGATCGTTTGTCCGGATATCGAGGCGGTCTCCGTTGATGCGGTGGAGAAGAAGATTCTGTTCCAGCGTCAGGCGGCCCGCACTGCCGGGATCGAGCGGTTCACCGCCCTGCACGAGCGTGGCGAACGGCTGGCCGCTTCCTATGCTGGCCGGTTCGACCTGATCGTCTCCCGGGCATTCGCCGAGATTCCGCTCTTCGTGGAGATGGCACTCCCGCTCCTTGCTCCCGACGGAATCATCGTCGCCATGAAGGGAAAGAGCGGCCGGGAGGAGACGGAAGCGGCGCGACCGTACCTGGAGGAGTGTGGGCTGGTCGTCAGCGGCATGAGCGAATTCTCATTGCCGGTGGCTGGTGACGCTCGGAGCCTCGTGGTCATGATGCGCGGAGGCGCACCGAACGGGCAATAGTGGTAAATCCCGCCGCAATCGCCCCGTGAGGCGTCACCGGTCTCAAGGCAGGTCATGGCCTTGACGGTGCCACGACAGGGCGTCTGGCGGGCGGTACGGGCGTCGCTTTATTGCGTAATATTTGTGCAGTTTCGGGCCGGCGCCCTTATGCAGACCGGAGCCGACCGGCAGGGGTGACCATGCAGGTGAGAGTCTATTACGAGGATACGGACGCGGGTGGGGTCGTGTACCACGCAAACTACCTGAACTACTTCGAACGGGCGCGCGGTGAGTACCTGCGTGAACGGGGCCTGTCCGTGAAGGAGCTGCATGACGGGGGGAGTATCTTTCCGGTGGTGCGCGCCGAGATCGACTACCGGGCGCCGGCGGTTCTCGACGACCTGCTCCTGATCGAAACGGATGTCGCGGAGATTGGCAGGTCCTCCTTTACTCTGAGTCAGCGGGTGGTCCGCGAGGCGGACGGTCGGCTCCTCGTCGAGGGACGGATCACGCTTGCCTGCGTCGGACCGGGGATGCGGGCGAAGCGGTTGCCGGCTGAGCTCGTCGCAACCCTGCAGCAGGGCAGATGACCACGCCCCGCGTCTCCATCCTCATGCCGGTGCATAACGAGGAGCGGTACCTTCCTCTGGCGCTGGCGTCGTTGCAGCGCCAGACCTTCACCGACTGGGAGCTGGTGGTGGTGGATGACCACTCCACCGACGGCACGCTGCACCTGCTTCGTGGGGCGGTGGCACGGGACGGCCGTATAAGGGTGATCTCCTCGCCGGAAAGGGGGCTCGTTCCGGCGCTCAATGCGGGACTTGCCGCCTGCAGGGCACCGTTCGTCGCCCGCATGGACGGGGACGATGTCAGCCACCCGCGGCGGCTGGAGAAGCAGTACGGCCGGCTCTGCCATCGACCGGAAGAGGGGCTCGTCGCCTGCTCGTTCCGGCATTTCCCCCGCCAGACACTGCGCGACGGGATGCGGGCATACGAGGCGTGGCAGAACGAACTGCTGTCTCATGACGACGTCATGCGTGACCTGTTCGTGGAATCGCCGTTCGTCCACCCCTCCGTCATGTTCAGGAAGTGCGAGGTGGAACGGCTCGGCGGCTACCGCGACATGGGATGGGCCGAGGACTACGACCTCTGGCTCCGTCTTGCCGCTGCGGGGGTCCGATTCGGCCGCCTGCCGGAGACGCTCTTCTTCTGGCAGGACCACCCTCGCCGCGCGACCCGCACCATGGGCGAGTACTCTGCAGCCGCGTTCCGCGCCTGCAAGGCGCACCACCTGCAGTCGGGGTTCCTGGCCGGCCGTGACGAGCTGATCCTCGCCGGCGCGGGACAGGAGGGGCGGGCATGGTACCGTACCCTGGCGGAGGTCGGGATCCGGGTGGGGCTCTGGGTAGATGTGGACCCGAGGAAAACAGGCCGCGTGCTGCACGGTGCCCGGGTCGTCTCCGCAAGCGAGTTCGTTCCCGACGGCAGACCCATGCTCGTGACGGTAGGAACCCGCGGTGCCCGGGCCGGCATCCGGCAGTGGGCCACCACGGCGGGTTTCAAGGAAGGGACCGATTTCGTCTGCGTGACCTGAAATGGGGGGAGCATATGGGAATCACGATCAAACCGTCCGATCTGCAGTTCAGGTATCCGAAGGACACGGTCAACCGCGACAGGCCGAAGTTCCGGGGGAAGCCCGACAAGGCGCCGTTCAACCGGGACGACGTCTACGAGGTCGTCCCGATGTTCGAGGCGGTGATGGATGCGCTGGAAAGCGACGACGGACGGGTGCTGCACCTCGTGGAGAAGATCATGAACGACGATATGCCGAGGTTCATCGTTTCCCGCGAAGAGGTCTTCGACTACCTGGTGGAGACTGCCCGCGACACGCTTGAGGACTGGCACTGGTAGGCCGGTCCGCCATGAAAGAAATAAGCCCCTGAGATGCCGTCTCAGGGGCTTATTTGTTGATATCCGCTACGGCTTCGACTGGTGCTGACGCCGCTCCTCCCGGAGCATGTCGATGGCCAGAAGGAAGACACCGACGCAGATGGCGGAGTCGGCGACGTTGAAGGCCGGCCAGTGGTGGCCGCGCCAGTAGACATCGAGGAAGTCGATCACCTCTCCCTGCCGCGCCCGGTCGATGAGGTTCCCCACGGCGCCGGAGAAGATGAGGGAGAGGCTTAAGGCCGTGAATCGCTGTTCGGCCTTCAGCCGCAGGAATACGGACAGGATGACCACCGACGCGATGACCGAGATGGCGATGAAAAACGGCAACCGCCACGAGGCGTCGGCCAGGAAGCTGAACGCCGCCCCCTTGTTGCGCAGGTAGGTGATGTTGAACAGGCCGTCGATGACCGGAATCGACTGATACAGCTGCATGGTCCGGTCGATGTAGACCTTGGTCAGCTGGTCGACCACCAGCACCACTGCGGAAACGATACCGAATATCAGGTAGTTGGTTTTCATGTTCACCTGCTCAGGGCAAAAGCTTTACCACAAAGCTGCGGACCTCTGTGTCTGTGGTTGGAAGCTTTGTCTTTTGCGTATCTTACTTGACCGCCGCCGTGCACTTGGGACAGATGGCCGGATGGTCGGCGTCACTTCCCAGCTCCTCGCTGTAGCACCAGCATCGCTCGCACTTGTCGCCCGGCGCGGCGGTGACCTTGATCCGCATCCCCGGAATCCCTTCCGCTTCCACGGCCCCTTCGCCGAGAATCTCCATGCATTCCACCTTGGACACGATGAAGATAGTCGTGAGTTCGCCGGCGTATTCGTTGAGCAGGGCGGCCCACTCCAACGGCGCGGTGATGGCCACGGCGGCGTCCAGCGAGTGGCCGATGGTCTTCGCTACCCGCGCCTGCTCCAGCGCCTTGGAGACGGCGCTCCGTACCCGCATGATCCGGTCCCAGCGCTCCACCAGGCTGTCGTCCTTCCGCTCGGGCTGCAAAGGCGGGAAGGCGGCAAGATGCACGCTCTCCTCCCGTTTTCCCGGCAGATACTGCCACGCCTCGTCGGCGGTGAAGGAGAGCACCGGGGCGATGAGCCTTAAGAGCGTGTCCAGGATGGTGTACATGGCGGTCTGGGCGCTCCGCCGCTCTTGAGAGTCCTTCCGGCTCGTATAGACCCGGTCCTTGAGGATGTCCAGGTAGAAGGCGCTCATCTCCACCGTGCAGAACGAGTTGACCGCATGGTACAGGATGTGGAACTCGCACTCCTCGTAGGCGGAGAGCACCCTTTCCTTCAGCAGTTCCAGCTGGTGCATGGCCCAGCGGTCGATCTCCGGCATCTCCGCGTAAGGGACGCTGTCCGTGGCCGGGTCGAAGTCGTGGATGTTGCCGAGGATGTACCTGCTCGTGTTGCGGATGCGGCGGTACGCCTCGGAGAGCCGGGTGAGGATCTCCTGGGAGATGCGCAGGTCGTCCCGGTAGTCCTGGGCGGCGACCCAGAGCCGGAGCACCTCGGCGCCGAACTTCTTGATGACGTCCTCGGGGGCGACCACGTTCCCCACGGACTTGCTCATCTTGCGGCCGGAGCCGTCCACCACGAAGCCGTGGGTCAACACCGACCGGTAGGGGGCGGTTCCGCGCGTCCCCACGCTCTCCAGGAGCGACGAATGGAACCAGCCGCGGTGCTGGTCGCTCCCCTCCAGGTACATGTCGGCGGGGGACGACAGTTGATTGGACGGCTCCAGGACGGCGGCGTGGGAGACGCCGGAGTCGAACCAGACGTCCAGGATGTCCATCTCCTTTTCGAACTCCGTCTTGCCGCAGGCGGGGCAGGCCGCGCCTGCCGGCAGGAGCTGCGCCGGTGCCCAGTCGTACCAGATGTCCGAGCTGTGCTCTTTGAACAGCCCCGCCACGTGGGTCATGGTCGCCTCGTCTGCGAGGTACTCGCCGCAGGAGGTGCAGGAGAAGGCGGTGATGGGGACCCCCCAGCTCCGCTGGCGGGAGACGCACCAGTCGGGGCGGTTCTCGATCATGCCGTAGATCCGCTCCTTGCCCCACTTGGGGATCCACTGCACGGTGTTGATCTCGGAAAGGGCCTTGTCCCGCAGGTTGTTGGCCTGCATGCTGATGAACCACTGCTCCGTGGCGCGGAAGATGATCGGCTTCTTGCAGCGCCAGCAGTGGGGATAGGAGTGGCTGACCTCTTTCGCCGCCACCAGCGCCCCCACCTCCTGCAGCTTTTCGATGACCAGCTTGTTGGCGTCGAAGACGAACTGGCCGCCGAAGAACGGTATCGATTCCAGGAACCGGCCCCGGTTGTCCACCGGGTTGTAGATCTCCAGCCCTTCCTTGAGTCCCAGTTCGTAGTCCTCCTGCCCGTGGCCGGGGGCGGTGTGGACGCAGCCGGTACCGGCCTCGAGCGTGACGTGGTCCCCCAGGAGGATGACGGAATCGCGGTCGTAGAACGGGTGATGGGCCGCTTTCCGCTCCAGCAGGGTCCCCGGGAAGGTGGCGATCACGGAGCCGTTGACCCCCGTTGCCGCCATGAACTGCTCCTTCATGCCGTCGGCGACGATCAGGGTCTCGCCGTCCGTCTCAAGCGCCGCGTAGTCGTACTCGGGGTTGACGGCGATGGCCAGGTTGGCCGGCAGGGTCCAGGGGGTGGTGGTCCAGATGACCATGGAGACGGACTTGCCGGCCAGGGCCGGTACCGCGCCGGAGATGTCGTCCTTGAGCCTGAACTTCACGTAGACGGAGGGGGAGGTGTGGTCGGCGTACTCCACCTCGGCCTCCGCCAGGGCGGTGACGCAGGAGGAGCACCAGTGGACCGGCTTCTTGCCGCGGTACAGGCCGCCGTTTCCCGCGAACCGCGCCAGTTCGGCGGCGGTGATTCCCTCGTACTCCCAGTTCATGGTGAGATAGGGGTTGCCCCAGTCACCGATGACCCCCAGCCGCTTGAACTCCTCTCCCTGGATTCCCACGAATTTTGCCGCGTACTCGCGGCACTGCTTGCGCATCTGGAGCTTCCCGATCTCGTGCTTCTTCGATCCCAGGTTCTTTTCCACCTGCAGCTCGATGGGGAGTCCGTGGCAGTCCCACCCCGGTACATAGGGGGCGTCGAAGCCGCTCATCCGCTTGCTCTTCAGAACGATGTCCTTGAGGATCTTGTTCAGGGCATGGCCGATATGGATATGGCCGTTGGCGTAAGGAGGACCGTCGTGGAGGATATATTTAGGGCGGCCGGCACCGGCCTCCGTCATCTTCGCATACAGGCCGCTGGCGTCCCACTTCGCGAGGATTTCCGGCTCACGCTGGGTCAGGTTGGCCTTCATCGGGAAGTCCGTGACGGGGAGATTGAGTGATTCTTTGTAGTCCATGGGTTCTCCTTCGGGCTGAAAACAGTTTAAACTACCCGGAACCTATTGAAAAGTCAAGGATAAAGGGGGGAATATGTTATTGCCAATCCGGTAGTGAAGTGCTATAAGGGCCTGTTTGTTCCCGTCTCAGGACAACGGGGTTCGAGACTGGACGATAGGATAACGTCCGGGAGATATATCATGCAGCATAAAGGAAGCGGCTCGTACTGGAACGGCGTCGTCAAGTCCATGGGGCTGGTGTTCGGCGATATCGGCACGAGCCCCATCTATACCCTCACCGTCATCTTTGCCATCACTCCGCCGACGCACGACAACGTGTTCGGCATCCTGTCCCTCGTGGTCTGGACCCTGACCATCCTGGTGACGATGGAATACGCCTGGCTCGCCATGAGCCTGGGGCGCAAGGGGGAGGGGGGGACCATCGTCCTCAAGGAGATCCTCGTCAAGCTGCTGAAACCGGGCAGGCAGCTCGCGTTCGTCATCTTCCTCTCCTATGTCGGGGTCTGCCTGCTATTGGGTGATGGCGTCATCACGCCGGCCATCAGCATCCTTTCGGCCGTTGAAGGTATGGAGCTGATTCCCGGCCTGGAGACGATGCACCAGGGGACCGTCATCTTCATCGCGGCGGTCATCGCCGTGGTCCTGTTCATCTTCCAGTACAAGGGGACCGACAAGGTGGCCGGCGCCTTCGGACCGCTCATGGTCCTCTGGTTCGGTGCTCTGACCCTGTCCGGCGTGATATCCATCTCCGCCTTTCCCCGGATCATCGCCGCCGTCAGCCCCCACTACGCCATCGAATTCTTCATGCACAACGGCCTCTCCGCCTTTTTCGTCCTCTCCGAGGTCATCCTCTGTGCCACGGGTGGGGAGGCGCTCTACGCCGACATGGGGCACCTGGGGCGCCGGCCGATCATCCGGGCCTGGTACTTCGTCTTTGCCGCGCTCGTCATCAACTATCTGGGGCAGGGGGCCTTCGCCCTGTCCCACCCCGGCGCGAAGAACATGCTGTTCAACATGATCCAGTGGGAGGCGCCGGTCCTTTATATCCCGTTCCTGATCCTCACGGTGATCGCCACGGTCATCGCGTCCCAGGCGCTCATCAGCGGGGTCTTCTCCATCGTCTACCAGGGGATCACCACCCGGATCATGCCGCTCATGAAGGTGGATTACACCTCCAGCCATCTGAAGTCCCAGATCTATATCGGTTCGGTGAACTGGTTTCTCCTCGCCCTGGTCATCTTCATCATGCTGATCTTCCGGAAGTCTGAGAACCTGGCGGCGGCCTACGGCCTCGCGGTAACCGGTTCCATGGTCATTACCGGCCTCATGATGATCATGATCTTTTCCCGGACCCGTAAGAAGTGGAAGGTCCCCTTCGCCGCCCTGGTCACCGTCGTCGATCTGGTCTTCCTGATCTCCAACCTGAACAAGCTTCCCCATGGCGGGTACTGGTCGCTCATCCTGGCAATGGTACCGTTCTGCACCATCCTCATCTGGACCCGCGGTCAGCGGGCGCTCTACCGGGCGCTACGGCCGCTGGAAATCGATACCTTTCTCATGAGTTACGAGCAGATCTACGGCAAGGACCGGAACATCCCCGGTACCGGCCTCTTCTTCACCAAGGAGTGGAACGTCGTTCCCCCCTACGTCATCCACTGCATCATCCGGAGCAACATCATCTACGAGCGGAACGTCTTCATCTCCATCGTCCGGACGGATGAACCGTTCGGCGTCCACGCGGCGCTTAAGACAGGGATCGGTCCCGGCCTGGATGCGTTCGAGATCCGGGCGGGCTACATGGAAATGATCGATATCGAAAGGCTCTTGAAGAAGCACGATATAACCGAAAAGGTCATCCTGTACGGCATCGAGGATATCGCCACGAACAACCCGGTCTGGCGGGTCTTCAGTGCCATCAAGAAGCTGACCCCCAACTTCGTCCAGTTCAACAAGCTGCCGGCCAGCAAGCTGCAGGGTGTCGTGACGCGCGTCGAGATGTAGGAGCGGCGTCAGAAGCCGGGATGCAGGGGGAGCGGACATGGTCCGTTCCCCTTTTTTATGTGCACCGTCCGTGGCTGCTGGAGTTTTGCGGAGCGAACGCGCGACGATGTTGTGAAGCTGACGGTGCGCCGTCTGCGTGGAGCGGGTTTTCGCGGATACAGGTCTGCCCGGAGACGTCGCTTCGCTTCGGCGGGGAGGCTCGGCCGGGAGGGGATGGGAGCGGTGCGGCTGCGGTGCCGTGTTTCCGGTGAGGAGACGAAAAAAGGGAGTGGACGGTTCGTCCACTCCCTTTTTTGACTACTACGGGTACGGCGGGATTACATCATGCCGCCCATGCCGCCCATACCCTGCATTCCCGGGGGCATGCCGCCCATCGGGGCTTCTTCCTTCGGCATGTCGGCGATGAGCGCCTCGGTGGTCAGCATGAGACCAGCGATGGAAGAGGCGTTCTGCAGAGCGGAACGGGACACCTTGGTCGGGTCGATGATGCCGGCTTCGATCATGTTCACATACTGATCTTCGGCGGCGTTGTAGCCGAAACCGTCCTGACCGTTCTTTACCTTGTCCACCACGATGGAGGCGTCGATGCCGGCGTTCTCGGCGATCTGGCGGATGGGGGCTTCGAGGGCCAATTTGATGACCTTTACGCCGAACTGCTGCTCCGAATCCAGGTTAATGGCGTCGAGGGCGGCGATGGAGCGGATGTAGGCAACGCCGCCGCCGGGGACGATTCCCTCGTCAACGGCAGCGCGGGTGGCGTGCAGGGCGTCTTCCACGCGTGCCTTCTTCTCTTTCATTTCCACTTCGGTAGCGGCACCGACCTTGATAACGGCAACGCCGCCGGCAAGCTTCG
>JAJYBI010000011.1:0-89251 GCA_021779095.1 Deltaproteobacteria bacterium
GTTGCCGACGTCGATGGTCTGGGAATAGGTGCGGGAAGCGTTGCCGACGTACAGTTTGTAGCCGGTGATCCCCGAAACCGGCGTGCCGTCGGTATTTACGGGAGGATTCCAGGACAGTGTCGTCTGGGCGGCGGTGGCCGGTGACGTAAAGGCCAGCAGTGCCGCGAATACGGCTGCGATGGACAGTATGGTGCGAATGGTGCTGACGAAGTGTCGTGCAGCAGGCAGAAGCAGTGCCCGCACGAGGGGCGTTGTTCGGTTTCTCATTTTTTTACCTTCCGGATTGTGAGGTTCACCTGAGTGAATTCCAGTCCCGAAGGTACGGTATTCACCCGGCAGCCCTGCCACCATGTCCTGCGATCAGGAGTTAGGTCAGTGGCTTTGCGTCCCGCCTTTTCAGACGGTTTGCCCTGGACGAGTTTTACGGTTAAAGGATTCCCTTTCTGGTGACGTACGAACACCCTAAACGCAAAAAAGCCGGGGCAAAATATCAGGCTGATATTTCGGCGACCCGGCTGTCTCGGTGAGACCCAATAGGCTTTCCGTCCCATTCTCGCGAATGGTTTAGTATTATCGTCTATCCGGTTTATTCAGTTGAGTTAGTGTAGTGATATCATAGTTGCCATATCTTTAAGGTGATATGTGTCACTAAATACGCAGATGAATCCTGTCGTAGGGCTCTTGCCGTAATCTTGAATTTGTCGTCGTACAGGTTCGAGTGTCGATGGTTCTCCGGCGGAACTTTTCTGTGCGGCGGTAGACGACTAACGTGACGGACATGCATTCGGACGAAGGATTGCGTTGTTTTCGCGCTTGCTTGTTCATGTGTACTGTGCGGGGGGGGGGAGGGGAGTCGGGTATTGGCTAAACCGGGAGGGATAGTACTACAAGGTGATGTTTCTCTTGTTCGGGAAACGTGGGCGGTGCGGACGTTGCCGTCGCTGCTTGCATCACATGCAAGACATGTCGGCCGGTTTCATGCGGAGTCAGAGATTAAACTGATTGCCCAGGAATGAAGATTTTATAAGAATAATCTTATTTTCCAGTATTTCAATTTCTCCGTCTCTGGTGAATTTGCTTAAGAGCCGGCTGACGGTTTCCCGAGATACCGCGGCAAAGTTCGCGATGTCCCGGTGGGTGAGCTTGAGGGCTACGAGTACCCCCCGTTGATCAGGTACACCGTAAAGTTGTCCGATGTATTTCAGTACTGCCCGCACCCGCTGTTCGGCATCGGCAAAACTCATGATCTTCAACATCAGCCACGATTCGCGCAACCGCATACAGAGCATGCATATGAACTGCCGCAACACCTTTTCGTTTTTCATGACGAGCCGTTCGAAATCGTGCCGGGACAGAAGACCGATCCGGGAGGCTTCCATGGAGATGACGGTTGCCGGTGAGGTCTTGCCGTCGAAGAGGGACATCTCGCCGAAATAGTCTCCTCGTTTATGAATGGCGAGGATCTGCTCTTTACCCTGTTCGCTGAGATTAACGACGCGCACCTTGCCCGATACGACGATGTACATGTAGTTGGGGGTGTCTTCTTCGAACAGGACGATTTCGCCGCGGGAAAACTGTTTGACCGTAATCAGCTCCTCGATCTGTTCCGCTTCGTTCCGGTTCAGTCCGGTGAAAAACGGTACGATTTTCAGTAGTTGTTCCCGCGGTTCTCTGGTTACGGTCTGGTGTTTCATGAGGTTTTTCCCGCTAGGCTCCGGATCAGGAAAGGTATGTCGACCCGACGACCTGTCGACACAGCCTGGACCTGGCCTCGCTGAAAAATTCGGTAAAATCGTCCGCCCGGAGCGGCTTGCTGATCAGATATCCCTGCATGTTCGTGCAATCGAGTTCCTGCAGATAATCCCGCTGCTCCTCGTCCTCTACGCCTTCCGCGATCACCGAGAGTCCCAGATTGCGTGCGATGGCAATGATCGTCCGGGCGATGGCCGCATCGTCGCTGTTTACCGCAATCCGGCTGATAAAGGTCCGGTCGATTTTCAATGCATCGACGGGGTACCGGCGGATGGCGGCAAGGGCAGTCATTCCGGTACCGAAGTTGTCGATACAGATACGGACACCGAGATTGTGCAGATTGTTCAGGGTATTTACCGTGGTGTTATGGTGTTGTGCGAGGATATCCTCGCCGATTTCCAGTTCAAGCCAGCAGGGGGCAAGTTCCGTTTCGGAGAGGATATCACGTACGGTTTCCGTCAGTTTGAGGTTCCTGAGCTGGCTGTTTGAAACGTTGACGGAGACCCGGACCGGGGGATAGTGTGCATCCTGCCATGCCTTGTTCTGGCTGCATGCGGTGCGCAGTACCCATTCGCCCAGAATGTCGATCAGGCCGGTTTCTTCGGCTACCCCGATGAACCGTTCCGGCATGATTAGACCGAGTTTCGGGTGCTGCCAACGCAACAACGCCTCGATACCGACGATATCCCCGGACGCAATGTCCACCTCTGGCTGGTAGTTAAGGACGAACTCGCCGTTGATCTGTGCCTGCCGCAGCTCCCGTTCCATCTCTTGGAGTCGTGTGCACCTGTCGCTGATCTCCTGGGCGCAGACGATGTCACACGGCTTTTTCGTACGCTTGTTGCGATACATCGCCATGTCTGCCTTGTCGATGAGGGTGTCGACGTCGGTGCCGTCATCGGGGAACAGGCTCACCCCCATGCTGATCTCCACACTGATCTCGTGGTCGGGAAGAACGAGGGGACGGGAGAATGCATCGCTGAGTTTGTTGGCAAGTTTCAGCGGGTCCTGCATGGATTTGATGTCCGTGAGTAGGATGATGAATTCGTCACCTCCCCAGCGTGCCACCGTGTCGGGGCCTCGGCGGCAGCTTCCCGCGAGGCGCTCCGCGGCCGATTTCAGCACCTGGTCGCCGATGATATGCCCCAGGGTATCGTTGATGAATTTGAACCGGTTGATGTCGACGAACAGGAGTGCCAGCTGCCGGTTGAAGCGCTGCGCCTGGGTGATTGCTTTCCGGAGCAGTTCATGGAAGAACTGCCGGTTCGGCAGATCCGTCAGTGAGTCGTAATAGGCGTTATGACGGATATACTCGTAGTGTTCTTTCTGTCTGTGTTCGAGACGTACCGAACGGAGGCACTGCTGCACGGATGAGATGAGTTTTTCCATCTTGAACGGTTTCAGCAGGTAGTGGTTGATGCCGATATCGATTGTTTCGAGTATGACGTTGGCGTCGCTGACGGCGGTGAACATGATGATCTTCGTGTCGCGATCGATCGACCGGATCTTGTCCGCCATCCTGATCCCGTCCATCACCGGCATGCAGATGTCCGCCATGACGATATCGGGGTGCCTGTGCTTGAACAGTTCGTAGCCCTCCAGGCCGTTATCGGCGACGAGGATCGTCAACCCCGAGAAGTTCCGGGTAATGATATTCGTAAGCAGTTTCTGGGTCGCCTTGTTGTCATCCACGATAAGAATCGTTGCGGCAAATTTGTAGTCGGCCGGCTCTTCCATGTCGACTCATCTCCTCGCGGATAATGGATGTGTGTTAATTTATTATAATAATGACATCGGTATCACTTTAGCGGGGATTAGCGTGAGGTCAATTGAACGAAAGTCTATTTCTGGCATTCCAATGGGCTAGTATGGTGGAGGCGGGCGGTCCCGGTGCGGGCACCGTGTCAGACGTGTCGCTTTCATGAAAAAATGGGGCCGCATCTGCGGCCCCCACACCAAGAAAGGAAGTACTACGGGTTACACGCTTCTGTTTTGCTTCTTCTCCGGATTTTCAGATCCGGGGGCGGAGCAAACCGACCCCGGTTTGAAGTGTCGGGTGTTGACGACAAGCGGTTACTTGTGCTTGGCGGCCCAGTTTTCCTGAATGAAATTGAGATCGGCCGGCTTCACGTCGTGTGCGATGGATGATTTCTTCGCTCTTCCACCACCCATCAGCATCGGGTCACCCTTGTACCCGAGCGCTTTCCAGTCCATTCTCCCGTTACCCATGTGACAGTCGCCGCAGACGAGAGCCTCTTCTTTCGGTGCAATCATGTGGTCCTGGCCGATGTAGGAGATGGTGTTGGCGAACTGGTATGTGCCGCTGTAGGGGAGGCCCGATCCCGCGGCCCCGTCCTCCAGCGACTTCTGCCAGTTGAGGGTATCCCACAGCCCCTTGTATTGCTGGAAGACGCTCAGGTACTTGAATTCGGCATCCATCGGCTGTTTGCCGGTGTAGTATTTGAACGGGTAGATCTTCGCGGTCTGCTCGATGATGGAGCCGTGGGGCTTCATGAGCACCACCGGCTTGGACGGGTCCTTGATTTTGTCGCCGTTCATGTACCGGTAGATGGTGCCGTCATACCAGAGATAGGTCGGGACGACGTTCTTCGCCCAGGTCCAGGTTCCCTTCCCTTTGATAAAGGTCACGCGGCCCTCCTGGGGGGGGAGCTTGAGGTCATCCGTGGCGGTGGACCAGTCCCAGCTCATTTTCGTCGCCTTGGTACGGGCGAAGAACGGGATGTGGCATGTCTGGCAGGCGACGCTCTTCAGGTGACTGTTGATGAGGGCCCCGTTGCGCGACTTCTGGTGCGGGGCGTTCGTGCCGCTGTGACAGTCCTCGCAGAAGACGCGTCCATCGTACGTCGCAAGCATGGTGGAGGCGCCGGAAATCCGGTGGTCTTTTGTCGTATGGCAGGTCTGGCAGCTGAAGCCGAGTCCCCCCTTTTGCACGCTTGCCATATGGACATCGAGGGACCGGTCCGCGGTGTTGAGGGTGGAGTCGAGATCGCCGTGCTTCACCCCGTCGTCGCCGCCACCGGAGTAGTGACAGCCGCCGCAGTTCTTCAAGGTGGGCATGCCGACGCTTCTGGCCGCCTGTCTCAGATCGGTGAAGTCGCTCACCTCGTTGTTCTCACGGGCATAGCCGCCGCTCTGTGCGTGACAGACGAGGCAGTCTACCTTGGTTTCGTCGGAGAAGTTGAATTCCTTCCGGTCCCAGAAGTAGCCGGGGTGGCACTCGCCGCAGTGTCCGCGCGCCGCCTGATCCTTCCCGCCTTCGACGGAGACACAGAAGGCGTTCAGCATGTTGGTCTTGCCGTACTCGATGTTGCTCTTTTCATACCCCTGGACGTGTCCCTTCGTCGGTCCCTTCCAGCGCCAGTGGGAGGTTTTCATGAAATCCATCGCCTGCTTTTCGTGGCACTTGAGGCATTCCTTGGTGACGTCAGGACCGGACTTGTACGGTCCGGGGAGGAAGTCGGCATGGTCGACCTGCGCCATCCCGCTGGAGGCGAGGGAGAGTATCGCCGTTCCCATGAGTAAACCGATAATGCGTGCTTTCATCTGATTCTCCTTGTGGGAAGTAACTGCGTTCGATAAGCGTTATATACGAATAAACAAATGTTTGTGGCAAAAAGAAGTGCAGCACCGCTGAGATGCTGCACGGAGCATGATGACCGGGAGATGTTCACCGTATCAACAACCGGCGGTCTTCCGGAAATAGGTGCTGTGGTTCTTGCCGTCCTGCACTTCGAACTTAAGTCGGATCTCATCCCCTTCAACGATCCGGTGGTCCTTGAACTTTGCCAGGGTAAGTTCGTCATCGACATAGACGGTAACGTCCTTGCTGTCTTTTTCGTTCGTGAGGACAACGTTGGCTGAATTGCCGTCAGCGGCGAGGGTGATGGTCTTGATGTTGGCGATCATCTTTACTTCATCGCCTGCGGAGGCGACCCGGCTCATGGTAACCAGTCCGATGGCCATGAGGATGATGACGAGTACCGCGGAAACCGACTTTTTCATAGCGTTTCTCCTTATTCGTTTTGTGCTGCCCGTCTGCATGGGATACATGCAGACGGGCAAACAACACTGTTTCGGTTAATTCTGCTGCAGGTCTTGCAGGGGCGCAATGCCTTGTCCCTGAATTGTCAGAAGTGTACCTCGAAGGTGGCGTAGAGGTCCTGTGCGTTACGCAGAGGAGCTGTCAGCTGTGCGTTCATCGGATTGTTCAGGGCGGACATTTCGACCGGGGCGCCGAGCCAGGAGTTGCTGCCGGTGTATTCGAAGTCGTAGAACTGGTAACCCACCCGGAAGAAGACCTTGCTGAAGTACGACGAGATCGGTTTGAAGGGGAGTTCCTGGATGACGTACCCTTCGTAGACGTTACCGCGGGTTCCGACCTTGGTGGTCCACATGTCGTCCTCGGCCGGGGCGAAGGTGATCCAGTTCTTGGAGCCGTGGTTGTACTCGAAGCCGATCTTGGTCTTGCTCGGCAGGTCGTACCGGAACCCGGCAAAGACCGACCAGCCGAAGGTACTGTCCGGCGTCCCCTGCCAGAGGAGGCCGGCGTTCGTGTCGATGAAGGAAGAACCGGTCGGGTCGTACGGGTTGTACATCTTCAGGGTGTTGCCGTTCGGGTGGGTCTTGTCCATGGCTCCCTGCACGAACCAGTTGAAGGTCCCTGGGCCGACATGTTTCACCTCGCCGAGCAGGTTCAGGCCGTACCAGTCGATGTCGCCCAGGTTGGTGCGGGGGCCGTTGAGCACCTGGGAGAACGGCCCGGAGATCATCTGCGGGGCGTCGAAGATGTTGAAGGCACGGTTGTACTGGAGCAGAACCTGCAGTTCATCGGTGCTGTAAGGGGCCATCTGCACGCCGATCATGTCGGTGTCTTTCAACGAGTTGCCGGAGTTTCGGGAGTCCGAAAGGCCGGTGCTGAAGCCGCGGCCGTAGCAGAACTTGCCGTAGGCGCCGGGGAGGGCATCGATGTCGGGGGCCCATCCCAGGGTCAGACCGTCGAAGGCGTAGTTGACGAGCAGTGCGGGGATACCGCCGACACCGGGACGTTTGTCGTTGTTCTTCAGGTGGGTCGGTACTCCGTCGGTGGAAGGCCGGCGGCCGATGGAGAACCAGATCGGTTGGTCGGCGATGTTCTCCCAGTCGACGTATACCCGGTCGACGTCAAGGAGGCTGGAGCCGGGGAGGTGGCCGATGGTGCCGTCGAACAGACCGGCGCGGTCGAAGGAGTATGCGGTGCTTCCCGCCTGAAGCACGCTGTCGGACTGGTCACCCCAGGCCTTGTACATGAGCAGCCGGGCAGCAAAGGTGATGTTCTGTGTCGGCTTGGCGTTCAGATTCAGGCCGAAGCGGTGTGCGTAGAGTGCGTTGTTGCCAACGGTGGAAGCGGAAGCCGGGTTGCCGACATACGGTCCGGACGCACCGAATGGTTGGGTGTAAGGCGGAAGACCTATGTAGGTAGTTGCCCCTGGTGGGGTGGAACCGACGCCAGGGGAAAATGATGGAATGAACGGAAAGAAACTCGGCGATTCTCCCCTCAGGTAATCGTAGCGGAACATGTAGTCACCGCTCAGCGTAAGCCACTGTCCGATCGATTTCTGTTTGGTCTGCTTCATGTCGTGTTTGAGCGACTCGACTTCCTTGGTCAGCGCATCGATCTTCTGTTGAAGATCCTGGTCGGCGGCCAAGGCGCCGGCGGGCAGAATGAGGCTGGCCAGCAGGGTGCCGGCTATGGCGCCTTTTAACAGCACTTTCATTGGTTCCTCCTTGTGTTGGTGTGGGTGATCCCTGTTTGTCCCTGTGAAATGAGGTCTTACGGAGATGTAACCGCCTCCTTTCTGTGAATCACGTAGTTAAGCTACATTAATCATATGTAAATTGCAATATTGAAATTACGAGACATCTATATTTGTGCATGTAAGCAAATGTTGGGCCCAACTAAGATATGTTAGCGTTTTCGGTAAGTTGCAATGAAATGACGCTCATGTAGTGGAACCACCTGTACGATAATTGTTAATTCGCCGGGGAATCCGTTGTGAAATCACGGAGTTTGTATACGATATGCGCAATCCTGAATCTGGTTGACGATCGGCGCGGCGAATGCGTAATATAATGAGAATATCTGCCAGGAGGGGTTCCGATTACCGGTAAGCTGTTACACATCGAGACGTTCGGCTGCCAGATGAACGTCAGCGATTCCGAAAAGATCGCGGGGCTGCTGCAGCCGCTGGGATACGGGCTGACGGCGGACCCGTCTTCCGCAGACCTCATCATCCTCAATACCTGCAGCGTCAGGGCGAAGGCCGAAGAAAAGGTCTATGGCCACCTCGGCCGCTACAAGCCTCTGAAACAGGAAAGGCCGCATCTTCTGCTCGCCGTGGGGGGGTGCGTCGCCCAGCAGGAAGGGGAGCGCCTGCTCCGGAAGGTCCCCTTCCTCGACCTCGTGTTCGGCACCCACAACCTGCATCTGCTGCCGGAGATGGTCCGTGCTGCCGAGCAGGGGGAGCGGCGCGTGGAGACCGGGTTCATGGACCGGGACGAACGACTCGACCTCTTCCCGGTGGACGCGCAGCAGGGCGGGATAACCCGCTTCGTTACCGTCATGCAGGGGTGCGACAACTTCTGCAGCTATTGCATTGTGCCGTACGTGCGGGGGCGGGAGATCAGCCGCCGGTCGGCCGAAATACTCGCCGAGATCCGTGGGATGGCCGAACAGGGGGTGCGAGAGGTCACCCTCCTGGGGCAGAACGTCAACTCATATGGACTCAAGGGGGAGAGCGACATAAATTTCGCCGCCCTCCTGCGGGCCGTATCTGCGATCGACGGCATCGAGCGGATCCGCTTCACCACCTCCCACCCGAAGGATATCTCCTCTGCACTCATCGACTGTCTTGCCGACCTGCCCAAGCTCTGCTCCCATATCCACCTGCCGGCCCAGTCGGGGAGTGATCGGGTCCTGACACGGATGAGGCGTGGCTACACCCGCGACCAGTACCTGGAGAAGGTGGCACTTCTGCGGGCGGCCCGCCCGGGGCTGCAGATCACCGGCGACATGATCGTGGGGTTTCCCGGTGAGGATGATGGCGAGTTTCGTGAGACCCTGGCGCTTATGGAGGAGGTGCGGTACGCCGACCTCTTTTCCTTCATGTATTCTCCCCGGCCCGGCACCGAGGCGGCTGGATACGACGGGATGATTCCCCGTGCGGAGAAGCAGGCGCGCCTGGCGGAACTGCAGGCGCTGCAGCGTACCGTCACGGCTGAGACCAACCGCTCGCTCGTCGGGACGGTGCAGACGCTGCTCGTTGAGGGCGTGAGTAAAAAGGATGGTCAGGTGTACGGCAGGACGTCCGGCAACCGGATCGTCAACTTTACCGGCCACCGATCGCTGATCGGCTCTTTTGTCGAGGCGACGATCAGCCGTGCCTATCAGAACTCGCTTCTGGGGGAACTGCGTTGATGCTCGGGATATGTCGGATATCCTGCTGAATGTCTGAAAGGAGCGGTATGTACCATGAATTGAACGTCTATGGATTCGCTATGGACAGTGCGGCACAACTCCCCGTGGTCATCCTGAAGGACGCGGAGGGTGAGCGTACCTTGCCGGTCTGGATACAGCCGCTGGATGCGGTGGCACTGGCCGCCGTGCTCGTGTCCCGCTCGTCCGCGTCCCGCAGCGACCTGCTGACGAAGCTGCTCGGTCAGCTGGGGTATGTGCTCGACTGCATAACGGTGGACGATCTGCAGGAGAATCTGTACACGGTCAACGCCCGTTTCACCGGTGCGAACGAGCCGATGACGGTGTCGGTCGGTATGGCGGAAGCGCTCGGTCTTTCCCTGAGGCTCAAGATGCCGCTGCGGGTGGCGGAAGGGGTGCTGGAGAAGGCGGCGACTGTCGAGGGCGGGCGGATCGTCACCGCCGACGGCGACGAGACTGCCCGGTACGCGGAACTCCTGGAACGCCTCAACCCCTCCGACCTGGGCAAATACCCCATGTAAATTCATACGGTCTGTGATGTCGGCCGATGGTCGATGCCGCTCTGTAGTTCATTCAATCGCAAGGAGAATCCGATGCGCAAGGAATCATTGCAGTTTCTGGAAGCTTTACTGGCGGCGCCGAGCCCGTCCGGCTACGAACAGCCTGCCCAGCGCCTGTTTCGCGAGTATGTCGCGCCCCATTGCCGGGTTACCACCGACGTCATGGGGAACGTCATCGGCCGGATTTCCGGCAAAGGCGACGACCTGCCGCGGGTGATGCTGGTGGGGCATACGGACGAGATCGGCTTCCAGATCAAGTATGTCGACGACAACGGTTTCCTGTACTTCGGCGCCATCGGCGGGGTGGATGCCCACATCTCGGCCGGTCAGCGGGTCCGGGTCCATACCCGCAGCGGCGCGCTGCCCGGGGTCATCGGCAAGAAACCGATCCACCTCATGGAGCCGAAGGATCGGGAAACGGTCGTCAAGCTGGATACGCAGTACATCGACATTGGCGCCGCGAACAAGAAGGAAGCGCAGGAGCTCGTCCGGATCGGCGATCCGGTCACCTTTGCCGGCGGGTTCGAGCGGCTTCGAAACGACCGCGTGGTCTCCCGCGGGTTCGACGACAAGGCCGGCTGTTTCGTGGTCGCCGAGGTGCTCCGGCTCGTCGCCTCATCCCGCAAGAAGCTGGCGGTGGACCTGTACGGCGTCTCGTCGGTGCAGGAGGAGATCGGCCTGCGCGGCGGCACCACCAGTGCCTATTCCGTCAACCCGGACGTGGGGATCTGCGTCGAGGTGGACTTCAGCACGGACCAGCCCGACGTGGACCGCAAGCACAACGGCGAGGTCGGCCTCGGCAAGGGGCCGATCCTTCCCCGCGGGGCGAATATAAATCCTCCCCTGTTCGACCTTTTGGAGTCGACGGCGGCGAAGGAGAAGATCCCGGTGCAGCTAACCGGCATCCCCCGCGCCACCGGCACCGACGCCAACCCCATGCAGATCTCCCGGGGGGGCGTTGCCACCGCGCTGGTGAAGATTCCGCTCCGCTATATGCACACGCCGGTGGAGACGCTCTCGCTTTCCGACCTGGAAAACGCCGCGAAACTCATTGTGGCGACCCTGTACCGGATCACGGACCGTGCGTCGTTCATCCCGACCTGATCCGCCGTTTTACGGTGCCGTGCACGGTCGATCGTGCACGGCGCCGGAGATATACAAACACCCGCCGCGTAAGCCCCTTTTAACTTGACTTGCCGGACGTCGTGTACTAACCTGCTCTGCTAAAAATTTGTACAAATTCAAGGAGTTTATGATGTTAGACGAAACCATCACGGAAGGTCTGACCTTTGATGACGTCCTGCTCCTCCCCGCCCATTCCGTCGTGCTCCCCCGGGAAGTGAATCTCTCCACCCGGCTTACCCGCAACATACCGTTGAATATTCCGCTTGTCAGTGCCGCAATGGATACGGTTACCGAGGCCCGCACTGCCATCTGCATGGCGCGCGAGGGGGGGATCGGCATTATCCACAAGAACATGTCCGTCGAGCGTCAGGCGCTGGAAGTGGACAAGGTGAAGAAGAGCGAGTCGGGGATGATCGTCGATCCGATCACCATGCGTCCGACCAACAAGATACGGGAAGCGCTGGCCATCATGTCCCAGTACCGCATCTCCGGCGTTCCCATCACGAAGAGCAACGGCAAGCTGGTGGGGATACTCACCAACCGTGATCTTCGGTTCGAGACGGACCACGACCTCCCCATCTCCGCCCGGATGACGAAGCGCAATCTGGTGACCGTCCCGGTGGGGACGACGCTGGAACAGGCCAAGGAACACCTGAAGCACACGCGGGTCGAGAAGCTGCTCGTGGTGGACAGCGAGAAGAACCTTAAAGGTCTCATCACCATCAAGGATATCGAGAAGGTGAAGAAATACCCCAATGCCTGCAAGGACAGCCTGGGGCGCCTGCGGGTCGGTGCGGCCGTCGGCCCCACCGGCGACATGGTGGAGCGGGTGGATGCCCTGGTGAAGGCGGGTGTGGACGTGGTGATCATCGATACGGCCCACGGCCACTCCCAGGGGGTCATCGACGCGGTGCGCCAGATCAAGACGCTGTATCCAACCCTGGAGCTCATCGCCGGCAACATCGCCACGGCCGAGGCGGCCGAGGCTCTTATCGGCGCTGGTGCCGACGCCATCAAGGTGGGGATCGGACCCGGTTCCATCTGCACCACCCGGGTCGTGGCCGGGATAGGGGTGCCGCAGGTGACCGCGATCAGCCAGTGTTCCGCCGTGGCCAGGAAGCATGGCGTTCCCATCATCGCCGATGGCGGGATCAAATATTCGGGCGACCTGACCAAGGCGGTGGCCGCCGGAGCGGACGTGGTGATGATCGGTTCGCTCTTCGCCGGCACGGAGGAGTCACCCGGCGATACGGTCCTGTACCAGGGACGTACCTACAAGAGCTACCGCGGCATGGGGTCCATCGGCGCCATGAAAGAGGGGAGCAAGGACCGTTACTTCCAGGACGACGTGGAGAGCGAGGTAAAGCTCGTTCCCGAGGGGATCGAGGGGATGGTGCCGCTGCGCGGACCGCTCTCCGCCAACATCCACCAGCTCTTGGGGGGCTTGAAGGCCGGCATGGGGTACACCGGTTCCGCTACCCTTACGGAATTGCAGCTGAATGGCCGGTTCATCCGGATCACCGGCGCGGGGCTCAAGGAGTCTCACGTGCACGACGTGACGATTACGAAAGAAGCGCCCAACTACCGCGTCGGCGGCAATTAAGACCGTGAGACGCGAGAGGTCAGACGTAAGACGTCCGCTTCTCGCGTTTCACATCTCACATCTTACGTTTTACAAGGTCCCATCATGTCCACTGACATCCACAGCGAAAAGATCCTCATCCTCGATTTCGGCTCCCAGTACACCCAGCTCATCGCGCGGCGGGTGCGGGAGGCACACGTCTACTGCGAACTGCACCCGTTCGATATGGAGCTTTCCGCGATCCGTGCCTTCAGGCCGAGCGGCATCATCCTGTCCGGCGGGCCGAAGTCGGTCTACGAGGAGGGGGCGCCCGGCGTGGCGGAGGAACTGTTCGAACTCCGCGTACCGGTGCTGGGGATCTGCTACGGGATGCAGCTCATGAGCAGGCATTTCGGCGGCGAGGTGATCCCCGCGGGCAAGCGCGAGTTCGGTCATGCGGATCTCCTCGCGAGCGGCACCCCGGGCCCGCTCTTCGACGGTTTCTTCGTGGAAGGAAAGAGCCCGGTCTGGATGAGCCACGGTGACCATGTATCAAAGGTGCCGGCCGGCTTCGAGGTGGTGGCGGGGACGGCCAATGCGCCGGTCTGCGCCATCCAGGATACCTCCCGTGCGCTCTACGGCGTGCAGTTCCACCCGGAGGTGAACCACACCCCCCGGGGCGAACTCCTCATCGACACCTTCGTCCGGAAGATCTGCGGCTGCACCGGCCAGTGGACCCCGGGCCAGATCATCGAGGACGCCGTCGCCCGGATCCGTGAACAGGTCGGCAGCGATCAGGTTATCCTCGGCCTCTCCGGCGGGGTCGATTCATCCGTGGCGGCGGCGCTCATCCACCGCGCCATCGGCGAGCAGCTCACCTGCGTCTTCGTGGATAACGGTCTCCTGCGGTTGGGGGAGGGGGACCAGGTGATGGCCACCTTCGCCGAGAACCTGGGGGTCCGGGTGATCCGGGTGGATGCGGAGGACCGCTTTCTCGCCGCCCTGGCCGGGGAGTCCGACCCGGAGAAGAAGCGAAAGCGCATCGGCGGCCTGTTCGTGGAGATCTTCGAGGAGGAGTCGGCGAAGCTACCCGACGCCCGATGGCTCGCCCAGGGGACCATCTATCCCGACGTCATCGAGTCCGCCGGCGCCAAGACCGGGAAGGCCCACAACATCAAGAGCCACCACAACGTGGGGGGGCTTCCCGAGCATATGAAGCTGAAGCTCCTGGAGCCGCTCCGGGAGCTGTTCAAGGACGAGGTGCGGGCCATCGGCGAAGAGATGGGGCTCCCCCACCGGATGGTCTGGCGCCACCCGTTCCCGGGGCCGGGGCTGGGGGTGCGGATTCTCGGCGAGGTAAAGAAGGAGTACGCGGATATCCTGCGCCAGGCGGACGCCATCTACATCGAGGAGCTGTATGCCGCCGGCCATTACGACAAGATCAGCCAGGCGTTCGCCGTCTTCCTGCCGGTGAAGAGCGTCGGCGTCATGGGGGACGGCCGGACCTACGAGTACGTGGTGGCGCTCCGGGCGGTGGAGACGAAGGACTTCATGACCGCCGGCTGGTACCCGCTCCCCTACGAGGACATGGCCCGCATCAGCGGCCGGATCATCAACGAGGTGAAGGGGGTGAACCGGGTGGTGTATGATATCTCCAGCAAGCCACCGGCAACCATCGAGTGGGAATAGGCGGGCGCGGATTTGCGGAACCTGGCGGCGTTGGGCTGCCGGCCCCTTTCGTGCGGCGTAGCAGTCCCTCTCTCTATCTCTCCCCCGGAGGGGGAGAGTACTCTTTGCCCTCTCCCTTTGGGAGAGGGATAGGGTGAGGGTGGCTCGCCTCCTCTGGGACCGTTGCCCGCCTTGCCAGAACCGGCAACTCCACGCCCTTGACGATCTGCAACACATAACCAAATCTCCTCTATGTCCATCAAACTCATCATCTTCGACCTCGACGGCACCCTCGTTGACTCCCTCGCCGACCTGACGCAAGCCGCGAACCATATGCTCTGCCGGTTCGGCCGGCCGCCCCTGGACATCGCCAATGTCCGGAAGCTGGTGGGGCAGGGGGCGCGGCGGCTGGTGGAGCGGGCGCTGCCCGGTGCCGATGCCGCGACGGTGGAGGAGGGGCTGCGGCTCTTCCTTACCTACAACGAGGCACATATCGCCGACCGTACGACGGTCTATCCAGGCGTCCGGGAAGCCCTGCCGCTCCTGGCAGATAACGGCCGGGCGCTGGCGGTCGTCTCCAACAAGCACGAGGCGCTCTGCCGAACGCTCCTGGCGACGTTCGGCATCGACCGGTACTTCCCGCTGATTCTCGGCGCCGACTCCACCCCCTTTCGCAAGCCTGCTCCCGAGCCGCTTCTGGCCGTGATGGAGCGGTGCGGTGCGCGGCCGGAGGAGACGGTCATGGTGGGCGACAGCATCAACGACATCGCCGCCGGCAAGGCCGCCGGGGTTGTCACGGTGGGGTGCAGCTGGGGGTACGCGCCGGATGAGCTGGCCGACGCCGATTGCCGGATCGACGCCTTCGCCGATCTTGCAGTGTTGCCGATTCTCGCCGGACGGACGCCCTGAGCCGGCGCCCCGCATCTCTCCGTTGACGTAGCACCCGTTTCCCCCTACACTGTCCCCTGAACCAATCTCCTCTCCGGGGTATCCGATGCACGGCTGGACCGGCACCATACAATACGTGAACCTTTCCGACGGCAGCTGCCGGCGCGAGCCGCTGGCGCCGGATCTGCTCCATACCTACCTCGGCGGACGGGGGCTCGGCGTCCGACTGATGCGGGAGTTCCACCGGCTCGATCCCTTCTCGCCCGAGATGCCGCTGATCTTCGCCACCGGCCCGCTCTGCGGCACCCCGGCGCCCACCACCGCGCGGATGACGGTCGTCTCCCGCTCGCCCCTCACCGGTACGATATTCTCCTCATCCGCTGGCGGGCTCTTCCCCTGGCGCATGAAGGCGGCCGGCATCGACGTCCTGTTCGTCACCGGGCGCAGTCCCGCACCGGTCTGTCTCATTCTGAACGATGCCGGTGCGGAACTGGTCCCCGCCGATCCCCTGTGGGGGAAGACGATCCCCGAGACGGCCGCTGCACTTCGTGATCGCGGCAGCGTGGCTGCCATCGGACCCGCCGGCGAGAACGGCGTGCTGTTCGCCTCCATCGGCCAGGACACGGGCGGGGCGTTCGCCCGCGGCGGGCTCGGGGCGGTCATGGGGGACAAGCGTCTGAAGGCGGTGGTTGCCGACGGCAGCGGTACGGTGGAGATCGCCGACCGGGACCGGTTCGACCGGGCGCGCCAGGACGTGCTGCGGCTCTTCAACGCCTCGCCCGTCATCTTCGGCGAGCTGGGGTTCGCAAACTTCGGCACCCCCGCCCTGGTGGACCTGATCCGCCAGCGACGCATGTCCCCCACGGAGAATTTCCGGAGCACCGTCTTCGCCGGTGCGGCCGGTTACGGCGGGCCGGCGATCCGCAATGCGTATGCGCCGGAGGGTGACGGCTGCCACGGCTGCCCGGTGGAGTGCCGCAAGCGGACACCAACCGGCGAACCGCTGCCCGACTACGATGCGGTGTCCCACTTCGGCGGGCTGAACGCCAACGCGGATCTGGCGACCATCGTCCGGTGCAACGCCCTCTGCGGCGAGCTCGGCATGGACCCGGTTTCCACCGCCGCGACCCTCTCCGCCTGGGGGGAGGCGCGGGGGCGGTTCGCCAGTGCCGACGAGATGCCGTCACTCCTTGCCGACATCGCCCGGCGGCGGGGGGAGGGGGAACTGCTCGCCCTCGGTTCGCAGCAGGCCATGGGACGGCTGGGTCGGCCGGAGTTCTCCATGAGCGTCAAGGGGCTGGAACTCCCCGCCTACGACCCCCGCGGCGCCTACGGTTTGGCGCTCGCCTACTGCACCAGTAGCCGGGGCGGGTGCCATCTGCAGGCCAACCCCGTTTCCCATGAGATCCTGCGCAAGCCGGTGGCCACCGACCGGTTCACCTTCTCCGGCAAGGCCCGGATCATCAAGATCGCCGAGGACGGCAACGCCGCCGCTGATTCGCTCGTCGCCTGCGGCTCCGCCTTCTTCGGCGCGACGCTCGAGGAGTACGGGGAACTGGTGAGTGCCGCCACCGGCCGGGAGTTTCCGCCCTGTCGGCTCCTGGAGATCGGCGAGCGGATATTCATGACGGAGCGTTTCTATAACTGTGCGAACGGCTTTACACGAAAGGACGACGTGCTTCCGGAGCGGTTTTTCACTGATCCCGGATCAAGCGGAGAGGGGATCGAGATTCCTCACATCGACCGCGAGCGGTTCGAAGTGGAGCTGCAGAAGTATTACCGGATCAGGGGACTCTCTGAGGAGGGGACCTTCGCCGACAGGTTGTTTCTGGAGCGGCAGCCGTAGGGCTGCCCGTGAGAGGAAGGAAACATGAAGAACATCGTCTGTCTGCTGGGTAGTCCGCGCCCCGACGGGAACAGCGCCGCCATCGCCGGCCGGTTCCTGGACGCCGCCGCGAAACGGGGTGCATCCGTCAGGACCTTCATGCTGAACGAGCTCAAGTACCGGGGGTGCCAGGGGTGCTACGTCTGCAAGCACCACCTGGACCGCTGTGTGCTGGAGGACGGGCTGACGCAGGTACTGGATGCGGTGCGCGACGCCGACCTGCTCGTCCTGGCGAGTCCCGTGTATTACGGCGATATCACCAGTCAGCTGAAGGGGTTCATCGACAGGAGCTTCTCCTATCTCGTGCCGGACTACATGACCAATCCCCGGCCCTGCCGTCTCGCCCCCGGCAAGAAGCTCGTCTTCGTCCTCACCCAGGGGCATCCGGACGAGTCGCAGTATGCGGACGTCTTTCCGCGCTATAATGCATTTCTCACCTGGTACGGGTTCGATGGCCATCATCTGATCCGCTCCTGCGGCCTTTCCCGGCAGACGGACGCCGAGGCGCTCGATGTCGCGATGAAGCTGGCTGAGGAGACCGCCGACCTGATGTTCCCTGAGCCGAAAGGTTCGTGGCGCCCCTGACGGGGCGTCGGTGCCGATGAAAGATCAGATCGAGACCTACGCCAGCAAGCTCGTCGCCGACCGGGCTGCCGATCCGACGGGGATCGCCTTCGCCGTCCAGGACGATCAGCTGTACGGCACCGGGGAGCCGTACCTCGCCGACCTTGCCCGGAATATCCTGAGCCGCCTCACGGGGCTTGCCGTGGTCGTGGCCCGGCCGGCCCTGCCGTTTGCCGCCTTTCTCATGGAGCGGGCCGCCGCCGGGGAGCGGACCATCGTCCCGCCGGACACGGAGACCCGCACCTTCCTCCACGACATCCCGTTCCTCCGCGTGGATGAGTTCCGCCGGGACGGTACCGCCGCCGTGGCACGGCTCCTCGGCGCCCGCAAGGGGATCATCGTCGAAGGGGTCGGGATCGTCGCCGTCGGTCAACTCACGGTGGAGCAGGCGTACATCAACTACTCCTCCATCTACCACGCCACCTTCGTGAAGTACCTGCACGACCTCCTGACGGACGGGTTCCGTCTGCCGGGGGAGGAAGCGGCGGTACGTGACTTCGTTGCCACATACCGCCCGGCGACCGCCGAGGGGCTCGTCTTCCGGCCCGGTCCCCTGGACGATCCGGAGGATATCTTCGCCGAGATGGCGGCGGTCGGCCGCTACACGGTGGAGCGGCGGCTCGTGGATTCCTTTTTCGGCAATATCTCCTGCCGGACCGGCAACGTGGTGTACATCTCCCAGACCGCCGCCAGCCTGGACGCCCTGGCCGGCTGCATCGACCCGGTCCCCATGGATAACGCCACCACCGCCGGAATTACCGCCTCCAGCGAACTGCTCGCCCACCGGAAGATCTACGAGGCCACCGGCGCCCGGACGATTCTCCATGCCCATCCCCGTTTCGCCGTAATCATGAGCATGCAGTGTGAAGAGGAGGGGTGTGCCGTCACCGACTGCTGGAAGGAGTGCCCAAAGGTACGGTTCCTGGGGGGGACGCCGGTGGTCGCGGGCGAGATCGGCGCAGGAGGGCTCGCCCGCCGGGTACCGCCGGTAATCGGCGGTCCGGGGCGGGCGATCGTCTACGGTCACGGGGTCTTTACCCTGGGTGAAACGGGGTTCGGTGAGGCGTTTCTGGCGATGGCAGCGGTGGAGAACTGGTGTCGCGAGGAGTACTTCCGGAGACTGGAGCAACAGTTCGGAAGAGATAGGTCGTGATCCTGGGAGGAAAAAGACAGGGGAGGGAGGAGGACCCTCCCCTGATAGAGGCGGCCAGTGTGTTAGTGCCGCTTGCAGATAGTGGTGTGGTGACCGGTTTGATTGATTCTACGCTGTTTGCATTTTGTCATGCATTTGCAGTGCCGAGTTTTTTTGGTAAATCCGATATATGTGTAACGTTTTGCAATTGCAGGGGGATATGGCTGAGAGGATGCCCGGTCGCCGTGATGAGGTGGCAATAATACGCCACATTTTCAGGCGCGACATGACGAAATCCCGGCGTGCTGCATGGAATGGACCCCCGGGATTCGCCATTTCACGGAATCTGGTGTCCCGCCACGGCAGGACTCGTGGTGCAACTTCTGCTGGCTTTTCGTAGCGAGTACCCGTCCGGAAACTGCGACTGATATTCGTTCTGGAATCCGAATGATTCGCGCTTGATTCCTGCTTCATCGAAGCGCAATACGAACCTAACTGCTGGACATTGCGGAGCAAATTGCTCTGGGGACTCGCAGGGTGCGTCGAAAATCCAACCAGCAGCTGAACCTGTTTACGGCCAGGGGGGCACTCTGTCCTGAGTTGACAGAAAACGGCGCTGCGAATGAAAACTGCATCGCCGGATGATCCGCAGCGGGGCAGCTCCCCGGCTGCGGGTACCCCTCGTTCCTCAAAACATGGGTTTCCGGGCGGACACTTACTATCGATTCCACGGCAAAAACAACCAGGATCGAGTTGGCACACGGGTCACCGGTGGCCGCGTCTGCATGAACAGCGACGAAGGGAGGCGCTGGCGAAGACGATCTCCGTCGGGACGGAAGTGAACATCGTCATGTAACCGCCAGATCGATACGTTACTCTTCCGTAAACTCGCACGCCGGGCAGTGTCCTTCGCCGCTCTCCGGGTCGAACTCCAGGCGTTCTCCGCAGACCTCGCACCGGTCAGGGGGGATCGCTTCTTTCACGTCGCGACGGTATGATTCTCCGAAACGTTTCGTCATCGTCATATCGCACCTCCGCCAGTCGCTGGTAACGGATGCTGACCGTCATGAGTTCACCAGAATCGAGCCCGTTGCACGGTTTCTCTGAAGAAACGAGCGCCGTCCCCCTTCAGGGTACGGCATGGCATTCCGGGCTCCTTGTAGTGTATGGTCCCGAGGCCCAGGCTGCTATTCGATAGTCACTTTCTTCCCTTTTGCCAACGGCGAGCGCGGAATCCTTACGGCAAGCACGCCATCCTTGAAGCTCGCCTTGGCGTCTTCCGTCTTGACGCCCGACGGGAGGCTCAGGGTTCGGGTGAAGCTGCCGAAGGTCCGCTCGTACCGGTAGAAGTCCTTCCGCTCGACCTTTTCCTCACCCTTCTTCTGCCCCGAGATGGTAATGCTGTCGTCCGTGAGGCTGACCTCGATATCCTCTTTTCGCAATCCCGGTATCTCGGCCTTGACCACCACGTAGTCGTCTTCTTCGAAGATGTCCACCGTCGGGCTGAATTCGCCTTTCAGATCGGGGAATCCCCATCGTGGCATCCAGCCGGGGGAGAAGAATGGTCTTCGGAACGCCTCTTCGAACCAGCGCTCCATATCTTCGAAGGAGGCAGGGAATCGTGATTTTTCCACCGGAGTCAGGGACCGAGGTTCCTTGCCGGTTGTTTCTCTGTTCAATCTCGCCATGATGCTCTCCTTTCCTGCGGCCAGCCTGCCGTTCGGCAGACGGTCCGCCATGATGGGCGAGCCCGGAGTCGGCGAAAAAACGAGTACGAAAACGCGCGGCCCGGAAGAACGCGTACGCCGATACCGGACACTGCCATTTCTGCGTTTATTTTAACGCCCAGGGGGGCGATTTGCAAAGCATTGCGATATCGTCGGCATCGACCGCGTCGAGCACCACGGCATCCCATCCGGTCTGGAGCTCCAGTAGATACCGTGTTGCCTCTACTGCAACGGGTGCATCCCAGCCGTCTGCCGCGATCCTGGTGGTATGCGGGGGACAGACATCGCCGGAGCCGAGGAGTCGAACGGTTTTCCGCTTTTTCTCGACATGTATGTAGAGCGGCGTTCCTCATAAGTCTGACGTCCTCTTTGAAGAGGAGCAGGAAGCACAGTTCGTCAACAGGTTCTGCGTGATGCTCCCACCATTCCAAGAACCAGAGTGGGGTTCGCATGGGGACCTTCTACTCCAGCATGTGCCATGCATCACGGAAAGGTTCCAGCTCGGCGACACTGTCGATCCTGGCCATCCGGAGCGAATCCGTTGTCCCCGCGTCGATACGAGGTTTGTCTGCGGAGACTCCACAGGAGTACTCACCGTGCCACATCATGATGATTGCCCCCCGGAGGAGATGTCGCCGTTCGTCGTCCGGGACGATGTTGCATCAAGCCGTTCCGTGGCCATCCGCAAGTACCTTTGCGCCAGCGGCCGCTCCGGATCGATCGATATGGCCCTCTCCAGGTACACCAGCGCCTTTGCCGGTTCACCGGCGAGGCAGTTCGCCGCTCCGGCCCCGGCCAGCAGCAGGTAATCGTTACGGTACCGGTTGAGTCCCTGCTGGTAGGTAATTATCGCCTTACGGTAACGACCGCCGTTTAGGTACGCCGCGCCCAGGTTCTGGTAAACCTTTAACGATGGGGTGATGGCGAGTGATTTTCGAAGATAGGGGATCGCTTTGTCGTACGCCTCTCTATTAAGGTACTCGTTGCCGAGGTCGTTCAGCGCCACCGGGTTGCGGGGGTACCGATCGACTACGTTCTGCCACAGTGTAAGCCGGGATTGCCATACCTTCGTCCTGTGCATGGCGCAGCCCGCATACAGAGCCACCGCGATGATGCCGCAGATCATTGCGAGGCGGCGCGGCGATACCGGCAGGTGCCATTTCCATTGGGTGCCGGTGCGAACCAGGTGCAGGACCATTCCACAGATGATCCCCACGGAAGGTAGGTATACCCGGCGCTCGGAGAAGATTTCCGCCAGCGGGATGACGCTGGAAGTGACGCTGATGGTGACGAAGAACCAGAATATGAAGAAGGCGATCAAGTGGGCGAGCGGATCGTCGCGTCGTCGGGCGAGTCGGCATGCGGTCACGATGAACAGGGTGATGATCGCCAGTGACAGCAGGACTTCACCGTCCATAAGCGAGGTGTGACGGGGGTAGCTGTGGAGAAACGACTGCCCCCACGGGAGCAGTACCATCCGGAAGTAGCTGGAGACGGCGCGGATCTGGATGGTCAGGTAGTCGAGCGGTTGCAGCGATTTGAAATTGACGATGTTGATCATGTCGTCGATGCTGGCACCAGGGGTCTTGTCTCCACGGGTCACCAGCATAAGCAATAACGGGATGAGCGGCAGGCAGCATAGCTGCGGCAGGGCATTCCGGATGGCAGGTATTACCGTGTCACGCCGGATGATCAGGTTGAGGAGCAGGATCATGAACGGTGCCGTGAAAACGAACTCCATGGTCAACATGCCGAGAATCAGTGAAATGATGGAGACGACCTGCCATTCTGTGCGGCGAAACGGTACGGTATCCTCCATTGCCAGGAGGTGTGCGTAGAGCGCGGCGAGATACAGGCATCCCCCCAGCGAGGTGAACCGTTGCACGGTATAGATGACCGCTTCGGTCTCCAGCGGGTTGACCGCGTAGAGCTCAGCGCAGAAGAATGCGATCAGTTTCGCACTGTTCCGAGGGAGATCGGTCCCGGAACGGGTGAGCAGTTTCCTGACGAATCCGTAGAGGAGAAGCGCCGTCAGGAGATGAATGGCAATGTTGACGATCCGGTATCCTTCCGGGGTGGCCCCCCCTACAAGATAGTTCAGGTGGAACGTGAGGTAGCAGAAAGGCCGAAGAACGAAATTGACCACGTAATCGGGTGATGTCACGAGGGGGGTGTACCGCTGCACGAAGCCGGGTATGTCCCTCAGCATCTCCAGAAGCGGAAACGTCCTGGCAAAAGGGCTCTGCAAAAGGTACAGGTTCGTATCGTACACGAACGGGTATGAGACGGACGGCAGGTAGATGAGTGCCACCATGACGGCGATTGAGAGCGGATGGAAGGCGAGTGCGCGTATCGTGCGGAGGACACGATTGCCGATGAGATGACGGTTATCAGGTTTCGGGTGGTGGTTCGACATGAGTTATCTCGTTGTGAGTGGTCTCGCATTCTCCCGGTGACAGGTACCGGCAATCCTGGCCGGACCGCTACCGCATCTACGACGGATGCAGCGGCTGCGGTGAGATATGCTCGACCCGGAGGATACGGACCATCAGCGCCATGCCGTCCGCGACGCGGGAGAATTCATCTTCGGACAGCCCCTCAAGCCCTTTCAGGAGTATGTCCTGGGCTGTTTCGGGGGCGCGGGCGGTGATTTCCCGGCCCGGTTCGCTGAGGGTGATATCGACGGCCCGGCGGTCCTGCTGCGACCGGGTTCGCGTGATCAGCCCCTTTGCCTCGAGCCGGTCAAGGATTCCCACGATCGTTGCCGGATGCAGGTACATGAGTCGTGCCAGATCGGTAACCCTGAGAGGGGCGTGTTCTGCCACGAGCTTCATCCCCCAGAGCTGGGTGCCGGTCAGGCCGGTCGTTTTTTCGGCGTTGTTCGCGTATTCGCTGAGGGCTTGGAATATCCGCCTCAGGTTGTCGATAACGGCCGGTATCTCTTCTGTTTTTCTTTCCATGCCGACTCCCTGATCCGCACCGAAGTGGCAAATTACGGTACAAATAATTAGCTTTCAAATTATATGTACCCATGGCATAATCGTCAAGATTTGATTTGGTATGGACACGGCATTGTGAAGCGGGTATCGTGTGTCAGTCAATCGAAATGCCCTCCGGGGGACGCGATTTGCGTGCCGGTTCCGGCAGGCAAAATAGGTTTTCCTGGGAGCTATCGTATGCAGTCAAATGTGCAGCCCAAGTACGTCGAGCAGATCACCCTTGTCGCCAGCGTCATCAAATGGTCGTTCTACGCTACGATCGTCGGCGGTCTGGCGGGTGGTGCCACCACCCTCTTCCTGAAAATTCTCAACTGGTCGTCTGCCAGGGTCGGTGCGTACCCTAACTACTATTATTTTCTCCCCGTGGCCATTCTCGGCAGCAGCCTGATGGTGAAATGGCTTGCTCCCGAGGCCGAAGGGCACGGGACCGAGAAGGTCATCGAGGCCATTCACGAGCGGATGGGGAGGATACCGTTCATCGTTGTTCCGGTGAAGCTGGTGGCGACCGTCATCACCCTTGCCGTCGGCGGGTCGGCCGGCAAGGAAAGCCCCTGTGCACAGATCGGAGCCGGTATATCCTCTTCCGTTGCCAGCGTGCTTAGGCTCGACGACGTGGATCGGCGCAAGCTGGTCATCTGCGGCATCAGTGCCGGTTTCGCCACGGTCTTCGGCACCCCCATTGCCGGGGCGCTGTTCGGCGTCGAGGTGCTGGTGCTCGGCCAGATGTTCTACGATGTGCTGTTTCCGTCCTTCGTCGCGGGGATCGTCGGCTACCATGTGGCTACGAACTTCGGGATCGTCTACGAACGCCACCCCGCCTGCCAGTTTCCGATTCTCACCAGTACCAGCATGCTGGAAGTGATCCTGCTGGGAATATTCTGCGGACTGGTCGCCCTCTTTCTGGTGGAAAGCATGCGCGTTGCGCGCAAGCTGTTTCACAAGCTCGGTCCGATCCATTACCAGGCCCTGCTTGGCGGCGTACTGGTGGTCCTGATCGGCCGGTTCATCTCCGTCAATTATCTGGGGCTGGGTCTCGATACCATCGGTGCCGGTCTGAGCGGGGTGCGCCTGCCGGTGGGGTCCGTATTCTGGAAGACACTGGCCACTTCCATCACCCTCGGGTGCGGCGGCAGCGGCGGCGATGTCACGCCGGTCTTCTTTATCGGCACCTCGGCCGGCAACCTGTTCGCCCAGCTGTTCCACGAACCGTATGTCGCCGCGTTCTCCGGCATGGGGATGGTGGCGATGCTTGCCGGCGCCGCCAACACCCCGATCGCCGCATCGGTGCTGGCGATGGAGCTGTTCGGGCCGGGAATCGCTCCGTATTCGACGGTTGCCTGCATGGTCAGCTTCCTCGTCGTCGGCTATCGTAGTATCTACCCCAGCCAGGTGCTGGGGATGCAGAAGAGTGCCTCGCTGGCCGGGGAGACCGGACGGCCCATCGGTGAAACTCCCGCAGTGACGGTTGTTCATCGGGAAAAATCCCTCATGGGAGTCTTCGTGAAGGGGGTCAAGATGACGCGACATCAACACCAGAAGAAGGACAATCACCATGATGAATAAACGGATGAGCTGGAATGCGAGGGGGCTGGTGCGCCTCGTCCCTGTGATGCTGGTGGCGGTTACGACCTGCGGATTCGGCTGGGGACGAAAGGTCGATACCTGTAAGGATGCGGCAAAGATCGCGTCCGCGGTATCGCCCGGACTGACCGACGAAACGGCGGAGCAGATGATTACCCTGTGCCCCGATGGTGCTTCCGGCCATCTCGCACGGGGTTTTCAGTATGAGCGCCAGGGGAAGGATGACCGGGCCATCGACGAATACCGGCAGGCCGTCGCCGCCGATCCGACGCTGGCTCGGGCGCACGGCAACCTGGGACTGTTGCTCCTGAAACGCGGCGAATACGACACTGCGGCGGCTGAGTTGAGCCGCGCCGTCGAAGGGGTGGCGGACCCGGCCTATCATCGGGGGCTGGTGCAGCTCCTGGACAGGCCGGATACGACGCCGCTCCTTATGTACCATGCGCAAGAGGCGCTGAAGGGGGATGCCGGCGACCCGGTGGTACATGCCGCACTGGGCGATGCCTACACCCGGCGGGGGGACACCGGACGGGCAACCCGCGAATACAGCGATGCCCTCAACGGTAACCCGGACAATGTCCAGGCACTCGCGGGGCTTGCCGCTCTGGACGAGAAGGCCGGAAAGACGGATGATGCCATCCGCGAACTGGAACATGCATCCCATGCCGCTCCGGCCGACAAGGAGATCCATCGGAAACTGGCCGGGTTGTACCGGCAGAAGGGGGATGGCGACCGGGCGAACCGTGAGCTGCAGCTCGCCGGTCTCAACCCCGACGACGTGGACATCGACCTGCTCGTGCAGCAGGGGGACCGTCAGCTCCTGTCGCGCAACTATGACAGCGCCATCGACACGTACGAAACGATACTGAAGAAGCGCCCGACCGCGACGGAAGTCATGGAGAAGCTGGGCGATGCCCAGATGGCCGCCGGTCGCGACGACGAGGCGATCGAAACCTACCGGCAGGTGGCGGACCGCGACGGTTCGAACAGTTCCATCAAGTACGCCCTGGGCATCCTCTTTGAGAGAACGGGTAAGCTTGACGACGCGGAATCGGAATACCGCAAGGCCCTGCAGCTCGATCCGGCGAACGGCGATGCCCGGCGCCGTCTGGCGGACATCTATACCATGCGCGGCAACTTCGCCCAGTCCATCGAGGTGTACCGCGAACTGATCCGGCAGCGCAACAACAATCCGATCCTGCACTTCAAGCTGGCACGGGTCTATGGCAAAGATCGGCGGTATCCGGATGCCATCGCCGAGTATCTGGAAACCATCAGTCTCGAACCGAACAACCTGGAGGCGAGGAAGGAGCTGGCGGCGCTGTACATGAGACGGCGGATGTATCCCGAGGCCGTCGCCCAGTACCGCGAACTGCTCAAGCTGAAGAAGGACGATTCCGGGGCCCGCAACGCCCTGGCCGCCCTGTTGATCCGTCAGAAGAAGTACGATGACCTGTTCGCCCTGATGAAGGAGGGGGTCGACATCTGGCCGAACGATCCCATGAGCCACTACAAGCTGGGGATCATGCACGAATTCAGGAAGGAATACCCCGCTGCAATCGATGAGTACAACAAGGCCATTGCCCTGAAGAGCAACAACGCCAAGGCGTTGAACGCCCTCGGTAAAGTCTACCTGAAGACGGGGGAGCTGGACAAGGCGCGGGTTGCCCTGGAAGCGGCGAAACAGGCCGACCCCAACCTCAAGGAAGCGACGGTGCTCCTCAACAACCTGAACGACGAGGAACTCAGGAAACAGGAGGCGGAGTCGTATACCCGGCAGAAGGCGGTACGGGCGAAGAAAACAAAGAGTATGAAGCACAGAAAGCACGGGAAGCACGGGAAGCACGGGAAGCACGGGAAAACCAAGAAAACCAAGAAAACCAAGAAAACCAAGAAAACCAAGAAAACCAAGAAGCATGCCGTATCCCACACCAGGAAGATGAAAAAGGCCGTCAAGAAAAAACGGCACTGAGGGCGCGTCGGCCCGAGCCTGCACCGGCAGTGCTCGGGCCGCGCAGCAGAAGCCCCGGACTTCCCGGTACCGCGAAATTCACACCTCCCGCGCACTGCTCCACGGAGCTGCCCACGTTTTCATCCAGCAGATGCAACCCCTTGACCGTGACCGGACCTCTTTTCTCGTACGTCCGTCGTCGGCCCGTCCCGACGCCCCGCTTGCCATGGCGACCTCCAAACTTTCTGGTACAGTATTCATGCCTGCCTCGCCGAACAAACGTTCATGTACAGGCAACGACGTATTCCCGCGGTAACCACGTTGTAGGGGGGCTGTTCATGACGAAGGAACCGGGTGTCGAAGCTGTGAAGGGAACCGTAGGGGGTGGAAATCCTCCTGACGTCTCGATATCGGCGCATCGCCGCTTTCCGGCGGTGCGATCCGTTTCCGCGTCTGGGCGCCGAAGACGACGGCGCTCACCGTCCGGCTCCTTCCGGACGGCGGCAGGTTGGAACGGCTCCGGTCCGAGGGGGACGACCATTTCCAGCTGGAAATGGTCGTCCCCTGACGAGCTCGGCAGCGCCACGCAGGATACGGGATGAACCGACACTTCAATCTTCTGCGCGAGTTTTCGATACCGCTCATCGCCGGGGTGGTGATCGCCCTTTTCTGGACGAACCTCGATCCCGGTTCGTATCGCCATTTCGTGCATGCCGGGCTCCTCGGCGCGTTCAGCGTGCATTTCCTGACCAACGACCTGTTCATGGTCTTCTTCTTCGGCATCGCCGCCGCCGAGATAACCCAGAGCTGCCTCCCCGGCGGCGATCTCCACCCGATCGGCAGGGCAGTCAATCCACTCCTTGCTACCTTCGGCGGCGTAGCGGGGCCGGTCCTGGTCTACCTGGGGCTGAACGCCCTCGCCGGATCGCCGGAATTCGTCAACGGTTGCGGCATTCCGACGGCGACCGATATCGCCATATCGTGGCTGGCGGCGCGGATCGTGCTGGGAAACAGGCACCCGGCCATCGCCTTTCTCCTTATGCTCGCCATTGTCGACGATGCCATCGGCATGGTCATCATCGCGATCTTCTATCCGGACACCGCCGTGCCTGTGCAGCCGGTCTGGCTCATCCTTGTCGCGGTCGGGATGATGGCCGCTATGGTCATGCGGCTCAAGATGGTGAGGAGCTACTGGCCGTACGTCGTTGCCGGCGGGGGAGGGGTCTGGTGCGGCCTCTATCTGGCGGGACTCCATCCCGCCCTTGCCCTGGTGCCGATCGTGCCGTTTCTCCCCCATCCCCGCCGGGAGAAGAAGCACCTCTTCGAAGAGGACCCGAAGGACATCTCCACGCTGGCCAGGTTCGAACACGAATGGAAGATCGTCGTGGATTTCGGGCTCTTCCTGTTCGGCCTCGTCAATGCCGGAGTCCAGTTAACTTCGGTCGGCACCGTTACCTGGCTGGTCCTTGCGGGGTTTCTCTTCGGCAAGCTGCTCGGCATTTTCGGCTGTGCCTGGCTGGGGGTCAGGCTCGGCTTCCACCTGCCAGACGGGATGAATTACCGTCATCTTGCCGTGGTGGCGATTGTCGCCGGGATCGGCTTCACCGTCTCCCTCTTCATCGCCAACCAGGCTTTTGCCGACGCCGTCCTGCAGGAACAGGCGAAAATGGGGGCACTCCTTTCCATCGGCATAGCGGCACTGGCGTTCGTGACGGGAAGGTTATTGGGGGTACGGAAGATACCGTGAACCGGGCGTAGTATACTTGCTGTGGAGGACCTGCTCTGCAGGGGCGTTCAATCCGCTCCGGGATACTGCCACCGGACAGAGCCCCGGAAGGTGCGTCATGACCGTCGAGATCGCCATCGTTCTGACCTTCGTCGCGGGGGCTGTTTTCCTCTTCGCCACGGAGAAACTGCCGGTAGATCTGACGTCCATCATCGTCATGGTCGGACTGGTAGTTGCCGGTATCATCACGCCGGAAGAGGGGATCAGCGGCTTCAGCCATCCGGCGACGGTTACGGTGGCCGCCATGTTCGTGCTTTCCGCAGGTTTGTATCGGACCGGCGCGGTGAATTTCATCGGCGCCAAACTCGTCCACATCGGCAGGAAGAACGTCTGGCTCGCCGTCGTCTCGCTCATGGTCACAGCAGGCACCTTTTCCGCCTTCATCAACGATACGGCGGTGGTCGCCATCCTCCTACCGGTCGTCCTGGGGCTCGCCCAGGAACTGCGGGTCAGCCCCGGCAAGCTCCTCATGCCGCTGTCGTTCAGCGCACTCTTCGGCGGCACCTGCACCCTCATCGGCACCTCCAACAACATTCTCGTCAGTTCGCTGGCGGTGAAACACGGCGAGCCGGCGTTTGGCATGTTCGAATTCACGCCGTTCGGCATCGTCATCGCGGTTGCCGGTACCCTGTACATGCTGGTCATCGGCATCCGGCTCATCAGGACGGAACCGTGGGAGGATGACCAGCGCAATCTGTTCGGCATCGGCGACTATCTGACGGAAATCGTGATCAAGGACGGTGCGAGCTTCGTCGGGACGTCGCTGGCCGATTCGGCGCTTTTAAGCGACCTGGATATCCGGGGGGTCCATGTCTACCGCAACGGCGTACCCTTGGCGGACGAGCCCGACCGGATCGTGCTGCAGTACGGCGACCATCTGAAGGTGCGGTGCAACCTGGATACTTTCCGCAAACTGCAGCAGCGGCCGGGGATCATGCTGCGCCACGAACGGGATGGGGGAGAGCGGGCGGGTGACACGGTCCTGGTGGAGGCGGTTATCGCCCCCGATTCCACCCTGGACGGACGTACCCTCCGTCAGGCCCGCTTCCGCTCCCGTTACGGCATCACCGCCCTGGCGGTGCGTCACCGCCGGCTCGTGAAGCATGAAAACCTGGAGGATATGTCGCTGCAGGCGGGAGACGTTCTGCTCTTCGACATGGAACGGCATCACCTGGACCAGATGCGGGAGGACCGGACCTTCGTCCTCGTCTCCGAGGTGGAGTTTCCCACCTTCCGCAGACGGCGGCTCCTGACGGCCGTTGCCATCATCGCCTTCGTTGTGATCAGTGCCGGAACCGGTCTGCTGCCGATCCTCATGAGCGCCATCATCGGCTGCGTGCTGATGGTCCTGTCACGCTGTCTTACCCTGGAGGAGGCGTACGATGCCGTGCAATGGAAGGTGATCATTCTTCTCGGTGGGGTTCTGTCGCTGGGGAAGGCGATGGAGTCGAGCGGCGCCGCCCTGCTGCTCGCCCGTTTTCTCGTGGATGTCGTCGGGCCTTTCGGTCCCCGGGCGGTCGTTTCCGGGTTCTTTCTCATGACCTCGCTTTTGACGGGGCTCATGTCCAACAACGCCACCGCCGCGCTTCTGACTCCCATCGCCATCGCCACCGCCGGTTCGCTCGGCGTCGATGCGCGGCCGTTTCTCATGGCGGTCACCTATGCCGCGTCGGCCGCCTTCATGACCCCGGTCGGCTACCAGACGAATACCCTCATCTACAGCCTTGGGCACTACCGGTATGCCGACTTTCTGCGGGTCGGCGCGCCGCTCACCATCTTGTTCTGGCTGCTGGCCACCATCCTGATCCCGTGGTTCTGGCCATTCTGATCCTGGAGGCGGAGTATGACGATGCTGCATACGTGGTTCGATCTGTTGAAGGAGTATTTCGACCTGCCGATCCTGACCCTCGGCTCGACGAGGTTGACCATCCTGACCATCGTGTACCTCATCGGTCTGATAGTCCTTCTGTTCTACCTGTCCGGCAGACTCCGCAGCTGGCTCGTCGAGCAGTTTCTCACCCGGACCAAGATGGACATCGGCGCGCGACAGGCGACCGGCTCCATCATCCGGTACTTCGTCCTGGTCGTCGGCTTCGTCATCATCCTGCAGACGGCGGGGATCGACCTGACCGCCCTGAACGTGCTGGCCGGCGCCGTCGGTATCGGCCTCGGCTTCGGCCTGCAGAACATCGTGAACAACTTCATCAGCGGCCTCATCATCCTGTTCGAACGGCCGATCAAGGTGGGGGACCGGATCGTGGTGGGAAACGTGGAGGGGGACGTGGTGCGGATCGGCGGCCGGAGCACCGAGGTGGTGACCAACGACAACATCACCATCATTGTGCCGAACTCGAAGTTCATTACCGAGGATGTGATCAACTGGAGTCACAACGATCCGAAGGTCCGCTTCCGCATACCGGTGGGGGTCGCCTACGGGAGCGACGTGCGGCTGGTGGAACGGCTTCTTCTGGAGGCCGCCGCCGAGAACCCGGATGTCCTCGATATCCCGAAGCCCGGCGTCCGGCTCATCGAGTTTGGCGATAGCAGCCTCCTGTTCGAACTGCGCGCCTGGAGCACCACCCTTACGCACCGCAAAGGGCTCTTGACCAGCAGCCTCAACTTCGTCATCCTGGAGAAGTTCAACGCACACGGTATCGAGATCCCGTTCCCGCAGCGCGATCTGCACATCCGTAGCGGCCGTCCGGAGGTCACCCCGCCGGAGCGCTGACCCCCGCACTCAGATTTCCACCTGCTGTCCCAGTTCCACCACCTGTTCCGGCGGTATGTTGTAGAATCTCGTCGCCGTGAGCGCGTTGCGGGAGAGGAAGGCGAACAGCTTTTCCTGCCACTGCATCATCCCCGATCGGCGGGGGGTGGAGATGATCGTCTCCCGCGCCAGGTAGTAGGTGGTCCGGTCCAGGTCCACCTTCAGCCCCAGCGGTTCGCACTGCCGAAGCGCCACCGGCACGTTGGGGCTCTGCATGAAGCCGTAGCGGACGATCACCAGGGCGAAACCCTGGGGGAGCAGTTCCACCTCGACTCGCTCCGCCGCCGGCACCCGGGGGACCTCCTCCGTCATGACCGTGAGGATGATGACCTGTTCGTGCAGCACCTGGTTGTGGGTCAGGTGGTGATGGAGCATCGGCGGGGTGCCGGTCGACCGGCTGGTCATGAAGACCGCCGTCCCCTCCACCCGGTGGGGCAGGTCGGTGGCCAGCTTTTCGATGAAATACTTAAGCGGTTCGCGGTCTCCCCGCAGCCTGTCGCTCAGCACCTTCCGTCCCCGGTGCCAGCTCGTCATGATGGTGAATACGGCCATCCCCGCCGCCAGGGGAAACCAGCCGCCGTGGGTGATCTTCAGCAGATTCGCGCCGAAGAACGGGATATCCACGGAGAGGAAGAGTCCCGCCAGCGCCGCTGCCGATATCGTCCGCCAGTGCCACCGTTTCACCATCAGGAAGAAGGCGAGAACCGTCGTGATGACCATGGTGGTAGTGACGGCCACACCGTAGGCCCCGGCGAGGTTCGCGGAGGAGCCGAAACCGACCACCAGGGCGAGGGTGGTGACCATCAGCCCCCAGTTCACGGCGGGGAGGTAGACCTGCCCGATCTCCTCCGACGATGTCTGGATCACCCGGAAGCGTGGGCTGTAGCCGAGCTGCATCGCCTGGCGGGTGAGGGAGAACGCCCCGGAGATGATCGCCTGGGAGGCGATGACCGTCGCCATCGTGGCGAGGATGACGAGCGGGTAGAGCGCCCATCCCGGCGCCAGGCGGTAGAACGGTTCCGTCGCCACCTCCGGGCGGACGAGGAGCAGCGCCCCCTGACCCAGGTAGTTGAGAAAGAGCGCGGGAAGCACGAACGAGAACCAGGCGAGTCGGATCGGCTTTGGCCCGAAGTGTCCCATGTCGGCATAGAGCGCCTCGCCGCCGGTCACGACAAGGAATACCGCACCGAGGGTCCGGAAGGCGAGCCCTCCGTTTACAAGAAAGAACCGGGCGCCGTGGAGCGGATTCACCGCGGCGAATACCTGCGGTGCCCGCACGATGCCGACGATCCCGAGGATGGCGATCGCTGCGAACCAGACCGTCATCACCGGTCCGAACACGACACCGACCCGTGCCGTCCCCCGCCGCTGGAACAGGAAGAGCAGGACGAGGATCAGGATGGTGAGCGGTACGACGTACCGTTCGAGCCCCGGTGTGGCTACCTTGAGCCCCTCGACGGCGCTCAGTACCGAGATGGCGGGGGTGATCACCCCGTCGCCGTAGAGAAGCGCCGCTCCGAACATACCGAGAGGGAGAATGAGACGGCGCTGGTTCGTAGAGAGGTGATGTTTCGGGGTGAGGAGGGCGAGGAGCGCCAGGATGCCGCCTTCGCCCCGGTTGTCGGCGCGCATGAGGAAGAGCAGGTACTTGGTCGATATGACGAGGGTGAGCGCCCAGAAGATGAGGGAAAGTATCCCGATCACGTTGTCCGGTGTCGGCGGCACCGGATGGGGGCCGTGAAAACACTCCCTGAGCGCATAGAGGGGGCTCGTGCCGATGTCGCCGTACACGACCCCCAGCGCCGCCAGGCCGAGCAGGAGGAGCTGTCGGTTCGGGCGGTCGTCTCGTGCCGGTACCCGGCCGTTTGTGGTTTCAGTCGTCTTCATGGCGATCGGTCCGTCGTATCCGCAGGGCAACCGGCACGTACCCGGCGGGGAGGTAATTGTCGGGGATCGTCGTACGGTTGCCGACCCGCATCTGTGCATAGTGGGGCGACATGATCTCCACACCCCCCCCGTTGAACCGGTCCTGGATGTATTTGTGCAGGTCGGAATAGATCTGCGCCATCCGGCCCGACGTGTCGGTGTCGGCGTTCGGCTCGTAGGTCACATAGAAGTCCTTGAGCGCCGTCTGCCGGTCTTCCGGACCGCGGCGCGTCCATAGTGTACTATGTCTTAATCTTAACGCATCCCCTTCATTTATCGAGTCGCAATGCCGGGTGCCTCCGGATGATCGCCGGTGCGGCTGATTTTGTGGAGGCAGCTTGGTATTCAAATGCCGAATAAACGTTTGGTCAGCGACCCTGTTCAAGTGCTGCTTTTATCGTCTGTGTCGGGAGGTCAGGTGGGGATTGTTGTTCCCACGCGGTCCCGGGATATACTGTTACCATCCGGAACGCAGGTTCCAATGCAGATTTTCACAGGAAAGGGGAGTCGCTGCACGTGTCGTCCGGTCCGAAACATCCCGCAGGTTCCCGATACGGAACCGTCTCTGCCCTGATGGTCTGTGTGTGGCTTCTGCTCTGGTGGGTAGCCCCCGCCCGTGCAGCCGATCCGGTGAAGCTGGTCGTGACGGGGGTACAGGGTGCCGCGCTGGTCAACGTGCGGGAGGCGCTCGCGCTTCCGCCGGGGCTCGTGCGCGAAGGCACGGTCGACCGTCTCTGGCTGGACTATTTCGCCGGGCAGGTGGAGGCGAAGGTGCGTACCGCACTGGAGCCGTTCGGTTACTACGAAGCCCGGGTCACCTCCGTGGTCGAGCCGGCGGGCGAGGGGGCCTATCGGCTCCGGGTTGCCATCGTGCCGGGGAAACCGGTGCGGATAACGGAGCTCACGGTGGACGTACGCGGCCCCGGCGCGCAGGAGAAACGGCTCAAACGGGACCTGGCCGCCTTCCCGCTGCATAAGGGGGGCGTCCTCCTGCAGCGGGCGTACGAGGAGGCAAAGGGGCGGATGCTGGCGGACGCCCTGGATCTCGCCTACCTGGATGCAACATATTCCGTCCACGAGATCCGCATCTCCCCGGCCGCGCACACCGCCCGCGTCGTGCTGGTGCTGGAGACGGGGACGCAGTACCTGTTCGACGGCGTGCGGTTCGAGGGGGCTTCCGACTATCCCGAGCCGTTCCTGCGCCGGTACGTGACGTTCCGTGCCGGCGACCGGTTCTCCCAGTCCCTTCTCGGCGAGACCCAGCTCAACCTGACCAACTCGGAACGGTTCAAAAAGGTGCTGATTACCCCGCAGAAGGAGGATGCGCGCGGGTTCAGGGTGCCGGTACTGGTGCAGCTCACCCCTGCGGCACGCAGGAGCCTGCGGCCGGGGGTGGGGTACGGGACGGACACCGGTTTCCGGTTCTCCACCCGGTACCGCGATCTGAACCTCTTCCACCGCGGGCATGAACTGGACATCAACCTCTATCTCGCCGAACGGCTCCAGGGGGTCGCCGCCGGGTATACCATCCCCGGCTCCCGGGACATCCGGACCTCGACGGTGCTGCGCCTCAACCTCCAGCGGGAGGATGTCTCCTCCTACGTGAGCCGGCTGGCGGCGGTGGAGCTCGACGTGAACCGCAGTTTCGGGAAGGGGGAGCTTGGGACCGTCTACGTGAAGCTCCAGCAGGAGGATTTCACCATCGCCGGCCAGGATTCCAGCAACCGGCTCGTGCTACCCGGCATCCGGTTCTCCGGAAACCGTTTCGACAGCCTGATCCGCCCCCGTCGGGGATACCGCTACGCGTTGGAGGTGCGGGGGACGAACCGGTATTTCGGCTCGGATACGCAGCTTCTCCAGTTCGTGGCCGAGGGGAGCCACGTCCTGCCGCTGCCGTGGCGACTGTCGCTCCATTCGCGGGCCAGGGCGGGGATCACGGCGGTCAGCGATCCGCTGCACGACCTTCCGCCGTCGTTGCGGTTTTTCGCCGGAGGCGACCGGAGCGTCCGGGGGTATGCGTACCAGTCCCTGGGGCCAACAGATGCCGCGGGCCAGGTGCTGGGGGGAAAGCACCTTCTGGTCGGCAGCGTCGAGCTGGAGCGGGGTCTCTTCAAGGACTGGGGGGTCTCGGTCTTCTACGATGCCGGCAACGCCTTCGACTCCTTTACCAACGTCCGGCTGGCGCAGGGTGCCGGGGTGGGGGCACACTACTACACGCGGATCGGCTCGTTCAACCTGTACATCGCCCGCCAGATCGGCGAGCCCCATCCGGCGATCCGTTTCCATTTCACCGTGGGGCTAGAACTGTGAGAAGGTCAGTCAGATATACACTGTTCACCGTCCCTGCCGTGGTGACGCTCTCAGTACTGGGGGGGCTCTGCTGGCTCGCCGGCACCACGGCCGGCGCGGCCTGGCTGCTGGATGCCGTGTCACGTCACACCGCGCTGCAGTTGTCCGCCCGTGCGGTGGAAGGGCGGCTCGTCGATCATCTGCATCTTGCCGGATTGCGGTTCGCCACGCCGGGCGTCAGCGGGGAGATAGCCGACCTGGAGCTGCGCTGGCAGCCGATCTACCTCCTTTCCGGCGAGGTCGCCGTATCGGAGTTTAAACTGCGGGGCGTGCAGGTCCGGGACGACCGGCCGTCCGGCGGACCGCCGCCGGAACTCGTCTGGCCGCGGGTCTCCGGCGTTCCCGCCCGGCTGCACGGCAGGGTCGACCGGCTCCTCGTGGAGGGGGTCGACTACCGGCGCGCGTCGGAGGCGCCCGTCACCATTGACCGGATCGCCGCTTCCCTTGACTGGCGCGACCAGATCCTGACGGTCGGTGCGCTGGCTTTCGCGTCACCGGCCGGCCAGGCGGCGGGTACGCTCATGGCCGGCTTCCGCCGTCCGTATCTGCGGCTGGACGGGACCTTCGCGCCGCCCAGTCCCGTGGCCGGGATGGACCGGTTTGCCCTCTCGGTACGCCTCCACCCCGGCAGGGGGGACGAGCAGATGGCCGGAGCGCTGACGCTTTTCGGTGCGTCCGGTGCGCGACGCCGGCTCGACATCGCGGGCGGGATCGGGGTGAGCCGCACCTCGCTCGCGTTCAGGCGGTTGCGCGCGTCCGTTCCCGGCCGGCGCGGTGCGGTGACCGGGAACGGCACCCTCTCCCTCGCGGCACGGCAGCCGCTCCTGAAGGGTGTACTGACGGTGGCCGGGCTGGACCTCTCCCCCGAGACCGGGGTCACCACCGATATCGCCGGGACGATCTCCTTCGAAGGCGGCGCATCCGGCTACCGGGGGTGGTTCGACCTGGCGAACGCGGGGAAGGGGTGGCGCAATGTCACCGTGGCGGGGCACTACACGGGCGATACCGCCGGGATGCAGCTGGAACTTGCGAACGGATCGCTCCTGGCGGGTGCCGGACAGGGGAGCGTGTTGATCGACTGGCGCGACGGCGTTTCCCTCTCCGGCGCGTTCAAGGGGAGGCGGCTCGATCCGGCCAGGATCTCCCCCGACTGGCATGGGGTCATCAACGTCGATCTGGACGGGAAGCTGCGCTGGCGCCGTTCGGTGCCGCTGGCGGGTGCGTTCGGCGCCACCCTCCTGGACAGTACGCTGCACGGCAGGGCACTGACCGGTGCGGTCCGGGCGAACCTTGCGGACGGCACCCTGCGGATCGGCCGGCTCGACCTGCAGGGGCGGGGGTTCGACATCCATGCGGCGGGGGAACTGGGGAGACGTCTGACGCTGTCGGCCCGGGTCGCCGATCTCTCCCGCTTGATGCCCGATACCGCCGGCGAGGCGCGTCTGGAGGGGTGGGTACGTCGGCAGAACGGCCACTTCAGCGGTGCCGCCACCCTGGCCGGACGCGACGTCGCTGCCGCCGGTGTCCGGGTCGCGTCGGCGGACCTTTCCGCGCGGCTCGACGAAGGGGAAGGGTACCCACTGCATCTGCGTGCCAGCATTCGGGGGCTTGCCCGGAAGCGGTTCCGCCTGGATGCCGCCTCCATTACGGCGGACGGTACCCTCCAGCGGCATGCGGTGACGATTGAGCTCCGCTCCGGCGACGCCTTACTGCAGGCGGCGGCAACAGGCGGGTACCGCGACGGACGCTGGCAGGGGGAGATCGCGCGCGGCTTTGGGCATGACAGCGTCGGCCCCTGGCGGCTCACCGCCCCCGCGCCGCTGACCGTCAATGCGGATGGCGTCTCGTGCCCGTCGCTCACCCTGGCCGGCGTAGCGGGGGAGAGGATATCGGTCGCCGGCACCCTCACCCGGAATCCCTTCGGAGGTGCCTTGCGGCTTCAGTGGAAGGGGGTGCACCTGGATCGGGTCGATCCGTGGCTTGCCGATCTGCAGCTGACGGGGCGAAGCGACGGCAGCGTGCGGCTGCGCATCCTGCCGGACGACCGGATCGAACTGGCTGCCGGCGTCCGGGCATCGGGGAGTGCAATCCTGCAGGGGCACCGCGTTACCGTGACCCGGGCCGTGCTGGACGCCAGTGGCGACGTCCGCGGCATGCATGCCGCACTGGATGTCGAGCTTGCCAACGGTGCAGGGGTGAAGGGATCGGTGACATCGGACGCCCCCGCCCGGCTGGGGCTCCCCCGGGAGGGGAACGTGGCGCTGCGATGGACGGGGGTCGATCTGGCGCTCCTGCACCGCTGGTTGCCGAAGGGTATGGAGGCGGAAGGGGTGGCGTCGGGAAACGTCGCCGGGCGGCTGAACGCCGACGGGTTCGATCTGAGCGGTGACGCGGCGCTTGCACAGGGGAAGGTGCTCTGGAAGCGGCCCGGCGGCGAGCTGAAGCTTTCGCTGCGCAGTGCCGCAACCAGGTGGCACTGGGCGGGGGAGGCGCTGGACGGTTCGTTCGATCTGGCCCTGGCCGACCGCGGCCAGGCGAAGGGGAGATTCCGGTTGCCGCTGCCGGCCAGGGCGGGCGCCGGCATCGAGCGCCGCGGCCCGGTCCGTGCCTCGCTGACCGGACGATTCCGGGAGGAGGGGATCGTCACCGCCCTGTTCCCGTCCTTCATCCGGGAGAGCCACGGCGACCTCGACGTCGATCTGCATGCGGACGGCAGCTGGGACGACCCGCGGTTCGGAGGGGAGCTGCGCCTGTCCGGGGCGGGTGCCTATCTGCCGACCGTCGGCATCCAGCTGAAGGCGTTCCAGCTGGACGCACATCTGGAGGGGGACGAGGTGCGGATCGATGCGTTCCGGGCGACCTCCGGTCCCGGGCAGCTCAGCGGGACGGCGGTCATCCGGACGGCCCACGGTCGCGTGACCGGCTACCGGGGAACCATCGACGGCGACCGGTTCCGGGTCGTCTACCTGCCGGAACTCCAGATGCTCTGCACGCCGCATCTTACCTTCGACGGTACCCCGGAACGGCTGACCGTGCGGGGCGATGTGAAACTGCCGGAGCTTATGGTCACCGGCCCTCCGGGCCACGCGACCGTGACCCCGAGCGAGGACGTGGTCATCGAGGGTGCCCCGCAAGAGGAACAATCCTCACCGTTTGCGCTGGCCGGCCAGGTGCGGGTCGAATTCGGCGATCATGTCCTGGTGAAGACGGAGGGGATCGACGCCCAGATGGGAGGCACGGTGGATCTCACCTTCCACGACCTGCGACATGTCACGAGCCGGGGGGAGATCCGGGTGCTCAAGGGCCGGTACAAGACCTACGGTGTCGATCTGGATATCGAGCGCGGGCGGCTCTTCTACACCGGCGGACCCGTGGCGCAGCCGACCCTGGACATCCTGGCGCTCCGGACCGTCGGCGACGTGAAGGCCGGGGTGACGGTGGCGGGGACCCTGCGGTCGCCGGTGGTGAAGCTCTATTCCCAGCCGACGATGCCCGATGTGGATATCCTCTCCTACATCGTGCTCGGTCAGCCGATGGGCTCCGGCGGCGAGAAGGCGAATCTCATGGCCCAGGCGGCGGGGGTCCTCCTCTCCACGGGACAGTCGGTCGTTCTGCAGGACCAGATCAAGCAGCGGCTGGGGCTCAGTACGCTGGAGATCCAGTCCGGCAGCGGCGAGACCGGCAGTCACATGGGGTACACGCCGGTACAGGTGACGCCGCCGGGGAGCGCGCCGGCCACCACGTCGACCGGTGTCGCCGAGACGATCCTGACGGTGGGAAAATATCTGACGCCGTCGCTGTACGTGAGCTACGGGCGGTCGATCTTCACCGGGAGCAACCTGGTGCGCCTGCGCTACAACTTTTTCCGTCAGTGGGAGGTGGAGGCCCAGACGGGCGGGGAGAGCGGCGTGGATCTCTACTACAAGCTCGACCTCAGATAGCGTGATGCCCCGTATCAGAAATGGCGAAAGAGCGACATACTGACGCCGTACTCGGGGGTGCCGTTGGTAAGCCCCCGCGACAGGTACCCCTCCAGTCCGGTCTTCGCCAGGAAATCCCAGTTGAACGAGATCCGCCCTTCGAAGAGTCCCGGTGCGTCGTCGGCGGGAGCGGTCGCCCCCTTGCCGGAGAGCGACAGGTAGAGGGAGTCGGTGAACTGGCGGCCGATGCCGGCGGAGTAGGAGAGGTAGTCCCGGGTGGCGTAGATGTCCGATTCCCCCTGGAAGATGTAGCTCCCTTCCGCGAAGAGATTCACCGCATCGAACCACTTGTCGAACGCCAGGCCGGGACCGGCATCGAACTCGCCGGTGCCGAGCCCCCGGTCGCGATCGGCAGTGGGAAACTTCAGATATGCGGTCATCCGCACCTGCGGCGCCGTATCCCCCTCCGTCAGCAGTTCGTAGCCGCCGGAGAGCGTCACGTCCCCCAGTCCGCCACTGGCCCCGCCCGAACTTCCCGCCGGACCGGCCCCGAACCTCTTCGCAGCTGCCTGCGGCCCCAGGACGCCGGTCTGGTTACGGAGCGGCATGATTGCACCGTACACCGTGTTGCCGTTACTCTGCCAGATGTAGGGGACGACCAGCTCGAAGTCCCATTTTTCGGTGGGGCGATAGTCGATGGTGAGCGGAACGGAGATGAAGTCGGTACGTATGTCGGTGCCGAACCGGCCGGTGGCATATTCGAACCCGAGACCGGCGGAAAGCGTGCCAGCCCCGATCTGCGGGCGCTCCGCGGCACTGCAGAGGGGGGGCGGGGTGGACAGGAACGCACCGCAGATGGTGATTGAACAAAGATGCCGTCTGATGATGGTTTGTATCGTCATGAAACCTCTCGTGAGCAACGGGGTGACGGTGTGCTAGCGGTGTAGCCGACCGCCCCGGTGCTGGCGCAGGGGCCGCTGTCGGTGCCGTTCCGGATTGTTCCAGCCGGAGCCCGCCCAGACCGGCCGGCCGGTGTCGCTGCGCAGGACGATTACATTGCCGCCGGCGGCAGTGCCAATGCTCTGGACGATCAGGTATGATGTTTCGTCGCGTCCCACCGCCCGCGACCCTTTGGCGGTTACTTCGTCGCCGATCCTGAGAATGAACCCGTTGTCGCGCCAGTACCGTTTCGGCCCCAGCACCAGTGTGGTGGTTGTATCGGTCGAGCTGATGACCGCCAGTGCTGGGCCGGAGCCATCCTCCAGGTCGAAGCTGACGATCCGGCCGCGCTGCGTCACGACGGTGTTCCGGTCAAAGCCCTGTTCCAGGTCGAGGCCGCTTTTGTCCGACACGTTTTCTTCGCCGAACGGCCAGCTGGCCTCGGCGCGTGAGCGGACTGCGAGCAGGGTCATGAAGGTAGCCGTGATCAGCAGCAGGCGGCCGTAACGCATTTCGTCTCCTTGTCAGTTGTTCGGACTGCCGTATCCCGTGCCGTCCTGCGGAGGAACGGCATTGCCGGTCCCGTCGCCGGGACCCAGGCGGCGCATCTGCCCCTGTCCTTGGCCCTGCCCCTGGCGACCGCTGCCGGCCGCCGTCCCGCTGCCGTCCTGCTGCCGCTGCTGCTGCATGGTGCGGGTCTTGGTCTGCGTCTGTGTCTGTGTCTGTGTCTGGTTGTTCACGCAGCTGCCGTCCCTAAGCCTTGCCCCCTGTCCGCCTTTGCCTCCGCTGCCGCGGGCAAACGCCTCACCGCCGAACGCCAGGGCACAGAGTGCCGCGAGAACCGTTACCGTCAGTTTCGTCTTCGTCATGGTATACCTCCCGGTAGTTGATATCTCCTGCTGACCGGGATGTTTCATAGTGCGTGCCAGGATTGGGTGATGCGTGTAACGTACCGAAAACGTGTGGCAATCTGCGGGCGGTGCCGTTGCGTGCCCGATTCTTTCGTGCAGATCCTGCACCTGTCGTAACGGAATCTGCACTCCGCCGCTCCTTCACTCTCCCTTCGTGAGACCGTACTGCTTCAGCCGGTACTGGAGCGTCCGGCGGGAGATGCCGAGTATTTCCGCCGTGATCCGCCGGTTGTTGTCGCAGCCCTTCAGAGTCCGGATGATCGTTTCGCGCTCCGTCTCCTCCAGGAGTGCACCCCGGTCCGTGTCCCGGGTGGGGCGGGTGATCGAGGCGGGGAAATCGTCGCGGGTGAGGACTCCCCGCCCCAGGATAACGGCGCGTTCGATGGCGTTCTGGAGTTCCCGTATGTTGCCGGGCCAGGCGTACCGGCGAAGGCACTCCAGCGCATCGACATCGATGCCGCTGACCGGCTTGCCCGCGCCGCGGGCGTACCGGGCGACGAAGTAATCCGCGAGCGCGGGGATGGCGTCGTTCCGCTCCCGGAGCGGCGGCAGGTCCACCGGGAAGACGTTCAGCCGGTAGTAAAGATCCTCGCGGAACCGTTTCTCCTCGGCTTCCCTGGCCAGCTGGCGGTTGGTGGCGGCAACGACCCGCACATCAGCGGCGATCTCCTTGCTGCCGCCGACCCGCTCGTAGCGGCGCTCCTGGATGACGCGCAACAGTTTCGCCTGCAACGGCAGGGGAAGTTCACCCACCTCGTCCAGGAAGATGGTTCCCCCCTGAGCCAGTTCGAACTTGCCGCGCCGCGCCTGCAGTGCCCCGGTGAACGCCCCCCGTTCATGGCCGAACAGCTCGCTTTCCAGCAGGTTTTCGGGGATGGCGGCGCAGTTGACCGCCACGAACGCCGCATCCCTGCGGGGACTCAGGAGGTGTACGGTCCGGGCGACCAGCTCCTTGCCGGTTCCGCTTTCCCCCTGGATCAGCACGGTGGTCAGCGTCGGCGACACCTCGCCGATGAGGCGCCGGACCGCTTTCATGGCGGTGCCGGCAAAGATCAGTTCCTCCGGCGGCAGGCCGGCGGCCTCCGTCTCCTTCAATGTCAGATAGTCCCGCTCGCGGCGGCCTTCCTCCAGCGTCTTCCGGATAACCGTCCGGAGTGCATCGGGAGACTTCAGCGGCTTGGTGATGAAGTCAGCCACACCTTCCTTCATGGCATCGACCGCTTCCTCGATGGTGCCGAATGCGGTCAGGAGGATGAACGGCGGCGGGGCCAGATCGGTCCGGCTGGCCCGGTACAGGTCGAGTCCGCTCATCCCCGGCAGTTTCAGGTCGGAGAGGACCAGGTCGAAGCTCTCCCGGCGCAGCATTGCAAGCGCCTCTTCGGCCGCTGCCGTTTCCCTGACCTGAAGCCCCTCTCGCTGAATGATGGTGCGGAGCAGGCCACGGAAGGTCGTGTCGTCTTCCACGACGAGAATGCGGGCTTTCATGGTGTGATCTCCTTGGTGTCGGCTGCGGACAGGGTAATCCGGAACGTACACCCCGCTTGCGAACTGCTGTCGACGGTGATGCTGCCGTGCATCTCTTCCATATGCTTTCTGCTGATGGCAAGCCCGAGGCCGCTTCCCCGCGCCTTGGTCGTGAAGAACGGCTCGAAGATGGACGGCAGGTCGGACGGGCTGATCCCCGTCCCGGTGTCCTCGATCGTTGCCTCGATCAGGGCGCCGTCACGTTTCGCCGTGACGGTGAGCCGCCCACCGTCGGGCATGGCCTGGATACCGTTCTGCAGCAGGTTGAGGAGCACCTGTTCCAGGCGGTCCCGGTTCGCGACCGCCCATAGTTCGTCCCCGATCCGTCTGTCAATCAGAATGCCGGCCGCCGTCGCCGACGGTTCCACCAGGGCGACGGAGCAGGAGAGCACCTCGCCGACGTCCAGATGGTTCAGCTCCGCAGGCTCGGTGCGGACGTAGGCGAGGAGGTCATTGACGAGCTCTTCCAGCCGGACCGATTCGGAGATGATGCAGCCGATGAACTCGCGGCTTTCGGGCTCCTGCAGCCGTTCTTCCAGCAATTGGGCGTATCCCTTGATTCCGGCGAGCGGGTTTCTTACCTCGTGGGCCAGCACCGCCCCCATGGTGCCGAGGCGTGCCAGCTCCTCCCGCGCGGCCATCTCACGGCGATGCTGTTCCGCCCGGACGCCGTACCGGTAGAGGAGGAGCCCCATGGCCCATCCCGCGGCGAGCAGCGTGAAGATCACCGTCATCCCCGCCCGCGCGCGTCGTACGATGGCGTCGGCGCGGAGGGTGCGTAGCGCCAGACGCACCATCAGCCGACGGTCGGGGAGATGGAGTGGTGCAACGAATTCGTAGACCTTCTCCCCGGTTCCGAGGGTAACCGACCGTTCGCGGAACCCGCGCGATTCGTTTCCCTTCCATGTGAGAAACGGGTCCCCGGTACGGGTACCGACCAGCTCCTGGTTTGTATGGAACCGCTGGATGCCGTCGGCGTCGATCACGCTGAAGAATGCGATGTCCGGGTTTTTCAGGCTGTGCAAAAGGGAATACGACGGGTCTTTGACCACCAGCCCCTCGACGGTCTCCGCGAGGGAGAGGGCGAGCCCTCGCAGGTTGTGCGCGGCCACCGGCTGTGCGGACAGGTAGTTGTTGACGGTGAAGTACACGAGGGCGAGCGACAGGAGGAGTGCCGGCAAAAGGATCAAAAGGCCGCTTTTCGTCGAGCGTGATAGATGCATGGTGCGGCTTTCTGCGCTGCAGAGCGGTCGACGTCGTCATCGTTTCGCGCCGGACCCGGCGTCGGTCCGGTACGGGCTGGATGTTGAGTTAAAAATGCAAATATATTGGAAACAAGATGTATATGTCAATGGTGGAGTTTGTAAATTCTAATGCAAATGATACTATGAAATTATCAAACGGGAACTGCAACGGGTGCTATCGCCGCCACGGTCCGTTGGAAAGCGGGTGGGCGGAAGGTGCGGCATAATGCCGGGGGGGCTATCGTAAAAAGAGGGAATGCCCTCCGCGGAGGAAAGGAGTGAACGGCATGAGACGATCGGTACACGACGAAGCGGTTCGCAGTGCAGGGAAGGGGACACGGGCGGGTGAGCCGTATCGAACCAGATTCAGGGAGAAGGGGCAGATGACCACCCGGAGCACGGACGTGTATGTCTCGAAAGAGGGGATGAAGGAGTTTGCCGTATGCGGCGGCTGCCAGGCGTTCTATCATGACAAACGCTGGTATCCGGCGGGTGATGAGAGCGTGTCAGCCGGAAGCGGTGCGTTACGACACGAGGTGACCTGTCCCGCCTGCCAGCGGATGCGCGACAACAATCCAGCCGGTGTGGTGACCTTCAGCGGCGATTATCTCGTCGCCCATGAAAACGCCATCCTCAATGCCATCAGGAATGTGGAGGAAAAGTCACGCGCCAAAAACCCCCTGTCCCGGATCATGGGGATCGGTCAGGAGGGAAACGGGCTCATCGTCCGCACCACCGACGAGAGACTGGCAGAAAAGCTCGGAAAGGAGATCTACCGTGCCCACAGCGGGGATCTCACGTTCCAGTGGAGCAAACAGGAGAGCTTCGTGCGGGTGAACTGGCACAGGTAGGAGAAGGAGCTGTCTCGAGCGTCCAGCCCCCTATTCCGGCAGGGTGAAGCGGAAGATTGCCCCCCTGCCGGGTTCCCCCTCGGCGTGGATCGTGCCGCCGTGGCGGCGGATGATCCGCTCCACGGTGGCGAGACCGACGCCGAAGCCGGCGAACTCCTCGTCACAGTGAAGGCGGTGGAAGGGGAGGAACAGCTTCTCGGCGTTCTCCATGGCGAACCCCGAGCCGTTGTCGCGGACGTAGCATTCGGTGCCGCCGGTGGCTGTGTTCTGGCCGAACTCGATGAGCGCGTCCTCCCGTTGGCCGGTGTATTTCCAGGCGTTGCCGAGGAGGTTGACGAGGACGATCCGGAGCAGTTTCGCATCTCCTTCGACGGATACCCCTTCGGCGATCCGGAACGTAGCCGTGCGTCCCGGGGCGGACAGTTTTAGATCAGCGGCTACCTGGTGAGCCAGGGCGGAGAGATCGACCCGCTCGCGGTGCAGTTCGACGGCGGCCAGGCGGGAGAAATCGAGGAGGGTGTCGATCAGCTGGTTCATCCCGAGAGTCCCTTCATAGATCTCGTCGAGATAGTCCCGGCACTGATCGTCGAGGTTACGGAAGCAGAAATCCCTGATGATCTGGCAGTAGCCGTTGATGTTGGTCAGCGGTTTGCGCAGGTCGTGGGCGATGGTGTAGTTGAACGCCTCCAGTTCCCGGTTGGCGGATTCGAGTTCCGCGGCACGTTCCTTTAGTTGGTGGTTCAGGGCCTTGATCGCCTCTTCCGACCGCTTCCGCTCGGTGATATCCTGGCAGACGACCAGGATGTTGATATTCCCCTTCAGGTCGTACACCGCCTGGGCAGTCTCCTCCACCCAGAGTACGTTACCGTTACGGTGGACCTTGCGGAACTGCCACCGGTGCGCCTCGTGGGGGGATTTCAGGCAGTCCTTAAGCTGTACCGCCACGAGGGGACGATCGTCTTCATGGAAGAGGGAGAGCACCGATTCTCCCTCCAGTTCGCCGATGGTGAAGCCCAGTTGGGCGGCGCAGGCGGGGTTGACGTCGAGCATAAACAGATCGGCATCGAGGGTGACGATCATGGTCGGATTGTCCCGGTAGAGCGTCTGGAAACGGGCCTCGCTGTAGCGGAGCGACTCTTCCGCGCGCTTGCGGACGGTGATGTCCTCCACGACCCCCATGGAAAACCGCAGCTTGCCGGTATCATCGGACACTGCCGAAACGGTGATGTTGACCCAGACCGGCGACCCGTCCTTGCGCAGGTATCGCTTCTCAAGGGTGTAATCGGTAAGTTTACCTTCTTGAAGGAGGATGAACTGCTCCATGCTCGCAGCCACGTCGTCGGGATGGGTAATCTCTGCAACGGACAGCGAGATCATCTCCTCTTCCGTATGGCAGAGGATGTCGCATAATTTTCGGTTTACCCGCAGGAGCCTGCCATCCGGAGCCACATGTGCGATGCCGACGGCCGCCTGGTCGAAGGTGGCGCGGAACCTCTCCTCGCTCTCCCGTATCGATCCTTCCATCCTTTTGCGTTCGGTGATCTCTTCCGTTACGGCGACGAAGTTGGTGATCTTTCCGCTTTTATCGGTAATCGGGGCGATGGCGGCAAACTCCCAGTAGTACTCGCCGTTTTTCTTCCGGTTGATCATCTCGCCGCGCCACTCCCGGCCGGAGGTGATGGTTCTCCAGAGGTCGCGGTACAGCTCCGGCGGCATCCGGTCCGATTTGAGGATGCGCGGGTTCCTCCCGACAACCTCGTCCGAGGTGTAGCCGGTAACCGCGGTAAACTTGGGGTTGACGAATTCGATGGTACCGTCGGCATCGGTAATGATGACGATGCTCGGACTGTCCAGTACGGCGCGGGAGAGCTTGCGCAGTTCCTGGTCGTTGCGCTTCCGCTCGGTGACGTCGTGGAACGCGATGAACCAGGCCTGCTCTCCCTCCCATTCCGTTGCGATCTTCCAGATCTCCACGGTGATGGTCCTGCCGTCGACGGTTGTCGGCCTTGCCTCGGTGGGGAGGTGGGGGACGGCGGCAAGATCGAGGCACTCCGCGAGGTTCCCACCCACGCGGCAGCCGAGGGTATCCGAAGCCGCGGAGTTGGCATACAGGATGGCCCCGACCGGGCTGGCGATCAGGATGCCGTGGGGGCTGGCAGACATGATGTCGAGCCATCTCGTCTCGCAGATTTCCAGCTGCTGACGGAGTTGATCGATCTTGGCGTCGGGATGCTTCACCTCATCGGTCATGCGTCTCCTTTGGGACTGTGTCGGGTAAAAGTGAAAGCATTCTCACTTTAGTGAAGTATATATAATAACTGTCGGGATGGATAGTGTAAACACAATAAAAACTCATTTGCACGCAGATTCAAGCGGTTTGCCCAACTACCGTTATCTGAATATCCATGACGTTCGTCCCGGTCGGACCGGTGACGAAAAGTCCGCCGACCTCCCTGAAAAAGTGGTACGAGTCGTTGTTCTGCAGATACATTTCAGGATCGAGTCCCAGCGATCGTGCCTTTTCGACGGTCGTCCCGTCCACCAGGGCGCCAGCCGCATCGGTGGGACCGTCGATGCCGTCGGTTCCGGCGGAGAGGAGCGTGACACCGGGCACCCCCTCGATCTCCCTGGCGAAGGAGAGGGCGAACTCCATGTTCCTTCCCCCCTTACCGTTTCCCGTGACGGTGACGGTCGTCTCCCCTCCGGAAATGAGGCAGAGCGGCCGATCTCTCTTCCTCCGTGCGGCGTTTCGCGCCGCGTGGGCAAGTTTGCGGCCCGCCTCACGCGCTTCGCCGGCGACCTCCGCCGAGAGGATTTCCGGAGCGAAGCCGAGCCTGGCCGCCCGGATCTTCGCTCCCTCCAGTGCCAGTCGGTTACTCCCGATGATCAGGTTTTCCACGGTGCGGAAACAGGGTGCCTGCGCGGCCGGCGTCTCGGGAACGAGTCCCCGAGCGCCCCGGGTCAGGTGTGCGATGACCGGCGCAGGAACGGACATGCCCAGTCCGTAGTGTTCCAGTACGGCGAGGGCGTCGCCGAACGTGGACGGGTCGGGTGCGGTGGGACCGGAGGCGATCAGATCGAGCCGGTCGCCGATCACGTCGGAGAGGATGAGAGAGACAACCGTGGCGGGGTGTAGGAGCTCCGCCAGTCTTCCCCCCTTGACCCGGGACAGGTGTTTTCTCACCGTGTTCAGCTCCCGGATCTCAGCGCCCGCCCGCAGCAGCAGTCCGGTCGTTTCCTGTTTTTCCGCCATGGTGATCCCCCGGTGCGGAGCGACGAAGAGGGCCGATCCCCCTCCCGAGACGAGGAGGACGACCATCGTCCGCGCGTCGGCGCCGGCAAGCAGACCGAGGAGCGCTTCGGTCGCACGCATTCCCGCCTCGTCCGGTACCGGGTGGCCGGCCTCGTACACCCCTATGCTCCGCAGCCCGTGGTGCGTGCCGTGCCCGCGCGTGGTGATGACGGCGCCGGCGGTGATCAGGTCCCCCAGCTTTTTTTCCAGGGTCAGGGCCATGGGCACTGCCGCCTTGCCGAAACCGGCCACGAGGAGTCGATCGTAGCCGCCGGAACCGTACCGATTCCGGAGCATTTCGACCTGCCTCTCGACCGCTGCCGCCGGATCTGCCGACCGGAGCGCGGCGTCGAATATCTCCCTGAGGAGCGGTTTTACATTGGGCATCGTGTGCTCCACATCTCACCGTCGGCAGCCGATGACGGTGTCCGTGGCGGAGGTAACGGTTCACGCATGGCGCACTCCTTTCGGTATGAAGTATATACGATGAGCCATGGTTGAAAACCGTGGCGTGTGGGCTTGAGGAATCCGAGGCGGATGATATCGTTAACAGCGAAAACATCTGAACATCGTCCCGATAACACGTCGTACCGTCTGCGTCGGTACAGTCGAAAAGGAGATACGCATGCATGCGCGGATGCCGAAAGTTACTGGTCGAACGCTCTTCATGGCGCTTCTGTGCCTGTTTTCCCTCGCCTTTTTGGGAGGATGCAAGAACAGTGCGAAAACGGAGTTCGTCGGATTCCCGCACTCCTTTGCGGATCTGGCCGAAAAGGTGAAACCGGCAGTGGTGAACATTAGTACCACTTCGACCGTCACGGTCCCCGGCGATCCTTTCAGGCATTTCTTCGGACCGGACCAGGGGGGGCAAAACGGACCGTTCGGTGATTTCTTCAGGCATTTCTTCGACGAGACCCCCGATCGCAAGATGAAACAGCAGAGCCTCGGTACCGGCTTCATCATTGACCGTGACGGCTACATCATTACCAACAACCATGTGGTGGACAACGCGGACGAGATCAAGGTGAAGCTTTCCGATGGCAGGGAGTTCAAGGCGAAGGTCGTCGGCCGCGACAAGAAGACCGATCTGGCACTGATCAAGATCTCGTCGCCGTTCGAGAACCTGCCGACCCTGCCGCTGGGCGATTCGGACCAGATGCGGGTCGGCGACTGGGTTCTGGCAATAGGCAATCCGTTCGGCCTGGAACTGACCGTCACCCAGGGGATCATCAGCGCCACCGGCAGGGTGATCGGTTCCGGACCCTACGACGATTTCCTCCAGACCGACGCCCCGATCAACCCGGGGAACAGCGGTGGCCCCCTCGTCAACCTCAAAGGTGAGGTGATCGGCATCAACACCGCCATCGTGCCGGGCGGACAGGGGCTCGGTTTCGCCATCCCGAGCAACATGGCCAAGTCGGTCACGTCCCAGCTGAAGGAAAAGGGGAAAGTCGTCCGCGGCTGGATCGGGGTGACGATCCAGACGGTGACGCCGGACCTTGCCACCTCTTTCGGTCTGAAGGAGGCGGCCGGCGCGCTGGTGAGCGACGTGGTCGCGGGAGGTCCGGCAGACAAGGGGGGGATAAAGACCGGCGATATCATCGTTGCCTTCGACGGAAAGAACGTCGCATCGTCCACCGATCTTCCCCGTTACGTGGCGGAGGAACCGGTGGGAAAAACCGTATCCCTGACGGTGGTCCGCGACAAGAAGGAGTTGAAACTAACCCTCAAGGTGGAAGAGCTGACGGCGGGGCGTGCCTTCGTACCGACGGGTGCACCGGTGCAGGGTTTCGGCATGAAGGTCGAAGGGATCTCGTCACGGTTGCGGCAGCAGTTTCACCTCGATGAACGGGCCGGGGTGGTCGTCGTGGGGGTCGATCCGGGCGGCCTGGCCGATCAGGCCGGGATACAGCCGGGTGATGTGATTCGCGAAGTCAACCGGCAGCGTGTCGGGAGGCTGGCGGACTACGACCGTGCCCTCGGCATGAGCGGCACGGGACAGCCGGTGCTGTTCCTGCTGAAACGCGGTCGGCAGACATTCTTCGTGACCCTGGAAAGTCAATGAGGTTGATCCTATGTCGGAACATTCGGGAGGTTGTATGTGCGCGCCGGTGAAATGTCTTCAGCTTATCGTTCTGTGTATCCTGATTGTCGGCCTGGTTTCGGGGTGCGCCTCACTGGGCGACCAGAAGGTGAATCTCCTGTACCAGCCTGTCACACAGGTCTCCGGGGGAACGGGGGACCTGTACGTCGTGACGCAGACCGCTCCGGCCTCCGCTCCGCGGGTCCTGGGTCCCATTTCGGATAGCAACGGGGTGCGGACCGGCAATCTCCTCACCGATATCGCGCCGGCAGACCTCCTTGCCGACGCGTATGTCCGTGAATTGAGCCGGGCGGGTTTCAACGTCATCCTGGCCCAGTCCCTTCCTGCAGGTGCGGAAAGGGGGCTGATACTGAAGAAGGCGACCATCGAACTGAACGAGGAGAAAGGTCTGTTCAGCGCCGAATCGACCGGTAAGGTGGACATTTCGGTCGAACCGTGGCGACATGGCGCGGCGCGGGAGAGCCTCCGGTATACGGCAGACGTTACCGATAGCGCCGTCACCAATCGGGACGAGTTGCCGTCGGATACCTTGCAGCATCTGGTGCGGACGATCATGAAGCGATCCGTTCCCGATATCATAAGGAAGCTCGGGCAGGAGTAGTATGACTGAACGCCTGGAACAGAGGGAATACGGTCCCTTCATCTTCGCGCTGCTGGCGATCGCCACCGGCGTTGTGGCAGGTCTGGGGGCGTACCTGTTTCGCCTGCTTATCGGGTTGATCCACAACCTGTTTTTCAACGGGTCGCTGTCGCCTTTCGCCGATGCGAACATCCACACGGCGGTCAGCCGGTGGGGGCTGTTCGTGGCGTTCGCACCGGTGATCGGGGCCGCGGGGGTTGTCTTCCTGGTGAAGAACTTCGCACCCGAGGCCCAGGGACACGGTGTGCCGGAGGTGATGGACGCGATCTATTACGGGAAGGGGGTTATCCGCCCGGTCGTGGCGGTGGTGAAATCGCTCGCTTCGGCGCTTTCCATCGGCAGCGGCGGTTCCGTGGGTCGGGAAGGTCCCATCGCCCAGATCGGGTCGGCGTTCGGTTCGACCCTCGGGCAGCTGTTGAGGATGAACCTGTGGCAACGCAACGTCCTGATTGCCGCCGGAGCCGGTGGTGGGATCGCCGCGACGTTCAACACCCCGCTGGGGGGGCTGTTGTTTGCGACGGAGATCCTGCTCCACGAGATCAGCGTGCGGACGATGGTGCCGGTAATTATCGCGACCGCGACGGCGACGTATATCGGCCAGATATTTTTCGGAACCTGGCCCGCTTTCCGGATTCCCACGCTCGAATCTCCCTTCTTTCACCACGATGCACCGCAGGTTCTTGTTGCCTACATCGGTCTGGGGATAGCGATGGGGCTCGTTTCAGTCGTCTTCGTGAAGGCGGTGTACGGTTTCGAAGACCTGTTCACCAAACGGCTCCACAACGTATACGTACGACACCTGGCCGGGATGTTCATCGTCGGTCTCATGTTCACCGTCCTGCAGCGGTTTTCGGGGCACTACTATATCGAAGGGGTCGGTTACGCGACGATCCAGGATATCCTCACCCTGACCCGGAACGGCATCGGCTTTCTCCTGCTCCTGCTGGCGTTGAAGCTGGTGGCTACGGCGTTGACCCTCGGTTCGGGCGGGTCGGGGGGCATCTTCTCCCCATCGCTGTTCATCGGAGCCTGTTTCGGCGGGGCGTACGGGATCGGGCTCGATCGGTTATTTCCGCACATCGGTGTCGACCCATCGGCGTTTGCTCTGGCGGGGATGGCCGGGACGGTGGGGGGAGCGACGGGGGCGGCGTTGACCGCCATCGTGATGATCCAGGAGATGACCCTGGATTACAGCGTGGTGATACCGGTGACGATCACCGTTGCCTTCAGCTACGGGGTGAGAAAGCTCTTCTGCCGCGAGAGCATCTACACCATGAAACTGGCGCGTCGCGGTCATCTGGTCCCGGAGGCCCATCACTCCACGGTCCATAACCTGCGCAGAGCGGAAGAGATCATGGACCGGAATTTTATCGTCGTCGCCCCGGACTGCACGGTACACGACCTGGTCGCACTTCTGCGGGATGCACCCCACACCTGGTGGATCATCGTGTCGGATGACGCGGGGGGGATTGAACTGCTGTCACGTTCGGAGGTTCTGGAGGCGGCAACCGACGGGTCGGGACAGGTGAGGGTCGGAACAGTGCCGTCGCTCGGATTCGTCGTCGTGGACGAGGACGTCCGGTTCTACAACATCGTCATCCGCCTGCGGCTGGCTAACGCCACGGCTGCGCTCGTGACCAGCAGCGAGACGGTCTCGGCCGCAACCGTGACCGGCGTCATCGGGGTGGCGCAGATCGCCGAAACGGTTTCCCAGTGGGCCGATTACCTGCCGGTCATTTCCGCAAACCCGAACCCGTTTTCAGGGTTTAGAAGGAGATAATGCCATGAAAGAGCAGCTGCTGAAAGTCGGTGCCGTCGTGACGACCCTGTTCGTCGCGACCGCTGTCGTGCCGGGACCGACCCGTGCCCAGGCGATCCGGGACAACGGTCCGGTATTGTACGGCAGTGTCTCGCCACAGGTGGAATCCACCCTGGAGCGGACTGCTGCCGTCGTGTTGCGTCACCTGTCCGAGGCGCGTTACGACATCTACCGGAAGGCGCTCCCCCATGCACAGCGCGAGATGTCCGAGGCGGTACGGTTGCTGAATACCATCAGGAACGACCTGTCGACAGCGACTGCAAAAAACCTTATCCTGATCGCCCGCAACCACCTGAAGTACGATACCGCCGACCGGGTGTTGAGCGACCTCCCTCCAATCTATGATGCACTCGACAGGATCTCCGTCTACCTCCCTACGGACAAGGCCCGATTGCACCTCGACCGGGCACGTATCTACCTCGCGGGTCGGAATAAGCAGGGAGCCGAACAGGAGCTGGTCCATGCGGCCGCTTCGCTCAGGGTCGTCGAGGTCGACCTGCCGCTGCTCAGGTCGCAGCGGTACGTCACCGCCGCCGAGAGGTATCTGGCGGCACGGAATCCCGCCAGGGCCGACGAGCTGCTGAAGCTCGCAGAATATGCGGCGCTGGCGCTCTACCGGGCCGAGCATATCCCGCTGTACGGCGCCAAGCAGGATCTGTGGCTGGCATTCCGGAACTACTCGGCGCTGCACAACGACACGTTCCGGCGCTTTCTGGCGCAGGCCCGGGAGAACCTCGGGAAGGCCTCCGCCGGTTTGAGCCCTTCGGGACAGGAGCAGATCGCTGCCCTCTCTCGGGAGTTGTCCGCGCTGGCACAAAAACAGGCGACGCACGAGCCGATTGCGGAGGCCGCGCTGAAAGGGCTCTGGGAACGAAGCGAGGCGCTTGCTGAGCGCTCCGTTGCCTATATGTCGGCCGGCTTGTCGGAGGCCGAAACAACGCTGGCGGGCGAAAACGATATCATCGAGGCGCGGCTGCACGCGGCATACGCCGAATCCTACCAGCTCACGACCCATGAACCGGACAAGGCGGCGGCAGAGCTCACCAAGGCATCGGGTTACGTTGAACATGCAATCGGCAGCAGGTCCGTCTCTCCCGCCGACCGGAAAAAACTGCGGGCGATCGGCGCGTTCCTCGCCTACCTCACGGCGCATCCCGGCTCTGGAGACGCTGCGGTACAGGACCGGTACGATGCCGTAATCGAAGGACTGGACGGTCTCATTCAGACCCTGTAGGTGACGCCATGAACAGGACAGCGTGCCGTTTAGCCGGATTACTCCTGACCGTAGCGCTCCTCGGCGGATGCACGACATTTCCGGCAAGCTACGGAACGGTGCAACCGTCGTCGCAGGGGGCGCTGATCGAGATCCCCCTGGCGGGCGATCAGGCGACAGGCGTCGCCGTATCGGCGCAGGGAAGGATCTTTCTCACCTTCCCCCGCTGGGACAAGGATCCGCTCTATTCGGTGGCGGAGCTTCTCCCCGACGGGACCCTGGTCCCCTATCCGGATACCGGTTGGAACCGTTGGGGAAAGGATGAGTCCACCCATCCCGAGGCCCATTTTGTCTGCGTGCAGAGCGTGACCGTCGACGCCGATGACAACCTCTGGATACTCGATCCCGCATCTCCCGGTTTTACGGGGGGCGTGCCCGGCGGGGCGAAGCTGATAAAGGTGAATCTCGCTACCAATACCGTTGAGCGGGTCATCCACTTCTCTGACAGTGAGGTGCCGCGTCTCAGTTATCTCAACGATCTGCGGATCGGACCGGAGGGGAGATTCGTCTACATCACCGATTCCGGTGTGGGGGCCATCGTCGTGATCGACCTGAAGACCGGACGGGTTGTGCGGCGTCTGGAAGGCAGTCCTTCCACGAAGGCGGAGTCCGGCTACGTGCCGGTGATCGACGGCAGGGAGCTGCGCGGTCCCGACGGAAAAGTTCCCCAGATCAACGCCGACGGCATTGCACTCGATTCCGCGGGTGAGTACCTGTACTACCATGCGCTGGTCGCAAAGACACTCTATCGCATCAGGACCGCATACCTGAAGGATTTCTCCATGCCGGAAGACCGGCTGGCGACACACGTGGAGAAGGTTGCGGACACCGGTGCCGTCGATGGAATGATCATGGGCTTCGAGGACAACCTCTACCTGACCGCCCTGGAGGACCACGCCGTCAAGCGATACCGGCCCGACAGTGATATACTGGAAACTGTCGTCCGGGATGACCGGCTGCAGTGGCCCGACAGCCTCGCCATTGCGCCGGACGGCAACCTTTACGTCACCGCCTCGCAGATCAACCTGATGCCCCGTTTCAATTTCGGCAAGGATAAACGAACCATCCCGTATCGCCTGTTCAGGACACTGCTCGTACCGTAGCCGCCCGTTTGGCGAAAGGAGGATTTCATGGAAATGCGGATCGTGACGGGTGCCTCGCGGTGACCGCGCGGGCCGTCGAAACGTGTCCCTTGCCGCAAGGTCGGACAGAACGCTGGAGATCAAGGGAAGTCCGACGGAAACCGTCATATTCGATGGGACGGGGCACAACAAAGCCGGCCCGACCTGCACCGACTGCCATCACCGGGAACTTTTCCCCGAGATGAAGATGGGGACGGTCAAGATATCCATGAACGACCTGTACGCAGGGAGGTGTTGCGGGCGATGTCACCCCGGGAAGAAGGCGTTTCTGGTCAAGGACAACGGTACCCGTTGTCTCTACAGGAAGTAGCGGTAACGTGACTGCAGTCTCAGGATTGTCGGACAGCCTGAAGATGGGAGGTGTCGTATGGGCCGGTTGGCACTTTCGGTCGTGGTGGTACTGTTGACCTGCTCGGTTGCTTCTGCCGACTGGCGTCTGTACCGGAAGGGGGGGGACGTTATCGCCACGTTCGACTATCTTTCCAGACTCCCTTACCACGGGCAGCCGTCCCTGTGGGTCAACTGGCGCTATGTCGTTCCCAAAAACGGGGTGGGAGGGGTCAGACTTCAGGTCACGGCGGATTGCAAGGAACACCGCCTTTATGGGATAGCGTCCTATCCCTATGATGTCGGGGGGAACTATCTGAAACCCGTAAAACGGTATACGTCCCCCAGAGAGTTCCCGATATCTCCGGGGTCACTCAATGAAGCGACCTATAATCTGATCTGTAAATGAAGCCGGTGCGAGGACGTTTTCATTATGTAAAAAACCATACACAACATCATGTTGTGAATCGGCACTTCAACTGTTACATGAGCGCGTGGGGTGGAGAGACATATGCCGGACAGTCAAGCAGGCGTTTCGGATCGGATGTACAGCAGGCGCTGCTCGTGCGCCCAACTGCCGGACCGGCTGGAGCTGGACCTGGCGCGACAGGTCCAGCAACTGCTCCTGCCGAAGAGTTCGCCGGTCTGCACCTGGTGCTGCATCGGCATCCGGAACCGGATGGCGGAAGGGCTGGGGGGCGACTACTTCGACTTCATCACCATGCCCGACGAGTGCCAGTCGCTGTTCGTCGGCGATGTAACCGGCCATGGCCTGTCCGCCTCCGTGGTCATGTCGCTCATTTACGGTTTCATCCACCACGCTGCCCTCGGCGCATGCGACCCGCTGGATCTGGTGCAGCAGGTCAACCGTTTCCTTTTGTCGTTTGCGCGCCGTTCCGAGACCATCGACCAGTATTTCTCGTCCACCCTGTTCTACGGCATCATCGACCCGACGACCCTGCAGATGACCTACGTGAATGCGGGACATGTGCCGCTCCTCGTGAACCGTAACGGCTCCGTCTTCGAGCTGAACCCCACCGGCCGGCCGGTGGGGTTTTTCGAGGAGTGTGACGCACTACTCGAATCGTTTGCATTCGAACCGGGCGACCGTCTGCTGCTGTATACCGACGGCATCACGGAGGCTATGGACGGCGGCGACGAGCCGTTCGGACTGGACCGACTGAAACGCCTGCTGGCGGAGGCGGCCGGCGTGGATTACCATTCCTTCCTTGACCGGCTCTTCGAGGAACTTGCCATGTTCGGCGCCGTCGATCCGCCACGGGACGACTGTACCGCCATCGTGCTCGACATTAACGGCCGTTTCCGGTGAATCCTCTGTCCCATCCCGTTACGGACTGGCACGAACCGGCCGTATTGACCCCTTGCCCGCCAGATGATCGTTGAAATGCCCGTGAACGGACGTGACGTTACCTTTGAACCGGAATACCGGCGGGCCCGCTACATCGGCCGGATTTTCCAGAACCCGCTCCTGGGGACGGCGGGGAACATGAACTGGAAGAGAATATGATGATCACGAGCCGCAAGGGGGACAACTGGCTGCGGCGCAGCCTCAACGACCGGATGCGGGAGCGGTTCCGGGCGGAGCTGGCACCGCTCAGTATGGGGCAGGAGGGGCGATTGAAGGAGAACCTGGTCATGTTCTCCGGCGGTCAGCGCCAGGCTGACCCTGCTCATGACGGTGCTCACTCGGCCGTCCCTGCTCCTCTTGGACGAGTACACGGCGGCGCTGGACCCGAAGAACGCCCGGATCGTCCTTGAGCTGACGGGCCGGTTCACCCGGGAGTACGGTCTCACCGCCATGATGGTGACCCTCAACATGCCGCACGCCATCGAGTGCGGCAACCGTCTTCTGGTGATGGATCGGGGGGGATCATCCTCGATCTGCATGGGGAGGTGAAGCGGTCTCTCACCGTGGAGCGCCTCGTGGATAGGTTCCACGAACTGCGTCGCGCCTCGTTTGAAAGTGACCGGACCCTTCTGTCCGAGCCCTGATGCTCTCGTCGGGGGCTTCTCCGAGGGGGGGCTTTCGGCGCTTATCGCCAAACTGATTGACGGTGCGGGCGGCCATGTGATACAAAATACCGGTTTTACTATGTGTTTGAAAGGTGCGCCATGGTCCGGTCCGTAAAGAAGGGAATCATTCTCGCCGGCGGTGCGGGAAGCAGGCTGTACCCCCTGACGCTCGTGGCCAGCAAGCAGTTGCAGCCGGTGTACGACAAACCGATGATCTACTACCCGCTGGCGACGCTCATGATGGCGGGGATCAACGACATCCTCATTATTTCGACCCCCCTGGATACCCCCCGGTTTCAGTCGCTCTTGGGGGACGGAGCCCGCTGGGGGATCAGCATCAGCTATGCGGTGCAGGACGAGCCGAAGGGGATCGCCCAGGCGTTCCTCGTGGGTGAGCGGTTCATCGGCGACAGCTCGGTCTGCCTCATCCTGGGGGACAACATCTTTTACGGCAAGATGGGGCTGGACCGCGCAGCGACGGAATTTTCCGGCGGTGCGCTCATCTTCGGCTACTACGTGCACGACCCGGAACGTTACGGCGTCGTGGAGTTTGATGGTACGGGACGTGCCATCGGCATCGAGGAAAAGCCGGCGAAGCCCAAGACCCATTACGCGGTGCCGGGGCTCTACCTGTACGACAACAAGGTCGTCGATATTGCCCGCAACCTGAAGCCATCGCCGCGGGGCGAACTGGAGATTACCGACGTGAACCTGGAATATCTGCGGCGCGGTGCGCTGCGGGTGGAAAAGCTCGGTCGTGGCATCGCCTGGCTGGACACGGGCACCCATCAGAGCCTTTTGGAGGCGAGCCATTTCATCGGTACTCTCGAAGCGCGCCAGGGGCTGAAGATCGCCTGCCTCGAAGAGGTTGCTCTGCGGATGGGGTATATTGACTGTGCCGGGATGGCTGCCGCCATCGATGCCACGCCGAAATCGTCGTATCGCGACTATCTGGAATGGCTGTACAACGAAACCGACCTGTGCGGAGGATGCTGACGTGGCGGACATCATATTCACCAGGGGGCAGATACACGACGTGGTGACCCGGCCGCTGAGAAAATTCATCGACGAGCGGGGCTGGCTCGCGGAACTGTACCGCAGCGACGAACTTGCCGCCGACCAGATGCCGGTCATGGCCTACATCTCCATGACCCAGCCCGGCGTAGCCCGCGGTCCCCACGAACACCTGGGCCAGACAGACTATTTCTGTTTCATCGGACCGTCGAACTTCAAGGTCTATCTGTGGGACGGCCGGGCCGATTCGCCGACCTGCGGGGTGCGGCAGACCATCTATGCGGGCCAGGATGCCCCCCTCATGGTTATCGTTCCCCCGGGGGTGGTGCATGCCTACCGGAACGTGGGGGGGACCGACGGGATCGTCTTCAACGGGCCGAACCGCCTGTACGCGGGAGACGGGAAGAAGAGTCCCGTGGATGAGATCCGCCACGAGGAGTCGGCGGGGTCACCGTACCACCTGGACTGATTGTACGTTTACATCTGGATGAACCGGGAAGGGGAGGCTGATGACGCCTCCCCTCGTCCATTCTGGACTTGGCAATGTTGCTGGAATTCCTGAAAAAATATCGCTATCCCCTGGTCGTGGGCTGCGTGCTCGTCGTGACCTTCATTGTGTATTCCCTCAACCTGCGTCACAAGGAACATGCGAACGGGGTCGAACGGATGATCATGACCGTCACGGCACCGGTCTGTGATGGCATCTCGGTGGTGACACGACTGGTAGACGGCGTCTGGACCGATTATATCGCGCTCGTCAACGTGCGACGTGATAACGAAAAGCTGCGTGAAACCATAAAAGTTCTCAACCGCCGGGTGATCGATGCCAACGAGGCGGTCGTCGCGAACGAGCGGCTCAAGAAACTCCTGGACCTGAAGACGTCGCTTTCGGTACCGTCGGTAACCGCATCCATCATCGGTGAGGACGGGTCTCCCTGGTTCAAGACGATCCTCATCGATCGGGGGAGCGCGGACGGTCTGCAGGAGGGGATGCCGGTGGTTGCCTCCGACGGTGTCGTGGGAATGGTGGTCAAGGTGGACTCCTCCAGCGCACGGGTCCAGCTTTTGACCGACCATGCCAGCGGCATCGCCGGCGTCATCCAGAGGTCGCGCGCCCGCGGCATCGTCAAGGGGATGGGGCGGGGCGCATGCCGTCTCGAATTCACGCTGCGGGAGGATGACGTCAAGGTTGGCGATACGGTCGTGACGTCGGGGATCGGCAGGATATTCCCCAAAGGGTTGCCCCTCGGTGAGATCACCATGGTGCGCAAAGGTTCGTATGGTATCTTCCAGACAATCGAGATCAGGCCCGCCGTCAACCTGTCGCGGCTGGAAGAGGTGATTGTTCTTTTGAATCGTATCCCATGATCACGTTCGTCCGCTATCTCTTCGTTATCGTGTTCTGCCTCGTGCTGCAGGTGACGCTTCTGCCGCACTTCCTGGCGGACCCGTACCAGCCGAACCTGCTGCTCATCGTTGTCTCCTACATGGGGCTTCGTTCCCGGTCACCTCTGGCCTTTCTCGCCGTGTTTGCGGTCGGTATCGCCCAGGACTGTTTCAGCGGCATCTATTTCGGTCTGCACGCCTTTACCTACCTGTGTCTCTATTTCGTGCTCGCGCACACCTCAAGCCAGCTCTATACCGACCGCCGTTCACTGATGATCCTCGTTGTCTTCTGCGGTACCGTCGGATCGGGGCTTTTGAGCCTCGTCCTCCTGGCGCTCTTTTCCACTGCCGATGGCATCTATGCGTCCATCCTGCCGGCCCTCATCCCCCAGGGGCTGGTGAACGCCCTCGTCGCATCGGTCGTGTTCAGCTTCCCCGCACTGGCAGCTCGTGAGGAGGCGGCATGAAGGGAGGACGGGTCGTCAGGGAAAATCGCGGGCTGTCCAAGCGGCTGATCAAGCTCTCGTTCTGCGTCGCTGCAGGGTTCTTTCTGCTCTTGACCCGCCTCTGGTATCTGCAGATCATCAAGGCCGACACCCTTTTCGACCTTTCCGAGAGTAACCGTCTCCGCTCGGTACCGGTTGCCGCATGCCGCGGCACGATACTCGACCGGAACGGTGTGGTGCTGGTGAGCAACTCGCCGTCCTACAGTCTGGCAGTCATCCCGCAGGACGTGGTGAACAAGGAAGCCCTCATCGACAGCCTGGTACGTCTGCTCGGTCTCGACCGCGACGAACTGCTGGAGCGGTGGGAGAAGGGGAAGGGACGCGCCCGTTACGTACCCATCGTCGTGGCGGCGGGGATCACCCGGGACCAGGTCGAACTCTTGGAGGAAAACCAGTTCCGGCTGCCGGGGGTGGATGTCGAGGTGAAACCGGTACGGCTGTATCCGTTCGGAACGATGGCGGCCCATCTCATGGGGTATCTGGCGGAGGTCAGCGATCAGGAGCTGGCTGCCGACCGGTACCAGCATTACAACGCCGGCGATTACGTGGGGAAGAACGGGCTGGAAAAGAGCTATGAAAACGAACTGCACGGAACGGACGGAGGGCGGCGGATCGAGGTGGATGCGCGGGGCCATTATCTGCGCACCATCAGCGAGACGAACCCCACCACCGGCAACAGCCTGGAACTGACCATCGACAAGAACCTCCAGCAGAGCGCCGAAAAGGCGTTCGGCCAAGAGGCCGGCGCCGCAGTAGCGCTGGACGTGAACAGCGGCGAGGTGCTGGCGTTCGTCAGCAACCCCGGGTTCGATCCGGCACTCTTCTCCGGCAGGATGCCGCCGGATGTCTGGAAGTCGTATCTCGAGGACAAGCGACATCCTCTTGAGAACAAGGCGCTGAAGGGGCAGTATCCGCCGGGGTCGACCTTCAAGATCATCACCGCCCTTGCCGGTCTCGAGGAGGGGCTGATCGATGGGAAGGCGACGGTGGAATGCACCGGTTCCTATAAACTGGGCTCAAGCAAGTTCAACTGCTGGAACCGGCATGGTCACGGCGTGGTCAATCTGAAACGGGCCCTGAAGGAGTCGTGCGACGTCTATTTTTACGAGCTGGGGGAAAAGCTCGGTGTCGATCGCATTGCCAAATATGCCAGGCTGTTCGGAATGGGGAAACCCCTGGGGATCGATCTGGACAACGAACGGGGCGGCCTGATCCCGACCATGGAATGGAAGGAGAAGAGATTCCATAAGAAGTGGTTTCCCGGTGAGACGCCTCCCGTCGCTATCGGGCAGGGGTACGTGCTGGCAACCCCGATCCAGCTGGCTTCCATGATCGCCACGGTCGCCAACAACGGGACGGTCTATCGCCCCCATCTCGTGAAAAGGATCATCGATCCCGACGGCCGGACCGTGAAGGAGTTCGGACCGGAGATCATCGCGAAGACCGGGCTGCGGCCGGAGAGCTTCCAACTCGTCAAGGAAGGGCTCTTTGCCGTGGTCAACGAGCCGAAAGGGACCGGGAGCATGGCGCGACTGTACGAGGTGAAGGTGGCGGGCAAGACCGGTACCTCCCAGGTGGTCAAGCTGCGGGACAGCAAGGGGAACGAGCCGTACCAGTTCCGTGACCACGCCCTGTTTGTGGGGTTTGCCCCCTACGATAAACCGGAGATCGCCGTGGCGGTCGTGGTGGAACATGGCGAACACGGCGGTTCGGCGGCGGCCCCCATCGCGGGGAAGATCCTGCGGACCTATTTCGAGGAGAAAGGGGTCATTGCGAAACCGGTTCGGCATGACGCATCTGCCGCCGGGAGTGACAAACCAGCAGCTCAACCGGCTGGACAACCCGTTCAACTACCCGCCGGGAAGGCGGACTGAGGTACGCATGATCGATCGGCGGCTTTTCACGAACTTCGACTGGACTCTGTTCCTGCTCGTACTGCTCATCGCGGCGCTGGGGGTGGTGAACATCTACAGCGCCGCGTACACCTATGCGCCGGTCGGCACGCCGTATTTCCTGCGCCAGATATACTGGATCGTTGCCGGGCTGGGGATCATCGCCACCGTCTGCAGCATCGACTATCACATCTTCGAGGATACCGCCTACTGGCTGTACGGGGGCATGTTGTTCCTGCTGGTGGTGGTCCTGGTGGTCGGCCGTACCTCCATGGGGGCGACCCGCTGGCTGAACCTGGGGATCATCACTATCCAGCCGTCGGAACTGATGAAGATCATCATCATCATGGCCCTGGCCCGGTACTTCGTCGACTTCGTACCCCCCGACGGTCTGACGCTCCGCGACCTCCTCTATCCGCTGCTGCTGGTCGGTATCCCCGCACTGCTCATCATGAAACAGCCGGACCTGGGAACGGCGCTGCTGGTGGTCATGATTGCCGCATCCATGCTGTTGTACGTGGGGGTGCGGTGGAAGACCGTCGCCGCCGCGCTCCTCGCCGCCGTTCCGACGGTCTGGCTCGCCTGGACCCGCTATTTGCGGGATTATCAGAAAAACCGGATACTGAACTTCATCTGGCCCGAACGCGATCCTTTAGGGAGCGGGTACCACATCATCCAGAGCAAGATCGCCGTCGGCTCCGGCGGCGTGCTGGGCAAGGGGTTCCTCATGGGGACCCAGAGCCATCTCCGGTTCCTCCCCGAACAGCACACGGACTTCGCCTTTTCCGTTTTCGCCGAGGAATGGGGATTCCTGGGGTGCCTGGTGGTGCTCCTCCTCTACATGGTGCTGGTCCTCTGGGGACTGGGGATTGCCAGCCGCTGTAACGACCGGTTCGGGGCGCTTCTTTCCGTGGGGGTTTCCGCCATGCTGTTCTGGCATATCGTGGTGAATATCGGCATGGTCATCGGGCTCTTTCCGGTCGTCGGCGTCCCGCTCCCACTCTTCTCCTACGGCGGCACCTCCATGATCACCACCATGACCGGCGTCGGCATCCTCCTGAACGTCAGCATGCGCCGCTTCATGTTCTGACAATGGATCGGCTGGTTCTCGACGTCGATCTGACCCGCGGCCGTCCGGATGAGGCCGGTCTGCTGAACCGGTTTCTGCGGTCCGGACCGCTGGACGATGCCGGCCTGCACGCCGCCATCCGGCGCCTGGCTAGGTACCACGATGCCTGGCTTATGAACTACCCGCTGGGGGGCTGGGACAGGGGGCTCTCTGTCACCCATGAGATGCGGCTCATCACCGAGACCTACCTGCCGATGCGCGAGATCCGCACCGCCTTTCGCCAGCTCTACCGCGCCGCACTCGGGTTTCCCCCCTTGCTGTCCTCCTGTCCCGTGCATCGTGCCTCCGGCTGGCTCGACCTGTTGCCCTTCTTCCACCGGTACCTTCCCGCGTCGAGTCCCGCCGCGCTTCTCTCGGAAGTCGCGGCGGATGATGACCTCCGGTGCCGGCTGCTGTTTCACCTGTTCCTGCCGCCCCGGTATGGCTGCGGCTTCGGTCGCTATCCGCGCCAGCTCGCCCATCTGCGTGACCGGCTTGCGCAGGAGAGGTCCTGGCGCATCCAAAAAACTTTTCGGTGTCTCGATGCCGCCACCGGTACCGGCGAAGGAACGTACGATCTGGCGCAGTTACTGACGGACGCCGGGTATCCACCGGATTCGGTCGTCGTGCACGGCAGTACGCCGGAACCGTTCGAACTCATCGCCGGCGCCTGCTGCCGGTTTCCCCATGATCCCCTGCGCGAGGCGCGGTTTCGAGACCGGCTGCAACGGCTGGCCGAGGCTGGAACGGTCTCCCGGATCACGTTTATGCAGGGGGATGTACGGGATACGCCGGGGGATGGTGGTTCCTACGACCTCATCGTCTGCAACGGCCTGCTGGGGGGGCCGTTACTGCACGACGCAGACGAACTGCGCCGTGCGTTGGCTGTCCTGACCGACTGTCTGACGCCGGGCGGTCTTCTCTGTATCGCCGACCGGTTTCACGATGGCTGGCGACGCCGCGATGCCGGACCGACGGTGAAATTCCTGCTGCAGCAGGCGGGGCTCGAAACCGCCGATCTGGCCGATGGTGTCGTGGCGGTTCGGCCGTTTTGACGGTTCGCGAAGGATCGTAGCGCGGTTGTAATGCCCTCGTGCGCTGTGCGGTTATCTGGTCGAATCGGCCGTAAATGCGGTATTTTCTCGTGCTCGGTTTGCCTCCTCTGATATACTGGATCGCAGACGAAGGAGAGAGAGATGCACAAGGCCTCGTTCTGCGAAAACCTGGGCGGTTGCGTTGTCCGGTGCGGGCTCTGCCGTTTCCGGTGTACGATTCCTGCCGGAGCGCGCGGGCTGTGCGGCGTCCGGGAGAACCGTGACGGAATCCTGTATTCCCTCGTCTACGGCAAGGTCGTCGCGGAACAGAGCGATCCGGTGGAAAAGAAACCGCTGTTCCACCTGTTGCCGGGATCGGCAACCTACTCCATCGCCACCGCGGGGTGCAACTTCCGGTGCCTCCACTGCCAGAACGCCTCCATCTCCCAGGTCGCCGACTCCGCACAGCTCATCAGGGGGAACGACCGGACACCGGCGGAGATCGTCGCCGCGGCGCTGGCTTCGGGGAGCGAGTCCATTTCCTACACCTATACCGAGCCGACCATCTTCTACGAGTATGCGCGGGACACGGCCGAGCTTGCCGTTCAGGCGGGGCTCAAGAACCTCTTCGTTACCAACGGATATATCACCGCCGAGGCGCTCGCCGGGATCGCGCCCGTTCTCCATGCTGCCAATATCGATCTGAAGGGGTGGTCGGAACGGTTCTACCGCGAGGTGGTGCGCGCGACGCTGCGCGAGGTGCTCGATTCGATCGTGGAGTATCGGCGACTCGGCATCTGGATCGAGCTGACGACCCTGCTCATCCCCGGGTACAACGACGACCCCGGGGAGCTCAGGGAGATGGCGGGGTTCATCGCCGGGCATCTCGGATGTGATGTGCCGTGGCACCTGACGGCGTTCCATCCCACCTATCGCATGACCCGGGTACCTCCCGCAACCGCGTCCCAGCTGCAGGCCGCCCGGGAGATCGGTATTGCCGCCGGCCTTGCGTACGTCTACACCGGCAACGCATATTGCCCCGGTGGGGAGGACACGCTCTGCCCCGCATGCGGCGTTACCCTTGTCCGTCGGTCGGGGTTCGGGATGCTTGAAAACCGGTTGCGTCAGGGGGGGTGTGCCGCGTGCGGCGCGTCCATTGCCGGAATCTGGCGGTAAATGTCGTCGGGGCGGCGTATCATCGCCACTTCCTTCTGTCCCAATGGAATGTTTGGGGTAATGTATGCAGCGCGATCGATCTGAACGCAACATAATTCTCGGCTTTTCGCTGATTGCCCTGATATGGCTGACCGATCTGGTGCTGGAGGCGTTCGTTTTCGGTTACGAGCCGAGAACAGCCGCTTCGGGGTTGAACGAAGCGACGATACACGCCTTTTTTCTGATTCTTCAGCTCGGGCTTCTCATCTATGTCTGGCGCGTCTTCGAACACCGCGACCGGATCAGAGATGCCCTGAACAAGGCACTGGGTGAGGTGGCGAGCGAGAAGTCGCGGTTCGAGGCGGTGATTGCCGCCATGGGCGACGGCATCAGCATCCAGGACAGGGACTTTCGCATCCTCTACCAGAACAAGGTGCACCAGGAACTGGTCGGCGGCGACCGGCAGGGTGGTCTCTGCTATCGCGAGTATGCAGATCGCGATACTGTCTGCAAAGATTGTCCGGTAGAACAGAGCTTCCGGGATGGTCAGGTGCATCGTCAGGAAAAATCGGCCGGCTCAAGGGTAACCGCGTCCCACGTCGAGATAACCGCATCACCGCTTCTGGATGCGGCCGGGAACGTCGTTGCCGGTATCGAGCTCGTTCGCGACGTGTCGGCGAGGAAAAAGGCGGAAGAGGGGGTGTCACGTCAGTCGGCGTTCCTGCAGAAGTTGATGGATACGATACCGCTCCCCGTCTTCTACAAGAACACGGGCGGTCTCTACCTCGGCTGCAACCGGGAGTTTGAAGAGAGGCTCGGCGTTTCCCGGGAGGATCTGGTCGGCAAGACCGTCTTCGACATCGCCCCGATCGACGCCGCCCGCAGCTATTTTTCTCACGACCTTGCCCTGCTGGAAGAAGGGGGGGCTCAGGTCTATCAGGAGTCCGTTCGGTTTGCCGACGGCGTGCTGCACGACGTCGTGCTGCACAAGGCGGTCTATCTCGACAGCGATGGCCGCCCTGACGGCATCGTCGGCGTGCTGGTGGATGTGACGGAGCAGAACCGGTGGAAGGCGCGTGTGGAGCGGCTGAACGCCGACCTGTCGCGCAAGGCGGTCGAACTGGAAGCGGCAAACCGGGATCTGGAATCGTTCAGTTATTCCGCATCGCACGACCTGAAGAATCCGCTGACCCAGATCTCCTCGGCGGCGCAGCTGCTGGCCGATACGGACAAGGATCTGTCCGGTGAACGGTACCGCTTCCTGGTCGGTACCATAATCGACAGTTGCGAAAAGATGGACGCCCTCATCGACGACCTTTTGACCCTTGCCCAGACATCGCGGATGGACGAGGGATTTGCCCCGGTCGATCTGAGTTCCCTTGCCGCTTCGGTTGCCCTCGATATCCGGCTCGCCGAACCGGAACGCCAGGTGACGTTGACCATCGAACCGGATCTGCGCGCGGAATGCGCGGCCGGTCTCATCCGGATCGTTCTGGAAAACCTGCTGAACAACGCCTGGAAATATACCCGGTTCACTCCCCAGCCGGTCATCTCCTTCGGCAGTACCGTTGTGAATGGTGAAACGGCCTACTTTGTCAGGGACAACGGAGCGGGGTTCGACATGGATCGTGCCGACCGTCTGTTCCGGCCGTTCCAGCGTCTGCACGACAGCACCTTTCCTGGCACCGGCATCGGTCTTGCCACCGTCCAACGGATCATAAACCGCCATGGTGGCCGCGTCTGGGCGGAAGGGGAGAAAGGTGCCGGCGCGACCTTCTATTTCACGCTGCCATCCCTCTGAACCTTGCGGTTGGCTTTGCGAAATGGTATATATGACTCCCACCTGAAAAGAGTTTTTGTGCTTTTCTGCCGGCCGCTGCGCGTGGCCGGGCTGCCGGCACCGGATATGTTCGGACCGGTGCCGCCGTCTGTTATACTGCCTGCGGTATTCTCATCACGCTCAGATCAGTCTGGATATTATGAACGCATCTGTCCCGCGCCGCCTTTGGGTGACTTTTTCCGCCCACGTGATCGGCATCTACGCATCCCTCGTCAACCGTCTCCGGGTGGAGGGGATCGAGCACGTACCCCGCACCGGCGGGGTGCTGATCGCTTCCAACCATATCTCCGCCTACGAGACCATCTTCCTCCCCTGGGTGATCATCCGTCGTTTCCCGCTGCAGATGCTCTGGGCGCCGGCCAAGGAAGAGCTGTTCAGGAACCGGTTGCAGGGGTGGCTGTACGGTTCCTGGGGGGCGTTCCCGGTGCGGCGCGGGCGGGACGTGCGGGCGGGGCGCACGATCAACGGTCTTCTTGCGACCCAGAAGGTGATGCTCTTCCCCGAGGGAACGCGCCATCGCGACGGGGTGCTCGGCAAGGGCAACCGCGGGGTGGGAAAGATCATCTACGATACCCGTCCCGTGGTCATCCCCACGGCGCTCGTCGGCCTCAACCGCTGGAAATCCCCCGGCGCGGGACAGAAGGCGAAGGTGATCTTCGGGGCGCCGCTCTCCTTCGACGACCTCTTGCAGCGTCCCGACGAGAAGGAGACCCACCAGCTCATCGTCGACCGGGTCATGGCCGCCATTGCGGAGTTGCTGAAGAAAGAGGGGGCGTATGTCAACGAAGGTTGAGCTTTACTGCGACGGCGCCTGCAGCGGCAATCCGGGGGTGGGGGGCTACGGCGCCATCCTCCGCTACGGCGGCCGGGAGAAGGAGCTGTCCGGCGCCGCCGGGGAGACGACCAACAACCGGATGGAGATGACCGCCGCCATCGCCGCCCTGGAATCGCTGACCCGCCCCTGCCGGGTAGTCATCACCACCGACTCCCAGTACCTGGTGAAGGGGATGACCGAGTGGATACAGGGATGGGTGCGCAAGGGGTGGGTGAACAGCAAGAAGGAGCCGGTCCTGAACCGCGACCTGTGGGAGCGGCTCCTGGAGCTGTCGCGCGTGCACACCCTGGAATGGCGCTGGGTGCGGGGACACAATGGCCATCCGGAGAACGAGCGGTGCGACGAACTGGCCCGCAACGCCATCGGCGCGTACCGGGCCGGGGCCTGAAGTATGACCGACTACTTCATCGTCGATGTCCCGGAGGAGCAGATCCGCCGGGAGCGGGAGAAGGCGCGGGAGCTGCGCCGCAGTCAGTGGTGGAAGAACCGGATTGGTCGGGGCGTGTGTCACTACTGCGGCGGGACCTTTCCCCCAGAGGAGCTGACCATGGACCACCTGGTCCCTCTGACGCGTGGTGGCAGAAGCACCAGGGGTAACGTGGTGCCCGCCTGCAAGGAGTGCAACAACCGGAAGAAGTACCTGCTCCCCGTGGAGTGGAACGAGTACCTGGGGAAGCTCGGCCGGACGCCGGAGGAAGTTGACGATGCCGGACAAGAGTGAAGCGAGGACCGCGTGACCAGCAGATACCGGGCCGTCATCTACGACTGTGACGGCGTCATGTTCGATTCCTTCGATGCGAATTTTCAGTTCTATGCCCGCATCATGGCGCGTTTCGGGCGTCCCCCCCTAGACCGCAACGATGGGGAGACCATGCGCATACTCCACAGTTACTCCAACCGGGACGTTATGGAGTACTTCTTTGGAGGAGATCCGTGTCTGCCCGTAGCGATTAACTTCGCCGGCAGCATCGACTACCGCGAACTGGTTCCATACATGCGGATGGAACCGGGGTTCCGCGAGACCCTGGAAGAGCTGAGCGGGACGACCCGACTTGCGGTCTGCACCAACCGCTCCACCTCCATGGATCTGCTCCTGGAGGATTTCGACCTCTCCCGCTATTTCTCGTGCGTCATGACCGCATCACGGGTGACCAACCCCAAGCCCCACCCAGAACCGCTTCTGAAGATCCTGGAACATTACGGCATCGATGCGAACGAGGCCCTTTTCGTCGGCGATTCCATCCTCGACAGCCAGGCGGCCGCAGCGGCGCATGTGCCGTTTGTCGCCTACAAGGCCGATCTTCCCTCCCTCCACTCCATCGGCCACCATGCCGAGATCATTGATATCGTGACACGCTGACCGGGATTACGACGGTTTGTGCTGTAACTGAAAACGCCCCCGTTGCATATCGACGGGGGCGTTTGTATGTTTAGTTATTGATGCGATTGCTGTTTAGCTGTCGTTATCGGGCAGTTCTGCTTTATAGGCGTGGAACAGCAGCATGAACAGAATACCGCAGCCGATCAGAAGCCCGATGACGACCGCTCCCCAGGTTTTGCGGCGCTGCTGCTCCGCGTGGATCGCGTCGACCTTGTCCCGGATCTTTTTCAGGTCCGCCTGAAATGCGGCGGTCTGGCTGCGCACCTTGTCCACCTCGACGCTGTGGAACAGACGGTGGAACTGGTTGCGCACCGAAAAGAGATCGCCGTCCATCTGATCGGTCACGACGCCGGTCGTTTTCAGCTGTGCCAGCGAACGCTCCAGGTCGGATATCTGCCGGTCGGTGTCGGCCATGGCCGCCTTGATGATCCGGGCCCGTTCGAACGAGTGACAGCGGGTACAGGACTTTTCGTTGATCAGGTCCGGCGTCGCAAGCTGCACCGCGTGGTTGCCGTGGCAGGTGACGCACTGCGGTCCCCCCCTGCCGAGGGCACGGCCGTGGGCGCTCCCCAGGTAGTCCTTCTCGACCCCCACGTGACAGCGGCCGCAGAAGGCGGGGATCGCCGTATCTTTCGGCGCGCCGAGGAAGCCGCGATCCGGACTCATGGCCATGGCAAAGTCGGATGGATCGCCGCCGTGGCAGTTGTTGCACGATATGCCGTTGGCGGCGTGGACGCTTGTGCGCCAGTCGGCAACCGGAGCTCCGAGCCGGCCGGGCTGTTTGCTGTGGCACTGGATGCAGACCGGTTCCATCGTGTCGGCACGGGAGATGCCGGACCCGGTGATCTGGACACAGAGCACGGCTGCGAGGATGAACAGGGAGCGGGTGAGATGATTCGTCATGAGAAGTGCCCCCAGATGGAAAGTCCGATGAAGACGGCGATGCCGACGCAGTAGCCGGCGACGAAGAGGGGACGATGCTTCGGTCGCCGCTCCCGGGAGCGGTCGAGGAACGGCAGGAACAGGAGGAGCGTCACGGCCAGCCCCTGTACCGCGAGCCCCAGGAATTCGCTGGGGAATATCTTCAGCGTCTGGTAAGCCCAGAGGAAGTACCACTCCGGCTTGATCCCCACCGGCGTCTCGAACGGATTTGCCGGCTGGAACGACGCCGGCGGGAAGAAGAGTCCCGGGGCGAAGAAGACCACATAGACCGTCAGGGCGAGGAAGAAGGCGATCATCGCCGCGTCTTTGGTCATGTAGTGGGGAAAGAACGGAATGCCACCGGGATGTTCCTCGTGGTGGAAGGTGGTCGACGGTTCGGACGGCTGCCAGTCCGGCCCGAAGGGCGGGCGGGAGATACCGAGACGGCGCACGAGAAACAGGTGGACGAGGACCAGTATGCCGAGGATGAGGGGAATCCCCATGACGTGGAGCGCGAAGAATCGGCCGAGGGTCGGCTGGCCGACCATCGCGCCGCCGCGCAGGAACCGGACCACTACGTCGCCGATGAGCGGGATCTCCCGCGAACTGTTGGTGGCCACCGTGGTCGCCCAGAAGGAAAGCTGGCTCCAGGGGAGGAGATAGCCGGTCAGGCACATGGCGAGGGAGAGGAGGAACAGCAGGAATCCCGCCATCCAGGTCAGCTCACGGGGACGCTTGTAGCTTCCCATGAACAGCACCGACAGCATATGGAGGAGCAGGGCGAGGATGATGACGTTGGCCCCGACGGCGTGGATGGTCCGGATCAGCCAGCCGTACGGGACGTCGTTCATGATCCGCTGGATACTGTGGAATGCATCGTCGGTATTGGGGTTGTAGTAGACGAGGAGCAGGATGCCGGAGGCAACCTGGACGGCGAACAGGGCCAGCAGGACCGCCCCCAGGGTGTACCAGACGTTGATGTTTTTCGGCAGCAGGTATTTGGTGAGGTTCTGTTCGAGGATATCCCTGATGCCGAGCCGCTCGTCGAGAAAATCGCCGATTTTTTTGAATATACCCATCGAGTGCTCCTATCCGATCAGCAGGTTATCGCCCGACATGGCGACGGGAATAGACGGCAGCGGCTTGGGCGGTGGCCCGGCGATCACCTTGCCGTCGATGGTGTATCGACCGCCGTGACAAGGACAGAGAAATTCGTCCTTTTTCGGGACCCATTGTACGATGCACCCCAAATGGGTGCAGACGGCCGACAGGGCGATGTAGACCCCGGGAGATTTCTGCAGTACCACGGCGGGATGGCCTTGAAACTGGAAGAAATGGGCCTGGTCGACGCCCACCTGGTTCTTCGGTATGGTCACCCGACCCTTGCCGCCGGCCGTGGCCTGCGGCGACAGGTATTTGAAGACCGGGTATACCGTCAGACCGGCAATCGCGGCGCCCAGAGCGCCGAGGATACCGGTGAGAAATTTTCGTCTGGTTTCCATGCTGCCTCCTATTATGGCAAAAATACCGCCAAAAACTCTTTCCGAGCGTAGCATACGATCCGGTATAGTCAAGAACGGCGGCTTTTCGCGGTACTTTTTGCTTGCTATGATCCCGAATATATTCTAACCTTCGGCTGATCCAACTTCAGCGTAGAGGAGTACGGTATGCTCGGCGAACCGGGGAAGTCCCATTTTCAGATAGATCTCAGACGTCACCTGCGGGGCGAAGGGGTAGACGATGCCCTGGTCCACCTCATCTGCGAGATTGCCGAGGCGAGCAAGTACGTCATCAACGCAGTCAGGACCGGCGACCTGGGGGTCGCGGGGACGTCGAACCTGTACGGTGAGGAACAGCTGGCGCTGGACGTGCTGTCCGACCGGATCATCCGCAAGCGGCTTATTCATTCTGGGGTCGTGTGCAACATCGCTTCCGAGGAGATGGAAGAGATCTTCCAGGTCCGCTCCAACCTGAAGGGACCCTATTCCGTCGCCTACGATCCGCTGGACGGTTCGTCCCTCGTGGACGTGAACCTGGCGGTGGGGACGATCGTCTCCATCTACGCGGGGTGCGACCTCCTGCAACCGGGCCGCAGGCAGGTTGCCGCCATGTACATCCTGTACGGACCGCGCGTCTCGCTCGTCTACTCCGTGGGTAAAGGGGTACACGAGTTCACCATGAACCACCTGATGGAGTTCAACCTCACCCGGGAGAATATCATCATGCAGCCGTCGGGGAGCATCTACTCGCCGGGAGGCCTGCGCAACAAGTACAGCGAGGGGGATGAAAAGTTCATCCGCTACCTGGAGGCAAAGGGTGCAAAGCTTCGGTATTCCGGCGGTTTTGTCCCGGATATCAACCAGATTCTGTTGAAGGGGAAGGGGCTCTTCATGTATCCGGCGCTGAACGGATCTCCCAACGGCAAGCTGCGGGTGCTCTTCGAGCTGAATCCGATGGCGTACCTGATCGAGAACGCCGGCGGCGCCGCGAGCAACGGCCGTATCCCCATCCTGGATATCGTGCCGGAAGGGCTCGACCAGCGCGCCCCGGTCTATATCGGCTGCACCGAGGACGTGGAGCGGGCGGTGGAGTACCAACAGGAGAACTGACGGGGGACGTTATGGAAAAGGAAAACAAGGCAAAGCGCCTGTGCAGCGAGATCCAGCTTTTCGACATCTGCGACGGTCCCGATGTCTGTTCCCATCGCGACGGCCGCTACTGCACCAAGGGTGACATCCTTGCCCGGTTCGAGGCGATCCGCGAGGAGGACGAACGGTCGCCCGAACAGTATCTGGCCGACGAACTGGACGATATGGAGGGGGCCGGCGACATGGGGTACGACGAGGCGTTCGGTGTCGACGAATACGGTGACGAGGATATGGAAGAGGACTGAACGTGCCGGGCTCGGGCCGTTTGTAAAGACCGCTAGATGCGGTCTTTTTTTTTGCGTGCGGAATAAGTACCGGTTATCTTGCCGTTTCGGGTAACGGATTGCGGATTTCGGCCGATACGTATGTTAAGCTACGATAACTGGAGGTGCACCATGACCGGGAAACTGCTCATTCTCGACGACGACCTTGACATTCTGAACATGTTGGAACTGCTCCTTGCCAGCGACGATCTGCAGGTCCATACGGAATCCGAGAGTGGAGCGGCGCTCAAGTACGTCCTTGCGGAGCGTCCCAACGTCGCCATATTCGATATCAACATGCCCGGCAGGTCCGGGCTCGAGGTGCTGCGGGAGGCGAAACAGATCGACCCCGGTCTGGCGGTCGTCATGACCACCGCATACAAGACGACGCAGAACGCCATCGAGGCGATGAAATGCGGGGCCTACGATTATATGACCAAGCCGTTCGACATCAAGCGGTTGAAAGCGACCGTCCTGAAGGCGCTGGAAAGCAACATGCTCAACAGGAAGGTGCGGTAGTCCGACGACCGCAACGCGATCGCCCAGAACAGTGCGGATGAGGACATCATGATCGGCTCGACCGCCGAGATGATCGAGATCTGGAAGATGGTGGGACAGGTGGCCGATTCGGACGCAACCGTGCTGATACAGGGGGAGAGCGGCACCGGCAAGGAACTGCTGGCGCGGGCGATCTTCAACAACTCGCGGCGCCGCAACCGTCCATTCCTTGCGGTCAACTGCGCGGCCATTCCCGATGCGCTTCTGGAGAGCGAACTGTTCGGTCACGAAAAGGGTGCGTTCACCGATGCCCACAGCCGTCGGATCGGAAAATTCGAACAGTGCAACGGCGGCACCATCTTCCTCGACGAACTGGGGGAGATGAGCCTGGCCAACCAGAGCAAGCTGCTCCGCGTGCTGGAGAACCAGGAGTTCGAGCGGGTCGGGGGGAACGAGACGATCAAGGTGGACGTGCGGATCATCACGGCGACGAACCGCAGTCTGGTGAGCGCCGTCAAGTCCGGCGCGTTCCGGGTCGATCTCTTCTACCGTCTCCGCGTCGTCTCGTTTTTCCTCCCCCCCTTGAAGGAACGGATCGAGGACATTCCGCTGCTGGTGGACATGTTCGTCCGGAAGTTCGCCGCTAAATACGGCAAGAAGATCAAGGGGGTTGCTCCCGATGCCCTTGAACTCCTTATGCAGCAGCCGTGGGAGGGAAACATCCGTGAACTGAAGAACGTCATAAACTCGGCGATCGTGCTGTGCAAGAGCGAACTGCTGATGCCGGATGATTTCGGCCCGCAGTTGAATCTTCCGAAAGGGATGAAACAGGTGGATTTCGACAGCGTCAGCGACGACTACTACATGGTGTTCTGGAACATGCTCGAACCGGTCTTCGACGGCATCTGCTCGAAGAACCGCGGTACCGTCTTCGAAAACGTGAATATGGGGCTGGAAAAGGCGCTGGTGCACATGGCCATGGAAAAGAGCAGCAACAACCAGGTGCTGGCGGCCAAGCTGCTGGGGATCAGCCGCAACACGCTGCGCGACCGGTTGGAGCGGTACAAGATCAACGACGAGGGGTAGACGGCAGATCGGCGTAAAATCTGTTAACTGCTTATGGGGCGCCTGCAGTACGGGGCGCCTCCGCGTTGGCGCGCGACAGTTTGGCGCGGGAGTCCGCCGTCCGGGGTGACGGTCGGGATGCGGGGGGGGGCGGTCGATTCCGTCAGTCGAACTTCCTGCCGGCGACCTCTTCCCATACCGATTTCGGAATGCCGAGGAACAGCTCGACCAGAGACGGGTCGAACTGGGTGCCGCAGCAGCGCTGTACCTCGGCCGTCACCGCATCAAACGGCAACGCCTTGCGATACGGGCGGTCCGAGGTCATGGCATCGAGCGTGTCGACGAGTGCGAATATGCGCGCACCGAGCGGTATCTCTTCCCTCCTCAGACCGCGGGGGTATCCGGACCCGTCGTACCGTTCGTGGTGGCTTAAGACGAATTCCGCCGCATTCTTGAGAAAATCCATGCCCGCCAGGATGTCGTAACCGATCTGCGAATGTTTGCGCATGTCGGTCCATTCGTCTTCCGTCAGTTTTCCCGGTTTCAGCAGAATCCCGTCGGAGACGCCGATCTTGCCGATATCGTGCAGAAGTGCCCCCCTGCCCATCAGAGCGACCTCTTTCTCGGGGATCTGCAGCAGTCGGGCAAATGACATGGTGTAGTTCATGACCCGTTCCGAATGGGAACCGGTCTCCCGCTCCCGGGCGTCCAGTGCCCGGATCAGGGCGGTCAGCGAGCTTTCGTACGCAAGGTTGAGCTGGTGCATCGTCTCGCGGATCTGCTGGGTCTGTTCCATGACCTTCAGTTCGAGGTTTTCATGGTAGGCGATGTTTTCCAGCAGCACGCGGCGGTGTTCCAGGGAGTTGCGCACCGTGATGAGCATCCGGTCGATGTTGAACGGCTTGACGATGTAGTCGTCGGCACCTTTGTGGATGCATCCCATGGCGGTTTCCATGTCGTTGATGGCCGTCAGCATCAGCACCGCCACATGGGGATCGGACTTTTTGATCTCTACGAGCAGGTCGATGCCCGACCGACCCGGCATGACGATGTCCAGGATCGCCATGTCGATCGGTTCCGACGCCATATACTGCAGACCGGCCTCCACACTGTCGGCCATGATGCACCGGTGACCTTCTCTTGTCAGGGTCGATGCGAGGAATTCACTGATCATTTCCTCGTCGTCGACGATGAGGATGGTGTTCTGCATGACATCTCCCTTATGATTCGGATGCTGGTAGTTCATGAACACCGTCAAGAACGGATCGTATCTTGCCGAGCAGTGCGCCCTGCATGAACGGTTTCGGGATGAACGATACGCCGTCACCCAAAAGGGAATCCACCCCCAGCGACTTATCAGCATGGCCCGACATGAACAGGACCTTCAGGTCCGGCTTCAGTTCCCTGAGTTTTACGGCCAGCTTCGGGCCGCTGAGAAACGGCATGACCACGTCGGATAACAAGAGGTCGATCCGGTCGCGGTGCCGGTTGAAGACCGATATCGCCTCGGTAGGGCTGTTGCTCGGCAGCACGGTGAATCCCTGGGAGTTGAGGGTATAGACGATCAGATTGAGGACCTCGGTCTCGTCCTCGACGACCAGGATCGTTTCCGTATTGTCACGGGTCTTTTCAAAGACCTGGACGATGGAAGGTTCCCGGACGACGGAAATGCACGGGAAGAAGATGCGGAAGGTGGCCCCCTTGTCCGGTTCACTCAGCACCTGGATATAGCCGCCGCTCTGTTTGACGACGCCGTAGACCGTGGCGAGGCCGAGACCGGTCCCCTGGTTGTGCTGTTTGGTGGTGAAGAACGGTTCGAACAGCCGCTTGCGCACCTCTTCCGTCATGCCGATTCCGTTGTCGCTCACGGAGAGCATGATGTAGTGGCCTGCGACCGAACCCTCGTTCTCCTTCACGAACTGTTCGTCCAGTACTGCCGGCGCCGTCTCGATGGTGATGGTGCCGCCGTCGTTGAGGGCATCCCGGGCGTTCACCAGCAGGTTCATCAGGATCTGGTCCATCTGCCCGGGGTCTGCCTTGATCATGCCGATATGGTCGGTCAGCTTGTATTCGATCTGGATATCCTCGCCGATGAGGCGCCGGACCATGGCGTGGAGTCCGCGCACCTGGGCGTTGATGTCCAGGATCTTCGGTTCCAGCACCTGCCGGCGGCTGAACGCAAGGATCTGTCTGGTCAGTTCGGCGGCGCGCTCGCCGGCACGGTAGATCTGTTCCACCTCCCGATGGTGGCGCGTGCCGGGGGTGAGCTCCTGCAACAGCATGGAGCTGTAGCCGTTGATGATGGTGAGGATGTTGTTGAAATCGTGGGCGATACCGCCGGCAAACTTGCCGATCGCCTCCATCTTTTGGGCATGCTGCAACTGGTCGATCGCCTTGCGCCGCTCCTGGCGGCTGGCTGCCTCTACCAGCTCCCGCTGGATCGCCGGCACGAGACGGGCGAGGTTGGACTTGGTCAGGCAGTCGTGCGCGCCGGCACGCATCGCCTCGACGGCCACATCCTCCGTCATCTTGCCGGTGATGACGATAAAGGGGAGATCGAGCTCCCGTCCCTTGACGACCCGGATCGCCTCGATGCCGCCGAAACCCGGCATGCACAGGTCCGCCAGGGCGATATCCCATTTCTTCCGCGCAAGGGCGTCCAAAAGCCCTTCGCGGCTGTCCACCCGTTCCGACTCGGTATTGAACTGTTTTTCCACCTCGCGCAGAAGCAGGAACGCGTCGTCGGGGGAATCGTCGATGACAAGTATCCTCAGGAGAGGTTTCATCGTAGCTCCTCGGGAAAGAGGTTAACTGCCCTTCTGTCATTAATATCGACGGACGGGACAAATTCTTTAACCGGAATCAATCTGTGAATGCATATTTTCGTCCAGTTGGCCGACCGGGATGGGGAATCATACGAAAAAAAGGCGGGAGAATGCCCCCCGCCTTTGCCCTGCCGCAATCCATGGATAACTACAGTTTTTCCGACGCGGCCACCATCAGCTCGGAGACGAGCCGGGTGAAACGCAAGGGGTCGCGCACCGGCGACCCTTCCGTCATGAGCGCCTGGTCGTACAGCAGTTCGCAGTAGTCGGCCAGACGCGGGTCGCTGCCGTCCTTGCCGAACATGCCGGACAGGACCCGCATGAGCGGATGGTCGGGATTCAGCTCCAGGATACGCTTCGATTCGGGCACGTCCTGGTTCATGGCCTTCAGTATCCGCTCCATGTTGGCGTTCATGCCGTACTCGTCGGCGACGAGGCAGCAGGCGCTGTCCGTGAGCCGGCCGGAGAGGCGGACCTCCTTCACCCGGTCGTCCAGCTTCTCCTTGATGAAGCCGAGCAGGTCGCCGTACTGCCTGGTCGCCTCCTCCTTCTTGGCCTCCTTCTCCTTCTTCTCCCCTTCGCTGTCCAGCTCCAGGTCGCCCCGGTCCACCGCCTTCAGCTTCCTGCCGTCGTACTCGGTGAGAGACTGGACCACCCACTCATCCACCGGGTCGATGAGGAACAGCACCTCGTACCCCTTCTTGCGGAAGATCTCCAGGTGGGGGGAGTTTTCCACCGCCGTCCTGCTGATCCCGGTGATGAAGTATATCTCCTTCTGCTCCTCGGGCATCCGGTCCACGTACTCCCTGAGTGAAACGAATTTCCCCGTCTCCGTGGCGGAGCTTTCGAACAGGACCAGCTCCTGCAGCTTCTCCTTGTTGGCGAAGTCGAAATGGAGCCCCTCCTTCAGCACCGGACCGAACTCGGTGTAGAACGTCAGGTAGTCCTCGGCCGCCTTCTCCTTCATCTCCGTCAGACTGGAGAGGATCTTGACCACCAGGTTCTTCTCGATCCGCTTGATCTGCACGTCCTCCTGCAGTATCTCGCGGGAGACGTTCAGCGGCAGGTCGCTGGAGTCCACCACCCCCTTCATGAACCTGAGGTAGTCGGGCAAAAGCGCCTCGCAGTTGTCCGTGATGAAGACCCTTTTTACGTACAGGTGGACCCCTTTCTTCTGGTCGCGCATGAAGAGGTCGAACGGCTTGTGGGCCGGTATGTACAGGAGTGCCTTGAACTCGCTCGTCCCCTCGGCGGAATAGTGGATGGTGCGGAACGGCTTCTCGAAATCGTGGGAGATATGCTTGTAGAACTCCTCGTACTCCTCTTCGGAGATCTCGCTCTTGGGACGGGTCCAGATCGCCTTCATGGAGTTGAGGGTCTCCTCCGTGGTCTTCTCGATGGTGCCGCCCCCCTCGATCACCTCACCGTCGACCCCCTTCGCCGGCTCCTCGCGGGTGATGTCCATCACGACGGGGTACTGCACGTAGTCGGAGTATTTCTTCACGATGGAGCGGATCTTCCACTCGTCCAGATACTCCTTCATCTCCTCCTTCAGGTGCAGGACGATCTCCGTGCCGCGGCTCTCCTTGTCGCAGTCCTCGATGGTGTAGGTGCCGTCGCCGGTGGATTCCCAGCGGCAACCGGCCCCACCTGCGCGGCGCGTTGTAAGGGTCACCCGGTCCGCCACCATGAACGAGGCGTAGAAGCCGACGCCGAACTGGCCGATCAGCTCCGGGTTATTCAGCTGCTGTTTCTCCTTCAGGCTCTCCATGAACGCCCGGGTGCCGGAGCGGGCGATGGTGCCGATGTTCTCCTCCACCTCGGCCCGGGTCATGCCGATGCCGTTGTCCCGAATCGTCAGGGTGCCGGCGTTCTTGTCCGGAACCAGCTTGATCTTCCAGTCGGCGTTTCCCTCCAGGATCGCCTCGTTGGAATGGGACTCGAACCGCGCCTTGTCGATGGCGTCGGATGCGTTGGAGATGAGTTCCCTTAGGTAAATGTCGCGGTTGGAGTAGAGGGAATGGATCACCAGATCCAGCAGTTGCTGTACTTCGGTCTCGAAGTTCTTCGTCGTTTTGCTCATGTGCCGTCGTTCTCCTTGTGGAATGCGGGTCGCCCCGGATGAGTGAACAACATAAACATTGGCCGGGAGATTTTCAAGAGGGGAGACGGGAAAAATGTCGACGTGCCGGACGGCAGGCAGCGGAGTATGTATGCCGGTAAAGAAGTAAGTATGTGCGGCAAACATGAAAGTAACCGCCGTGCCGCGGCTGAAGCGGGGCTACGCGGCACGGCGGTTCCTACAGCGGACTCTCTAAGGCGTCAGCGGGTCAGCTTCGCGGCGATCTCCGCTACGTATTTGCCCTGGAACCGGGCGCCGGCCAGTTCGTTCTCCGTCGGCAGCCGTTCCCCCTTGGTCCCCGCAATCGTGGAGGCGCCGTAGGGGGAACAGCCGGTGATCTCGCCGTTGTCCATCTGGCCTGCAAAGGCGTAAGGAAGGCCGGCGACGATCATACCTTGGTGGAGCAGGGTGATGTGGAAGGAGAGGATAGTCGATTCCTGGCCGCCGTGCTGGGTGGCGGAACTGGTGAACACGCTTCCCACCTTGCCCACCAGCGCGCCTTTCATCCAGAGCTGGCCGGTGGTGTCCAGGAACTGGCGCATCTGGCCGCACATGTTGCCGAACCGGGTCGGGGTGCCGAAGATGATGGCGTCCGACGCCGCCAGTTCGTCCACCGTGCAGACCGGGATATGTGACATCGACTGTATGGAGTCGGTGGCCCCCATCTTCTCCAGAACCTCCGGAGATAGGGTCTCCGGCACCCGGCGTAGCGTCACCTCGGCACCGGCAACCGACGACGCCCCCTCGGCGATCGCCTGGGCGAGCCGGTTGACGTGACCGTACATGGAATAAAAAACGACAAGAATCTTCATGGTGGACCTCCGTCTGGTATAGTTATCGTGCCTGTACCCAGTATAGCACCCGACCGGAGTGGTACAATTGAGCGGGACCGGATATTCAATGCGTACTGGCCGTTTTGATGGAGCTGTCGATAGATGTAATGGCGGTAGCAACGGTCGTGAGTTCTCTTGAAGATTAAAACGCGATTCATGAGTGTAAACGGGCTAGGAGATGGCGGCCATCTGTGATAATATCCCCGTTTGCTCCGAGCCGGGAAAGTTCTATGATGAGCCGTACGATCTACCGTTACGCGGGCTTTTCCGGATGGTCGGACGGCTGAACATGCCAGACAGGAAGTGAATGTGACACCAATTGAGCAGTACGAAAGATTAATCGAAGTAGCCGGTTCGGACGACATTGTCATGGATCATCTGGAGCGGTTTGTGGATGCCTGCCAGAACCATTATGCCAACGTGGTTCTGAGCAAGGACGAGAGCGATTCACAGGGTGAAGTCATGTCCTGCCTCTACAATCTGAACCGGAAGATCATGGCATCTCACGGTGAGGAGTTCCCCAGCGGACTCTTTGCCGGGACACCCGAAGAGGTATACGAGTGGGCGGGGCTCCTGCTGAACGAGCTGTTCTATCGCCGGGGGGCGTGACTTCGCGTGGAGGTTGTGCAATTTCCGGCAAATTGCTATAGTAAACACGAACAAAGGTGTAGTGAACGCACAACACAGGGGGGTGTCCAGGTTTCGACGGGGATAGGAAACAAAGGTTGCATGCCGAGGTCCGGGTGGCTCGTAAAACAATCCGGGGCGAAATAGACGCCGACAACTATAACTACGCTGTAGCAGCTTAATAACCTGCTACCGATTTACCTGCCTTCTCCCGTGGGGGAGGATAAATCGTCATTTCAGCGGGATAGCCGAAGAGAGAGTCCGCGTATCCGAGGCGAAGCTATAGCGGAATCGCTTCCCGAACATCCCGGCCAGTGGAGTTTCGGGGGGCAAGATCAAATACTGGTATAAGCATGTAGACGCCTTCTGCGTATGATCTTCGGACGCGGGTTCGATTCCCGCCACCTCCACCAATTGACAATCCGGCAAGGTCCGGATAGGTACAAGAAGCCCTGAGAAATCAGGGCTTTTTTGTTTGCAATTGTCCGATAGTGTGCTATAGGGATTGCCAGAATCCAAACTTTATGGGGGCTGTTTGGGTACTGAAAGGCCCCCAACGAAAGCTTGACGCCCCCAAAAATGGAGGAAGCCCCCATGCCTAAACGGATAGTGCCTCTTACGGACATGAAGGTAAAGAACGCGAAGCCCGGCGCGAATGATCAAAAACTCTTTGACGGTGGCGGGCTGTATCTCCAGGTGACCCCTTCGGGCGGGAAGCTCTGGCAGTTTAAGTACAGGTTCGAGGGTAAGGAAAAGAAACTGGCGTTCGGATCGTACCCGGAGGTTTCGCTTGCTGATGCCAGGGAGAAACGGGATGCAGCCCGGAAGCTGGTCGCGTCCAGCGTTGATCCAGGCGAAGTACGGAAGGCTCAGAAGGCGGTCCGTGCCAGCGCGAACGAAAACAGTTTTGAAGTTGTGGCCCGAGAGTGGCACTCCCGGTTTCTCTCCACCTGGACGCCGGGCCATGCCGCAACGATCATGACCCGGCTGGAACGCGACGTGTTCCCGTGGCTGGGAGCTCGTCCCGTCGATTCGATCCGGCCGGTTGAACTGCTTGAGTCGCTGCGGCGTGTAGAGAGCCGTGGAGCCCTGGAGACGGCGCACCGGATCAGGACGGTATGCGGGCAGGTGTTCCGGTACGCCGTGGCGACAGGGCGGGCAGAGCGCGATATTTCGGCGGATCTCCGAGGGGCATTACCACCTGTTGCCGAAAAGCATCACGCGGCCATTACCGAACCGGTGAAGATTGCAGGGCTCCTGCGGTCGATTGATGGATACCAGGGCTCTTTCGTCGTGAAGTGTGCCATGCAGTTGGCTCCCCTGTTCTTTGTCAGGCCCGGAGAGTTGAGGGCGGCCGAATGGTCTGAATTCGACCTTGAAGGGGGAGAATGGAACATCCCCGCCGAGCGGATGAAGATGAAACAGGCGCACTTGGTACCGCTGTCGCGGCAGTCGCTTGATATACTGCGGGAACTGCAGAAGTTGACGAGCGGCAGTCGGTATGTGTTCCCCTCTGGCAGGTCCTATCACCGCTGCCTGAGCAACAATGCCGTGAATGCAGCCCTGCGGCGTATGGGGTATGACAAGGACGAAATGACCGGTCATGGTTTTCGTGCCATGGCGCGGACGATCCTTGACGAGGTGTTGCAGGTCCGTCCGGATTATATCGAGCATCAACTTGCACATGCCGTAAAGGATCCGAACGGCCGGGCATACAACCGGACGGCGCACCTTGCCGAACGCCGGAGGATGATGCAGACGTGGGCGGACTACTTGGATGGATTGAAGGCGGGAGCAAAGGTGATACCTTTGAAACGGGCAGAGTAAACCTTAGATTCGCGGGATAGTCCGGCCAGACGACAAGCTGCCTTTCCTGGGGTGGTTTCCCGCGATAATTACCAGGGCGCTACAGGAGGCGTATTTTGGATCATGACACCTACAGAGCAAAAATTTTGGCTTTTGAGGAGATTTTCAAGCTGCTTGGAGAACTCAAAGAAGTTGCAACAGACGAATTGGAGAAAAAGGAATCTCTTTCAACAAAAATCCGGTATATGCTCTCACATGAGGACACCACTATCCCTGATATAGGAGTACTCTTACCTGTCGAAAAAATCCAGAGTTTGAAAAACTTCGATATGTTTGCTGACTCAGAAACCCTCATGGCACAGGCTGAAGCAGTGAAACAGGAGATAATCGAGCTGTCCAGAGAATTTAAGTCCTATTCTTCATCAGTTATTGTTGACGGTAAACCAGGCATCTATAGGAATATCGACTATATTCGAAACCCTGACGGAAAAATAGTCGCGCCGTTTGATTATTGGGAAGACTGTCTCGAAGTCTACTTGCTGAAAATTCTCCGTAAACTCTCAAATAAGAAAATTACCGAATTATACGTTTTTAAATCTTCTGCAGCCTCGCCTGGACGACAGCGGGAAAGATTCGTTTCAGAGTGTTTAGTCGAATCTGAACGCCTAATGGAGTCCGTCAAAAATAATGCGTTCCCACCTAAGACCTTGCCTGCTGGCAAACAACCTACCATGACAAATAAGAAGTCTTAGGTTTGCCATGACAATCGTAAACAGCTTAAATTATCATTATTTTCTAAACCGATAGCCTTTGATAATTTGCCCTTATTGGAAGTCATTCTACCACTAAGGAGCAACGACATGAGCGACGCACCCCGCCTGCTACGATTGAAACAAGTTCTTCAACTCGTACCCTTCTCAAAATCCCATCTTTACGATTTGGTCAAAAAAGGAACCTTCCCGCGCCCTGTGAAGCTTTCCGAACGTATCACTTGCTGGTATGAGCGGGACATAAAGGAGTACATCGAAAAGACGGTAAATTAAGGGAGGATCGGCTATGGACGAGATCGTCACCCTACATCACCGCGAAGCGATCACCACCAGCCTGAAAGTGGCGGAAGTTTTCGGTAAACGCCACAAAGATGTACTCCGAGCAATCGAGGGTGTTTCGTGTTCAGAAGGATTCACTCGGCGCAATTTTCGGCCCAGTGAATATACCGACTCGACAGGCAGAAAACTCCCTATGTACGAAATTACCCGCGACGGGTTTAGCTTTCTTGCAATGGGCTTTACCGGCAAGAACGCCGCTGTCTTCAAAGAAAAGTACATTGACGCCTTCAATCGGATGGAACAAGCCCTTCTCAATCAACAGAATCTCTCCTGGCAGCAGGCGCGGCTTGAAGGGAAAACGGTACGTCGTGAACTGACGGATGCCGTCTCAGAGTTTGTTGAATATGCCACAAACCAAGGCAGCTTGAACGCCCGCCGGTACTACCAGAACATCACCAAAATGACATACAGTGCGCTCTTCTTGGTGAAGGAAGCATCTTCTAAACCGTTCCGCGACCTGCTTGACGGAATGCAGATCACGTTTCTGTCTACTGCTGAGTATGTAGCCAGACAATCCCTTATTGATGGAATGAACCAAGGGCTGCCCTATCGTGACATTTACAATCTGACCAGGGAGAGAGTAACGACATATGCCGCAACATTACCGCGACAACGTTTGATTGCATAGGGGGGAGAGTGGGCCGTGAACGAAAGAATAACGATACCCTTCCTAATGGCCGGAATAAGAAGGGTGCGCCAAAATTTGAAAACTGGTTCTGTCAGATTTTTCCGATTGATTTTACTTATCCAGCGTGGCGCTCTTTGACATCTCCAACCGCCAAAGATGTTGCACATATCTGTCGAGCTAAACACGAGCACGCTGCTAGAAGCGGTAAAAAGGCTGAAGACGGGAAACCATATTTCGAGTTTACGGCTACCGAGGCAGAGAAGGTGTTCAAGATCAGCCGCCCAACATTCAACAACGCCATGGACAGTTTACTGGCAATTGGCTTTATCGAAAAGGTGCGGTATGGCGGCTTGAAGGACGGCAAGGGCATTGCTGCGCACTATCGACTCTCCGACAAATGGAAATCATGGACGCCGCCACAACGAGACAATACAAATATCATCAAGGCCCGTGCTGCTCGTAAGAATCGCTAGAGAATATGGCTAGAGATATAGAAAGGTTTAAGACCTCTTAAACAGGAAATGTGGACGTTTCGTGTAAGGCCCCTTAAACGAAAATACCCCTGAATATCCATTTCCTGTTTAAGAATCCTTAAACGAACCTGTTTAAGAGTTCTTACCTGGGAAATTGTTTTGGGAAGGCGGGGGAATGAACGGAAACATTCACCACGAGACATTTACAAAAAAAAGACTAGGCAAGCTAGCCGGTTTTTTCACAGGAGATATGAAAATGAACGAACGGATGACACCGATTAAGGCAATCCGCGCCAAATGTCTAGACTGCTGCTCTGGACAGGTAAAAGCAGTGAGGGAGTGCAACATCTCGCGATGCAGTCTTTATCTCTATAGAATGGGTAAACGACCATCTAGTCGAGATAATAGCTCGCCCTGACGGACAGACCTATTTAGAAATTCTGCGCACTGACCCGAAACGGAGGGCCAGCAAAGAAAGGCAGTCAAATGGATCGCTATGACCCCGAAAAGTTCAGATCATTGATAGAACAGTATGAAAGCTTGCATGACAAGGAAACCGACGATGCGTTGCAACTCCTGGCGAGAGCGTTGTCTTTCGCTCCTCCTGAAATCAGAGAAGCTATGCGTGCGAAAATGCATGAGTTGGAGATGTTTCCGCCAGTGCTGTACGTGGATAGCGAAGGCCAGCCGGTTTTTACGTCGGAACAGCTAGCAAAGCATTTTGGTATGACGATTGAGGAAGTGGAGCAGAAGGCAACGGAATTGATGAAGGAAGAACCTGGGCTATTTAGGCCCAATGGAGAAGTGCACCGGCTCAATTAGCGGGAAGTCGAGAACTACCAGTCGAAGCAAATTCATCCTTTTTATAATGTCAGAAAACTCACTCAGAACAACTTCGTATTCTTCGATGAGTTCTTTAATTCGCTCCTGAAAGTGAGGTTTTATGAGGTTAGCGGGACGTTATGTTTAATCCTGGTATTCATGCAATCAATGGCGCGGCGTTATTGTTAGGTTTTGTTGGGGAGGGCGGAATTGTTTCACGTTGGTTAATGCAAGGGTTTGCAAGGAAGGGCACAGGACCCTGATGCTAGTATTTGCAAGCAAACGAGCAGCTTTAGCTCCCATTTTATAATGTCGGAAAACTCGCCACTAATGTTAGCAAATGTCAGTAAATGTCAGGGTGGCGTAGCAACTACACTTCCTGCCAAAACCTCCCTTTTATAATGCAAAGAAACTCGTTCTTCTTTCCATCAAAACGGTACGTAATATTACTGTTTTAGCGTATGTAACTATTTAATAATATTGAGAAATTGTTGTTGACAAGCTTAAGTTGCACGATATCATTTGGGCGATAGCTCGAAGCAGGGCCAATATCATTTCGCCAGGAGGGACGATACATGAAGAACGATCTTTACACGTTGCTTGAGAAGGAATACCCGGAAGCAATCAAAGGGGAAGTTACGATGCCTGGAGGAACGGTTATACCTGTGCTAGGGACCATTGGTGATGATGGCATTAATTCGATCCACCCGACTGCTATGGAACTCATTGAAACGACGGCGGCTAGCAAGTTCTGATCTCCTGCAGCGGTCTTTCTCGAAGAGGGGAGTTAATCGACTGCTCTCTCCTTCACTTGCGCCTTGAGCCGATCGGCTGTCATCTTCACGAACTGTGGCCTCTTCTCTTCCGGTATTTTCTCCAAGCACTGCTTCAAAGAAGTCGTCAAACGCGCCGAGGTCTTCATGTGCTTCCTCCTGGGAACTTCAACCTGTTACTGCGTCTTTGTCCATCCGCTGCTAGGGTGGTACATTTCCGCAACTCCAGATAACCGATTAATCCGAGTAACATAATTGTTCTTGTTCCAATGGGTATGGTCGTATCGATAAACGGTTGGCCATACTGTCCCGGCAAAGATAATAGGAAGTATCACGACAGCAGAAAGCAACCACCTGTTTTCATTTAAAGGAACTTTTTCGTGGATCGTGTTTCCTATAGCTGACATTGCTAGGCAATAGCCAATGGTAGCAATCATCTCTTCCGCACTCAACACATACCCCGATACACCATAACCAGTACAAAACTCATATACTAATGCCACAATCCCAGAACACCAAAGAGGCCATACAAGGAACCTTTCGATTTTGCCATCACGGTTCAAATCAACCAGCTTACTTATTGGATTAGCAAGTACGAGCCTCATGCCCATGCCCTCGTTTTCCTGTTGAGATTGGTTGCCTATTTGAGCATTCTTGTTTTCGGTTTTGCCAAAATTCTCCATACTGACCGTATCGATGTCGGCAACAGCTTGGGCGGCGATGTCTGGCGTCTTCTGCTCCAGAATCTCCATCCCGTTCATTTCCCGCCATTCGGGATTTGCATCGATTTCAGCTATAAGGCTTTCATCGCCGGCTATACAAGCGTCAACGTAGCGGTCTATCATGGCGTGGTAGTGCTGTTCTTTGGGGGAAAGGATTTCGAGTGGTGTTGGAGCTTCCCGTTTTAGGCGTTCGCACTGAGCCGTGAACTCCTCGGGCGACGACTTCGGCATCTGCGCGTACTCGTTCATGGCCTTTTCCGCTTGATGCTTGCGATACTCTTGCGCTTTCTTGTCCGGTTTCGCCTTCTCATTCAGAGCTGCCAGAAGTTCTTCCGGGTTGTCCTTCAGATGCCACACGCCTAGCCTCTTAAGTCTTGCTTCAGTTGACACCATTGACCTCCAAAAACAGCTTTTCCAGGCACTTCCTTTAATAAGCCGTCAACGCTCTGAGTGCTTCATTTGCTTCCACCAGGGTGAATTAGTCGCAGTCTAGGCGTACTGCTCAGATTCTTGGACAACGATTATTCATCCAGCCACTCCTGAAGTGTAATCTCCTGAGTGTCGAGATTTAGTGCCACTAGATTTCCCATATCTGGCAACCGTCCCCCGGTGAATGCTCCGTTGTCCAGGTAAATATGGTCTGTCAAAAGAGATTCCTTGATCTGCCGTATTGTTTTAACCATGTGACCTGTAACAAGCTTTCTTCCCCCAAGTTTCCATGCATATGCCGTGTCCAGCTCTCCCCACATCATTTCCGACTCGCTTGTCCCGGTTAGAGGGTCATCGACATCCATGCGCAATCCAGCATGCACAAAAATAAAGTCCTCATCGCACTGCAAGCAGGGGAATGATTCAAGGAGGGTCAGATAGCGTGTTGGTATGTCTATCGCTGCGGCAACGCCAAGGCTTTTCAGAGCCTTTGCACCCCAACCAGTTGGCCACTTTAACGAGTAGTCGTTGTGCTGGCCACTCACGTTCCGCAGAAGCATGTCCTCATGGTTTCCTTTCACAGGGCGCACGTCGTAACCTTCTTCAATTAGGTTCAATATGATATCCAGCACACCTTTACTGTCAGGCCCCCGGTCGATGTAATCTCCCAACAGGAACAGGCGATCATTCCGCCCAAGTCTCAACTGCTGCAGTAGAAAGTGAAGGGTTTTGGCCCCACCGTG